>NZ_JBMDXM010000054.1:0-166799 GCF_048594345.1 Longimicrobium sp.
CAGTTATCCGTAGCGCGGCGGTGCGTGTGTGCGAAAAACAAGCTTCCGGCGGAGTTATCCACAACCTGCTGCGGGGAGCAACGCGTGGGGGCACTCTCCTCGCAGCCCGTGGATAACTCCGGAATAACTATAAGGAACAGGGAAAGCCAGAGATGCAGAGGAAAACATCTCTCTCTGCATCTCTGGTTTTTGTCTGTTCCTCTGTACCCCCCAGCAGTTCGCCCGATTTTCGATGGGTACGCGTCGTCCGAAGCGGCGATGTGCTTCTGGCGTAACTCGTTTCAGGCACGGTAGATGCAAAACGCTCCCGCCCACGCCCGCCGCTGAATGCGGGCACCGGCAGACGCAGGAAAACGGGAGTGATCCGATGTATGCCAGACGCATCTTCGCCGCCGCAGCGATCGTGATCGCAACCGCGTCGGGAGCGGCCTGCGACGGGAACAGCCCCACGGCGTCCAGCAACCTGACGGACAGCGGCACGCCCCAGCTTCCGGACGTGCCGCCCACCGACACCACGGGGTTCGTTCCGCCGCCGATGTTCCCCTGACCGGGAGCACGGCGCGGCGGCGAGCTACTCCGAGGCGCCCGGCCCTTCGCCGGGCGCTTCGCGCGTAAGGTCCAGGGCGCGCAGCCGCTTTTGCAGGCTCTGGCGGTGCAAGTCCAGCGCGCGGGCGGTGGCGCTCACGTTGCCGCCGTGCCGCTCCAGCGCGGCCGCCAGAAAGCGCCGCTCCCACGCGTCCAGCGCCCGGTCGCGCGCCTCGGCGAACGGCAGGTTCGCCAGCGCGGCATCCACCGGACCCACGGGCGCGCGGCTCTCCGCCAGCTGCGCCGGCAGGTCGCGCGGCTCGATCTGCTCCCCCTCCGCCATCACGGCCGCGCGCTCCGTGGCGTTCCGCAGCTCGCGCACGTTCCCCGGCCAGTCGTACGACAGCAGCAGCCGGCGCGCGCCCTCGCTGAAGCCGCGGACCTGGCGCCCGTACTTGCCCGCGAAGTGCGCCAGAAAGTGCAGCGCCAGCGGCATCACGTCCTCGCGGCGCTCGCGCAGCGGGGGGATGTGCAGCGGAATCACCTGAAGGCGGTAGAGCAGGTCCTCGCGAAAGGCGCCGCCGGCGGCCATCTGCTCCAGCGGCCGGTGGGTGGCGGCGACCACGCGCACGTCCACGGCGACGGGCCTGGTAGATCCCAGCCGGGTGATCTGCCGCTCCTCCAGGGCGCGCAGCAGCTTGGCCTGCGCGGCGGGGGCCAGGTCGCCCACCTCGTCCAGGAACAGCGTTCCGCCGTCCGCGGCCTCGAACAACCCCTCCGCGCCGCGGTCGGCGCCCGTAAAGGCGCCGCGCAGGTGGCCAAACAGCTCGCGCTCCACCAGCTCGCCGGGGAGGGCGGAGCAGTTGAGGGCCACAAACGGGGCCGCACGGCGCCGGCTCTCGCCGTGCAGCGCCCGCGCGACCAGCTCTTTGCCGGTGCCGCTCTCGCCGGTCACCAGCACGGTGGCGTCGGTGGGCGCCGCGCGGCGGATGACGCGCACCGTCTCGCGCAGCGCCGCCGAGTCACCAATCAGCCCGCGGAACTCCCCCGCCACCTCCGTCCGCAGCCGTGCGTTCTCCGCCCGCAGCGAAAGCACCTCGCGCGCGCGGCGGACGAGCGCGCGGATCTCCTCGTTGTCGAACGGCTTGGGAACGTAGTCGTACGCGCCCTCGCGCAACGCACGCACCGCCGTGCGCTCGTCGCCGTGCGCGGTGACCAGGACAAAGAGGGTGGCGGGATGGCGGGCGCGCACCTCCTCCAGCAGCGCCAGGCCGTCCATGGCGGGCATGGTGAGGTCGCTCAGCACCAGGTCCGCCGGCGCCTCGTCCAGCGCGGCGAGCGCGGCCGGCGCGTGCTCCGCCTCACGCACGTCGTGCCCGTCGCTCTCCAGCAGCTCCGCCAGCGAAAACCGGATCGCCCGCTCGTCGTCAACGACCAGGATGCGCATCAGTGGGGGCGGAGTGAAGGGGTGTGGATGGACGAAAGCCCGCCGATGGCTCGACGGGCTGGCTGAGTGGGACGGAGCGCAAGCGCGGGCAGCTCGGCCGCGCGGCTGCCGCTCAGCGTGAGCCAAGCGATTGTCTTCGGCGGGCTTCCGCAAAGATTTCCTTAACGGAAAGATCGCGTTCATGAACATCGCGTTCTTCCGTATAATTTCCGTTGCCAGCGGTGAACTGGCTGAGGAAGCGCAGCGTATTCGCTACGCCCATCTCACGGCTGAGGATGGCGATCGCCTCCTCGGTGATTTCCGTCAGCGGCTTCACAGTCGTACTCATCGTTTTACCTCCTGAATCAACTCTAATGGACTTACCACGCGCGTCAAGCCGGTTTCCAACTTTCTCGCCCGGCGCAGGAACCTGTAGTCACAGGTGCACAAGAAGTCCACTCCCGCCTGCACGGCGCACGCCAGGTGTGCTGCATCAAGCTCCTTTAGCCCGAGCATCTGATACGACTCCGTGCGCTGATCTACGGCTTCGTCAATCTCAACGACTTCAGTGGCTAGCGCGAGCACCTGCGCACTTGCTCCTCGGCGCATACGGTTACGATTGCGCTCGTGCTCGATCTTCAACACGGCGGAGCTTACAAGTTGCACCTCACCAGCTTCAATGAGCGCAACCACTTCCGTGATCGCCTGCGCCTCCAGCCGAACGTTAGCTTCCTGCGTCTCGTCGGTCGGGCGCTGGATCGTGCATGTGTCAAGATAGATACGCATGCACCGAATGTAAACAAAGCATACAGGTGAGACAACGAGACTTCACCCGCCACCGCACGTACGGATCTGACCATCAGCGGCGTGGCAGAAACGGCTCCGCGATGCGTCCCACCTCCGCCTCCACGAAGTCGGCGGGGCCGTTGGCCAAGACGGCGATGGCGACGTCGTGGTCGGGATACAGGAGCAGAAAGGCGCGCAGCTGATGCGTGCGTCCGCCATGGTGCACGATGCGGCGGCCCGCGGCGTCGCGGCCCACGCGCCAGCCGATGCCGTAGCCCGTGTCCTCGCCCGCGGCGGTGCGCTGGGGTGTCCACATCACCTCCAGCGTTTCGCGCCGCAGAAAGCTCCCCTCCAGCAGCTGACCGCCAAAGCGCGCCAGGTCGATGGCGGTCGACGTAAAGCCGCCGCCCGCCCAGGTGCCTGCGTACTCCACGTACGGCGACGGCGCGCAGGCGGCGGGACACCCCGCGTACTGCACGGCGCGCCTGGGATCGAAATCCTTCAGCGGCTCCACGCCGGTACGCTCCATCCGCAGCGGGGCGAAGACCTCGTCGTGCATCAGCGGCAGGAAGCCGCGGCCGGCGGCGGACTCCATGGCGGCGCTCAGAAGCACGTAGCCGTAGCTGGAGTACGCGTGGCGCGTCCCCGGCGGCGCGACGAGTGGATCATCCGCGAAGATGGCGACCGCCTCCGTGGCCGTACGCGGCCGCGTGGCGCGCCCAAAGTCCCGCGGCTCGTAATGGCGGATGCCGCCCTGGTGCCCGGCCAGCTGCCGGATCGTGACGGGCGCGTCCTTGTCCGGAAAGGACGCGGCGTAGCGCTGCACCGGCGCGTCCAGCTCCATCGTTCCCCCTTCCACCAGCCGCATCAGCGCCGCGGCGGCCAGCGGCTTTGACACGCTGCCGATGCCGAAGACCGTCGACGGCGTCGCTCGGACGCTGTCCGCCACGTTCGCCCAGCCGAAGCCTGCGCTCCACGTCACCTGACCTCCCTGCGCGATCGCGACGGCCATCCCGGGCACCCCGGCCGACTGCCAGAGCGCGTGCGCCCGCTCCGCCGCCATCGTGTTCGAAGGGGGCAGGTGCGGCTGCGCGTGAATAGGAACCGCGGCAAGAGTGATCAGCATCAGCACGCACGCAATCCGGGGAGCGATTCCAACTACGGCACTCGTTCCCGCATCCAACCGCCTGTCCCGTGGCTCGTCGCGGGAGAGTGGCGGCCGCACGGCCCGATCCGTCCGTATCCTGACCTCCTTCTCTTCAATCGAATGATCCGACTGCTGATTTCCTTCTGCCTGCTCGCGCCCGTGGCTCTCCACGCGCAGACGCCCGCGGCCGAGCCTGACTATCGGACGGAGGAGGTGCGCTACGCGAACGGCGACGTGGCGCTTGCCGGGCTGCTGATGCTGCCGGATGCCCGGGGCCCGGTGCCGGGCACCGTCATCATCCAGGGTTCCGGGCGCAGCGACCGCACCAATCCGTGGGCGCGCGCCATCGCCGAGGAATTGGTGCGCGCGGGGGTGGCCGTGCTGCTCACTGACAAGCGCGGGAGCGGCGCCTCCGGTGGCGACTGGCAGATCGCCGGCTTCGACGACCTGGCTGGCGATGCGCTCGCCGGCCTTGCCGCGCTCCGCGCCCGGCCGGAGATCGACCCGGCGCGCGTGGGGCTGGCGGGGCTCAGCCAGGGCGGATGGATCGCGCCGCTGGCCGCCTCGCGGTCGCCGGACGTCGCCTTTGTGATCGACGTGTCCGGCGCAGCGGTGAGCTACGCGGAGCAAAGCTTTCACGAGATGGGCAACACCGCGCGGCAGGCCGGCCTTTCCGACGCGGCCGTCGCCGAGGTGCTGGCGCTGAACCGCGCCGCCGGCGAGTACCTGATCGACGGCGACTGGGCGGCGTACGAGCAGGCCCGCCAGCACGCGCTGGGCACCGACGCCCGCCCCGTGGCCGAGGGCTTTCCCGCCGCCCGGGACGCGCGGATCTGGACCTTCCTCCGCAAGTCGTACGCGTACGATCCCATGCCGTACTGGATCGTGCTGCGCCAGCCCGTGCTGGTGCTGCTGGGCGCGGATGACGAGCAGGACAACGTCCCCGTCGCCACCAGCGTCCAGCGGCTGCGGAGCGGCTTTGCCAGCGCCGGCAAGCGCAACGGCCGCGTGGTCGTGATCCCCGGCGCCGGACACTCCTTCATCGACGATTCCACGCGCGAGCTGATGCCCGCGTTCACGCAGGCGCTGGCGGAGTGGGTGCGGACGGAGGTCGTCGCCGCGCGCTGACGGCCTCATCGGGGGGCAGACACCGGGGCGGGATCCGTCGAGCGGGCGGCATCGGCGGGAAGGGCGGTGGGGATGACGATGCGGAACTCGGCGCCGCCGCCGGAGGCATCGTCCACATCCACCGTCCACCCCTCCTCCCGCGCGACGCGGCGCACGACGGCGAGGCCAAGCCCGGTTCCGCCGCCGCCGGTGTGGAACGGCTCCCAGATGCGCTCCCGCTGCTCGCGCGGCACGCCGGGCCCCTGGTCGCGCACGGCGATCGCCGTCCCGCCCTCCACCGGTCGTGCGGCGAGGGAGACCGTGCCGCCGGCGGGGGTGTGGTCGATGGCGTTCAGCAGCAGGTTCAGCAGCGCCTGGGCAAGCGGCTCGCGGGAGGAGTGCGCCGCCACGCCGTGCGCATCCACCAAAACGCGGACGCCGGCCTTTTCCGCGCGGCCCGTCACCAGCAGCGCCAGGTCGTCGAAGAGCGGGGCCAGCGGCGTGCGCGCATCGGCATCCCGCACCCGCGGCGCCCGCTTCGCGATGCCCAGCAGGTTGGCGACCAGGCGCTCCACGCGGCCGACTTCCTCCAGGATCACGGAGGCGTAGCGGCGGCGCTTGTCCTCCGGGATCTGCTCCTCCGCCAGCCGCTGGGCCAGCGAGCGCACGCCGGTGAGCGGGTTGCGGATCTCGTGCGCCAGCGACGCGCTCAGCTCGCCCACGATCGCCAGCCGCTCCTGCTCCGCCGCCGCGGCCGCCAGCTCGCCCGTGCGCACGGCGCGGATCTCGATGTCGTAGAATCGCAGCCGCGCCACGCCGTAAAAGAGCAGCCCCTGGATCCACACCATGGCCAGCGGCATGATAAAGACGCCGGTCTCGCCGCGCGTCAGAATGCCGCCCACCACGCCCACGGGCATCACCATCGTCATCAGGATCAGCACCGTGCGGCCGATGCGCTTTTCGCGCGGGGTGCCGGCCTCGTGCTTCATCTTTCGCACGAACAGCAGCGTGGCCACGCTCCACGCGCCCACCGTCCACGCCAGCAGCACCAGCTCCGACGCCCGTGCGTTCACGGACGCCAGGTCCAGCGGCAGCAGCGCCAGCGCCAGCAGGATGGCCGCCACCGCGCCGAGATTGGACGCGCGGTTCTCGTGGATGGAAAAGGCCAGGAACAGCCCCGGCGCCATGTGCACGGCGCCGCTGACGACGGGCCCCAGCCAGTCCCAGCCGTCCGTGGCGTACGCCCACCCCTGCGCCGCCAGCCACACCATCAGCGAGAGCTGAAAGAGGGAGAACCAGCGGACGGAGGATGCGCGCGGGTTGAAGAGCAGCAGCAGCGCCGTGCCCATGAAGGTGACGCCCAGGGCAAAGAACGCCACCGCCGCGGCGAGCGTGTTCATCAGAAGGTGAGCCCCAGGCCCAGGACAAGGGTGCGCCGCGAGAAGTACGAAAGCGTCGGGCGGCGCTCCGCGAAGCCGGCGCCGTAGGTATACCCCGCGACGTTCTTCGTGTCCAGAAGGTTCAGCGTCTCCAGGTACACCACGCCTACGCCGGCGCGCATGGGGACGTAGCGCGTGACCCGTGCGTCCAGGCGGCGGTAGGTGGGGAGCCGCGCCCCGTTCGGCGCGCCGTAGACGGGGACCACGCGGCCGTCCGCGTCCTCGCCGCCGCCGGTGATGGCGGTGAACGGCTTGCCCGATCCCACGCGCAGCGTGCTCCCCAGCTCCCAGCTGGGGCGAAAGCTCCAGCGCGCCACGCCCGTCAGCGAGTGGCGCACGTCCACCGCGCTGGGCGCCGTCCGCCCATCCGCCAGCTCCACCTGGCCGTCGAGGTACGAGTAGGTGATCCACCCGTTCAGCCGGCGCTGCTCGCTCCAGCGTACGATGGCGTCCACCCCGGCGACGCGCCCCGCCTCGATCCGCGGCCCGTCGCCGTCCGGCACGTAGTCCCCGTAGCGCTTCACGTACCCTTCCACCTTCAGCGACGGCTCGCCGCCCCGCTCCGCGCCGAGCACCAGGTGCCGCGCGCTCGTCGGCGTGCCGGCGGGGGAGCCGGCCTCGGGCACCCGGTACTTCGTGCGCCAGCGGCCCTGGTGAAACGCGCCGCCGCCCAGCCGCAGCGTCCAGCCGCCCGCACGATAGGCCAGCGCCAGCCGCGGATCCGCGCTCCACGCGTCCTCGCCCGGCAGTTGGTCGGCGCGCATCCCCGCGATCACCGCCAGCGACGGCGAAAGGGCGCGTTCCGCCTCCACGTAGCCGCCCACGTGCCGCGCGTCCTCGCCCCTGTCCAGCGGGTCAGCGGGCGAGCCGGGGGCAAGGCGGTCGGTGGAGGGGACGATGCCGGCCTGCGCGTTGTCCATCCAGGCCCCTTCCGCGCCAAAGGAGACGCGCCCGCCGCCCGCCAGCGACACGTCCGCATCCACCCGCGCCGTGGCGCCGCGGTCCGTGCGCTCGCGGTCCAGCACGCCGAAGCGGAACCGCGTCTGCCGCCGCGACGCCGAAAGGGCGCCGCGCAGGGCCACCCGCCCCTCGCCCAGCAGCGTGCGGCCGCTGAGCGCGGCCAGGCGGTTGGACCCGCGGCTGCGGAACGGGCCGGAGTAGCCGTACGCGTCCACCTCGCGGGCCAGCGCGTCCTCGTCCGCCATCGCCGTCAGCTTGACCTCGCTCCCCGCGCGCGGCTCCCACACTACGCCGGCCATCCCCTCCAGCGCGGCGGGTGCGCGCGCAAACTCGTCCGCGCGGCCGTGCATCGCCAGCATGAGCCCCGCGTCCGTGCCGCGGACGCTCGCCCACGCACCCACGCTGGGAGCCATCGGCAAGCGCAGGCTGGTGCCCAGCTGCACGGTGTTGGCGTTCAGCGCCAGCGTGCGCGTGCCCGGCCGGCCGATGGTCCGTACGTCCAGCACGCCGGAGAGCGCGTCGCCGTAGCGTGCCGAAAAGCCGCCGCTGCTGAAGTACGCCGCGTCCAGCACCTGGCTGTCCAGGATGCCGAACGTTGCCCCGTTCAGCGTCTCGTAGCGTCCGGGATAGAACAATCGCGCGCCGTCCACGAACACCGGCGCCTCGGCCGGGTCGCCGCCGCGCACGTACAGGTCGCTCCCCTCGGATGCGCGGGTGGCGCCGGGGGCGGTCTGGAACGCCTGCATTACGTCCGCCGTGCCGCCCGGCGTGGTCAGCACGTCCACACGCTTCAGGGCCACCGCGCTGCGCGTGTCGTCCATCCGCGTGCCGCCCTCCACGGTGATCGCCTCCATCACCACCACGCGGTTGCTGTCCCGCGCCGCCGGAGTGGATGCGGACGCGCCGCCGCCCGTACCCAGCTTCTCCGCGAAGCGTCCGTCCGCCGGAAACAGCGCCGCCCCGCGCCGCCAGAGTGCCGTCGCCTCGTCCACGCGGCCGGTGCGGCGGTACAGGTCGCCCAGGTACAGGTACGTCTCCGCGAAGTGCGGCTGCGCGGCGTCCCCCTGCTGGCGCAACAGGGTCTCCAGGTGGCGGATGGCGTCGGGTGTGCGCCCCAGGAACTCCGGCGTGTGAAAGTGGTTCATCGCCAGACTGAAGCGCGCCTCCCAGTGCGTGGAGTCGATCTGCAGCGCCTCTTCCAGCAGCCCGTTGGCCTGCCCGACCAGCGAGCCCGCGCCCATCATGTCGGTGAACGGGATCTCGCACCGCACGCGGACGGCAGCCAGGCGCACCCGCGGCTCCACCCCGCGCGGCTCCGCCTGCATCCACTCGCGCAGCAGTGCCGTTGCCTGCGTGATCGCCGGCCGCGCCGCCGTCTCGTCTTTGCGGGCGCCGGCCGCCGTGCACTCCGCCACCGCCGCGCGCACCTGCGCCGCCTTTTCAGCCGGGAACGCCTGCGCCCCCGCCTGTCCCGCCCAAAGCGCCAGCGCCGCCATCACGCCCGCCGCGCCAAGAATGGTCTTGCTCCGCATCCGTCCAGCTCCGGTTGATTTCGGTCGATGTCGATCGCGTCCTGCGCCGACCGACAAAGCAACCGCGGGACCGGATTCCATCAAATGCCAAGTTGTTGATATGGATACGTTTAGCGGATTGATGCGGACGGATGAGGTGCAGCCGATCGGCTCCAGGTGCAGCCGCGCGGCTGCACCCTGACGTTGCGCTCCGACGATTTAAGACGCAGCGGATGGATCTCGAGATCGCGCATCAGGTGGTGCATGCCGCCTGCTTCCGTGTGCCGCGGAAGCGCATCCACCGATCCGCATCCCTCCTCAAAAAAATGCGGATGGCCCCCTGCCGCATTCCATCTACCTCCCGTTCCCGACACCCTTACAAAAGATTGTGCCTCGTCGACATCCCACACCCGCACCCGACACCAGGAATCTGCCCTTCGAAGCGTGAGTCAGAAGAAACGCACGAGAAAACTCTGCTAACTCTGGTAACTCTGCGTGAAACCCATTCTTCTCCCGAACCGCGAGATCAGAGGAAACGCCACGAAAAAACTCCGTTAACTCCGTTGACTCCGTGTGAGGCCCAATCCTGTAATGCCGGCCCCTACAACGAACTCAGCCCCCTCGCGCACCAGGCGGAGGGGGCTGAGCGATGTAGCTGAAAGCGAGCGATCAGGCGCCCTGGGCGGCCATCGCGTCGCGCAGGCTCTTGGGACGCATGTCCGTCCACACTTCCTCGATCCAGGCAAGCACCTCGGCCTTCAGGCCGGGCTTGCCGACCGCCGTCCACCCCTGCGGCAGCTCGCGGTCCGCCGGCCAGATGGAATACTGCTCCTCGTGGTTCATCACGGCGGTGTAGATCGTGGTATCTTCGCGCTCTTCGCTCATTGCTGCCTCAGGTTGTGTTGAAAGCCGACGGGTGTGACCGCACGCCGGGTAATAGGTGCGGAATCGGTTCCACGAAAGTGGCGGGTTCCGGTACTTTAGCACATTCGGCGGCTTCTTTCAAGTCCCGCTCCCCATCGGGATGGTTCGCGCCAAGCGGAGCGCTCACCCCGTGCCGCGGTAGCGCCGCACCCGGCACCCTTCAACCATCCGGATGCGAAACCCGTCATCCTTCTCGGGACGACGGGCGCTGGCGCGAGGTTCGGGGATTCCGTTCACCGCCCCATCCCCCGCGCGGCAGAGGCGCACTCTGTCACCATCGCGCCCCGGCTGGTAGATTGCCCGCGAATCCCCCTGCAACCACAGCACGTCCGCTGGTGCACTCAACGTCATCGACGCAGCACGCCACCGGGAGCCGGGCCGGCGCATGAAGGTAGTCTACTTTACCGAGAGCCTGCTCCCGCACGTGGACGGCGTGTCGCGCACGCTGGCGCAGCTCTTCGGCTTTCTGGAGCGGAACGGGGTCGACTTTCGCGTCTACTCGCCCTTCGTCCCCGGTCCCGACGTGTCGTGGAGCGGACGCGTGCGGCCCGTGCGATACGTCCGTTTTCCCCTGTATCCCGACTATCGCGTCACCCTTCCCGTGCTGGGCTCCATGGGGCGCCAGCTGGACGAGTGGAAGCCGGACCTGGTGCACCTGGTCAGCCCCACGCCCATGGCGTCGCGGGCGCAGGGGTGGGCGCGCAAGCGGGGGATTCCCGTCGTCAGCAGCTTTCACACGCACTTTGTCTCGTACTTTCGCTACTACGGCGTACCCTGGGCCGAGGGGTTCGGCTGGCGGCAGCTGCGGAAGTTCTATGAAAAGTGCGAGCGGGTGTACGCGCCGTCGGACAGCATCATCGCCGAGCTGGCGGAGCACGGCATCACCAACACCGAGCTGTGGTCACGGGGGATCGACCTGGCGCGTTTTTCTCCTGATCACCGCGCCGCGGAGCTGCGCGCGCAGGCCGGCGCGGACCCCGATACGCCCGTTCTGCTGATGGTAAGCCGGCTGGTGAAGGAAAAGGACATGGCCGACCTGGTGGAGATGGACCGCATCCTGCGGCAGCGCGGAAACATGTACCGCCTGGTTCTCGTAGGAGACGGGCCGATGCGAGGCGAGCTGCAGGCCGCGCTGCCCGACGCGCACTTTGCCGGGCACCAGAGCGGCGAGGCGCTGGCACGGTGGTACGCCAGCGGCGACGTGTTCGTCTTTCCCTCGACCACCGAGACGTTCGGCAACGTGGTGCTCGAGGCGCAGGCATCGGGACTTCCCACCGTCGTCGTCGACAAGGGTGGCCCGCCGGACCTGGTGCAGCCGGGGCGGACCGGGTTCATCGCCCGCCCCAACGACCCCGCCCACCTGGCGCAGCAGTGCGAGCGCCTGCTGCGCGACGCCGACGAGCGCGCGCGGATGGGGCACCAGGCGCGAGACGCGGCCCGCGAGCGCGACTGGAGCGCCATCAATGGAAGGCTGACGGAAAGCTATCGCCGCGTTATCGACCGCCACCGCCCCACCCCGCGCCGATGAAGCCCAGCACCGCCCCACCCGACCCGAGCGACAACGGAGGCCTTGGCCGCAGCTTTGACCGCGTGCTGCGGACGGCACTGTTCCTGGTGCCGTTCGGGGTGCTGGGCAACCTGGCGCTGTCGTGGTTCGCCACCGACCACGACGTGCTGCGCAACCTGGGCGACCTGGACCGGCGCTACCTGTACCTGGCCCTTTTCCTGGCCCTGTTTCCGTGGGTCACCAACACGCTGCGCCTGCTGGTGTGGGCGCGCTTCATCGGGCACCGGGTCAGCTTTCGCGACATGTTCCGCGTCACCCTGGGCGCCGAGCTTTCGTCCAGCGTGTTCCCCACCAGCTCCGGCGGCGAGGTGTTTCGCTGGGGGATGATGGTGCAGAAGGGGATCTCGCAGGGGCACGCGGCGTCCATCGTGACGCTGGGCTACATCGAGGACATGCTGTTCTTCGCCACCGCCATCCCCCTCTCCATCTTCCTATCGCGCGCGTGGGAGCTCCCCGTGCTGCGCTCGCTGGGCAGCCAGCTGCGGGGGCAGGCGCTGCTGGTGATCGTGGTCGCCATCCTGGCCATCGTGGCGCTGCGGCTGCTGTTCAAGGCCGTGCTGCGCGGCTTTCTGGGCGAGGCGCTGCGCCGGCGGGGGCTGCGGATCGCGGGGCGCTTCAAGCGGCGCTCGCGCAAGACCTGGCACGACTTCAGGAGCGTGCACGAGCTGGTGATCAAGCGCGGCAAAAGCCGGTTCCTGCTCACCTACCTGATCACCGCGGTGCAGTGGACCTGCCGCTACTCCGTCGTCACGGCCCTGGCGTACTTTCTGGGCGCCCGTGTGGACCCGGTGCTCTTCTTTCTGCTGCAGTGGGTCATCTTTACGGCGATGATGTTCATCCCCACCCCCGGCGCGTCGGGCGGTGCCGAGGCGGCGTTCTACCTGGTGTACCAGGCGCTGCTGCCGGCCGGGGTGATCGGAATCGCCACCGCGGGATGGCGGATGCTGACCTTTTACTTTCAGCTGGCGCTGGGCTCCATCATCTTTCTCATCTTCAACATAGCCGATGCGCGCACCCGTGCCCGCAGGCGCCGCGAGCAGGTTGAGGCAGAGGCGTAAACACCAGATTAACAAGAAGTTAACCACTGCCGGGAGTTGATGCGGACCCTCGACAAACCGCGTTGCAACAGTTAGATTCATCGCCATGAAGACTGCTATCGATCTCCGCAGCACGGCCGCGCTCTTCGAGGCGCCGCGGCACACCCCGACGGGTGTGCGGCCGGACCGCATGCGTCTTGGCAGCCGCCAGCCCGAGGCGCCGGTGCTGCACGATATGGCGGACGAAGACCTGTTTCAGCGGTACACCAACGGCGAGGAGGCGGGTTTCCGCGTCCTGGTTGAGCGCTACGAGCCCCGCATTCAGGGGTTCCTGCGCAAGCGTCTGAACGACGAGGAGCGCGTGGCCGACCTTACGCAGGACACCTTCCTGCGCATTCACCGCGCGCGTGAAAGCTATGATCCGGGCCGCAAGTTCTCGACGTGGATCCACACGATCGCGAACAACCTGCTCAAGAACGAGTTCCGCAACCGCTCGCGCCGCCGCGAGACGGCGTTCAGCGAGCTGCGTCCCGACACCACCACCAGCGGCGCGCCGGCCCGTCCGGTGGAGTTCGCCAGCGGCGCGGCCGATCCGTCGCGCGAGGCGTACCGCAGCGAGCTGCGCAAGGCCATCGACGAGGCCATCGAAAAGATGGACGACCACCACCGCATCCCGTTCGTGATGCGCGAGGTGGAGGACCGCACCTACGAGGAGATCGCCGAGGAGATCGGCATTCCGGTGGGCACGGTCAAGAGCCGGCTGAACCGCGCGCGCAACTCCTTCCGCACGCTTCTGCCCGTCCCGGTGTGATCCGGCGGCGGCTGGGGATTCGGTAGATCGGTTCGGTTGATGAGAATGGCCCGCCTCGACACCCTGTCGAGGCGGGCTGTTTTTGTCCAATCACTGCTTCCGTGGCGACGGCGTTTCCCACCTGGCGCGTCCCAGGATGAACGCGGAGACCAGAGCGACCACGTCGAGGCCGAAGATGATGGTTCCTTCGACGCCGTGGCCGGTGGCGATCAGATAGGTTCCACACCCAAAGCCGACCAGGGCGATCAGGAGCGCGCACGCCAGCCCGAATCGTTCGCTCGTGATCGCCGCGTCCAACTCTTTCTGGTCCATGACTTGGCCGCGCTGCTCCATCTTTCGGCGGTGTGCCGCCTGCGCCTGGAACTCCGCAAGAATGATCGCCGGTGCGTCGGGATGCGCTTCGCCATACCGCACCAGCTCGTCGGCATCCGGAATGGGGCCGTGACGGAGCTCGAAGGACGGGACGTGCGCGAGATCTGTTCCCAGGCTGGCGGAATCAGAAACGGGGAGTGGCTCGTCGCCACCCCCCGTTCTCTTGTGCTCCCGCTCACCCACCGCCGGCGATCCGCCGGCGCTAGCAGGGCCGGGATCACCCATCACGCCTCCCGCGTTGCTTTACGCGTTCGTAGGCGCCGGCCAGGTCCTGGAACACCGCGGTCCAGTCGGAGGCCATCGCCGCACCGTCAGAGCGGTGCCATTCGCGGCGCGGGGAGTACCGCCGGCCACCGGAGCCCCGCAGGTCGAGCGCTCGCCCGAAGCCCCGGAAGAAGTATCGTGAGGTGAGGCCCTGGATCATGGTACCTGCTCCTGGAATCGGAACGGCTGCAATCACGAATGCCGTACCTGAATGGTAAACAAAGAGAACATCCCCGTCCAGTCCCACGGGCGTACTGGGGATCCGGTTGATCGGTTGGATCGATGAAACGGCCCGCCTCGACATCACGTCGAGGCAGGCCGTTTTCGTCTACGCGACTTCGGAGGCGGCGGTGTTCATCGCTTCGAACCGGCAACGTGCCGCCCGCCTGCAGGAGCGAATAAATTCGCCGCCATCAATCCACACCGGTTTTCGCTGATCACCCGCAAAGCTGCACCGCGCAATCGTTTCCGGGTTCCCATACTCGCTGCTGTTTCGAATGACGGAGACGGAGGTGGTCGTCACCACGTGCGTGCACTTCCGCCATCATCCACGGCACTGGCGAACCGATTGATCCGTATCGGGCGCAAAAAGCAAACGGGGGCTTCCATCAGCAGATTGATGAGAGCCCCCGTTTTGCACACCAAGCCGTGAATCAGTCGGGCGCGGCTTCGACGATCATTACGAAGCCCATGGCGCCGGCGGCGCAGACGGAGATCATGCCGAACTGCTTGCCGCGGCGGCGCAGCTCGTTCAGCAGGGTGATGGTCAGGCGGCCCCCGGTGGCGCCGAACGGGTGGCCAATGGCCAGCGAGCCGCCCATCACGTTGATCTGGTCCTCCGGCGGCAGGCCGATCGCCTTGTCACGCCCCAGCCGCTCCTTGGCGATCCTGTCGGAATCGAACCACTGCAGGTTGCTAAGCACCTGCGCCGCAAAGGCCTCGTGCACCTCCAGCAGGTCGATGTCCTTCATCGTCAGCCCGGCGCGGTCAAACGCGGTGGGCGCGGCGTAGACGGGGCCCTGCAGCAGCTGGTCGCCCGGGTCCAGCGCGGCGTACGCGTAGCTGCGGATGTAGCCCAGCGGCTTGTACCCCAGCGCGGCCGCCTTTTCCTCGCTCATCAGCAGCACCGCGCTGGCGCCGTCCGTCAGCGGCGACGCGTTGCCCGCGGTCACGCTGCCGTACTTGCGGTCGAACACGGGCTTGAGCGACGCCAGCTTTTCCAGCGACGAGTCGCCGCGGATGCCGTTGTCGCTGGTCACCACCTTGTCGTACTTGGGCGGCACGTAGAACGGCGCGATCTCCGCAGTCAGCCGGCCGTCGGCCGTGGCGGCGGCGGCCAGCTGGTGCGAGCGCAGCGCCCAGCGGTCCTGCGCTTCGCGGCTGATGCCGTTCTGCTTGGCCATCTTTTCCGCCGACTCGCCCATCGTCTCCCCCGTCGTGGGCTCGGCGATGGCGGGGGTGATGGGGGCCAGGTGGCGCGGCCGGATGGCGCGGAACGCCTGCAGCCGGTCGCCCAGCGACCGGGCCTTGCTGGCGCGCACCAGCGCCTCGCGCATCTCCTTGCTGAACAGGATGGGCACGTCCGTCAGCGACTCCGCGCCGCCGGCGATGACGATGTCCGCCATCCCCAGCGCAATCTGCTCGGCGCCGGAGGTGATGGCCTGGTTGCTGGACGCGCACGCCCGGCCCACGGTGAACGAGGGCACGCGCGGCGGGATCCCGGCGCCCAGCGTGACCTCGCGGGCGATGTTGGGCTCCTGCACCGACTGCACGACGGTGCCGTACACCACGTGGTCGATCTGCTCCACGTCCAGCTCCGTGCGGGCGATCAGCTCGCGCACCGCCGCCTTGCCCAGCTCGGTGCTGGTGACGTCCTTGAAGTCCGTCCCCGACTTGGCGAAGGGCGTACGGCACCCGTCGATGATGGCGACCCTGCGGCTGATGTTGTTCATGTGCACCCGTCGTTCGCGCGGCGTAAGTCGTTCGTGGGCGCGATAATCTCAGCCTGAACGGTGCTCATAACAAGGGATGCGGAGTTCGCGGCCGGCCGACGAGGTGCAGCGGCGACCGCAACGGCGCTATGCAACGGTGGATCGGAGCGATCCACAGGGCATCGAACTGGCGCCGGACGGTGCCCCTCCCCCGGCCCTCCCCGTTCGTTCCTCACGGAGAGGGGAGAAACCGATTTCGCTGCGACAGGCCTTCCGCCGTTCTCCCTCCTCGCGGACGCAGCTGAAAGGCGATCGGGCCACCCGTGTCCTCAGCCTCCCCCAGGGCTTTTTGGGGGAGGTGGGCGAGTGGTGCTCGCCCGGAGGGGGCGCAGCCCGGGCGCCCCCATCCTCCTGCGCGCGACCCAATCTTCCCCTCGCGAGTATCCATCCGCGACATGCGCCGGTGAACGCGGATGGGACCCGATTGCCTTCGCAGGCGTGAGAGGATACATTCCGCCGCCTTCACCACCCCCCGTTCAAGAGACGTAGATCGTGGATAGATCAGCACTTACCCATACGGATACCTTTGTCCGCCGGCACGTGGGCCCGGACGAGGCAGAGATCCAGCGGATGCTGGAGACCGTCGGCTACGGGTCGCTGGACGCGCTGGTGGACGCCACCATCCCCCGCAGCATCCGCCTGGACCGGCCGCTTGCGCTGGGCCCGGAGCGCAGCGAGTACGAGCTGCTGCGCGAGCTGCGCGCGATGATGTCGAAGAACCGCGTCTTTCGCAGCTGCCTGGGGATGGGCTACCACGACTGCATCACCCCGCCCGTCATCCAGCGCAACATCCTGGAAAACCCGGGCTGGTACACGCAGTACACGCCCTACCAGGCCGAGATCGCGCAGGGACGGCTGGAGGCGCTGCTCAACTTTCAGACGGCCGTGGTGGACCTGACCGGCCTGCCCATCGCCAATGCGTCGCTCCTGGACGAGGGCACCGCCGCCGCCGAGGCCATGGCCATGGCGTACGGCATCGGCGGCGGGGAGCAGAAGAACACGTTCTTCGTCTCCTCGCTCTGCCATCCGCAGACCATCGACGTGGTGCGCACCCGCGCCCGTGCCCGCGGCATCGACGTCGTGGTGGGCGACCTGGAGCAGTTCGACTGGGCGGCGCCCGTCTTTGGCGCGCTGCTGCAGTACCCCGCCACGGACGGCGAGGTGAGCGACTACCGGCCGTTCACGCAGCGGGCGCGCGAGGAAGGGATTGTCGTGGTGGCCGCGGCGGACCTGCTCTCGCTGGTCCTGCTCACCCCGCCGGGGGAGTGGGGCGCCGACATGTGCGTGGGCACCACGCAGCGCTTTGGCGTGCCCATGGGCTTCGGCGGGCCGCACGCGGCGTTCTTCAGCTGCCGCGACGAGTACAAGCGCCAGATCCCCGGCCGCATCATCGGGGTGAGCGTGGACGCCAACGGCAACCCCGCGCTGCGCATGGCGCTGCAGACGCGCGAGCAGCACATCCGCCGCGAAAAGGCCACCAGCAACATCTGCACGGCGCAGGTGCTGCTGGCGGTGATGGCGGGGATGTACGCCGTCTACCACGGCCCGCAGGGGCTGCGGCAGATCGCCGAGCGCGTGCACACGCTGGCGGAGCTGCTGGCGGCCGGCGCGGAGCGGCTGAACTACCGCGTGGTGCACGGCGCCTTTTTCGACACCGTGCGCATCGACGTGGGCACGCGGGTGGGCGGAATCCTGGCCGCGGCGCGCGACCGCGGCATCAACCTGCGCGGCTACGACGAAACCTCCATCTGCATCGCGCTGGACGAGACGACGAGCGTGGAGGACGTGGAGGAGATCCTGGTTTCCCTCAACCGCGGCTCCCCGCTGGGCTTTAGCGCGGACGAGCTGCTGGACGGGCTGCACTCCGGGATCGCGGACGGCTTTCGCCGCAAGAGCGACATCCTCACGCACCCGGTGTTCAACCGGTACCACAGCGAAACGGAGATGCTGCGGTACATCCGGACGCTGGAAAGCCGCGACCTGTCGCTCACCCACAGCATGATCCCGCTGGGCAGCTGCACCATGAAGCTGAACGCCACCGTGGAGATGATCCCGGTGACGTGGCCCGAGGTGAGCCGCATCCACCCGTTTGCCCCGCCGGAGCAGACCGCCGGCTACCAGGAGCTGTTCCGCTCGCTGGAGGCGGACCTGGCCGAGATCACCGGCTTTGACGCGGTGTCGCTGCAGCCCAACGCGGGAAGCCAGGGCGAGTTCGCGGGGCTGCTGGTGATCCGCGAGTACCACGAGGGGCGTGGCCAGGGGCACCGCAACGTGTGCCTGATCCCGCAGTCCGCGCACGGCACCAACCCCGCCAGTGCCGTCATGGCGGGGATGAAGGTGGTGGTCGTCGCATCCACGAACGAAGGCAACGTGGACCTGGACGACCTGCGCAAAAAGGCCGACCAGCACGCGGACGACCTGTCGGCGCTGATGATCACCTATCCCAGCACGCACGGCGTGTTCGAGTCGGAGATCCGCGAGATCTGCGACATCGTTCACCAGCGCGGCGGGCAGGTGTACATGGACGGCGCCAACATGAACGCGCAGGTGGGGCTGTGCCGCCCCGGCGATTTTGGCGCGGACGTGTGCCACCTGAACCTGCACAAGACGTTCTGCATCCCCCACGGCGGCGGCGGCCCGGGGATGGGACCCATCTGCGTGGCGAAGCACCTGGCGCCGTACCTCCCGGGCCATCCGGTCATCCCGGTGGGCGGCGGCGAGCACGGCTCGATCTCCGCGGCGCCGTGGGGAAGCCCCAGCATCCTTCCCATCTCGTGGGTCTACATCCACCTGATGGGCGGAGAAGGGCTGACGCACGCGACCCGGGTGGCCATCCTGAACGCCAACTACATCGCCCGGCGGCTGGACGAGCACTACCCCGTGCTGTACCGCGGCGCCAACGGCACCGTGGCGCACGAGTGCATCGTCGACATGCGCCAGCTCAAGGGGAGCGCGGGGATCGAGGTGGAGGACATCGCCAAGCGGCTGATGGACTACGGCTTCCACGCCCCCACGGTCAGCTTTCCCGTTGCGGGGACGATGATGATCGAGCCCACCGAGAGCGAGGCGCTGGCCGAGCTGGACCGCTTTATCGAGGCCATGGTGATGATCCGCGACGAGATTCGCGAGATCGAGGCGGGGATCGCCGACCGGCAGGACAACCTGCTCAAGAACGCCCCCCACACCGCCGCCGCCGTCATGGCGGATGCATGGACGCACGGCTACGGCCGCGAGCGCGCGGCGTTCCCCGCGGCGTGGGTGCGCGAGCGCAAGTTCTGGCCGCACGTGGCGCGCGTGAACAACGCCGCCGGCGACCGCAACCTGGTGTGCAGCTGCCCGCCCGTGGAAGAATACGCGCAGGTCTGACGCTCGCCGCTTTTTCGTTGGATGACGATCGGCCCGGCGCTCCCCGTGAGCGCCGGGCCGATCTGCGTCCGCGGGGGATGAAAACGCGCACGGATGTCTGGCGCCGCGACCATCTACCCACGATGATGGATCAGGTCGCCAACCCACCTCCACCCTGAGGGAGCGCGCGCATGAGCGTCGTCATCGTACGTGGTACCTACCGGACCGGAGGCGGGACGGTGCGGCTGGAGGTGGTCGTCGGCAACGGCCACCGCGGCGAAACCGACATTTCCCAGGGCGGCGCCGTCGTCGCCAGCGGAGGGAGCCGAACGTCCGCCGACGCGTTGACGGCGGGCGCGGTCGAGGTGGACACGACGGCCAACCAGACGGCCAAGCAGTCCATGACCCTGCTGGTGAGCTACACCTTCTCCGGCGGACCTGACGGGACCGTCACCTTCGAGGGCCGCCGCGTGGTGACCACCTTGGGCGAAGGCGCCGACTTCTTCGGCGACTTCGCGCTTACCTGAACCGGGGATCCCGATGACAACGTCGTTCTCGAAACGGGCCGCGGGATTCCTGTGGGCGCTGGCCGCGACCGCTGCTCCGCTGCACGCGCAGCAGTCGTTCACGCTGGAGAGCCTCAAGACGCCCACCTCTCCCGCATTCGTGATCCTGGGGATCGAGCCCACGTCGGTGGAGCGGCCGACGACGCCCCGCGCGTTCGCTCTCGGCCTGCTGGCGCCGGCCACGGAGCCGGGCGCGGGGCTGATTCCCCAGGACTATGCGGCGGAAGTGGCTCCGTACTGGATGGCTCCGCGACGGCAGCTCACCTGGGAGGAGTACTTCAACCCGTCCGTCATCCAGTCCATCCGCCAGACGATCAGCGTCTCGCTGGCTACGCATACGTTTTCAGCAGCCGACACCACCACCGGCATCGGGATCGGGGTGCGGCTGACCCCGTTTCCGGGGCACGCCAGCAGCACCGCCGACAGCCTGGCGCGAGCGCTCGGCACGTCACAGCGCGCCCGGCTCCCCCTGCTGCGCGCCCGGCGGCGGGCCACCACGCCGGACGACGTCGTGGAGGCCGATTCGGCGCTGAGCGTGAACGCGGCCGCATCGCAACTGATCGCCCAGCAGCTGCAGGCAAACGACGAGCGGGTGGGACTGCGGCTGCAGCTGGCCGGCGCGACGGCGGCGTTCTATCCGGGAAACGACTTCCAGGCGGGGAAGATCGGAAGCGTGGGCGTGTGGAGCACGCTTGGATACAGGCTGGAGCGACCCGGGGTGGATTTGCTGGCGCTGGGCCGGTACCTGCGCAGCCAGGAGGGCGCGCAGCAGGACGTGTGGGACGTGGGTGGCCGCGCGGTGCTCCTGGCCAGCCGCTTTTCGGCCTCGATGGAGTGGGTCGCGCGGTCCGCGTCCGATGCGGGCGGATCGGGTCCCGGCGGGCAGGCCGCGCTCGATTCCGGGAACCGGATCGTAGGCATGTTCGAGTATCGCGCGACCGACGACCTGTTCGTCAGCTTCAGCTTTGGACAGGACCACCCCAGGGCGGGGGACGATGGCCAGCCCCTGGTCGCGATCTTCGGCGGCCAGTTCAACTTCGGCGCCAAACCCCTGGTCTCGCTCCCGACGAACTGACCTCTCGCCTTTCGGCAACCCATCGGCCCGGCGCTCCCTCGAGCGCCCGGCCGATGCTCGTTTTGGGGGCTGGCGCACCTTGCACTATCTGTCTATCTTGATCTGTTCACTCTACACACTTAGCGTCTGCAGATCACTTGCGCTACAGGTAGCAGGATGCTACCATTGGAGGGCGGATGGGGAGAGGGGAACCGAAGTATGATCTGCACGAGCTTCAGCGGCTGATCGGGCAGGGGCCTGTTTCATCTACAGTTACGTTAACGGCTGAAGCGGGTGCCACTGAGCTGAGCTTTGCGCTAGAAGCCATCACGGAAGCTGTTCTGGAGCTGTCGCCAAGGCATTTCTACAAGAGTATGGAATCCGAAATGGTTCCCGGGTTGTGGCAGGATGTCTATCACATGGAGTTTCGGGGCAAATGGCTGTACATCAAACTGCAACTAGGTCCGGACGGACGCGCGGTAGTCATTCAATTCAAGCGGAAGTAGAGCCCGCTCGCGAGGTGATGTGCTCAATCTGTGGTGGACCTGCCGTGCTGGTGGAGGAGTCGCACACGTTGAAAATGGGCGACCGGCCTGTGACCTTCATGGATCGGTTCTACCGATGCGGCCGTTGCGGAGAGGGGTTCTTCCACGGCGAGATGATGGACGATTCGCTGCGCCGGGCGACGGCGGTCATCCGCGCGGAGGATGGGCTGCTCGCGCCGGACGAGATCGTGGCGCTGCGAAAGAAGTACGGGCTTACGCAGGCGCAGCTGGAGCGGCTGATCGGGGCTGGCGCAAAGACGGTGGTGCGGTGGGAGTGCGGAACGGTGGCGCAGAACAAGACCGCCGACACGCTGTTGCGCGTGCTGCTCGACCATCCCGACGTGGTTGCGGCGCTCAAGCGGCAGAACGGCCTGGTCAAGCCAGCCCGCCGCAGATCGTCCCCGGCAGCCGCCGCCCCGAAGTCGAAACGCGCCTCGGCGGCCGCGAAATAATCGCCCGCCATCCGCAACGAAAGCGCCGCCTCCAGCGTGGAGGCGGCGTTTCGTATGAAGATACTGACCTTCCCGTCTACCGCCGCAGCCGGTTGCGTGGCTCGTGATCCCGGGGCGGTTCATCCAGATCGTCGTCCGTATCGTCATCCAGGTCGTTGCCGGCGAACGCGTCCAGCCGCGGTGGAGCGGAGCGGCGCACCACCTTTGCCGCGGGCAGCTCGCCGCGCCGGTGGGCGGCGGCCTCTTCCAGTCCTTCGATCAGCAGCTCTCCGAAGTTCTCATCGGTCACCATGTGAGCTCCTTTGCGTGAAGGGTAAAGGCCCGGCTCAGCGCTCGGGCGCCATCATCATCACGGCTGCCATGGACTCGATGCCGTCCCACAGGTTCTGCAGGCGAAGGTTCTCGTCCTCGGCGTGCTGGTTGTTGTCGTGGTTCACCAGCGGGACGCTGATGGTACGCGTGCCCAGCGCCTCGCTGATGATGGAAAGCGGCAGGCTGCCGCCCAGCGTGGGCACGGCGTACACGGGCTGGGCGGGCGTGGTGGACTGCACCGCCTGAAGCACCGCGCGCGATACGGGAAGGTCCATGGGCGTGCGCTCGGCGTTGTAGCCGCCGCCGCGCACGCGCACCCACGCCAGCCGCGGATGCCTGCGCCGGTCGTCGAGCGTGGGCTCGCCCTCCAGGAGGTGAAAGCCCATCATCCGGATGTGGTCCACCAGCTTCTGCACCTGGCGCTGGTGGTCGTTGCCGCGCACCAGGCGCAGGTCCAGCACCGCCGTGGCCTCGGTGGGGATCACGTTGCGCGCGCCGGCGCCAATGCCGCCGCTTTCGAAACCGTTCACGTTCAGCGAGGGAAGCGTGATGAGCTCCGCCAGGGGCGGACCGCTGATCTCCGGCAGCGCGACCCCCAGCTCCTGCATGAGTTCGGCGTCATTGAGCGGCAGGTTGCGGATGGCCTCGCGCTCGGCCTCGCCCAGCGGCTCCACGTCGTCGTACCAGCCGGCGATGCTCACGCGGCCGTGGCTGTCCTTCATGGTGGCCAGCAGCTGGGCCAGCAGCATGGCCGGGTTGGGCGCCCAGTTGCCGTAGTGCCCGGAGTGCAGCGGCCGCACGGGGCCGTACACGGTCACGTCCACGTTCACGTCCCCGCGCACGCCATACGACACCTGCTTGTGGCCGCTCTGGTGCACCGGCCCGTCCGCGATGATCCACGCGTCCGCGCGCAGGACGTCCGCGTGGCGGCGCAGCAGGGCAGCCAGGTGCGGCGAGCCGTCCTCCTCCTCCCCCTCGAAGAAGAACTTGAGGTTCGAGGTGGGGGCCAGGCCGCTGGCCCGCAGGGCGTCGACGGCGGCAAGGATCGCCATCACCCCCGCCTTGTCGTCGGCGGCGGAGCGGGCGTACAGCCGCCACTCGGGGTCGATCGGCTGGCCGGGCGCGGGAAGGGGGACAATCTGGCCGCCGCGGTCCAGGCGCGCCGTGCGAAAGACGGGGCGCCAGGGATGGCTGCCGTGCCACGCCAAGCTGTCCGTGGGCTGGCCGTCGTAGTGGGCGTACAGCACCAGCGTGCGCGTGGCGCCCGGTACCGTCCACTCGCCGTAGACGGCGGGGGGCGAGCCCTCGGACTCCAGCAGCCGCGGATTCAGCCCGCGGCGCCGCATCATCTCCGCCAGGTGGGTGGCGTTGCGGCGGATGTCGGCCTCGCGGCTGGCCAGGTTGGGGATGGCGACAAAGTCCACGTACTCGCGCAGCAGGGCGTGCTCGTTGGCCTGCCGCCACTGGCGCACCTGCGGCGTCTGCGCCTGCGCGCGCGGCGCGAGGGCGACGGACAGGGCCATGACGAGCGGCGCGAAGCGAAGGATCGGCGAGCGGCTCATGGACGCGAATGGAAATGGGGATGGACGGGACCGCCGATGAGGAGCGGTCCGGACGCACGGGAGAATGGTCGCGCTGCGGGCGGCGTCGCGCAACGGCAGGGGCCCGAGGGTGTGGAACGACGGCGGAGGGAGGCCGTCAGCGCGGGCGGTGAAGCGGCCTCCGTCCGCCGTGCACGGCGCGATCAGAAGCCCAGCATCCTCCACACGGGCCGGGTGATGACGACGAGGAGCGCGATGCCGCCAACGAGCAGGAACCCCGCGCCCAGGCCGGCGATCGGGCAAGGCCCGTGGCCGCGGTCACCCATGCGTGCCGATAGAAGGGAACGCAGAAGATCGAACGCGTGAGGGATGCGCGCCCGCAGGGCCGAGAACCCGGCGCGCATGCACGGGCGCGGAGGAAACGCTTCGAGGCTGGTGAGCGCCGGGGGCTCGGCGCCGTTGGCAACAGTCGTATCGTTGCCGACGGCGCGCGCAGCCCGGCCCGGAGCGCAGCGGAGGGACACGCCCCAACCCGCCGTTCACGTTCTTTGGCTCAACCCACGCGGAAGATGGCGGTGCGCGCCTCGTAGCGGCGCGACGGCAGCCCCAGCAGCCGCACGAAGAGGCGCCGCACGCCGCGCTCCACGCCGCGCGGGTGGCGCCCGGCTTCGGCGGGGCGGGCCTCGCCGCGCAGCCAGCGGCGCAGCTCGTCGACCTCGTCCAGCGACAGCGTCTCCACGTTCAGCCGCACCAGGTAGTAGTGCCGCCCGCCCGTGGCCGGGTGCAGCGTGGGGGCCAGCGCGCCCTGCAGCGCCCGCTCCGCCGCCTGCATGCTGGAATAGCGGCGCTGCACGCGGCCGTCTTCCAGCGTGTACCCCTCGCCCAGCGGGGCGCGCAGCAGGGCGCGCGACATCTCCTGCACCCCCACCAGCTGGTCGAACGGCTCGGCCTTGAGCCACATCTCCACCCGGCAGTGAAAGCGCAGCGGCAGCCCGTTCTGCAGGGCGTCGCGCAGAGCCTGGTCGCGCAGAATGCCGTTCAGGCGCACCTCCGGCCGCCAGCGCACGGACGCGCCGCCCACCGACACGGTGAGCGGCCTGCGCGACTGCGCGTGGACCGGCGCCGGCTGAAGCAGCGCCAGCGCCAGGAACAGGGCGAACGCCAGGCGGGCGGCGAAGGTCAAAAGCGCGGTGCCAGCCGGATGAAGAAGCTGGGGCCGCCGCGGTTGTAGACGTCGCGTACCGGCGTGGCCACGTACACCCCCAGGTCGCCCAGCAGAATGCCCGCGCCCATGTCCACGGCGGCCGGCTCGTCGTGGTGGTTCTCCAGGCTGGTCCATCCGCCGGCCGCATCCACGAAGAACACCCAGTTCAGGTCGGCGTCGAACATCCGCATGCCGGCCCATCCGCCATCCCCCTCCCCGTCCCCCTGGCCCGCGCCGGACCGGGCGCTTCCGCCCAGCGGCAGGTGCAGCGAAAAGTCGCCGCGGTACTCGGCCTGGAACAGGGCAAAGCGGTCGCAGCCGTAGCCGTTGAAGAAGCGCGTTCCGCCGCCCCCCATGGTGCGCGTGCCCGCGTACAGCCGCGCACCGCAGTCCAGCGACAACAGCCCGTAGCCGGGAACGCTCCCCGCGCCGCCCAGCGCGTGCTGCCGCTGCGGGGGAAGCGGAAACACCGACATGGAGCCACCCACCGCGATGCGCATGTTCAGCCGCTGCGAGGGGCTGATGCGGTTGTAGCGGCGCAGGTCCACCAGCCCGCGCGTGTACTCGCCAAAGCGGTTGGAGGGGACCACGTACGCGTCGGGGTGCGACGACACGTAGGTGGGGCGGATCAGGTCGGACCCCAGCGTGTGCTCCACCTCGGCGCGCACGTACCAGCCGCTGGAGGGGTCCCACGCCTCGCTGCGGGTGTCGATGACGGCGGTGGCCATCAGCGCCCGCAGCGGCCCCTCGGCCACCAGCGGCTGCATTCGCCACGCCTGGTCGTTGTCCAGCAGTGCCCACGGGCTGGCCGGCGCCACGCTGCGGTGGTGCTCCCACAGCAGCTCGCCGGTCACCGTGACGGACGATCCGGGGGGGGTGACCATGGCGTACGCGCTCCACCCCTCGCGCACGTAGTGGTCGCGGTAGTCGCGGTGCAGCACAAAGGTGGAAAGGCTGTTCTCCAGGTCCGTCAGGTGCCACCCCTCGATGGGATCGACGACGGAGAACGCCCGCGCGCCCACCCGGAACGCCTGGTATCCGCCGATGAACTGCTCCACCCGCACGTCGTATCCCACCGTCTCCGCGCCGAGCGACGATTCGGGGTTCGCCGTGCGCAGGATCCCCATCGCCCGCACCCGCAGCGGGTTGCCGCCGCCCGTCCCCAGCTCCCCGCCCAGGTGAATCGGCAGCCCCTCCACGCGGTTGTAGCTGCGCCCGGGGGAAAGGATGAACTCCGCCGTCCCGCGCTTGGGACGCGTCTGGTCCTGGGCGCGGCGCTCGTCCGCCGCGGCCGCCCAGGGCCCGTCGGGCCGCACCGGGGCGGAGAAGGCGCCGCAGCCGCCGCTCACGTCCACGCGCCCGTCGCGCCGGCAGTGCGACACGGGCTGGTCGAACACCACCATGTCGCCGCTGACCCTGGCCTCCTGCTCCCCCGCGATCTCGCCGCCCACCACGATCACCCCGCCACCCACCTCCGCGCCCGGCACAAGCTGCAGGTTGCCGTTCACCACCACCACGCTGCCGTCCACGCGCCCGGCCAGCCGCAGGTCGCCCTCCAGCACGGCCAGTCCCGACGCGACGGTGCGCCCCGCCTCTACGGCGGTCTCGCCCTCGTGGCGCTCCGTGGCGGGGTCGTTCAGCACTTCGGTAATCCGCTCGGCCAGGTCCCGCGGCAGGGCGCCGGGTTCCTGCGCCCGCGCCGCCGCCGGGGCGGCGAGCGCCAGGACGGCGATAGCGGTCAGCGCATGGATGCGCATGGTTCCTCCAGAAAGGGATGTGCGGTGGCGTGCCGGTGTGCGGCACACGCCGCGGGGCGAAGCGCATGCCCGCGCCGCCCGATCCCGCAAGACGTTGGATGATGGTGACTTACCCGTTTCGCCGGCGTTCGGCGGACGGAGAGATGGCGTAGCGATGTGACACACTTTAACGCCGCCGGTGTCAACGCGCGACATCCAGGCGCCGCATGCGGCGGTACAGGTTGGCGCGGTCCGTCCGCAGCTTGCGCGCGGCCTCGGCCACGTTGCCGTCCGCGAACTCCAGCGCGCCCAGCAGCAGCTGCCGCTCGTAGTCGTCCAGCCGGTCGCTCAGCGAGCGGTCGTCGTTGTCGCGGTAGACGGCGGCGTCCACGGGGATCGGCCCGTCCGACGCCAGGATGGAGCGGATCTCCGCCGCGCCCACCTCCAGCCCCGCGTGAAGGATGCTCACGCGCTCCAGGATGTTGGCCAGCTCGCGCACGTTTCCCGGCCAGGGGTGCCGCACCAGCGCCTCCATGGCCCCGGGTGAGATGCGCGGCGGCCGCAGCCCGTGGCGGCGCTGGTTGCGGCGGAGAAAGTGCTCGATGAGCAGCGGCACGTCGCCCGCGCGCTCGCGCAGCGGCGCAAGGTGCAGCGGGATCACGTGCAGGCGAAAGAACAGGTCTTCGCGAAAGCGTCCCGCCGCCACCTCCGCGCGCAGGTCCTTGTTGGTGGCCGTGAGCACGCGCACGTCCACGGGGATGGGGCCGCTGCCGCCCACCCGCTCCACCTCGCCCACCTCCAGCGCGCGCAGCAGCTTGGCCTGCGCCTCCAGGCTCAGGTCGCCCACCTCGTCCAGAAACAGCGTGCCCCCGCTGGCCAGCTCGAAGCGGCCGCGGCGCCGGTCGGTGGCGCCGGTGAACGCGCCCTTCTCGTGGCCAAACATCTCCGACTCCACCAGGTCGCGCGGGATGGCGGCGCAGTTGAGCTTGATGTACGGCCCGCCCACCCGCTGCGAGCCGCGGTGGATGAGCGACGCCGCCACCTCCTTGCCCGTCCCCGACTCGCCGGTGATGAGCACGCGCGCGTCCGTGGGGGCTACGCGGGCGATCATCTCGCGCACCTTTTCCACCGCGGCGCTGCGTCCCACCATCTCCTCGCCGGTGCCCAGCTCCTCCAGCAGCACGCGGTTGATGTCGCGCGAGCGCCGCAGCTCCAGCGCGGACGCCAGGGTAAGGAGCACCGCCTCGGGGGTGAGCGGCTTTTCGATGAAGTGGTAGGCGCCCAGCCGCGTGGCCTGCACGGCGTCGCCCAGCGAGGCGCGGCCGCTCATCATGATCACCGGCAGGTCCGGCGCCGCCTCGCGCAGGCGGGGAAGCGCGTCCAGCCCGGTCTCGCCGCCCTCCATGTACAGGTCCATCAGCACCGCGTCGGGCTGTTCGCCCTGCACCTCGGAAAGGGCGGCGCGGGCGCTGCCAGCCTCGCGGGTCTCGTACCCCTCGGCACGCAGCAGGCTGCCCAGCATCCGGCGGATGTTGGGCTCGTCGTCAACGATCAGGATGCTGGCTGGCATCAGCGAGGCGCGGGGGTGCGGAAAGGCGTCGCGGTCCGACGGTGTGTCATGGTGACGCGCCTTGTACGCCACGCCCGCCGCCCAGGTTTCCCTCGGGGCCTCCGCCGCGCGGCGTTCCGGGCGATCACCGGCTAAAAGGTGTGAATGGCTGGATCGTGACGATGCGGCGGAGCGGGATCGGCCGACAACCCGCAGAGCGGCCGGGATCTGTCTCGGGCGGTTGAAACCGCGGCTGGAACGTCACGAAGTCCGCCTACGCGGAATGCAAGGCGGACCCTGGTGACCGGCGGACGATTCAGCGCGAGAGGCCGGCGCCCCCCTCCCCGGCCTTCCCCCACAAACTGCGTGGGGGAGGGAGAACGGCAGAAAGCTCGCCGTAGCGGGATCGAATTCTCCCCTCTCCGTGAGGAACGAACGGGGAGGGGCCGGGGGAGGGGCCCCGCGTCAGCGCCGCGCCTGCCCCTGCGCCGCGGGCGCCGTCACCGCCGGAGCCCCCGCCGGGGCCGCCGAATCCCCCGGCGCCGGGGGCGGCGCGGGGCGCCAGCGGATCGCCTGCATCACCGAGTCGATGGCGGCGGGATTCTTCAGCTCGCCGGTGCGGCTGTAGATGGTGCGGCCCTGCTCGTCCAGCACCAGCGTGACGGGCACGGTGCCGGCGCGGTACATCCCCGCCACCTTCTCGTCCGGAAAGCGCACCGTGGGATACGGCAGCGCGTGCTTGGCGATGTACTGCCGCGTCACGTCCACCGAGTCCAGCGACACGCCGTAGACCGCCGCGCGGATGGAGGTCATGGTGTCCGTGACGGCCTTGATCTGCTTCCACGCGGGGATGCTGCTCAGGCAGTACGGGCAGGTGGTGGTGTACATCAGCAGCACCTGCCTGCCCTCCCCCGGCACCTCGCCGATGGTGGCGGGTTGGCCCTCGATCGTCGGCGCCTGGAAGGCGGGCATCCACATCCCCCGCATGGGCTGGGTGCGGGCTTCCACCAGCTGGGACCGCGTCTTTTGCACCTCCTCGATCAGCGAGCGCTTCTGCTGGCCCAGCACCACCACCAGGACCGCCGCGGCGGCCAGGGCAAGGTAGGGAAGACTGCGAAAAAAGCGGTCCTGCATGGTCTTGGCTCCGTTCTGCCGTGAATGGGCACGTGCTTGCCATGCAATTTACGTCGGGGAACGAATGATTCAAGGTCCGCGCTTTCCGCTCCCCGCCCGCCGCGCTACAATGCGGCGCCGGTCCCGTAGCGAAGTTCACGTCCGCGGAAGCTCCCGATGCGCATGCACTCCCTCGCCGTCGCCCTGCTCCTGGCCTGCGCCTGCGCGCCCTCGGCCGGCGCGCAGACGGCCGTCCTGCGCCCGGGCGACGCCGTGGTGCGGGCGGAAACGGTGGGCGGCGGCGTGCAGGAGTTCGACCTGGTCGAGGAGGATGGTAGCTGGGAACCGGTCGGCCGCATGGTCATCCGCACCCGCATGGTGCCGGTGGACGGAACGCCCGTCATCGTGCGGACGGAGGCGATCTGGATGGACGACCAGCTGGTGCAGGTGGACTCGTTCACGCTCGACCGGCGGACGCTGGCGCCGCTGGCTTTGCTCTCCTCGTCCATCGAGACGGGCGTACAGCTGGATTTCTCCCCCCGGCACGTCCGCAAGGTGGACAATGGGGACTGGGGCGCCGACACCTGCGACGTCGCGCTACCGGAGCCCGTTTTTCTGGGCGGCACCACCGACCTGCTGCTGGGCTCGCTGCCGCTGGCCACCGGCTACACGGCGAAGCTCGCCGTCTTCGACGCGCAGGACGGGATCGACACCATTTCCGTGGAAGTGGAGGCGATGGAAGACGTCGCGCTCCCCGAAGGCGGCGGCGTGTCCGCGTGGCGCGTGGCGGTGACGGAGGGGTGGCTGGTGTCGACGTACTGGATGGACCGGGAATCGCGTACGCTGGTGCAGTTCGAAAGCGCGGACGGCAGCTTTCGCATCGTCCGCTCGCGAGGAAGCCGCAGCCGCGCCCGCCCCACCCGCTGAACCCCGGACCGCACCATGAGCGACGCCACGTCCACCGTCCGCATCTCCCTGAACGCGCCGCCGGAGGGCGACGTGGAGGAGCGCGACATCCGCGAAAGCCTGTCCGCCGTGGTGCAGACGGGTCCGCACCTGTGGCTGGGGTGCGACGAGACGGCCACGCTGGAGCGCGTCACGCGGCTGGAGGACGGGCGCTACGGCGACCACCGCACGTACCGCATCGAGGACGTGCTGGACCTGCCCGGCGGCGGCAGCGGCGAGGTGGACGTGGAGGGGCTGGCCTGGGCGCCGCCGTACCTGTGGCTGGTGGGCTCGCACGGACGCAAGCGGGGCAAGGCGAAGCCGGAAGAGGGGGTGGAAAAGGCGTTCGCGGAACTGGCGGACGTGGACCAGGACGACAACCGCTACCTGCTGGGCCGCATTCCGCTGGAGGAGGATCCCCAGGGCGGCGGCCTGGTGCCGCGGCGCGCCTGCGCGGATCCGCGCGACCCCTCCGCCACCCTCACCGCCGCGCGCCTCAAGGGCAAGGGGCGGCAGAGCGCGCTGATGCTGGCCATCGCCGACGACGAGCACCTGCGCCGCTACCTCAAGATCCCCGGCAAGGACAACGGCTTCGACGTGGAAGGCCTCGCCGCGTCCAACGGGCGGCTCTTCCTGGGCCTGCGCGGTCCGGTGGTCCGTGGCTGGGCGGTGGTGCTGGAGGTGCAGCCGGCAAAAACCAGCCGCCCCGAGCGCCTGAAGCTCAAGCGCATCGGCCCGGACGGGCGCCGCTACCGCAAGCACCTGCTGGATCTGGACGGCCTCGGCGTGCGCGAGATCACGGCGGACGGCGACGACCTGCTGGTGCTGGCGGGGCCCACGATGGCGGTGCGCGCGCCCGCGACGCTCTTCCGCTGGCGCGGCGCCGCGAAGCTGGAGGCGGATTCCATCACCGGCCGCGACCAGCTTGAGCACCTGCTGGACCTGCCGCACGACGTGGACGGCGGCGAGGACCATCCCGAGGGTATCTGCTGCCTGGAGACCGAGGGGTCGCGGACGCGGGAGGTGCTGGTGGTCTACGATTCCGGCGGACCGCGGCGCCAGGACGGCGACGCCGTGGTGGCCGACGTGTTCCCCATCGCCCCCGGCCGCGGCGGCAGCCCCATGGAAGCCCTTTTCCCCGCCCGCGACGGTGGGGACGGGGGCGGCAACGAAGAACGGGACGAACGGAACGGAGGACGGGGCGAGGAATGAGCGAGCCGTATCACGTGTTCATCAAGCCGGGCGATTCCGTGCGCGAGGTAGAAACCGCGCTGGACGCGCTCAAAAAGCGCGGCGTATCACGCAACGACGCCGGGCTGTACAAGTGCATGTACGTCACCCGCGCCAACCAGACGGTGCTGATGACGGAATCCCGCGACACCGCCCTGGCGGCCGAGATGCGCGGACGGCCCGGCTGGATGGAGCCGGGCGACGAGCCGCTGGACGCGTAGCCGCCGGTGCTGCACGTCACCAACGGCGACAGCGCCGCGGAGCGCATCCGCGCGGCGGGGGTGGAGGGGCCCATCCTCCCCTGGCGCGACGTCCTGCACGACGGCCCCGTCCCCCCCGGCCTGCCGCTGGAGGCGCTGAGCGAGGTGCGCGCCGGGTTCATCGCATCGCGCGGGTGGGGCGCGGCGGACGAGGTGCGCGCGTCCTTTGCCGAGCGCGACCGCACGCTCGCCGCTTCGCGGGATGAGGACGAGGTGGTGCTCTGGTTCGAGCACGACCTGTACGACCAGCTGCAGCTCATCCAGCTGCTGGACTGGTGCGCGGCCCATCCGCACCCGCGGCTCACGCTCATCAATCCGGCCGAGTACCTGGGGATGATGGATGCGGCGCGCATCCGCGAGCTGTTCGACGACCGCGCCACCGTCACGCCGGAGCAGCTGGCGCTCGGCAGGCGAGCGTGGGATGCGTTCCGCGCCCCGGACCCGCGCGGCCTGGAGGCTGTCATCGCGGGCGGCGGGGACGCGATGCCGCACCTGCCCGCGGCGCTGTTCCGGCTGCTGGAAGAGTATCCGGCGGTGGGCAACGGCCTGTCGCGCTCCCAGGAGCAGATCCTGATCGCCTTCGCCGGGGGGCCGAGCACGCTGAGGGAGGCGTATCCCGCGTCGCATCACCAGGTGGAAGACGCGATCTGGATGGGCGACGGGAGCTTCGCCGGGCTGGTCCAGGCGCTCGCGTCCGGCCCCACGCCGCTCCTGGCGTTCGAAGACGACGGAGACGGGGCGGATGGCGGACCTGGCGCGGCGATGGACCGGCGCGCGGCGCTCACGGACGCGGGGCGCGAGGTGCTGTCGGGAGGCGCGGATGCCGTGCGGATGAACGGCATCGACCGGTGGATCGGCGGCGTGCACCTGTCCGGCCGCGACGCCCGCTGGCGGTGGGACGCGGACGAAGAACGGCTCGTGGAAGCGGGCTGACGATCCATCCGCCGAATCCCGGAGCACCCCGTTCCGCGTAGAGTGGCACGCATCCTTCACGAAGCGGGGCAGATCCGTTTCCGCTGGGCATCATGCACTCGCAACCGGGCACGTTCGCTTGGATATCGGCCGGCTGACCCTTCCGCCGCTGCGCGACGAAGAAGAAAAGCGCACGCGGCTCATCAAGATGAAGCGCCTCGCCACGGGGCTGCTGGTGTTCGCCACGCTGGTGTTCATCGTCACCAGCATCCTGGAGCACCGCTGGCCCGGGCTGGGCTACATCCGCGCGACCGCCGAGGCCGCCATGGTGGGCGCCATCGCCGACTGGTTCGCGGTGACGGCGCTGTTCCGCTATCCGCTGGGGATCCCCATCCCGCACACGGCCATCATCCCTAGCCGCAAGGACAAGATCGGCATCAGCCTGGGCAACTTTGTCCAGAACAACTTTCTGTCGCCGCCCGTCATCGTCGCCCGCATCCGCTCCGCCAACGTGGCCCGCAAGCTGGCGGAGTGGCTGGCCAACCCGGAGCACGGCGACACCGTGGGCAAGCACGCGGCCGCCGGCGTGAGCGGCCTGGTCCAGGTGCTGCGCGACGAAGAGATCCAGGAGATCATCGAAACCAGCGTCGTAAGCCGCGTCCGCAAAACGCAGGTGGCGCCGCTGATGGGCAAGGTGCTTTCGCTGGTGACGGCGGAGAACCGGCACCAGGAGCTGCTGGACAGCGCCATCCGCCTGTTCGAGCGGCTGTTCGACGAAAACCGCGAGGCGCTGCGGGCCAAGATCAGCCGCGAAACGCCGTGGTGGATGCCCACCGCCGTGGACGACCAGATCTACCAGAAGCTGGTCCGCAGCGTGGAAAAGACGCTGCACGAGGTGACGGCCGACCCCGAGCACCCGCTGCGCCACCGCTTCAACGAGGCCGTGGGCGAGTTCGTGGAGCGGCTGCGCAGCTCGCCGGAGATGATTGCCCGCGGCGAAGAGCTCAAGGAAGAGGTGCTGCGGCACCCGGCCGTGCGCGAGTACTCCGGCAGCCTGTGGGCGGACGTCAAGGGCTCCGTGCTGCGCCACAGCGCCGACCCGCAGAGCGAGTTCCGCCGCCGCGTGGGCCACGCCGTGACCCGCTTTGGCGCGTCGCTGCAGCAGGACGAGGAGCTGCTGGACAAGGTGAACGGGTGGGTGGAGCAGGCGGTGCTGTACGTGGTGGACCAGTACCGGCACGAGGTGGCCGCGCTCATCGAAACCACCGTGTCCGCCTGGGACCCCGAAGACACCACGCAGAAGATCGAGCTGCAGATCGGCCGCGACCTGCAGTACATCCGCATCAACGGCACGCTGGTGGGCGGCCTGGTGGGGCTGCTGATCTACACCTTCGCGCAGCTGTTCGGGGCGTAGGAGAAGGACCGGAGGGGGCGAGTCGGCGGATCGGGGCCGCCGGATCGGGCCTCGTCGAACGGGATCGAACGGGCGTCCGACGGGGGGCCCCTCCCCCGGCCCCTCCCCGTTCGTTCCTCACGGAGAGGGGAGGAATCGATCGCGCGCGACAGGCGTCGAACGCGCCCGCCGGCATTCCTCCTCGGCCCCTCGCCCTCGCGAAGAGAAGGAGCCGGTCCGGGGCGCATTTACAGCGACTGGCCGAGCAGGCGCTCCAGGTGTGCCTTGCGGCTGCGGCTCAGCTTGAGGCGGGTGCCGTCCGCCAGCACCACCTCCCACTCCCCGCGGTGCAGCTCGCGCAGCTCCTTGACCCGGTCCAGGTTCACGATGGCGCCGCGGTGGATGCGCGCGAAGCGGCGGCCGTCCAGCCGTGACTCCAGCTCGTGCATGGGGGTGCGGATGAGGTACGACTGCGCGCCCAGGTGCAGCCGCGCGTACACACCGTCCGCCTCTACCCAGTCCACTGTCTCCGCCGCCGCCAGCCGCACCCGGTCGCCGGTCTTGAGGACGATGCGGTCCAGCCGCCCCGCCGGTGCCTCGGCCTGCGCCGACAGCGGCGCCGGGGTGCCACCGCCGCGCGCCAGCCCCAGCGCCGAGCCCAGCTGCGCCGCGGCCGCGCCCAGCCGCTCCTGGCTTATGCGCCGCCGCACGCGCGCCAGCGTGGCCGCGAACCGCTCGTCGTCGAACGGCTTGACCAGGTAGTCCAGCGCCTGCGCGTCAAACGCGCGCAGCGCGTGCTCCTGGTACGCGGTCACGAATACGATCAGGGGAAGCCCGTCGGGGCCCAGCTGCTCCAGCAGCGCCTGCACCACGCCAAATCCGTCGCGCCCCGGCATCTGCAGGTCCACGAACGCCAGCTCCGGGCGCTCCTGCACAATGCCGCGCACCGCCTCGTCGCCGTCGCGGCACACCAGCGTCACCTCCAGGTCCGGCTCGGCCTGCACCAGGCGCCGCAGCCGCTCGCGCGCCAGGCGCTCGTCGTCCACGATGGCCACGCGGATCGGCGCGCTCATCCCGCCCACCCCCCAACGGCGGCCGCGGACACCCCTGGCTCCGCCGGTGCCGTGCGGAAGGGCAGGCGCAGCAACGCTTCCGCGCCGCCGGCGGGCGCGGCGCGGAGCACCACGTCCTGGCGGTCGCCGTACAGCGTCCGCAGCCGCTCGCGCGTGTTGCGCAGCCCGATGCCGCCGGAGCCGCCCGGCACCGCCGCGTCCGGACCGGGACCATCATCGCGCACCACCAGCCGCAGCCACGCGCCGTCGCGTTCTGCCCGCACCTCCACCCGTCCACCCTCCGGACGCGGCTCCACGGCGTACCGGATGGCGTTCTCCACCAGCGGCTGCAGGATCAGCGGAGGTACACACGCGCCCAGGGTCTCCGGCGCGATGCTCATCTCCACCCGCAGCCGCTCGTCAAACCGGATCTGCTGCAGCTCCACGTACCCCTCCATCCACTCCACCTCGCGCGCCAGCGAGATCTCCGCCCGCTCGCTGGCCTCCAGCGCCGACCGCAGCAAATCGCTCAGCCGCGCCAGCATCCGCCGCGCCTCCGCCGGCTGCCAGTCCACCAGGGCCGCCACCGCGTGCAGCGAGTTGTAGAGAAAGTGCGGATGGAGCTGGGCCCGCAGCACCTCCAGCCGCGCACCGGAAAGCTGCGCCTCCAGCCGGCTGGCCCGCAGCGCCAGCGCCGCCGCCTCGCGCTCCCGCGCCAGCGCCCGGGCGTGACCCGCCAGCAGCAGCGCGCCGCCGGCGATCAGCGCGTAGATGGCGACGGTGCCGGGGAGGATGGAGGCCAGGCCGGGCCACCCGGGTGCCAGGTTGAACTTCAGCCCGGGGAGCGGCAGCCGCGTCCGCAGCGAAAAGTAGAGCAGATTGAACGCCGCCCCCGCAGCGATCTGCGCCGCCGCCCGGACGGCCGGGTGCGCGCGCCAGGCAGCGATCCGCACGACCACCAGGACGATGAGCGGGCTCAGCAGCGCCCACCAGGCGTACGCCGCCAGGTTGTCCACAAAGATCTGGCGGGCGGGGATCACCTCCACGCGCCCGTCGGCGACGATGGCCCGGCCGCCGCGCACCGCGGACAGCATCGACACCAGCACCCAGAGCACGGGAACCAGCAGCCACGCGGCCCGCGGGCCTCCCGCCTTGCTCTCCCCGTCCGGGTGCGTGGAATCCCCCGCGTCCGTCGTGCCGATCACCGCCAACGCTCAGCTCCCGTCCGCTTCGCCGCCGAACGCCCACGCCAGCGCGTCCGGAAAGTACGTCTGCCACATCGCCCAGTCGTGCCCCGCCACGGGCTCGCGCAGCACGTGCCGAATGCCCAGCGGGCGAAACACCTCCGCCCACGCCACCGCCTTCTGGTGGAACGCCGGCTCCAGGATGCCGCCCAGCAGGTAAAAGGCCGCCGCGCGTTCCGGCGTGGTGGCGCTCTCCACCGCGGCGTCGGCGCCGGCGGGCGAGAACGCCAGCACGCGTCCAAAGCGGCCGGGGTGGCGCAGCCCCATCTGCAGCGCGAACGCCGCGCTGTTGGAAAAGCCGAACACGGCGCGGCGGGCCGCCTCCCGCGGCACGTCGTACGCCGCCTCCGCCCAGGGAAGCACCTCGTCCACCACGAAGCGCTCGTGGGCCAGAAAGCGCGTGTCGCCGTCCAGAAATCCCGTCAGGTACTCCGCGGCCCGCCCGTCGTCTTCCGGCCGGGGGCCCCGCACGGTGTCGGCGTGCATCCCCACCAGCAGCACGCGCGGCAGCCGCCCGGCCGCGATCAGGGGGTCGATGGCCTTGCCCATGGCGTCCGCCGCGGCACCGTCGCCCATGAACACTACGCCCGCAACGGGCCGCGTGCCAACCGCGGGCGGCACGTAGACGGTGACGCCGCGCCAGGCGCCCAGGTGCCGGCTGCGGATGGAGTCGCGGATGATGCGTCCCGCCAGCGCCGCGGAGGTGTCGGGCAGGGGCGGCGCGAGCGGGCCGGTCCAGCGTTGCGGGACAAAGCGCCGGCCCCGCGGGTCGCCGCCCGTGTTGGGGATGAAGAAGTACGAAACCATCGCTTCGTCCAGGCGGGGCACGCGCACGGTCAGCACCCACAGGTCCGTTCCCACCAGGCGTGAAAGCGGCCCCTGGATTCCGCCCCCCAGCTCCACGCCGCGCGCCTCGCCCCGGTACGCAAAGGTCAGCTCCCCGCCGTCGCGGGAAAGGGCGTGGCCCGCGTCCAGCCGCGCGCGCAGCTCGCCGGCCGTCCAGCCCTTTCGCACCCGGCAGATCGTGTCCACGGCCGTATCCGCGAGGCAGTCGCCCAGACCGCGGTGCGGGTTCAGCCGCGCGTAGTCGATGGAATCCGCCGCCGGGGCCTGCAGCGGTGCCGCCAGGGCGTCGGCGGGGCGCGCCGCGCCGGCGGCGGCCATCGCGAGAGCGGCCACCGCGGCCGCGGGAAGACGACGGGTGAATCGAAACCGGTGCATCGGGTCCTGGCGGTGGAGAGGAATGGCCGCGGGGCAGGGATTCAGCCGCCGCGGACGCTAACGATGTCCCCGCCGCACCCTCCCGTACATCATGAGGATGCGAACGGCTCCCGGCGCGTCGCGAGCTGCGCATCCGCCGCATGAACGGGCGCGGGCGCATTCCCTTCCTCACATCACCCCGGCGAGGGATCCGGTTGATGCGATCCGCCCCGCCCCGCCGCGCCACGAACCCGGTGCAGACGGCACGGGAAACGGCCGCTGGCTCCGCGCGGTCCAACCTGGGCGCTCAAATCCCGTCACCTTGACGGGCACACGGTCCGCGCTCTAATCTCGCACCCCATGCACCCACAACCCGCGGCGGCGGCGCGCGCGCGCTGGCGTCTGGTGGACACGCCGCCCGCGCCCGGCGCGTGGAACATGGCCGTGGACGAGGCGCTGGCCGACAGCGTGCGCAACGGCGGCCCGCCCGTGCTGCGCGTGTACCGCTGGAGCCCGCCCTGCCTTTCGCTGGGCCGCAACCAGCCGTCGGACGGGTACGACCGCGACGCGCTCCGCCGGCGCGGGATCGACGTGGTGCGCCGGCCCACCGGCGGGCGCGCCGTGCTGCACCATCGCGAGCTCACCTATTCCGTCGCCGCGCGGGAAGACGAGCTGGGCACGCTGCGGCAGGCGTACGCCGCCATCAACCGGGCGCTGGTCGCCGGGCTGCGGCGGCTGGGGGTGGACGCGCGGCTGCACCCCGCCGGTCCGGAGCGCGCGCCGGTCCCGTCGCTGGCCCCCTGCTTCGAGCAGCCGGTGGAGGGCGAGGTGACCGCCGGGGGACGCAAGCTGATCGGCAGCGCGCAGCGGCGCGAGCGGGGGGTGATGCTGCAGCACGGCTCGCTCCCCATCCACGACGACCAGTCCGCCGTCCCGGAACTCATGCTCCCCGGCCACGCCGTCATCGCCGGGGACGCGCCGGCCACGCTGGCGGCGCTGCTGGGGCGCGAGCCGGCGTGGGACGCGCTGGTGGATGCGCTGGCGGAGGGGTGGATGGAGGTGTTGGGCGTGGCGCTGGAGCGGGGCGGGATGACGGCGGTGGAGGAGGAGCGCGCGAGGGGTCATCGGGCGCGGTACGAAGACCCGGCATGGACTTGGCATCGTGAGGCGCCCTCTGGGGGGCCGGCGGTGTAGCCGGCGGCAACGCACCGATCATTGGGGAGGGGGAGGAATGAACGCATCCATCGCCAGGCACCTGCTTGCGCTCGTCTGTGCCGCGGGGCTCGCGGCCTGCGGCGGGGGAGACGGCGGGGGCGGAGCGGGCGGCGACAAAGCGGGCGAAAAGGGCGGCACCCCGGTGGAGGGGGGCACCGTCGCCATCGACATGCTGGCCGACTTTCAGGCGTTCAACCCCGTCACCAACACGCACCTGACCACGGACGACGTGGTCAAGCACATGCTGTTCACCCCGCTCATCCAGTACGACGCCAAGCTGCAGCCGGTGCCCTGGCTGGCGGAGCGGTGGGAGCTCACCGACAGCGCCGTCACCTTCTTTCTGCGGCGCGACGTGATGTGGCACGACGGCAAGCCCGTCACCGCCGAAGACGTGAAGTTCACCTTCGACATGGCCAAGGACCCGGCCACCGCGTCGCTGCTGGGCTCCGCGTACATGAACATGGTGCAGTCGGCCACGGTGGTGGACCCGCACACCGTCCGCTTTTCCTTCGTGGCGCCGCACGCGCAGGCGCTGGACGGCTTCTGGTGGCCGCCGCTGCCCAAGCACCTGCTGGGCACCGTGCCCGCCGCCGAGCTGGGCCGGCACCCGTACAACCGCAACCCGGTGGGCAGCGGACCGTTCAAGTTCGTGGAATGGCGCGCCAACCAGTCGGCCACCTTCGAGGCCAACCCGAGCTTTCCCGCCGCGCTGGGCGGCCGCCCCAACCTGAACCGCGTCGTCTTCCGCGTCACCCCTGAGGCCACGACGATGGTCACGGAGCTGATCAACGGGACCGCGGACATGATCGGCTACACCCTGCTGCCGGACCAGGCGGCACAGATCAAGAACCAGAGCGGGGTCGAGCTGCGCCACTACCCGTCGCGCGAGTTCACCTTCTTTGCGTGGAACAACACCCGCCCGCTCTTCGCCGACGCGCGGGTGCGGCGGGCGATGACCATGGGGATCAACCGGCAGCAGATCATCGACGGCCTGCTGCAGGGCTTTGGCGTGCCGGCCAGCGGGATGATCCCGCCCTGGAGCCCCATGTACACCGAGCTGGCCCCGCTGACGCACGACCCCAACGGCGCAAGGGCGCTCCTGCAGCAGGCGGGGTTCGCCGACGCCAACGGCGACGGCATCCTGGAAAAGAGCGGGCAGCCGCTGCGCTTTACACTGACGATCAACTCCAGCAACCGCCTGCACGCCGACATCGCGCAGGTGGTTCAGCGGCAGCTGCGGCAGGTGGGGGTCGACGTGCAGATCCAGCCGCAGGAGTTCCAGTCCATGCTGCAGCGCTACAAGGCGCGCGAGTACGACGCGGTGCTCGCCAACTGGTCGCTGGACACGTTCAAGGTGGATCCCAGCCCGCTGTTCAGCTGCGCCCAGGCGCAGATCAAGAACTCCGCAAACCGCACCGGCTACTGCAACCCACGGGCGGACGCGCTGATGGAGCAGGGGCTGCGGGCGACGGACCCCGCGCAGGCCAAGGGAATCTGGGCGCAGCACAGCCAGGTGCTGCACCAGGACCAGCCCATCACCTTTCTGTACTGGTCCGAGGACATGGCCGGTGTGGGCCCGCGCCCGCGCAACGTGGAAACGGACGCGCGCAGCAAGATCGTAAACATCCGGGACTGGTGGATCCCGGCCAACCGGCAGCGCTGACGGAACTGGCGACGCCACAGGCAGGTACATCGAGGGATGGGCCCCGCTCCGCCGGGGCTCGTTTCCCGTGTTGTCACGCACTGCCCGGCGCACCGCCGGTTTCCCCGACGCACCGACCATACGCCATGAAGACCAAGCAGCACCTTGCCCTGCTGGCGCTCGCCCTGCTGGCCGCCTGCGGCGGCGGCGGCGACGCCCCCGCCAAGGGCGGCGCGGAAAAGCGCGCCGCCAACGAGCCCGACGTGCCCGAGGCGCAGCGCTTTGGCGGCACCATCGTCGTGGGCGCCATCGGGGCCATCCCCGACATGAACCCGCTCACCAGCTCGGACCACACGGCCAACCAGGTGCAGCAGTACGTGCTGTTCATGCCGCTGATCACCTACAACGAGAAGTTCGAGCCCATCCCCTGGCTGGCGCGCTCGTGGGAGGTGAACGCCGACACCAGCGAGCTTACGTTCCACCTGCGCAACGACGTCTTCTGGCACGACGGAAAGAAGACGACCGCGTACGACGTAAAGTACTCGTACGACATGGCGCGCAACCCGGAAACGCTGTTCCCCAACACCGCGTTCTGGACGCACTACCGCGACGCCACGGTGGTGGACTCGTTCACCATCCGCATCGGCATGCGGCCGCACGCCGACTTCATGGATCCCTGGCGCTCGTTCTCGCCCGTGCCCCGGCACGTGCTGGAAGGGACGGCGGCCTCGGCCATGAAGACGCACCCGTTCGGCACCAAGAGCCCGGTGGGGAACGGGCCGTTCAAGTTCGTGGAGCACCTGCCCGGGCAGCGCTGGGTGTTCGCGGCCAACGAGAACTTTCCCAAAGAGCTGGGCGGGCGCCCGTACGCCGACCGGCTGGTGTACCGCATCATCCCGGAGCCCACGACGCTCATGGCCGAGCTGCTGCGGGGAAACCTGGACTACTACATCGCGGCCACGGCCGACCAGGCCTCGCAGATCGAAGCGTCGCCCGCGTCGCGCATTCTTTCCTTTCCCGACCGCCAGTTCCTGATGGTGGGGTGGAACGAGAAGCGCGAGATGTTCAAGGACGTGCGGGTGCGGCGGGCGCTCACCATGGGGCTGAACCGCGAGGCCATCGTGCAGGCGGTGCGGCGCGGCTACGGCGAGCTGGGCAACACCACCATCCCGCCCATGTTCTGGAACCACGACCCGCAGGCGGGCGCGGAGCTCAAGCACGACACGGCGGCCGCCAAGCGGCTGCTGGCCGAGGCGGGATGGCAGGACCGCAACGGCGACGGCATCCTGGAGAACGCGCAGGGGCAGCCGTTCCGGTTCACCATCATCACCAACCAGGGCAACCGCGAGCGCGAAGACATCCTCGTCATCCTGCAAAGCCAGCTGCGGGCCCTGGGAATCGACGTGCGCACGCAGCTGATGGAGTGGGGCAGCCTGCTGGACAAGATCCAGGACGTGGAGAATCGCGACTACGACGCGGTGCTCATCGCCTGGGTCACGGAGTTCCGCATCGACGACACCGACCTGTTCCACTGCGACAAGCTCAAGGACCCGTACCAGTGGGTGTCGTACTGCAACCCCGAGACGGACCGGCTGCTGGACACGCTTCCCACCATCGTGGACCGCAACGCGTCGCGGCCGGTGTGGAACCAGTACCAGCGCCAGATCGCGCAGGACCAGCCGTACTCCATTCTGTACTTTACGCGACGCCTGGAGGGGGTGCACGAGCGCCTTCGCAACGTGAACCCCGACGCCCGCGGCGACTGGGTGAACATCAGGCAGTGGTACCTGCTTCCCAACATGCGCGCCAACCGCTGACACACGGACGGACCGGATGAACGCACGGGGCTGGAGGGGCGCGGCGGCGGGCCGCGCGGGAGTGCTCGCCCTGCTGGTGATGGCCGCCGCCTGCGAACGGGGCGGCGGAGGAGAGGAGCGCTCCGGCGGCACGCCGGGCAAGGAGGGCGAGCCCCGCCGCGGCGGCACCGCGGTGGTGGCCGAGCCCGCCGACGTGCAGCAGCCGTTTCCCCTGTTCTTTACGAGCGGGCTGGACTCGGACATGATGGACATCATGTACATGGGCCTGACCCGCGGCGCCTGGCGCGACGGGCGGCTGGTGGCGCTGCTCTCCGACCAGTCGCCCATGGCCATGGCCTGGCACTGGGAGTACGCCAACCCCGACTCCTCCAGCATCCGCTACCGCATGCGCAGCGCGCTGCGGTGGAGCGACGGCGAGCCCATCACCGCGCACGACGTGGTGTTCACCTACGGGCTGTACGCCGACACGGTGGTCGCGTCGCCGCGCCAGCAGAACGCGCAGCAGATCGACTCGGTGGTGGCCGAGAACGACTCCACCGTGACGTTCCACTTCAAGCGCCGCTACCCCGAGATGGTGTTCGACTCGGGACTGGGCATCATCCCGCGCCACGTCTACGGGGACGTGGCGCCGGGGGCGCTGAGCACGCACCCCAGCATCAGCCGGCCGCAAAGCCTGGTGGTGAGCGGGGCGTTTAGCATCGGCCAGCACCAGCCGGGGGCGCAGATCACCCTGGTGCCCAACCCGCACTTTTCCGTGCGCCCCCTGCTGGACCGCATCGTCATCCGCATCATCCCCGAGCCCACCACGCGGCTGGTGGAGCTGCGCAACGGCGCGGTGCACTGGTCGCGCGGCGTGACCTTCGACCAGATCCCCGCGCTGCGGCAGCAGGCGCCGCAGCTGCAGTTCGACGCCGAGTCGGGGCGCTTCTGGGAGTTCCTGGGCTACAACGCCCGCCGCCCCATGTTCGCCGACGCCAACGTGCGCCGGGCGCTGGGAATGGCGATCGACGTGCCGGCGATCATCCGCCAGCTGCGCATGGACGAGTGGGTGCAGCAGGCGTCGGGTCCGTTTCCGCCCATCCTGAAGGACTTTCACGACCCGCAGCGGCTTCGGCCGCTGCCGTACGACACGGCGGGGGCCAGGCGGCTGCTGGAGGCCGCGGGGTGGCGCGACACCGACGGCGACGGCATCCGCGAAAAGGACGGCAAGCCGTTCCAGTTCACGCTGCTCACCAACACCAGCAACCAGCGCCGCGCCGACGTGTCGCAGATCCTGCAACGGATGTGGCGCGAGGTTGGCGTGGACGCGCGGCTGCAGCAGATGGAGTTCGGCAGCGTGTCGGAGCGGCAGTTTGGCGATCGCAACTTCGACGTGATCCTGGGCAGCTGGGGGGTGGAGCTGTCCGGCGCGCTGGGCCCGCTGTTCGGCAAGGACACGCAGCTCAACTTCGTGGGCTTCGACGATCCCGAGGCGCTGCGGCTGATCGCCCAGGCCGAGGCGCAGCCCACGCTGGCGGCGGCCGCGCCGGTGTGGCGGAGCGTCGCGGAGCGGATCGTGCAGACGCAGCCCTACACCTGGCTGTACTACTACGGACCCGTCACCGCACGGGACCCCCGCCTGCGGGGCGTCAGGGCCGACGCGTACGGCGCGTACCAGGACATTTGGAAGTGGTGGCTGGCCGGCGGGGCCGCCGGCGCCGCGGACGACACCGCGAAGAGGGACACGGGACGGTGAGATGATCGGCTACCTGCTGCGGCGGCTCCTGGGCGCCATCCCCCTCCTGCTGGGGATCCTGACGCTCATCTTCTTCGTGATGCACCTGGCCCCGGGCGACCCCACGGACCGGATTTTCAGCAATCCGAACGTGAGCCCCGAGGTCATCGAGCAGATGCGCAAAAACCTGGGGCTGGACCAGCCGCTGCACATTCAGTACGGCCGCTGGCTCTGGTCCTTCATCCGCGGCGACTTCGGCTACTCGTTCGGGCAGATGCGCCCCATCAACGAGATCCTGCCCGTGGTGCTGTGGAACACGCTGCAGCTCACGCTGATCTCGCTGGTGGTGATCTTCGTGGTGGGGATGCTGATCGGCATCGTGCAGGCGGTGCGGCAGTACAGCATCGCCGACAACGTGCTCACCTTTCTGGCGCTGTTCTTCTACTCGATGCCCAGCTTCTGGTTCGCCCTGATGCTGATCCTGATCTTCTCGCTGCGCGCGGGGCAGGAAGGGTGGCCCATCCAGTTCCCCGCGTCGGGGATGACGGGGATCGAGTACGAGTACATGGGGGCCGGCGGCAAGCTGATGGACCGCGCCCGGCACCTGTTCCTGCCCGCGGTGGCGCTGGGCATCGGCTCGGCGGCGGGCGTCGCGCGGTACATGCGCGGCGCCATGCTGGAGGTGATTCACCAGGACTTCATCCGCACGGCGCGGGCAAAGGGGCTCAGCGAGCGCACGGTGATCTTCAAGCACGCGCTGCGCAACGCGCTCATCCCCATCATCACCCTGCTGGGCCTGTACCTGCCCTTCCTGCTGTCCGGCGCGGTGCTGGTGGAAACCATCTTTGCCTGGCCCGGGATGGGGCGTACCATCGTCGAGGCCATCCTGGCCCGCGACTACCCGCTGGTGATGGCCACCAGCTTCGTCATCGCGGCCATCGTGGTTCTGGGCAACCTGCTGTCGGACGTGCTGTACGCCGTGGTCGACCCCCGCATCCGGAACGAGTAGACAATGGTGCGCGCTTCTCCTGACGTTGAGTCCGTTCCGCCCGAGCCCATGCCGCCCGCCGTGCCCGAGGGCGGCGGTGCGCCCGTCCGCGCCGGGGGCGCGGCGTGGGCGCGCATCATCACGCTGGTGCTGGCGTGGGGGTTCCTGTTCTCCATCGTCTACCTGTCGCTGGCCAAGATCCGCGGGATCCCCGGGATGCGGCGGGTGGGGGTGGACATCTACCTCGCGCTGGCCACGCTGCTGGTGCTGGCGCTGCTGCTGCTGCGCTCCACCTGGCGGTCGGTAAGCCCGGCGCACCTGGCCCGCGGCCGGGTCAAGGGCGACAGCCAGTGGGCCATCGCGGCGCGGCACTTCAAAAAGAACAAGCTGGCCATCGCGGGGCTGGTGGTGATGGTGCTGCTGTACGTCATCACCCTCATCACCCCGCTGATCGCGCCGTTCGATCCGGCGGCGCAGGGCGACATCATCACCTCGCGCTACCTGCCGCCCAGCGCCGAGCACCTGATGGGCACCGACAAGTTCGGGCGCGACATCTTCAGCCGCGTGCTGTACGGCGCCCGCATCTCGCTGTCCATCGGCTTTGTGGCGGTGGGGATCAGCGTGACGCTGGGCACGCTGATCGGGGCGCTGGCCGGCTACTTTGGCGGCTGGGTCGATTCGGTGCTGATGCGTTTTACGGACATGATGCTGGCCTTTCCGCGCCTGGTGCTGCTGATCGTGGTGATCGCGGTGTTCGAGAACCAGAGCATCTGGCTGGTGGTGGTGGTGCTGGGCCTTACGGGGTGGATGGGCACGTCGCGCATCGTGCGCGGCGAGGTGCTGAGCCTGCGCGAGCGCGAGTTCGTGCAGGCGGCGCGGGCGCTGGGGATGGGCGACTGGCGCATCATCCTGCGCCACGTGGTCCCCAACACCATGGCGCCGGTCATCGTGTCGGCCACCCTGGGCATCGGCCTCACCATCCTGACGGAGGCGTCGCTTTCCTTCCTGGGCCTGGGCGTGCAGCCGCCCACGCCCAGCTGGGGAAACATGGTGTCGGACGGCCGCGACGCGCTTACGCAGGCGTGGTGGATCGCCACCTTTCCCGGCCTGGCCATCGTGCTGACGGTGGTGGCGTTCAACCTGCTGGGCGACGGCCTGCGCGACGCGCTGGACCCGCGCCTGCGGACGTGAGGACGTGATGGCTACGTACGCGCCGCCGGTTCAGGTCGACGGGCCTGCCATGTCGTTCGAGGAATATCTCGAGGCGTACGACGGGGTGCATGCGGAATGGGTGGACGGGAGGGTGTACGTCGTGAGTCCGGGAAACGAACCTCAGGGACGGCTGAGCCGCTTTCTGTCATCCATCATCCAGTACTGGTCGGACGTTCACGACGGGCTGGGCGAAACGTACGTCAACGCCTATCCGGTCCGCCTGAACGAGGAGACGGCACGCGAGCCCGACGTCTTCTTCATCCGCAGGGAGCACGCGGACCGGGCGCACGGCACGTTCGTGGAAGGCGCGGTGGACCTGGTGGTTGAAGTCGTCAGTCCTTCCACGCGCGCGGTGGACCGGGGCGTGAAGTACTACGAGTACGAGCAGGCCGGCGTCCCCGAGTACTGGCTGGTGGATCCGTTGCGGGAGCGTGTAGAAGCGTATCGCCTGGGTACCGGCGGCGTGTACGAACCCGTTGCGCTGGACGAGCCTCCGGTGCTGCGGAGCGAGGCCGCCCTCCCCGGGATGTGGATTCCGGTCGCATGGCTCTGGCAGAATCCGCATCCGCGACTGCCGTTGGTGATCGAGGCGTGGAGCAGCTCGCCGGGCCAGAAGGAGCAGCCATGACGTGGATGGGAGCCGAGCGCCCGGGGCAGTGGGCGGCGTACAGGGAATGGGGGCTGATTTGAAGGAACGGGACATCACGGGCTCGGCGGCGCGCGACGCGGCGGGCGGGCCCATTCTGCAGGTGGAAAACCTGCGCACCTGGTTCACCACCGACGGCGGCGTGGCGCGCGCGGTGGACGGCGTGTCGTTTCACGTAAACCCCGGCGAAACGCTGGGGATCGTGGGCGAGTCGGGAAGCGGCAAGTCCGTCACCTCGCTGTCGGTGATGCGCCTGATCCCCCAGCCGCCCGGAAAGATCCAGGAGGGGTCGCGCATCCTGTTCCGCGGCGCGGACGGTGGGATGGAAGACCTGGCGCAGGCCACAGAGGCGCGCATGCGCCAGATCCGCGGCAACGACATCGCCATGATCTTTCAGGAGCCCATGACCTCGCTGAACCCCGTGTTCACCGTGGGCGACCAGATCGTGGAGTCGCTGCGGCTGCACCAGGGGCTCAACAAGAAGCAGGCGCGCGACCGGGCCATCGAGATGCTGCAGCTGGTGGGCATCCCCATCCCCCACCAGCGCGTGGACGAGTACCCGCACCAGCTGTCCGGCGGCATGCGCCAGCGCGTGATGATCGCCATGGCGCTGGCGTGCGACCCCAAGCTGCTGATCGCCGACGAGCCCACGACGGCGCTGGACGTGACCATCCAGGCGCAGATCCTGGAGCTGCTCAACCGGTTGCAGAGCGAGCTGGGAATGTCCATCATCCTCATCACCCACGACCTGGGGGTGGTGGCGGAAACCTGCGACCGCGTGATCGTGATGTACGCCGGGCAGGTGTTCGAGGAGGGGCCGGTGGACGACGTGTTCCACAACCCCCAGAACCCCTACACCGAGGGGCTGCTGCGCTCCATGCCCAAGCTGGGCGGTGAAAAGACGCGGCTGGCGGTGATCCCCGGCGTGGTGCCTTCGCCGCTCAACTGGCCGGTGGGGTGCCGCTTTCACGACCGCTGCCCTTACGGCTGGGAAAAGACCGAGAAGGAGGCGCCGCCGCTGTTCGAGATCGGCCCCGGCCGCAAGAACAAGTGCTGGCTGGTGAAGTATCCCGAGCGGCGCGACGAGGTGCGGCGCGAGACGGGCGGCTTTACGCCCGACGGCGCGCTGACGGGGACGGGCGCGCACACGCCGGTGGCCGGTGACCCGGACTTGGCGCCCGACGTGGACGCGGGCGGGGAGGAGGTGGTCTGATGGCGAACACGCCGGAGGGGCGCACCCCCGCGGGCGGGCACGGCGCGGCGGACGGCCAGCGCAGCGGCGGCGAGCGGCCGCACACCGGCGCGGAGCCGCTGATCGGCGCGGGGATGGAGCGCGCCGGGGCGGACCCGGAACGGGTGGACGCGGCGGCGCGCGCGGTGGCCAGGGACCCGGGCGAGCGCGACCTGCCGCTGCCGCCGGCCAAGGGCGACAGCGACCTGCGCGGGCAGACGCCCGACGACATGGAGCCCCCGCAGGACGCGCTGCTGGTGGTGCGCGGGCTGAAGAAGTACTTCCCCATCAAGAAGGGATTCTTCAACCGCCACGTGGGCGACGTAAAGGCGGTGGACGGGGTATCCTTCTTCCTGCGCAAGGGCGAAACGCTGGGGATGGTGGGCGAGTCGGGGTGCGGAAAGAGCACCACGGGGCGCGCCATCCTCAAGCTGATCGAGCCCACGGCGGGGATGGCCCAGTTTGACGGGACCAACATCTTCGAGATGGGCAAGGACGAGCTGCGGCGCATGCGGCGCCGGGTGCAGATCGTCTTTCAGGACCCGTACAGCTCGCTCAACCCGCGCATGACCATCGCGGACATGCTGCGGGAGGTGCTGGCCATACACAAGATCGCGACGGGGCAAAAGGCCAACGACCGCATCGCCGAGCTGCTGCGCATCGTGGGGCTGCGGCCGGAGCACGCGGTGCGCTACCCGCACGAGTTCAGCGGCGGGCAGCGGCAGCGCCTGGGCATTGCCCGCGCGCTGGCGGTGGAGCCGGAGCTGATCGTGTGCGACGAGCCGGTGTCGGCGCTGGACGTGTCGGTGCAGGCGCAGGTGATCAACCTGCTGCAGGACCTGCAGAACCAGTTCGGGCTGAGCTACCTGTTCATCGCCCACGACCTGTCGGTGGTGGAGCACATCAGCGATCGGGTGGCGGTGATGTACCTGGGCCGCATCGTGGAGCTGGCGGACAGCGACGAGCTGTACCGCAACCCGCTGATGCCGTACACGCAGGCGCTGCTTTCCGCGGTGCCGATTCCGGACCCGCGGATCCGGCGCGAGCGCATCATGCTGCAGGGCGACGTGCCCTCGCCGGCCAACCCGCCGCCGGGATGCCCGTTCCACCCGCGCTGCCACCATCCGCTCAAGGACGCGGACTGCGCCCAGATCGTCCCGCCGCTGGCGGACAAGGGCGGCGGTCACTTCGCGGCGTGCATCAAAGTGCCGCTGGGCGCCGGCTTCGATGGAAAGGCCGCCGGCGCGCTGCCGGTGCTGCAGTAGCGAGACATCTGCCGGAAGAAGAAGCGCGGTCCACCTGGGCCGCGCTTCTTCTTTACGCTCCCGCCTGGGCCGGATCCGGAGACCGAAGATCTCACGCGGAGACGTGGAGGGTGCGGAGACACGGAGAATACACCCTTCCTCCGCGCCTCCACGTGATGATCATGATCATACCGAATCCGGAAGAACAACATCGGAAGGTACAGAGGGACGGAGAACAGCCAGAGGAACAGAGGTGATCCGCATTCCTCCTCTGTTCCTCTGGCTGTTCCCTGTTCCTCTGTACCCTGACCTCTGTTCTTGTAGTCCGGCTTGAGGTGAGGTGTTTTGCTGGATTTGGTATGAAAGCCGTTTTTCTCAGTTTGTCGCTGCAGCCGAGCCTGAGTTCTTCCGCAGAAAAGTGCACGATTGACAATCGATGTCCGCTTTGTCACCTTCATAAGCTTGGCACTGGGCCGCCCAAGCCCGTGCTGATCACCACACTGCGGCCGACTTTCTGCGACGTCTAGGAGCGTTGTAATGAGCGTACTCAGCCTCAGACTACGGGACTCGCTGCACAGACAGGTGAAGGAGCTCGCGTCGCGCGACGGGATCTCGATCAATCAGTTCGTGGCGACGGCGGTGGCCGAGAAGATGTCGGCGCTGATGACCGAGGACTACCTGCGCGAGCGCGCCGCCCGCGGCAGCCGCGGCCGGTACGAGGCAGCCCTGGCCCAGGTACCCGACGTGGAGCCGGACGAACGCGACCGCGTCTGACCCTGCCGCCGCCGCGCAGACGCAGGAGAGTGGCCGTCCCGTACGGGGCGGCCACGCTTGCTTGTACGCGGGGGCGAAGCCGGGGCGCGCGGCACGGAGATCGCGTGAATCATTTGTTTGAGCCCGCGGACAAACGCCTTGTCCGACCGGGCATTCGCCGCGTACTATCCTCGCCGCCACGCTGCACCGGCGCCCCGGACGGATCTCGCGTACGTCTCTCCACAGCGCGCTTCACCATCAGATCGGATCGGAACCATGGCCGAGCCCACCAGCGTCATTCCCGCCATCCTTGCCGAAGACGAAGCCGCGCTGCTGGAAGAGTGGATCGGTGAGCAGACGGCGGGGGTCACCACCCGCCGCGACCTGCTGTCGGAGGTAGAGCTGCGCCAGCAGTCGGCCGAGTTCCTTGCCCTGGTGCGCGCCGCCGCGGCGCAGGGGCGGCTGGACGACCCGTCCGGCGCCTCGTGGGAGCCCGTGCGCGACCTGCTGGACCGGCTTTCCCGCGCGCGGGCCATGCAGGGGTTCAGCCCGTCGGAGACGGCGATGTTCGTCTTTTCGCTCAAGCGCCCGCTGTTCGCGCGGCTGCGCGCCCGCGTCCCCGACACCGCGGCGCTGGCGCGCGAAACGTGGGCGGCCACCACGCTGCTGGACCGGCTGGGTCTCTACACCACCGAAGTGGCCCAGCGCAGCCGCGAGGACGTGATCGCGCGGCAGCAGCAGGAGCTGCTGGAGCTTTCCACCCCGGTGGTGAAGATCTGGGAAGGCGTGGTGGCCGTCCCCCTCATCGGCACGCTGGACAGCGCGCGGACGCAGGTGGTGATGGAAAACCTGCTCACCCGCATCGTCGAGACGGGGGCGTCGGTGGCCATCATCGACATCACCGGTGTGCCGACCGTCGATACCCTCGTCGCGCAGCACCTGATCAAGACGGTGGCGGCGGCGCGGCTGATGGGGGCCGAGTGCATCATCAGCGGCATTCGCCCGCAGATCGCGCAGACCATGGTGCACCTGGGGGTGATGCTGGAGAACGTAACCACCAAGGCCACGCTGGCCGACGCCATCGCCGTCGCGCTCAAGGTGACGGGGTACACCGTCGCCCGCGTGCGTGCCTGAGCCATGGAGCGCATCCCCATCCTCAAGATGGGCCGGGTGCTGCTGGTCACCATCCAGGTGGACATGCACGACCGGCTGGCCCTGGCGCTGCAGGACGATCTTACCGAACGCATCGTCAAGGACGGCGCGCGCGGCGTGCTGATCGACATCTCGTCGCTGGAGATCGTGGACAGCTTCATCGGCCGCGTGCTGGGCGACATCGCGGCCATGTCGCGCGTGCTGGACGCGGTGACGGTGGTGGTGGGAATGCAGCCGGCGGTGGCCATCACCCTGGTAGAGCTGGGCCTTTCGCTTCCCGGCGTGCGCACCGCGCTGAACGTGGAGCGCGGGATGGAGCTGCTGCGCGGGGTGATGGAACCCGAACCCGATCCGGTGGACGATGCGGGTTCGGAAGGATGAGTCGCGCCCGCTGCGCGCGGAGGACGACGTGGTGCGCGCGCGGCAGGCGGTGCGCAGCTGGGCGGTGGAGATGGGCTTCAGCCTGGTCGACCAGACCAAGCTGGTGACCGCGGCCAGCGAGCTGGCGCGCAACACGGTGGTCTACGGCGGCGGCGGCACGCTCCTCATGGAGGCGCTGGAGGACGGCGCCCGCAAAGGGCTGCGCCTGGTGTTCGCGGACCAGGGGCCCGGCATCCCCGACGTGGAAACGGCGCTGCGCGACGGCTACACCACGGGCGGCGGCCTGGGCCTGGGGCTGGGCGGGGCCCGGCGGCTGGTGAACGAGTTCGCCATCGAATCGGCGGCCGGACAGGGCACGCGCATCACGGTGGTGAAATGGAAGTGACGGGCGGCTTTGCCCTTTCGGTGACGGACCCCTCGGGGGCGGGCGACGTGCGCCGGCGCGCCGCCAGCCTTGCGCAGGCGCTGGGGCTGGACGAGACGGACGCGGGGCGGGCCGCGCTGGCGGCCACGGAGGCGGCGACCAACCTGGCCAAGCACGCGCCCGGCGTGGGCGTGGTGATCGTGCGCCCCTGCGGCCGGGGCGCGGCGCGCGGCGTGGAGCTGCTGGCGGTGGACCGCGGGCAGGGGATGCGCAACGTGGAGCAGTGCCTGGCGGACGGCTTTTCCACCGCGGGAAGCCCGGGAACGGGGCTGGGCGCGCTGTCGCGGGTGTCGGACGAGTTCGACGTCTTCTCCACTCCCGGCAAGGGGACCATCGTCCTGGCCCGGGTCTGGGGGGGCGAGCCGGGGGCGCCGGACACCGCCGTTTCCGTGGGCGGGGTGAGCGTGGCCAAGCCGGGGCAGACGGTGTGCGGCGACCACTGGTCGGTGGCGCACTCCGGCCGCCGCTGCATGCTCGTCTGCGCGGACGGCCTGGGCCACGGGCCCGACGCGGCCGTGGCGGCGCAGGGCGCCACCCGGGCGTTTGACGAACATTCCGCCGAGGCGCCGGAGCGGCTGCTGGAGCGGATGCACGGGGCGATCCGCCACACCCGCGGCGCCGCCGTCTCGGTGGCGGAGATCGCGCTGGACGCGGGCGTGGTGCGCTACGCCGGCGTGGGCAACGTTTCCGCGACCCTGTGGACGCCGGGGCAGAGCCGCACGCTGGTGACGCACGCGGGGATCGTGGGGAGCGAGATGCGCAAGGTGCAGGCGTTCGAGACCGCCCTGCCCAACCCCTGGGTGCTGGTGATGCACTCGGACGGCATCAGCGGGCGGTGGAGCCTGGACGCGTACCCCGGGCTGGCCCGCCGCGACCCGGCGGTGATCGCGGCGGTGCTGTACCGCGACTTTTGCCGCGGCAGCGACGACGCCACGGTGGTCGTGGCGCGGGAGGTGGGTGCGTGGTGAGCGCGCCGGCCGCCCCGCTCTGCACGTTGGAGCTGCGCGCGGACGCGGACGTGGTGTCCGCGCGGCAGCGGGCGCGCGAGGTGGCGGTGCGGCTGGGGCTGGACGGGCAGGACCAGGTGCGCTTTGCCACGGCCGTAAGCGAGGTGGCACGCAACGCCGTCCGCTACGCGCGCGACGGCCGCATCGCCTTCGACGTCCGCGGCGCGCCGGGGGAGCAGCACCTGGTGGCGCGGGTGTCCGACGCGGGGCCCGGCATCCCCCACATCGACGAGGTGCTGGACGGGCGCTACGTCTCGCGCACGGGGATGGGGATGGGGCTCATCGGCACCCGGCGATTGATGGACCGCTTCGAGGTGCGGACGGCGCCGGGCGAGGGAACCACCGTGGAGCTGGCCAAGCGGCTGCCGCGCGGCGGAGCCGTGGACGCGGCGGCGCGGGCGCGGATCGTGGCGGAGCTGGCGGGGCTGCGGCCGGCGGACCCCGTACAGGAGCTGCAGCGGCAGAACGCGGAGCTGGTGGCGGCGCTGGCGGAGGTGCGCGCGCGGCAGGAAGACCTGTCGCGGCTGAACCAGGAGCTTGAAGACACCAATCGCGGCGTGGTGGCGCTGTACGCCGAACTGGACGAGCGGATGGAGCAGCTGCGGCGCGCCAACAAGCTGCGCGCGCAGTTCATGTCGTACATGGGGCACGAGTTCCGCACGCCGCTGGACAGCATTCTGGCGCTGAGCGGGCTGCTGCTGAACCACGTGGACGGCCCGCTGGAAGAGGAGCAGGAAAAGCAGGTGGGGTTCATCCGCCGCAGCGCGCAGGACCTGCTGGGGCTGGTGGACGACCTGCTGGACACGGCCAAGGTGGAGGCGGGAAAAGCCGCAGTGCGCCCCACGCCGTTCACCGCGGGCGAGCTGTTCAACGCGCTGCGCGCCACGTTGCGGCCGCTGCTGGCGGGGGAACGCACGCAGCTGTGGTTCGACGACGCGTCCGCACTGCCGCCGCTGCTGACGGACGAGCCCAAGGTCGCCCAGATCCTGCGCAACCTGGTGTCCAACGCCCTCAAGTTCACCGAGGCCGGCGAGGTGCGCGTTTCCGCGCGAATGGCGGACGGGGACCGCGTCCTCTTCCGCGTGGCGGACACGGGGGTGGGGATCGCGGCCGAGGACCAGGCGCGCATCTTCGAGGACTTTGCCCAGGTGGACGGCCACGTGCAGCGCCGCCGCCGGGGCACCGGGCTGGGGCTGCCGCTTTCGCGCAAGCTTGCGGAGCTGCTGGGGGGGACGCTGGGGGTGCAGAGCGAGCCGGGACGGGGCTCCGTCTTTACGCTGGAGCTGCCGCGCGAGTACCACGAGCCTGCGGGGCGCAGCGGGGGAGAGGAGGGGGATGATGACGGACGTTGAGCCGCGCGCCGCCGCTCCCGTGCGGCGCCACGCGCTGGTGCTGAACGTGGACGACTACGAGGCCGGCCGCTACGCCACCTCGCGCGTGCTGCGGCAGGCGGGCTTCGAGGTGGTGGACGCCGCCACGGGCGAGGAGGCGCTGCGCCTGGTCCGCAGCCAGGACCCGGACCTGGTGCTGCTGGACGTGAACCTGCCCGACCTGGACGGGTTTGAGGTGTGCCGCCGCATCAAGACGGCGCCGGAAACCGCCACCATCCCCGTCCTGTACCTTTCCGCCGCCTACCGCACCCCCGAGCACCGGGTGCAGGGGCTGGACCTGGGCGCGGACGGCTACCTTACCCAGCCGGTGGAGCCGCGCGTGCTGGTGGCCACGGTGAACGCCCTCTTGCGCGCGCGCGAGGTGGAGGCGGCGGTGCGCGAGAGCGAAGAGCGCTTCCGCTCGCTGGTCGCGGCCACCAGCGCCATCGTCTGGACGGCGTCGCCGGAGGGGATGTTCGTCACCGAGCAGCCCGCGTGGACGGCGTTCACCGGGCAGGCGCCGGAAAAGTCCCTGGGCGGGGGGGCGATGGCGTGCGTGCACCCCGACGACCGTGAGCGCGTCCGCGCCGCGTGGTCGCGCGCCAGCGAGGAGCGATCCCAGTTTGCCGCGGACTATCGCCTGCGCCGCCACGACGGCGAGTACCGCCACGTCTCCGTGTCCGCCATCCCCCTTCTGGACGGCGATGGCCGCGTACGGGAGTGGGTGGGGATGCACACGGACGTCAGCCATCGGCGGCGGGCCGAGGCGTGGCAGGCGTTGTTCGCCGACGCCGGCGCCGCGCTGGCCTCGTCGATGGACATCCCCTCCACGCTCCCCCGCGTGGCCGAGCGGCTGGTGGACACGCTGGCGGACTGGTGCGCGGTGGACCTGGTGGACGCCGAAGGGCTGCGCCGCGCGGCCGTGGAATGCTGCCGCGACGCGGAGCTGGCGAAGCGCGCCGCCGCGTTTGACGCCGCCTTTGCCGCGGACCACCCGCGGTCGGCGCCGTTCCAGGCGGCCCGCACCGGCCAGACGGTGCTGGTGCACGACACCGCGCGGGCGGAGGGCGAGCTGGCGGAGGCGCTGCGCGCGGCGGGGGTGCGCTCGTACCTGTCCGTGCCGCTGTTCGCGCGCGGCCAGGTGGTGGGCGCGCTGACCGCCGCCGCGGGCGACGGTCTTCCGCGCTACACCGCCGACGACGCGGCGCGGCTGGAGGAGCTGGGCGGGCGCGTGGCGCTGGCGGTGGACAACGCGCGGCTCTACGCCGAGGCCATCCACGCCAACGCGGCCAAGGGCGAGTTCCTGGCCGTGATGAGCCACGAGCTGCGCACGCCGCTCAACGCCATCATCGGCTACGCGGACCTGCTGGACGCCGGGGTGGCCGGCGACCTGAACGCGGCGCAGCGCGAGCAGCTGTCCCGCATCCGCGTGGGCTCCAAGCACCTGCTGCGGCTGATCGAAGAAGTGCTGCTGTTCTCGCGGCTGGAGGCGGGGCGCGAAGAGGTGCACCTCGAAGCGCTGGACCTGGGCGGCCTTACCCGCGAGGCGGCCGAGCTGGTGGAGCCGCTGGCGCGCGAAAAGGGGCTGGCGTTCCGCGTGCAGGTCCCCGCCCACCCCGTCCCGGTGGAGACGGACAGCGGCAAGGTGCACCAGATCGTGCTGAACCTGCTTTCCAACGCGGTCAAGTTCACCGACGAGGGCGAGGTAGCCGTCTCGCTGGCCGCGCACGACGGCCACGCGGTGCTGCAGGTGCGCGATACGGGGATCGGCATCGCGCCGGAGAACCTGGAGCGCATCTGGGACGCGTTCAGCCAGGTGGAGCAGGCACCCACCCGGCGCGTGGGCGGCACCGGGCTGGGGCTTAGCGTGACCCGCAACCTGGCGCGGCTGCTGGGCGGCGACGTGGTGGTGGAGAGCGCTCCCGGCCAGGGCAGCGCCTTTACCCTGCGCCTGCCGATGCTCGCCCCGCCCCGCTGAAGGGTGAGCGGCCGGGGCGAAGCGCGTCTTTTCGGCGGGTGGATGAAACTCCTTGCCCGGCGGGCGCGTACCACGCTTCGACAGTAGCCGCGGAGGCGCTTCGGGATTACGTTTACGTGCCCGCCCCATCCGCAGGCCCCCGTTCCGGAAACTTCCGCAGGAGTTCATCTTCCATGACCAACGTCCTCGCCGCGCGCATGCCGCGCGTGTTCGTCCGTGTGCTGGCGCTGGCCGGCCTGTCCCTTGCCGCCGTCGCGGCCGACGTGTCCACCGCCGCGGCGCAGCCGGGCCAGGGCATGGAAGCCATCCAGCAGATGTTCCGGGATCCGGCGCTGGCCAACTACCGCCTCACCAGCGGCAACCTCGACAAGTTCGTCCGCGCCACCAACGCGCTCAAGGAGCTGGAGGACGAGGACATCGACATCGAGGACCATGTCGACATGGACAACCCCTCGGACATCGACCTGGGCGAGATCGCGGCGGCGTTCGACAACGAGCCGCGCATCAAGAGCGCCATCAACGGCGCGGGGATGACGAGCCGCGAGTACGTGACCTTCCTGTTCTCCATGATGCAGGCCATGTTCGGCCACATGATGGTGCAGATGGGTGGTGAGCAGGCGCTCGCGGGGATGCCTGGGGGCACGCTGAAGGAGAACATCCAGTTCTTCGTCGCCAACCAGGCCGCCTTCGAGGCGCTGGACGACAACTGACGCTCGGCGGATCGGATCACCTGGATCCGAAAAGAGCAAAAGAGGATGGGGTACAGAGGGACAGAGAAAGCCGGAGGAACAGAGGATCTTCTCTGTTCCTCCGGCTTTTCCCTGCTCCTCTGTACCCCCTCCTCTTTGTTTTCGTACCCGAGCGTAAACGAGCGGATCAGGAGCCGCCGAGCGCCTGGCGGGCTTGGTCCAGCGCGGCGGCGGCGGCGGTAAAGCGGGTGGCCAGGTCGGTGATCTCGCGCTCCGTCAGCGCACGGTCCTGGGCGCGGATGGCCTCGGTGACGGAGGGAAACACCACGTTGCTGTAGCCGTTGTTCTCGTCCGCGGCGTAGATCAGGCCGCGGAACCAGGGACGCGTGCGCAGGCCCTCGGGACGCGTGAGCGCGCGCTCCACCCGCATGAGCGCGGCGTTGGTGCGCGCCAGGACGGCGGCGGCGGGGGCACCGGAGGCCAGGCGCGCATCCCGCGCCTGCTGGAACGCCGCCGCCGCCGTCTCCATCCGCCCGATCGCGTCCGACAGCGGCTGCATCGACACGTCCCAGCCGTGGCGGGTGGCGGCGGTCTCCATCGCGGGGACGTAGCGCCGCATGGTGCGCGCGAACTCCGCGTAGTCATACGGAAGCACGTCGGCGTTGGCCAGGCGCAGCATCAGCGCGGCGCCCACGCTGGCGGTGGCGGCGTGGCGGGTGAACTGCGGATCGCCAAAGCGCTTCATCCAGGTGAAGTTGTCGTACTGCGAGTGGTACACGCCGTACGGGCCGCCAAAACCCCAGTCCAGGTGCGGAATGCCCAGGTGGTTGTAGAACCCGGCAAAGTCCGACCCGCCGCCCGGATCGCCCATCTCCGGCTCCAGCGAGTCCGCCGCCACCGCCTGGTTCCGGCGCCACGCCTGATAGACGCTTCCCTCCCCGCCCGGATCGGGGACCACGCGCGCCACGTCGCGCAGGGTTTCGCGCAGTGACGGCGACCCGCCTCCGCCAAAGTCGGGGCCGAACGCCGAGGCGTCTTGGTTAAGGTACGCCACCCCGCCTCGCGTGAGCCGCGCCGAGTCGTCCTCCACGTACTCGGTGCTGCCGATGAGCCCCCACTCCTCCGCGTCCCACGTGGCAAACACGACGGTGCGGCGCGGCCGCTGCCCGGCGCGCGCCTGCTCCGCCAGCGCCTGCGCGGCCTCCATCACCGCCACGGTGCCGCTCACGTTGTCCACGGAGCCGGGACCCCAGGCGTCGCGGTGACCGCCCATCATCACGATCTCGTCGGGAAACTCCGTCCCGCGGATGATGCCGAAGGTGTTGTGGATGTCCTTCCATCCGCCGGTTGCCGCGTCCGTGGTCACCTGAATGCGCGCCGTGACCGGACCGGGACCGATGTGGTAGCGAAAGGGAAGGCCGCCCTGCCAGTCGCCGGGCACGTCGGTGCCGCGGACGCCGCGCAGCAGCTCCGCCGCGTCACCGTACGCCATGGGGACGACGGGGATGTGCGGGATGGTCATCTGCTCGACCGGGACGTGCCGCGCGTCGGCGTGGCTGGCCCATCCCGGCGTGGCGGGGTCGCCGTTGGTGTTCATCACACTCCCCCGCTGCACCGCACCGTCGGGCCGCATGGGGCCTTCGGGATACACGTCGCCCGCCATGTACCCGTCGTCGCGCGGGTCGCTGTAGATGATGAGCCCCACCGCGCCGTTCCGCTCCGCCTCGCGCGCCTTGATGCCGCGGAACGACCGCCCGTAGCGCGCGACGGCGATCTTGCCGCGCACGCTGATCCCCAGCGAATCCAGCCGCCGGTAGTCCTCGATGAGCCCGTAGTTGACGTAGACCACCTCGCCCGTGGCATCGCCCGCCGCGGAGTAGCCGTTGACGGTAAGGTACTGCTCCATCGCGCTGAACGGATCGCCCGCAATGGCCGGCTCCGCCAGATCAAGCTCGACGGGATCGGGGGAGATGCGCCAGGCGCGGACGGAGGTGGCGTGGGGAAGCCAGATGCGGTACGTGCGCACCTCCGTCTCCAGCCCCATCTCGCGCATCTGCGCGATCACGTAGTCGGCGGTGCGGCGCTGGGCCGGGGTGCCGGCCACGTGCGTCTCGGCGGAAAGGACGCGCGCGTGGCGCTCGGAGCGCTGCGGGCTGGGCGCGGCGACGGCGGCGGCCTCGGCGGCGCGCTCGCGCGCGGCGGCCTGCGGCGCGTAGCCCGTCATGGCCTTCTGCGCGCCGAGCGCCGCCGGAAGCAGGAGCGACAGAGGAAGGATGCGTCGGAGCACGGTGGTCTGCCAGTGGAGGAAGACGGGTTCGAGCGGATGGCGCAAACTACGCCGCCACGCCCGCCACGCAAAGCCGCCTTCCCGACACCACCCCCATCGGTCGTACTTCCGGCGCGGAGCAGGTCGGCCAGCAACATCGGTCCGGCTAGCAGGCCCAGCAGCTGGTACGAAGCCGATCAGAACGTGTCGCAGCTTACCTTTGCGGCCTGCAGCGCATCCAACAGAAAACGTCCCGCATCGTTGGCTCGACGCGGGACGTTCGGTCGGCTAGCGTAGTCTCACACTCCTGGAAGGCTAGGCCGCGGACTTGCCCTCAGGCCGGTGATCGTGCCGGCTGATCAAGCGATCAGCGAACTGCTTCTGATACTCCAGATAGTACGCCAGCACCTTGGCTGGATCACGGTCACACCGCTCGAAGATGCGCCTGCGCGCTTCATCCAGCTCTTCCAGGAGCGGATCCTTGTTTTCAGGCACGATCATCCTGCCCTCCGAGTAGCTGGCGTGGCGTTGCGATAAAAGGCACCGGCAGCCCCAGTCCGGTATTCACCATGCGAATGTGCTCCAATTTATTCGCATTCGCGAGATGGTTGTAGTTCCACGTAGCCAGCACATCGCAATTGTAATGCGAGGCAAGGGCGAGGTGCAGCGCATCACTGGGTGGATTGGACGGCATCAGCTTTCGATGCATGTATACGTCAGCTGTGCTGTAGACCGCCGGGGTTAGGTCCAGCAGATCGAGGTTTCGCACAAGCGATAGCCGAAACGGCACATGCTCCGAGGTGCCATCCCGCAACTCGCCGAGAACGACGGCACTTGCGACGAGTTCACAATTACCGACTGCTTCCTTCCACCACCTCCGCGTGATCTCACGGCGCTCAACCATCTCGGGAGCCGTTCGATTGGTATAGTACGCGCTGGGGATCGTGGTCTCGACATAGATTCGTTGGCTTGGCATCCCGCAAGATAATCGCTTCCGTCCAGAGTGGAAGGTTGCGTGCGAACTCCGCCAACTGCGGCACGCGCGTGACCACCTGTGGCTCAAACTGCCTGAGAAGTGAACACAAAAACGCCCCGCATCGTCGGTCGATGCGGGGCGTCGCTCGTTCGGTGGATCTCAGTAGCCAACGTACGGCGGCGCGACGAGGCGGCGGCGGGTGAGGCGGGCCATCACGAAGCTGGTCACCACCTGCATGCCGAACATGGCTGTCAGGATGATGGCGGGATCGGTATCACGCCCCACGTAGTACACGGCCGTCGCGGTGGCGATGATGGAGCCGAAGAGCACGAAACCGTAGCGCCCGCGGCGGCCCGTCAGCCGGTGCACGGCCAGCGGCGTGAACAGAACCGAGGCCGCGGCGCCCGCGTACACCTGGTCCTTGCGCCCCTGCATGACCCCGTTGGCCGCCAGCGCCCACGCACCCACGAACAGCGCCATCACCGCCGTGGTGACGGTAAAGTTCCACAGGCCGCGGAAGAAGCGGCGCGCCATGCCTTCCTGCGGCGGCCGCGTCATCCCCGCCGCGGCGGCCTGTGCGGGCGAGGGGGCGAACGCCGCGGGAAGCTGCTGCGCCAGCGGCTGCACCGGCGCGGGCTGGGGCGGAACGCTGGCCGCGCGCGGAGCGGCGAATGCGGGGAGCACGGTAGGCTCGCGCACGGCGGACTTGCGGGGCGGCTGCGCGGTCTGCAGGCGCGTGCCCTCGTCCGGCTCAGGCTCCACCGAAACGGCGCCTAGCGACGGACGCACGTGACGCATGGGAATCTGCGCCGACGCGGCAACGGCGGCGGCTGCGGCCGGCGCGGAGGAGGGCGCGCTCTCGTTCGTCAGCGCGTCGGCCAAGGCGGTGGCGTCGGAGAAGCGCGCCAGGGGGTGGATGGCGAGCGCGCGCACCAGCGCGTCGCGCACGTGCGGCGCAAGGCCGGGGGCGCGCCGCGGCAGCGCGGCCACGGCGTCCGCCGTCTCCTCGGCCATCCGCATGGGATCGGACGAGGTGAACGGGCGCACGCCGGTGAGCAGGTTGTAGCCCACCGCGGCCAGGCTGAACACGTCGGACGCGGGCGTAAGCCGGTCCTCCCCGCGCATCTGCTCCGGCGAGGCGAACGCGGGCGAGAACGGCGAGCGGCCGAACTCCGTCAGGTGCGTTACGGTGCCCTCTTCGCCCGACACCTGCGCGATGCCGAAGTCCAGCACGCGCACGTGCGGCTCGTCGGGGTGGTCGCTGGTTTCCAGGAACAGGTTGCCGGGCTTTACGTCGCGGTGCACCAGCCCGGAGCGGTGTCCGGCCGCCAGCCCGCGCGCTGCCTGGCGCAGGATGCTGAGCGACACGTGCATGGGCGGCGGACCCGTGCGCGCCAGCCGCACCGCCAGGTCCTCACCCTGCAGCAGCTCCATCACCAGAAAGTCCAGCCCGACGTCCGGATCCGTGCCGAAGTCGTACACCGACACCACGTTGGGATGGTGCAGCGCGGCCGCCGCGCGCGCCTCGCGTAGAAATCGTGCGAGCAGGCGACCGTGTTCCTGCGAGTCGGCCGCGGTGATGCCGATGACCTTTACGGCCACGGCGCGGCCCAGGCGCTCGTCCGTCGCGCGGTACACGGCGCCCATACCGCCGCGGCCGATCACCGCTTCGATACGATAGCGCCCACACAGGGTGCGTCCGGTCAGCAGGCCCGCGATCCCGTACATCTGGGATGGTTTACCGCGTTCAGGTGGATGAGTTGGATGCGATTGCGCAGACTGAACTTACGAGAGACGAGGCCGATGGGTTTCGGCACCGGCTACCAGATGGTTTCCACCTGCGCGGCGGCCATAATCTCATGGTCGCGGGTAATCAACGGGTAGCCGAGCTCAAGGGCTGTCGCCGCGATCAACCGGTCGCCCCGCTCCGGGATTGCGTACAGTTCTTCCGCCCGTTGTACAATGGCCCACGTAAGGTCTACGGGGAAAAAGCGCCCGGATGCAAACAAACGTTCAACCCAAACGGCAAAGCCGCCCGGAGGGTCCACGTCACCATCATGCGCCGCCTCGGCCAGTTCCACGAGGGCAAGCGCGGGAACAAAGATGGCGCCGTTTCCCTCCTCCACACGCTCCAGCACACGCCGCGCATCTCTCCCAAGCCGGTTCAATCGTCCCGCGCAGAACCAGATGAGCGCATGCGTATCGATGACGGCGAGAACCGCCATCAGAGCTCTGCCCGCTTCGCCGCGGCAAGTTCCGCCTGCCGCCGTCTCCTGGCGGCAATGCGCAGTTCCAACTCGTCATCCGAAACCAGGATCTTCAGGCTGCCCACGACCTGAAACGGCTCGCCAGGCGGGTGATCAACCAGATCGGCTTTGCGCATCAGGATCTCGTAATGCGCGGCGTCCACGAGCACAGCTGCATTCTTGCGGTCCCGGCGAGCGATGTAGATCGCTCTTCCCGGGTGGACGCTTACCTCTTCCAGCAGCGATGAAAACTTTGCCCGTGCCTCGGAAGCCAGCAGTTTCTTTCCCGAGCCGAATCTGACCATCGTAGCCTCCCGATTTGTACAATTCAGTTGTACAAATCTACCCGGAGATGCCAATCCACTCAAGTCCCGGTCTTCACGTCCACCTCATCGGACGCCAGCGCATCCCGCAGGCGCGCGGCGGCTTCGGGGGGATCGGAGGCGCGGAGTTCAACGCGCGGGGTGCCGTGCCAGCGGGCGCATTCCTGTATCGCCGCGGCGACCTCGCGGATCAGGCGATCGGTCAGGCGCACGCCGGGCTCGAAGTGGATCTTCTTCACCTCGAACACGCCTTCCTTGCGGTGCGCCTTGGGATCCAGCCGTCCTACCAGCTTGCCGCGGTGCAGGATCGGCAGCACGTAGTAGCCGTAGACCCGTTTGGGCGCGGGCGTGTAGACCTCGATGCGGTACTCGAAATCGAACATCTCACTTGCCCGCGTCCGGTCCCACACCAGTGGGTCGAAGGGCGAGAGCAGCGTGGTCAGCACGGGCTTGATGCGGCCGGCGGCGGCGGCGCGGGCGGTGTCCGCGTGGTCGGGATGCACGTAGCCGGGTTCGCTCCATCCATCCACCGGCACGCGCAGCAGGTCGCCGGCATCCGCCAATCGCTCGGGCAGCTTTTTCGTCGACGTCTTGTCCATGCGAAAGTAGTCCGCCACCCACTTTGCCTTGGCGACGCCCAGCGCGCGGACGGCGTTGAGAACCAGCGTGCGCCGCACCTCATCCGCCGTCGGCAGGCGGGCGTCGTCCCAGGAAGGGAGGACGCGCTCGCGCAGGTCGTAGATGCGCTGGAATCCCTCGCGCCGCGCGATCATCAGCTCGCCGGCGGTGAACAGGCTTTCCAGCATCCGCTTTTCGGGCTTCCAGCTCCACCAGCCGCCAGGAGTGCCCGCGCGCTCAAAGTCGGTGGAGCGCGCCTCGCCGTGCTCGCGCACGTGTTGCAGCAGGCGCTCGGCGTCCTCACGGTGCGCGTCCATCCACTTGTGCGCGTACCGCCAGCCGGCCCACGAGTGGTCCAGCATGCGGTGACGGTAGAGCGGATAGTCCTCCACGGGAAGGAAGCAGGCCTCGTGCGACCAGTACTCGAAGATCTTTCCCGATGCCAGCAGCTCGTCCAGCCAGCGCGGCTGGTAGTCGCCCACGCGGCTCCACAGCACCAGGTACGGGCTGCGCGCCACGACGCTGATGGTGTCGATCTGCAGCGCGCCCATGCGGCGGATGGCGGCCAGCACGTCCGCCTTTTTTGCGCGCCGCCGGGGCCGCCGGTCCAGCCCCTGCGCGGCGAGCATCAGGGCGCGGGCCGCCGGGAGGTCGAGGTGAAGGTCGGGGGTCACGGGTGGGGGAAGTGCGTGAGTGCGTGAGTGCGAAAATGCGAAAGTGCGAAAGTGCGAAAGTGCGAAAGTGCGAAAGGAACTTCGGGTGATGTACGGGCGAGGGGAAGATGGCGACAAGGTGCGGTGCGCGCGAGGTCTGCGGCTCGCCGGCAGGCATCGAACTGCGGCCGCGGCGCCCCCTCCGGGCGAGCACCACAACCAACCTCCCCCCAAAAACCCTGGGGGCGGTTGGTTGTGCGGGAGAGATCGGAGGGGCGTCGATTCCCTTCCCAGGAAATTACAGTTCCGATGCGATCAGGTTTGCGGCGGCGCGCGGAGGGCGTAGGTTGCTGACGGATCCCGATCATCCACCCGACCAACGACCGCGCGAATGATCCGCAGAACCTCCGTCTCGATCGCCGCGACGTGCGCATGGCTGGCCGGCGCGGCAGCCGGCTGCACGGGCTCACGCTCCCTGCCCGATCCGGTGCTGTATCCATCACCCGCGATCGCGGATTCGCTGTCGACGCGGCCCGAGCGCACCGGCTTTCGCGAAACCAGCAGCTACGACGAGGTGGTGGCGTACATGCGGCGAGCAGCCGCGCTGTCGCCCCGGATCATCCACCTGACCACCTTTGGCACCACCAACGAGGGCCGGCCGCTGCCGCTGGGCGTCGTGGGGCGCGTGACGGACGCGTCGCCGGCGGCGGTGCGGGCGAGCGGAAAGACGGTGGTCTACCTGCAGGGCAACATCCACGCGGGCGAAGTTGAGGGAAAGGAAGCGCTGCAGATCCTGCTGGGTGACATCCCGGTCGGCCTGTACGACAAGCTGTTCGACGAGCTGGTGCTGCTGGTGGCGCCCATCTACAACGCGGACGGCAACGAACGCATTGACGCCGCCAACCGGCCGCGGCAGCACGGGCCCATCGGCGGGATGGGGATCAGGCCCAATGCGCAGGGGCTGGACCTGAACCGCGACCACACCAAGCTGGAATCGCCCGAGGCGCGCGGGCTGGCGCGGATGCTCACGGAGTACGATCCGCACGTCATGATCGACCTGCACACCACCAACGGCACCTACCACGGCTACCACCTGACGTACGCGCCGCCGCTGCACCCCAACACGCCGCCGGAGATCGACCGCATGCTGCGCCGCGAGTGGCTGCCGGCGGTGACGGCGGGCGCGAAGGACGCGGGCTGGCTGCTGTACTACTACGGCAACGTGCCGTCGGCGGAGGATGGAAATCCCGAGGTGGAGCGCGGCTGGTACACGTTCGATCACCGGCCGCGCTTTGGCACCAACTACGCCGGGCTGCGCAACCGCTTCGGTATCCTGAGCGAGGCGTATTCGTACCTTACCTTTGAAGAACGCGTCCGCGTCACCAGCGACTTTGTGGACCGCTCGCTGGCATGGGCGCGCACGCACGCCGCCGACATCCGCCGCGCGACGGAAGCCGCGGACCGCGAGGACCTGCGCGGCCGTCCGCTGGCGCTGAACGCGCGGCTGCGGCGCGAGGGGCCGGTGACCATCCTGATGGGCGAGGTGCGCGAGGAGGCCAACCCCCTCACCGGGCACATGATGCTGCGCCGCGTCGATACGGTGCGGGAGGAGCGGATGCCCGAGTGGCAGTCGTTTGACGCCGGTGAGACGGAGCGCGCGCCCGCCATGTACCTGCTGCCGCCAGGGATGGACAGCATTGTGGACCGGCTGCGGATGCACGGGGTGCGGGTAGATTCCGTCTTCGACGTGCCGGCGCAGGTGGAGGTGTTCCGGATCGATTCCACCAGGGTCGCCGAGCGCGCGTTCCAGGGCCACCGCGAGCGCCGCGTCTGGGGCCGGTGGGAAACGCAGACGCCGCGGATGGCGCCGAGGATGATGGGCGTGCCGATGGACCAGCCCCTGGCCCGCCTGGTGTTCACCCTGCTGGAACCGCGCTCCGACGACGGCTTCGCCGCGTGGAACCTGCTGGACCGCTGGATCGAGCCGGATCGCCGCTACCCCATCATCCGCGTTCCCGCGCAACCCTGACCGGGTGCTCCTGTCCCCTGCCTCGTGATCGCGGAATCCCAGTCATCCTGAGGGAGCGCACCCGGGGAACCGCAAGAAAGACAACCGCTTGCGCGCGACCGAAGGACCTTCTCTCCGCTCGCGAGGGGCTGGCGATCCCGTTGGCATCCAGCCCCGCGGCTCTGCCGGCAAGGTCCTTCAGCCGGCGTCAGGCTGCATCGTACCGGCAGGGTACGAGGCGGCGCCTCCTTCAGGATGACTGCTCGCGCGTGCGTCCGGCGCCACGCTCCAAGGCACGCCAAACCGGGCCGCCGCTTGCGCGCGGCGGCCCGGCGGACGAAGCTTCCTCCATCCGCAGCAACCGAATCCATCCCTCGCACGCCATCCAAACATCCATGCAGGATCATACCACCGCCGCGCCCGAGGCACGGCTCATCCGCGCGCTGGGCGTGTGGGGGCTGGCAGCTGGCATCATCAACGTCACCATCGGCGGCGGCATCTTTCGCCTTCCCTCCGCGGCGGCCACGCAGCTGGGGACGGCGGCGCCCATGGCCTACATCGTCTGTGCGGTGGCGATGGGGCTGATCGTTCTCTGCTTTGCGGAGGCGGGAAGCCGGGTGGAGCTGACCGGCGGGCCGTACGCCTACGTAGAGGTGGCGTTCGGGCCTTTTGTCGGCTTTCTGGCGGGGGTGCTGCTATGGGTGGTGGGGACGCTGGCGCTTTCGGCCGTGACGGCGCTGTTCGCGGACTCCGTGGGCGCACTGGTGCCGGCGCTTACGGGCGGGGCCGCGCGCGTCGTCCTGCTGGTGGCGGTGCTGGGGATGTACGCGGCGATCAACGTGGCCGGCATCCGGCAGGGGAGCGCGGTGAACACGGTGGCGACGGTGGCCAAGCTGCTGCCGCTTCTGCTGCTGGTGATCGTGGGCGTGTTCGCGGTCAAGGGCGGCAACCTGGCGTGGACGGACGCGCCGGCCGCGGGCGACGTGGCGCGCGCATCGGCCTTTCTGATCTTCGCGTTCGCGGGGATCGAGAGCGCGCTGGTGCCCAGCGGCGAGGTCAAGGACGTGGCGCGCACCGTCCCGCGCGCCATCCTGATGGCGATGGTGGGGATCACGCTGCTGTACATCGCCATTCACCTGGTGGCGCAGGGGCTGTTGGGCGGTGCGCTGGCGGGGCATCCCACGCCGCTGGCCGAGGCGGCGGGGCGGGTGATGGGGCCCACGGGGCGCACGCTGCTGCTGGTGGGCGCCTCCATCTCCATGTTCGGCTACGTGGGCGGGATGACGCTGGCGGTGCCGCGCGCGCTCTTCGCGCTGGGCCGCGACGGCTTTCTTCCCCGCGCGCTGGCGTCGGTGCATCCGCGGCACCGCACGCCGCACGTGGCCATCTGGACGCAGGGGGTGATCGTGATTCTGCTGGCGCTGACCAGCGGGTTCGAGCGGCTGGCGATCCTGGCCAACCTGGCGACGCTGCTGCTGTACGGGGCGTGCTGCCTGGCCGCCTGGGAGTTGCGGCGCAAGAACGTGCAGGCCGGTGGCATCCCGTTCAAGGTGCCGGGCGGCGCGGTGGTGCCCTTTCTGGCGCTCGCCGCCATCGCCTACCTGCTCTCCAGCATCACGCTGGGCGAGTGGGCGACGGCGGGCGCGGTGCTGGTGATCGCCGCCATCCTGTACTTCGTCACCGCGAACGCGCGGAAGGCGAACCCGGCCGTGCGGTAGCTTGAAATCGCCGGCGCGCGCCGGGGAACGAGCCAGCCCCTTTCACCCGGAGCCCGCGATGACTGGCTTATCCCGCCGAGGCAACCTGCGCCGATGGTTGGGCGCGGCGCTCGGCGCCCTTCTCGTCTGCGCCGCGCCCGCCGCCGCGCAGACGCGATACGCGCCCGAGCCCGTCGTCGTGCTGGTGGTGCCGGACTCCTCGGGCGGCGAGCAGCCGCCCCGGCTGCACAGCCTCACGCGCCATCCTTCCGGGCGCATCTATCTCACCGCGTCGGGTGTTCCGGCCGTCGTCTTTACGCCGGGGACGTCCGTGGGGTCGTACCTCCGCACCACGTCAGGATACGGGGTGTTCGGTGGGTCCCTGAACTGGCTGGGTGATACGCTCGCCGTCGGTGGCTTTCACACGTGGCAACTGTTGCACGCGGACGGGACTCCCCTGGAATGCCGTGCGTTCGAGCAAATGCACAGCGAATTCGCCACGCAGGTGTTCCCGCGCCACGCCCTTGCCGGCGGGTTGACGCTCGGCGAGCTCACGCCGCCCTATCCGGATCCACGGTTTACGGAAAACCTGGTTGTCTCGCGCGGCCAGACGGTCATCCGCACGCTGCACCGGCGGCCGTCCGGGCCGTATTACGTGGACGTGCCCTTTCCCTGGGGCGGGGGAGCGTCGTCGGTCGTGGTGCCGTACACCGCCGGGACCCTCTGGACCGCGTCGGACGACGGCCGGCACGTGGTCGTGGTGGAGTCGCAACAGCCCGCTGGCCCCGACCCGCACCCCGTACGCGTGCTGCGGATGGATCTGGAGGGAAGGACCGCGTACGATGTGCGGCTTCTCCTTCCCACGCGTCCCGTTCGCGAAGACGAACGGGAGCGGCAGATCGCCGAGTGGGCGGCCCACATGGCGAGCGGCACCATCCCGCGCGACACCGCGGCAGCCGCGCGCGCGTTCCGCGAGAAGATCCAGTTCCCCGCCTACCACCCCGCCGTGACGGAGGTGCAGGTGGCGCGGGATGCTGCCGCGTGGCTGCGCCTGGCGGATGAGGACGGCGCGGTCTGGCTTCGGCTGGGCGCGGAGGGCGCCGAGCAACTGCGTCTGCAGGTAGACGCCTCGTTCCAGGCGGCGTACGCGGATGCGGATGCGCTCTGGGGCGCGTTGCGCGGGGCGGATGGAAGCCTGGGGGTGGTCGCGTACCCGCTGCCCGGCCGGCCGCCGATCTTCCCAGCCGGGTTCGCTGGCTTCGCGCGTCCCACCGTACAGCCCTCTTTCCCGACTACCATCATCCGCGGCGAATGCTGATCCGATCGCGCCCGGCATTTGCCACGGTACGCCGGGTGTTCGACGTGACGACGGCGGAACGTGAAGAGGAGATTGGATGGAGGCGGTAATCCTGGTAGGGATCCAGGCGTCGGGAAAGTCGACGTTCTACCAGCAGCGGTTTTTCGACACGCACGTGCGCATCAGCCGCGACCTGCTGCGGACGCGTAACCGCGAGCGGCTGCTGCTGCAGGCGTGCCTGGAGTCGAAGCAGCCGTTGGTGGTGGACAACACCAACGTGCTGGCGGAGGAGCGGGCGCGGTACGTCGCGTCCGCGAAGGCGGCGGGGTTCCGCGTCGTTTGCTACTTCTTCCGCACCGAGACGCGCGCGGCCATCGCGCGCAACCGGTTGCGGCAGGGCAAGGCGGTGGTCCCCATCCCCGGCATACTGGGCACCTACAAAAAGCTCGAGGAGCCGCGGATGGACGAGGGCTTCGACGAGTTCTACACCGTCACCCTCACCCCCTCCAACGAGTTCATCGTGGAGCCGTTCGTCAGCGCGGCAGATGGATAGGCGGAATGAGCATGCTCACGTCCCCGTGCCTGGCTCCGCAGGGTTCACCGGCAATACCTTGGCGTAGATCCGCCGCAAGGGGATCTTGATTCCCAACGAGGTGAGTTCCAACGAAGCATCGAGATCATCCACGGAGTTAAACTGCCAGAAATCCCCGTCGCGGACGTATCGCTCGACCAAGCATTCCTTTTGAGAGAAAAGCACGTACTCCCGCAAGGATTCGATACGACGGTAGTGCGTGAACTTCTCACCCCGGTCGTATTTCTCCGTGCTCTCCGAAAGGACTTCAATGATCAGCACCGGCGTAAGGAGCACATCCGCGTTACCATCTTCAAACCGAGGAGCGCAGGAGACGCAGAGGTCCGGATATACGTACCGTCCTGATGCACCGACCTTGACCTTCATCTCAGTCGGATAGGTCTCACACGGGCTGTCCAGCAACCGCACCCCGATCTCGCGATCCAGGTTGTGTACGATCAGTATGTGCGGACGCGGAGCGCCCGCCATCGCGATGATGCGGCCGTCGATGTACTCGCTGCGGAACTCCGCGTGGCGCTCGAGGGCGAGGTACTCTTCCGGGGTGTAGCGGTTCAGGGCTGCCGTGGCCATGCTCTCCTCTCGGGCCGGGTGAGGCTCCGAGTGTAAGGTTGCAGCGCGCAAACGCACAAGTGGCCTGGAGTTGGGCGCTACGAATGCGCCAGCCGCGTGCACAAAGTGGTGAGCGCCATCCGATGTACGATACGTAGACGCCAAGTTCAGCGGAAGTGCGGCGTTGCGGCGCACGAGCCCACCCAAAGAAGGAGGCCGCAGACGCCAGTGCGTCCGCGGCCTTCGATTGCAATGCGCCAGATCGGGATTTACTACCCTTCCTGCCCGGGGCGAGCCCCGCCTGCCGTCATCACTCCGGGGCCTCCAGCACGTCCTCTACTACGAAGTCCGTCCGGCGATAGATCTCCCGTATCGGGAAGGAGCACGCGACCGATTGGAAGTCGATCACCGCGTTCAGGTCGGTGATGGCGGTACATCTCCAGAAATCGCCCTCCCGCTCAAAGTGCTCGACCAGCACTTCGTCCTGGGCGATGAGCACGTACTCACGCAGCGTTTCGATGGCCTTGTACCGCTCGAACTTTTCGCCGCGATCGTACGCTTGCGTGCTCCTGGAAAGCACCTCCACGATGAGCGCGGGATTCGTCAGGACGTCCGCGTGCTCGTCTCCGCGTGCCGGCCTCCCGCACAACGCCATCACGTCCGGGTACGTGTAGTTGGTGCCCCAGCCGAAACGGACTTTTACGTCGGCGAAAAAGACATGGCAAGGCCGCGCGGCAAACCTCGCAAGCAGTCCCGCGTAGATGTTCCCCACGATGTAGTTGTGCGTAATGCTCCCGCCCGTCATCGCGATGATGCGGCCGTCGATGTACTCGCTGCGGAACTCCGCGTGGCGCTCCAGGGCGAGGTACTCTTCCGGGGTGTAGCGGTTCAGGGCTGCCGTGGCCATTCGCTCCTCTCGGACCGGGTGAGGCTCCGAGTGTAAGGTTGAAGCGCGCAAACGCATAAGTGGCTTGGAGTTGGCCGCTACGAATGCGCCAGCCGCGTGCACAAAGTGGTGAGCGCCATCCGATGTACGATACGTAGCCGCCAAGTCCAGCGGAAGTGCGGCGTTGCGGCACACGGACCCACCAAAGGAGAGGCCGCAGACGCCGGTGCGTCCGCGGCCTTCGCTTGCAATGCGCCACTGCGGTGCTATCGATCTCGCGCTCTCGCAACACCGCCGCTCTGCGACTGCGCCCTACCACACCGACGTCGTCACGTTGGCTTGTCCGGCAGTCCAGTGCGTCCGTCACGCCTGTGGATGCTACTCCCCCGCCTGCACGGCGCGCGGAACTCTGCGGGTAGGCGTCAGCGCCTTCCGATAGAGCCGCCGCAGTGGGATCTTCAGCCCGAGAGACGCGAGTGCGATCGAGCTTTCCAGATCAGTGACCTCGGTCCGGGCCCAGAAATCACCCTGGCGGACGTACTGCTCGACGAGAACATCCTTTTGCGAGATCAGCACGTATTCGCACAGCGTGTCGATGCGCTTGTACAGCGAGAACTTCTTCTCCCGATCGTGGCGCGCGGTAGAATCGGAGAGCACCTCGACGATCAGCACGGGCGTGAGAAGGTTGTCATTGCCCCCTGCTTCGAACTGCGGATCGCAGGATACGACCACGTCCGGGTAAAGGTAATCTCCCGACGCGCTGACCTTGACCCGCTGGGTACTTGGATAGACCTCGCACGGGCCGTCCATCAGGTGTCCCTGCAGCTCATAAACGAGGGCCGCCACGATCAGGTTGTGCGGACGCAGCGCGCCCGGCGACATCGCGATGATCTGGCCGTCGATGTACTCACTGCGGAACTCGGCGTGGCGCTCGAGGGCGAGGTACTCTTCCGGGGTGTAGCGGTTCAGGGCTGCCGTGGCCATGCTCTCCTCTCGGACCGGGTGAGGCTCCGAGTGTAAGGATACGGTGCGTAAATGCGCAAGCGGCTTGAATTTGGGCGCTACGAGTGCGCCAGCCGCGTGCACAAAGCGCTCAACGTCGCCGCAGGTACGATACGCAGCCGCCAGGTGCAGCGGAAGTGCGGCGTTGCGGCACGTCGATCCCCAAAAGGAGAGGCCGCGGACGCTTGTGCGTCCGCGGCCTTCGCTCGCAATGCGCCACAGCGGCGCTACTCGCTCTCGCAACGATACCGTTCCGCGACCAACGCGCTTACCACGGCGACACCGTGACGTAAACGGTGGCTTGTCCGGTAGCGCCCAGCGCATCCCTCACGCCTACGACCAGGATTCCGTTTTCATAGAAGGAACCCTCCCACACCGCTCCATCCGCCGTGCCAGACCCGGACAGGGTGTGGAACCATGAGTACTGGTACGGTGGCGTGCCGCCGTAAACCACCGTTTCCCAGCTGTTCCAGTCGGTGGACCGCACCGTGGTGGGACCCATGAGGACGACTCCCAGCGCATGTGCCTGCGCACTTGCCGTTGCCGCTTCGACCGGCGTGGGCGGCGCGAAGCCCGGTGCGGCGAGCAGCAGGAACAACAGGGGGATCAGACGCTTCATGTACAGCCTCCGGGAGAGAGGTGTTTGACAGCCGTGGGAAGAACGCCGTTGTCAATACCTTAATACGCAATTTTTTAGCCATAGAAAATACATGACACCGTGTCCACTGGCGTGCTCAGCCGATCTCGATTCGCTTCGTTTAAGGCTTTACAGTGTATCGGTGAGGATCGGTGTAAAAGACTGCGAAGATCCTGCGTCCATGACCTTCGCATGCAGATGCGCCTGCTTGTCGACTGCCTGCTTTCGCGCACGATGGGTTCCGCGCCTCCGCTTCACGCGCGAGAGGCGCATCAGCCCCCAACGGGGTTCCGCCGCCGATCAGGTGTTGCAGGCGGGAGCGAGCGAGTAGACGGTCACCGCGTGTGTGTCGGTCGCCGTCTGCCCCAGCGCATCCGTCACCGTAAGCGTGATCGTGGCGTTGTTGGAGAACGACCGGAAGTACCACGAATTGTAGGTATGAACCGTCGTACGGCTGTCGGTCCAGTCGTACGCGTACGGCGCGACGCCGCCCCACACCACGGCGGACCACTCGCACCCGGCATCGTAGGATTGAACCTGGGTGCGCCCGCCGATCGAAACCGAGAGTGTGCTGGAGACAGTCGTGTTCGACAGGTCGGAGCGACTGCCTGCCAGCGTGGGCGCGTCGCCGCAGGCCGCGGCCAGCGTGGCCAGCGCGAGTGCCGCAAACGTACGTGTGCGCTTCATTGCTTTACCTGCGCGTGATGATGGTCGGCTAAGGTAAGCTGAATTTGGCGCCGGAGGATCGGCCGGACAAGAGAAGCCGGAACCGGCAGTCACCGGTCCCGGCTCGTTTCATGTCATCGCCGGACGGTTTCGCGCGGATCCGTCCTTTACGTCTAGACTCCGACGGGCTCCGCGACGGCCGGACGCGCCGGGTAGTGGCTCTCCACGTAATCGTCCAGGATGCGCTTGAACTCTTCGGCGATGTGGTCGCCCTTGAGGGTGACGGTGTGCTCGCCATCCACGTACACGGGCGCCTTGGGCTCTTCGAAGGTGCCGGGAAGGCTGATGCCCAGGTTGGCGTGCTTGCTCTCGCCCGGCCCGTTCACCACGCACCCCATCACCGCCACCTTCATCTCCTCCACACCCGGGTGCGTATCGCGCCAGACCGGCATCTGGTCGCGCAGGTACCCCTGGATGCTCTCCGCCAGCTGCTGAAAGTACGTCGACGTCGTTCGCCCGCAGCCGGGGCAGCTGGTGACCTGCGGGCTGAACGAGCGGATCTCCAGCGACTGCAGGATCTGCTGCGCCACGTGCACCTCTTCGGTGCGGTCGCCGCCCGGCTTGGGGGTAAGCGAGACGCGGATGGTGTCGCCGATCCCCTCCTGCAGCAGAATGCTGAGCCCGGCGGCGCTGGACACGATGCCCTTGGTGCCCATCCCCGCCTCGGTGAGGCCCAGGTGCAGGGGGTAGTCCGAAAGCGGCGCCAGCTTGCGGTAGACGCGGACGAGGTCCTGAACGCCGCTTACCTTGGCGCTGAGGATGATGCGGTCGTGCGGCAGGCCGCACTGCTCGGCGAAGGCGGCGGAGCGCATGGCGCTTTCCGTCATCGCGTCCATCATCACTTCCTTGGCGTCCTTGCGCTGGAACTCGGGAAGGAGGGCGTTGGCGTCCATCATCTCCGTGAGCAGCGCCTGGTCCAGCGAGCCCCAATTTACCCCGATGCGCACCGGCTTGCCGAACTCGATCGCCCGCTCCACGATGGCGCGAAAGTTCTCGTCGTGGCGCTTGGCGCCCACGTTGCCGGGGTTGATGCGGTACTTGGCCAGCGCCCGCGCGGTGTCGGGGTACTTCGCCAGCAGCTGGTGGCCGTTGTAATGGAAGTCGCCCACGATGGGAACGTCCACGCCGCGCGCCTGCAGAAACTCCACGATGTACGGCACCGCGCGCGCGGCCTCGTCGTTGTTGACGGTCACGCGCACGATCTGGCTGCCGGCGCGCCACAGGGCGGCCACCTGGCGTACGGTGCCCTCGACGTCGGCGGTGTCGGTGTTGGTCATGGACTGCACCACCACCGGGTGCGCGCTCCCCACGGGAACGCCCCCCACGTTCACGGTGACGGTGCGCCTGCGCTGTATGCTCTGCATCTGCTTGTCGGCTGCATGGTTGCGACTGCGGTACCAATCTAACCGCACCGCCACTTTGCGGTAAAGAGCGGGTGCGGCTCCTCGCCCAAACGTTTGCGTCCCCGGATCGGCGGCGGTAAACTGGCGGGGTTTCCCCTACGCGGCGTACCCGGCGCGCCCGCATCCGCTGTCCCGATTACATCATCCATCCCATGACGTTCCCACTTCGCCGGCTGATGCTGGCCGCGCTGCCGCTCGCCCTGGCGTTCGCCCTCCCCCGCTCCGCCGCCGCGCAGACGGGCACGGTGGCGGTGGCGGCGGACAGCCTGTACGTCATCACCCTTACCGACGGCTCGGTGCTGCACGGCCAGGTGGAGGACGCCGGCGCCACCGTAATCGTGCGCACGCAGGCCGGGGTGACGGTGCGGCTGGAGCGGCAGCAGATCCGCTCCATCGAGCGTGCGCGGCCGGGAGCGGTCGCCAACGGGTTACCCAAAGATCCCAACCACACGCGGCTGTTCTTTGGCCCCACGGCGCGCGCGGTGGGCGGCGGGCGCGGCTACCTGGGCGTGTACGAGGTGTTTTTTCCGTTCCTCACCTATGGCGTCACCAGCAAGTTCTCCGTCTCCGGCGGCACGCCCATCCTTCCCGGCGCCGTAGGCGAGCTGTGGTACTTTGCGCCCAAGCTCACGCTGCTGGAGACGGAAACGCTGGCGGTGGCCACGGGCGTGCTGGCGCTGGCGGTGGAGAACGAGACGGCCGGCATCGTCTACGGGGCCGGCACGTTCGGCGGCAGCGACCAGGCGGTGACGGCGGGGATCGGCTGGGGGTTCAGTGACGGCGACCTGCACAACCAGGCGGTGGTGATGGTGGGCGGCGAGCTGCGCGCGGGCCGCAACACCAAGCTGATCACGGAAAACTACCTGATCCCCGGATTCGACGGGAGCGACGGCTCCATCCTGTCCGGCGGCATCCGCTTCTTTGGCGAGCAGCTGTCCGCGGACCTGGGGATTGCCGTGTCGCCCACGGACTGCGAAAGCGACTTCTGCTGGATCCCGCTGGTGAACTTTGTCTACAGCTTCTGACGGGGACACGAACTCCGAAAGCTCGTTGACATCCCGGGAAGGGTGTTGCCAGACCTCACCGGATCGCGCCTGTGGCCAGCTGTCATCCTGAGGGAGCGCACACCCATAAGCTTCATAGACACAATCACTTGTGCGCGACCGAAGGATCTTTGTCGGGTCGCGCAAGGCCCAGCCCTCGCGAGCTGTTCAAGTCCGTCGATCAGGCAGACGAGATCCTTCGGCCGGCGCAAACCCTTTGCGTGTGCAGCACTTTATGCAGCGGCGCCTCCTGCGTGAAAGCAAGGCCTGGGGCGATTTTTCGACACGCTCTGCCTCCGCGGGAAGGCCGCGGCTTTGCATCGGCCACGCCTTCTGACGCACGGCGGGATGGAACGGTAGATTGGGAGCGGGAGGGCACGGTGCCGTCCCGCTCGTTTCGTTTCTCCGCTTTACCGAGGGTGCTCATGCAGGTGGATTTCGACGGGATGGTCCGCACGCTGGGCGAGCTGGTGCGCATCAACTCCATCAACCCCGCATTCAGCGGCGGCACCACGGACGAGCGGCAGGTGGCGGCGTACGTGCGGGACGCGATGGAGGCGCTGGGGATGGAGACGCACGTGCACGAGCCGGTGCCGGGGCGCGCCAGCGTGGTGGGTCGGCTGCGCGGAACCGGCGGCGGCCGCTCGCTGATGCTGTACGCGCACCACGACACCGTGGGGATCGAGGGGATGCCGGACCCCTGGTCCGCCGAGGTGCGCGACGGGCGGATGTACGGACGCGGCGCGTATGACATGAAGTGCGGGCTTGCCGCGTGCCTGGCCGCCGTCCGCGCGCTGGCGGAATCCGGAACCCGCCTGGCCGGTGACCTGATGATCGTCTCCGTGGCCGACGAGGAAGAGGCCAGCCTGGGAATGATGGACGTCCTTCGCCACCACACGGCGGATGCGGCCATCGTCACCGAGCCCACGGAGCTGGCGATGGTGGTGGCGCACAAGGGCTTCTGCTGGATCGAGGTGCAGACGGAGGGGCGGGCGGCGCACGGCAGCCGCTGGCAGGAAGGGGTGGATGCCAACCTGCGCATGGGCCGCGTGCTGCGGCAGGTGGAGGAGTTGTGCGCCAGCCTGGTGCACACCGATCCGCACCCCGTCGTAGGGGCGCCATCTCTGCACGCCGCCACGCTGCAGGGCGGCAGCGGGTGGAGCACCTACGCCGCCAGCTGCCGCCTGCAGATTGAGCGGCGGACGATCCCCGGCGAGACGGAGGCGTCCGTCGTTGCGCAGATCCAGGAGCTGGTGGATGCGCTCACGGCCGAGGATCCCACCTTCCGCGCCACCGTGCGTCCCGTGCTGACGCGCCAGGCGTGGGAGGCGCAGCCGGGGTCGCGCATCACCGAGACCGTGGGCCGCGCGGCGCGGGGGGTGCTGGGGCGGGCGCCGGAGCGCATGGGCGCGCCGTACTGGATGGACACCTCGCTGCTGGGTGCTGCGGGGATCGACACCATCGTCTTTGGCCCCTTGGGCGAGGGGGCGCACGCGGCGGTAGAGTGGGTGGATCTCGATTCGGTGCGGCAGACGGCGGAGGTGCTGGCGCGCGCCGCGATCGACTTCTGCGGCGAGACGGCGGGCGGCTGAGAGGGTGTTGCCAGACTCACCGGCTCCAAACGGAGGCGCGGTGTCATCCTGAGGGAGCGCACACCCGTAACTTTCAGAACCATAGAAGCTTGCGCGCTACCGAAGGATCTGTGTCGGGTCGCGCGAGACCCAGCCGCCGGGAGCCATTCAAGTCCCTCAGTCAGGCAACCAAGGTCCTTCGGTCGGCCCCAACCCTGTTCGTGAAAGCAGCTTGCGGAGCGGCGCCTCCCTCAGGAAGTCAACGCCGTGGCAACGATTCAGCAGCACCTTCCGCAGCAAGCCGCCCCCGCTGGCGCATCTCGTGGAATTTGAACAACTTTGGGGCAGACGGCCGCTCGTCCCCCGAAACCAGCGCGGGCCGGCTGCCGTAGCCGGGACCACGCCGGATGAGCGGCGTATATCAATCGAACTCCAGCAGGACTGAACTTTCGATGAAGCGTTTCAACCGGATCGCCGCGGGGCTGCTCGCGGCCGGCTCCCTGGCCAGCGCCAGCGGCGCGGTGGCGCAGGACGCCCGCACTCTTCTTTATCGTGTGGAAGGCGCCAGCGGCGCGACGGTGTACATGCTGGGGTCCATCCACCTGCTCAGCCCCGACGCGTACCCGCTGCCGGCACCGGTGCAGACCGCCTACGCCGACGCGGAGCGCGTGGTCTTTGAAACCAGCCTGGACAGCCTGATGGCGCGCCAGCAGGAGATGGCCATGCGCGGCATGTACCCGCAGGGCAAGTCGCTGCGCGGCGAGATTCCGGCGGATCTGTACGCGCAGGTGGAAGCCGCGGCGCCCGCGCTGGCCGCGCTGGGGCTTAGCATGCCGATCCTGGACCGCATGGAGCCGTGGCTGGTGGCGCTGATGTTCCAGTCGGTGGAGTGGCAGAAGGCGGGCCTTACGCCGGAGCACGGCGTGGACATGCACTTTTCCGGGCGGGCCAAGCAGGACGGCAAGCCCACGGGCGGGCTGGAGTCGGTGGAGTTCCAGCTGGGGATGTTCGACGGGATGACGCCGGACGCGCAGATCGGCTTTTTGCGCCAGTCGCTGGAAGAGGCGCCGCAGACGGCGGAGCAGATGCGGCAGATCGTGGCGGCGTGGCGGGCGGGCGACGCGGCGCGCATCGACGCCATCATGAACGAGTCGATGGACGAGTCGCCGGCGCTGTACGCGCGCATGCTGACGGACCGCAACGCCGCCTGGGTGCCGCAGATCGAGCAGATGCTGCGCGGCGGCGACGACGTGCTGGTGGTGGTGGGCGCCGCGCACCTGGTCGGCGAGCAGAGCGTGGTGAAGATGCTGCGCGACCGCGGCTACACGGTGGATCAGCTGTAGGGGATTCCCACACCCGCGGCGGCCGTAGACGTAGCCGCCGCGGGCGAGGCGCGAGGGTAGCAGAGACGCCCAGGAGGTTTTCCGGGTGAGCCACCAGTGGGCGCGAGGCCGGGTAGGAGGACGTCCCGCGCCACATCTCCCGCGCAAGCCACCCCGGGAAACGCGAGGGTGCAACGGCAAGCCCCGCCCTTGGCCACCACGGGTTAAACCCGCGGCTGGAACGGCCATAAGCCCCGCCCTGGGCTCGCGGAGCTCGCCCGGCCGGGCTTCACCTGCTCGTGTGGGCCACGCCCGGCGTGATGGGAAGCCTCCACGTGCACCACAGCCCTCCTCACCTCCTGCCCGCCAATCCGCGAAGGCGGATTTCGTGTAGTTGTTGCCGCGAATTTATTCGCCCTTCCCCCGCCGCGGTTCCGAGCGACACCCTCACACCCTCACGCCCTCACACCCGCTCACCCGTTCACCCTCACACCCTCACACCCTCACACCCTCACACCCTCACACCCTCACACCCTCACACCCTCACACCCTCACACCCTCACACCCTCACACCCTCACACCCGTTCACCCGTTCACCCGCTCACCCTCACACCCGCCCCACCTCCCGCGACGCACCGCGCCGTGCTATCTTCCCGCCCTCAAACAACCTGACCGGGGCCTGCGTTCGCCCCTGACCGACATCCAGCCGACCCGGACTGATGAGCAATCTCGATACGTCGCGGTTCATCTACGTGATGAAGGAGCTGCGGAAGGTGGTTCCGCCCAACCGCGAGATCCTCAAGGGGATCTGGCTCTCCTTCTACCCCGGCGCCAAGATCGGCGTGGTGGGCAGCAACGGCAGCGGCAAAAGCTCGCTGCTGCGCATCATGGCGGGCGTGGACAAGGACTTCAACGGCGAGGCGTGGGCGGCCGAGGGCACCCGCATAGGCTACCTGCCGCAGGAGCCCGTGCTGGACCCCGCCCTGGACGTGCGCGGCAACGTTGAAGAGGCGGTCCGCGCCCAGCGCGACCTGCTGCGCCGCTTTGACGAGGTGAACGCCAGGTTCGGCGAGGTGAGCGACGACGACGAGATGAACAAGCTCCTGGAAGAGCAGGTAAAGATCCAGGACGCCATCGACGCCGCCGACCTGTGGGAGCTGGACCGCAAGATCGAGATCGCCATGGAGGCCCTGCGCCTGCCGCCCGCCGACGCCCGCGTGGAGAACCTGTCCGGCGGCGAAAAGCGGCGCGTGGCCCTGTGCAAGGTGCTGCTCGAAGAGCCCGACATGCTGCTGCTGGACGAGCCCACCAACCACCTGGACGCCGAGTCGGTGGCGTGGCTGGAGCACCACCTGGCGGAGTTCAAGGGCACCATCGTGGCCATTACCCACGACCGGTACTTTCTGGACAACGTGGCGGAGTGGATTCTGGAGCTGGACCGGGGCGAGGGCATTCCCTGGAAGGGCAACTATACCAGCTGGCTGGAGCAGAAGCAGGAGCGTCTGCGCAAGGAAGAGAAGCAGGCTTCCGCCAAGACGCGCACGCTTGAGCGCGAGCTGGAGTGGGTGCGCATGGCGCCCCGCGCGCGGCAGGCCAAGAGCAAGGCCCGTCTGGACGCCTACGAGCAGATGCTGGGGGAGGACCCGCGCGAAAAGCTGAACCGCGCCGAGATCGTGATCCCCAACGGCCCGCGCCTGGGCGACGATGTCGTCATCGCCGACCACCTGCAGAAGGCGTTCGGTGACCGGCTGCTGATGGACGACATGAACTTTCGCCTTCCCCGCGGCGGCATCGTGGGCATCGTGGGGCCCAACGGCGCCGGCAAGACCACGCTGTTCCGCATGATCACCGGGCAGGAGACGCCGGACGCCGGCACCCTCAAGGTGGGAAGCACGGTGGAGCTGGCGTACGTGGACCAGAGCCGCGACGCGCTGGACGGTGAAAAGACGGTGTACCAGGAGATCAGCGGCGGGCAGGACAGCATCAAGCTGGGCCGCGGCGAGGTGAACGCGCGGGCGTACTGCTCGTGGTTCGGCTTCAAGGGGAGTGACCAGCAGAAGCTGGTCAAGGTGCTCAGCGGCGGCGAGCGCAACCGGGTGCACCTGGCCAAGACGCTGCAGCGCGGCGGCAACCTGATCCTTCTCGACGAGCCCAGCAACGACCTAGACGTGGACACCCTGCGCGCGCTGGAAGACGCGCTGCTGGAGTTTGCCGGGTGCGCGGTGGTCATCAGCCACGACCGCTGGTTCCTGGACCGCATCGCCACGCACATCCTGGCCTTCGAGGGCGAGAGCGAAGTGGTGTGGTACGAGGGCAACTACCGCGAGTACGAGGCGGACAAGAAGCGCCGCCTGGGCTCCGCCGCCGACGTCCCGCACCGCATCAAGTACAAGAAGCTCGTGCGGGCGTGAGAACATTGGGAGGGGCAGCATCTGGATGCTGCCCCTCCTTTACTTTTTGCTCCCCAGGTTCGAATGGATGCTTGGAAGGAGCTAGAGCAGATCGTCGCCTATACAACAAGCAGTTCCGGAAGGGACGGAGATGAGATGCGCGACGAATACGATTTTCACCCGTGAGCAGCTGCGCAACGCGCTTCGCGGGATAGATGCGGCGCGCTTTTGCGAGGGCGTGAACCTCGTGCCGATCAGTCCAGACCTCACCGAAGTATTTCCGGATGCTGAAGCCGTCAATCAGGCGCTCCGCGCGCGGGAAGCGGCAGACTGAGTCGCGAGTGAATACAGGAGCGATGAAGAGCCGACCCCGCTGAGGCGAGGTCGGCTCTTTCGCTTGCCTGGACGCATTTACCCGCGCGGCGAGACCAGGGGGACGGTCCACTCGCGGAACATCAGGCCGACGACCAGCAGCACCAGCGCGAGCACGGCGAAGATCATGATGGCGTACATGCAGCCGGTAAAGCCGCATCCGCCGGGGCCTTTGTACATCTCCGGCGGGATGGGCTTCATCCCGGGCGACAGGTCCGTCCACTCGCCATCCTCGCCCGTCCCGTCCTTCCGTTCCTGCTCCGCCATCTACGCTCCGCCCATCCCCGGGATCTCCTCGGACTCCACGACGCGAATGCCGCGTGTCCGCTCCTTTGCCAGCCGCACCATCGCGCGGGCCACGTTGCGCGCGTCCACGGCGCGGGCGCGGCGTAGCGGGCCCACCAGCATCCACGCGACCGCCGGCGCCACCCGCTGAAACAGCGCCTCGCTGGGCCGCCGGTCTTCGCGCGGGCCCAGGATGAGCGACGGACGTAGGATGACGATGCCCTCGAACGGCTGCGCGCGCACTCCCGCCTCCGCATCCCCCTTGACGCGGCTGTAGAAAAAGCGCGACGTGGGGCTGGCGCCGGCGGCGGTGACCAGAAGATAGCGCCGTGCGCCCGCGGCCGCAGCCACGCGCGCCGAACCCACCACGTAGTCGTGGTCCACGCGCCGAAACGCGTCCTGCGATCCGGCGGCGCGGATGGTGGTGCCCAGGCAGCAGAACACGTCGTCCACGGCGAACAGCGCGGCGTGCTCGTCCAGCCGCCCCAGGTCGGCCACGTGCTGCTGGAGCTTGGGATGCTGGCGGTCGACGGCGCGCCTTCCCAGCACCACGACCCGGCCGTACGCCGGATCGCCGAGCAGAAGGTCCAGCACGTGGCCCCCCACCAGCCCCGTGGCGCCCAGCAGCAGGGCGCTCGCGAGGCCGGCGGACGGCGCGGCGGTATCGGTCACGTGGCTCCTTAGTTGGCCGGTGCGGCGGCGCCCAGCTGCGGGCGCGCCTCGCCAGGCTTCTTGTCGGCTTCCATCCCGGCGGTGACCCGGTTGGCCAGCGCGTCGGTGTACACCTGCCGCCACTCGTTCAGCTGGCGCTGCGCGGTGGTGTCGTCGGGATCGGAAAGGCCGGTCAGGCCCAGCAGCCCGCCGCTGGCAAAGGCCACGGCGGTCCACATGTGGTCGGTCACGTTGGGCCGGGCGCGGTGCAGCACCTCCAGGTTGCGCGCCACGGCGCCGGTGCCGCCGCGCAGCTGCTCCCGCGCCTGCCGCTCGCTTTCCTCCGCGTTCTTCAGCATCTCGTCGACCGTGGCGTCGTCGAAGCCGGGCTGGCCGCGGTACTGCTCCGCCTGCTGGCGGATGGCCTGCGCCGAGGTGACGGATGCCTCCAGCATTGGACGCATGGCAAGAAAGCCGGCCACCTCGCCCATCCGCTCGCGCACCCACTCCATCTCCGCGGGGTTCTGGCCCTGCGAACGGGCCGCGCGCACGTAGCTGCCGCCCACCAGGTCGGTAAAACCCACCACCAGCCCGCCCGCGTCCACGGCGTTGCGCAGCCCCGCCACCAGCCCGTCGCCGCCCTTTTCCGCGCGCTGGGCCATCTGCGTGGCGCGCTCGTGGTACTGCCTGGATTCGGTGCGGATCAGGTCGTACTGCAGCAGCGTCACGCGCAGAAACGCCTGCACCTGCTGCGGCGTCAGCACGCTGTCGCGGGGCGCCTGGAAGCTGGCCAGCTCGCGCTCGGTGGCCGTGGGTGACGTCGTCTGGTCTACCTCCTCCACGCGGGCGGCCTGGGTTTCCTCCGCCGCGTCACCGCCGCCGCAGGCGGCCAGCACGATGAGGGCGGCCGCGGAGACGCGGCGAACGGAGCGGGTGCGGGGAATGGAATGCTGCATTGCTCGCCTCGCTTCGGATAAGCGTGGGGATGGGCCGGCGCGGGACCGCGCCGTGGAAGGAAGTCCGCCTTCCGTGGCCGGAGGGCAGGATGCACACGGTGCATCGCGAGCCGGGCGCTGTCAAGCGTTTCGGCGCATAATCCCTTGACTCGCTTCGCTTTGCGTCCTGCCCGGCGCCTGGATACGAGTGATGTGCCGAATCAGTTTCGATCGACCTCGATCGTCGAAGTTCTCCCCTCTCCGTGAGGAACGAACGGGGAGGGGCCGGGGGAGGGGCACCCCCGCGGCCGCGGTTCGATGTCCGTCGTCGACCCCATCACCCGTTCACCCGTTCACCCCATCACCCGTTCACCCCATCACCCGTTCACCCCATCACCCGTTCACCATCACCCCTGCGGCAGCCGCACCGTGAACACGCTGCCATCCCCCGGGGCACTGGCGACGTGGATGTCGCCGCCCAGCAGCCCCGCAAGGCGCCGCGCGATGCTCAGTCCCAGGCCGCTGCCGCCCGCGCGGCGGATGAGCGGGTGCTCGGCCTGCCAGAAGGGGTCCCAGATCTTCTCCATGTGTGACTCGTCGATCCCGATCCCCGTATCCGTGACCGTAACCGCCACCCACCCCACCTCGCGCCGCACCGCCACCTCCACGCGGCCGGCCTCGGTGAACTTGGCGGCGTTGCTCAGCACGGCGCGCAGCAGCTCGCGGCAGCGGCGTGGGTCCGTCTCGGCGGTGGCGCCGTCTTCGCGCAGCACCTCCAGCTGCACGCCGCGGCGCCCCAGCGTCCCCGCGAACTCGCGGGCCACCTCGTCCGCCACGGCGCACACGTCCACGCGCTCCAGGTTGATGCCGCTGGCGCCGGAATCCAGCCGCGTGTAGCCCAGCACGTCTTCAACCATTCGCTGCAGCTGCCCGCTGTTGCCGCGAATGCGGTCCAGGTGCTTGCGCTGCACGTCGGACAGCTCGCCGGCCTCGCCGTCCAGCAGCAGCTCGGAAAAGTTGACGATGGCGTTCAGCGGCGTGCGCAGCTCGTGGCTGACGATGGAGAGAAAGTCCGTCTTGGCCTGGTTGGCCGCCTCGGCCTCGGCGCGGGCCACGCGCTCGCGCAGCAGCAGCGAATCGCGCTCCGCCGCCGCGCGCAGCCGCTCGCCGATGTCCTCGCCAATGCAGTACACGCCCAGAATGCCGCCCTGCACCACGATGGGCACCAGCGTGACCCGCACGTCCACGCGCCGCCCGCCGCGGTGCACCAGCGCCGTCTCGGCGCCACCCGGCTCGCCCTGCGCCGTGCGCGCGAACAGGCCGCGCATCCGCTCGCGGTCGTCGGGCGCCACCAGCGACCAGAACGTGGCGGAGCGCAGGTCGTCGGCGTCATAGCCCGTGAGCGACTCGGCGGCGGGGTTGGCGGTGCGCAGGGTACCGTCCAGATCAAACGAAAAAACGGCGTCGGGGTTGTTGTCGAAGAGCGAGCGGTAGCGCTGGCGGCTTTCCTCGTAGCGCTCCGCCACCTCCTTGCGCTCGGTAAGGTCGCGGGTTATCTGCCCCAGGCCAATGAGTTTTCCGCCGGCGTCAAAAATCGCGGTGAGCACCACGCTCACCCACAGGCGCGAGCCGTCCTTGCGCACGCGCCAGGCAACCGTCTCGCACCGGCCGTCGCGGGTGACGGTGCGCAGGTCGCGCACGGGGGTTTCGCGCTCCACCTCGTCGGGCGGGTACAGGATGGCCAGCGGCTGGCCCAGCACCTCGTCCTCGTCGTAGCCGAACATCCGTCCCGCACCTTCGGTCCAGGTGGTGACCCGGCCCTCGGGGCTGAGCAGGATGATGGCATAGTCGGTGACGTTCTCCACCAGCAGGCGGTAGAGCTCGTCCGTTCCGGGGAGCGCCTGCGCGCGGGCTCGGGTGCGGTGCGGCATGAGTGCTCAGGATCTCGCGGGGAGCGCCGGCGGCGCGGTGCGGATGTGGACGCGTGCAAAATGTCCGCCGGGAGCGTGAGGTTTATCCTGCTTCGTGGCGCGGGCGGGGGCAAGGGGCGGGGACGGCAGGGACAGGGACTAGGGAACAGGGACTAGGGAATAGCCTGCGGACGGAATACATTGCCGCGTGCGGCCCGCCTGCGGATCCACACCGGCCGCGGACGGCTGGATCCCCGGAACGCCGCACACGGCCGGGCGGCCGAGCCCGCGCAGGCGGACTTTGTGAGGTTCCAGCCGCGGTTTCAACCGCCCGGGATGGCGTCGGTCGCGCGCGCGGCTGCGGACGGCCGGATGCCTGGGACGCCGCACACCGCCGGGCCGCCGAGTCCGCGCAGGCGGACTTTGTGTAGTTGTTGCCGCGAATTTATTCGCCCCGGCGACGGCGCCACGCCGGCTTCGGCGGATCCACACCGGCCGCGGACGCGTGGATGCCCGGGACGCCGCACACCGCCGCGCCGCCGACGTCCGGATGGACGAACTTGGTGACGTTGTAGCAGCGGGGATTTCGCTCCCTCGGCGGATTTCGTGATGTTTGCCGCCGCGGTTCCAACCGTTCGGAGGGAATCCGGGTCCAAGCGATGGGGGGAGCGGGTTCACCGGCGGAATTACTTCTGGAGATGCATATGATCCGGATCGGCGTGACCGGAACGGACACCGGCGTAGGCAAGACGTACCTGAGCACCCTGCTGCTGGCCATGCTGCGCCGCAAAGGGCTGAACGTGGCCGCCATGAAGCCGGTTGAAACGGGGGCCAACGGCGACGACCCGGCCAGCGACGCCGCACGGCTGCGCGCCGCGGCCGGGGCGGCTGACGCGCTGGATCTGGTGCGCCCGGTGCTGCTCTCCGAGCCGCTGGCGCCGTGGGTGGCGCTGTCGCGCGCGGGCGGCGGCGGGGTAGACGTGGGCGCGCTGGACGCCGCCTTTCACGCCCTCTCCAGCGGTCGCGACGCCATCCTGGTGGAAGGCGCCGGCGGACTGCTGGTGCCGTTGACCCGCGACCTGGCCTACGACGGGCTGTTCGTGGGATGGGGGCTGGACCTGATCGTGGTCGCGGGGAACCGGCGCGGCACGCTGAACCACACCATGCTCACCGTCCGCGCCGCCCACGACGCCGGCCTGCGCGTGCGCGGTGTGATCCTCAACGCGCTGGGCCCGGACCGCAACGGCATCGCCGAGCGCACCAACCTGGAGGCGCTCACCGATCTGCTGGAGCCCGTGCCCGTGGTCCATTTCCCCTGGATCCGCAAGGACCGACCGCTGGAGTACGCGCTGGAGATCGCCGAGGAGAACGGCTTCGACCGGCTGATCGCGGACCGCGTGGCGCCCAGCCTGACCCCCGAGCCGGAAGCCGCATAGCGCGGCCTGCATCTTCTAAACAGATGGATATCGCGTGGGGACGAACCAAAGGAGCGGACAAACCGGGATACGCCATGCGTTCTGCATCCCGGTGCTACAAGCCAGCGTATCACAAGCGGATTCGCCACCCTCACGGCCATGACGGAGCGTCACAATCCAATCCGTTTTGGCCGCGGCGGGGCGTAAAATCTCCGAAGTAGCGACGCGAAATAGTTCTTGCACATCCCCGGGTGCCCGATTATCGTACGGGCTCCGGTGGAGGTCTTCGCCGGCTCCCGGGAATCTCCTTCCCTCTCCGGGACACACCCACACAGCTCTGGCACGGCACCCTGGTGCCCAAGCACCTGCCGCGTCCAGCACGCAGCAGCGGCGGCTTCTCTCCGCGCCGCAACGGGAGGATCTTCCTCCCCCGATTACGCGAGGTGAGACGGATGCCTACGAAGAAGATGGACGAGAGTTCCGAGCAGCAGGCCCCGGCGGCGGTGGATCGCCGCGCGTTCCTGGGCAAGGGCGCGGTGATGGCGGCCGCGGCGGTGGGCGCCCCCGCGCTGCTGGCCGCCTGCGATGCCGAGGCCACGGCCCCCGAGGCCAGCCGCACCCCCACGGCCGCCGGCACCGCGCCGTCCGAGGTATCGGGCACCATCGGATCGTGCGTGATGCACGTGAGCCGCCAGCCGTGGTGGGCGCTGCATTACACGGTGGCCGGAACCATCGGCTCCACCACGTACGTCAAGGTCCCCACCCTGGAAAAGGGCACCTACGGCTACATCCAGCGGGTGATCACCGACGACTCGCGCATTGGCACGGCGCTGGCGACCATCCTGCGCACGGACTACAAGTGGGACAACGGCAGCGCCACGGTGGTGGTGCAGGACAGCCGCGGCAAGCGCTGGACGCGCCGCAGCATCGCCACCAACGCCGACCTGGCGTACGCCATGAAGGACGCGCTGGCCACCAACACGCTGGCGTACGGCGTGCTGCGCGACAGCCTGACCAAGGGCAACAAGGTGGTGGCGATCGTCAAGAGTTCCATCATCCAGTACCAGGACAGCGTGGCGAGCGACTACTGGGGCAACCGCCTCAAGCCGTCGGCGTGCGCGTTCTCCGGCATCTTTGCCAGCGCCGTGAGCGACATCGCCATCACCACCACCATCTACGACCGCACGCGCTGCTGATCCGTCGCGGATGATCGGACGCAGCAGAGCCCTCCAGGTTCCGCGCCTGGAGGGCTCGTCGCATTCCTCCGAAAAAATGGGCTCACGCAGAGTTACCAGAGTTAGCAGAGTTGCTTGGAGGTGCAGCCGGCTCGATTCCGTTCATCCACACAAAGAGGCGGAGAAACAAAGAGCTGGTTCTTCTCCATCCCTCCTCTTGTCTGTTTGAGCAATCTGGCGGACGCTGAGATAGTCTGCTTCACGGCAAGAGAAAACTCTGCTAACTCTGGTAACTGTGCGTGAGGCCATCGTTTCCTGTGCCCACGTCGCGGATGGCGTTGACGACGAGATTGAGATGGGGCTCGTGCAGGATGGTGCCGTGGTTGCCGGTCACGGGAACCACGGTCACGCTCCCCGCGCGCGAGCCCCAGAACGCGTCCGCGGACGCCTGCAGCGGCGCCTCGGCGGAGCCTTCCGTACGGAAATAGGTCAGGTGGCCGTCCCAGGGGCGCAGGTCGTACGTGGCCTGCGCCTGCAGGTTGCCGCTGCGCACGCGGGTAAGGGAGAGGATGACGTCGGCGCGCGACTCGGGGAGCAGGCGCGCGTCGTCCACCTGGCGGATCATGGCGATCGCCATCTCCCGCGGCGGCAGGTGGCGCACCTCGTCCATGCGGATGCGCTCGCCGGCCATCCACCCCGCGTATCCGCCAATGGTCTGCATCATCACCTCCGCGGGGTCGCGCGGATCGGCTTCCATGGCCTCGGCGGTCAGCGGCGAGGTGTCCAGCATCGCCAGCAGGTCCACCGTCTCCCCCGCCGCGGTGAGTTGGCGCGCCATCTCCCACGCCACCACCCCGCCGAACGACCATCCCCCCAGCCGGTACGGCCCGCGCGGTCGAAAGCGGCGGATGGCGTCTACGTAGAACGCCGCCATCCCCTCCAGGTCGCTGATCGGCTCGTTGCCATCCTCCAGCCCCCGCGGCTGCAGCCCGTACACCGGCTGGTCCGGCGCCAGGCTCACCGCCAGGCCGCGATAACAGATCACGTGTCCGCCAGCCGGGTGCGCCAGAAAGAGCGGCGGCCGATCGCCAAAAGTCTGCAGGGCGACCAGCGGCAAGCGGACCGATCGGTCTCCCGCTTCCACCGCGCGGGCCAGCGCCTCCACCGTGGGCGCCTGCATCAGCATCCCCACCGGCACCTCGATCCCCACTTCCCCGCGCAGGCGCGCGACCAGGCGCGTGGCCAGGATGGACTGGCCGCCCAGGTCAAAGAAGTCGTCGTGCGCACCCACGCGCTCCACCCCCAGCACGTCCTGCCACACGGCGGCGATGCGCGCCTCCAGCCCCGGCTTCGGCGGGACGAACTTCGCGCCGTCCGTCCCCCCGTCGATCGCCGGCAGCGCGCGGCGGTCCAGCTTGCCGCTCCCCGACCTCGGCAGCGCGTCGATCCAGGCAAAGACGGCCGGAACCATGTACTCCGGCAGCCGCTCGCGCAGCCAGGCGCGCAGCTCCGTCCCCGCCGGCGTCTCCGCACCGGCGCGCGCGACCAGGTAGCCGGCCAGCCGCTGACCCGCCGCGCCATCGCCGCGCACGGCGACGGCGGCGTGGACGATGGACGGATGCGCGGCCAGCGCCTGCTCCACCTCTTCCAGCTCGATGCGGTGGCCGCGTACCTTTACCTGCGCGTCCATCCGCCCCAGGTACTCCAGCGTGCCGTCCTCGCGCCAGCGGCCGCGGTCCAGCGTGCGGTACATCCGCGACCCCGGCGGGCCATGGGGATCGGGGATGAACTTCTCCGCCGTAAGCGCGGGCCGCGAGGCGTATCCCCGCGCCACGCCGGCGCCCGCCGTCCACACCTCCCCCGGCACGCCGATCCCCGCGTGGCGCAGCGCGGGATCCAGCACGTACACACGCCCGCCGGGGATCGGCCGGCCGATGCCCACGCGGTCGTTCCCCGGCTCCAGTTCCGTCCAGGTGGTGTACGCCGTGTCTTCGGTGGGGCCGTACAGGTTCACCACGCGCGGCACCCCCGCCTCCACCAGCGCGCCCACCAGCGGCGGGGGCAGCGCCTCGCCCGCCAGCAGCAGGGCGCGCACCCCGGCGGGCAGGCGCCCCTCGCGCAGCAGCTCGGCCGCCGCCGTGGGCGTCATGGGGGCGGCGCGCACGGTGCGGCCGCGGGGGAGCGCGGCCAGCGCGTTCTCCACCAGCACCAGCGTGCCTCCGCGGCACAGCGTGCCCCACAGCTCCGCCACCGAGACGTCGAAGGTGACGGGGGTGGAAGCCAGTACCGCCGCGCCGTCTTCACCCAGCACCGCCGGCATCCACGCCGCCACGGCCGCCAGCGAGCGGTGCTCGATGGCCACGCCCTTGGGGCCGCCGGTGGAGCCGGAGGTAAAGATGACGTACGCCAGGTCGCGCGGGCCGGCGCGCGGCGCGGGATCGTCGTCCCGCTCCGCCTCCAGTTCCGCGACGGTGAGGGCGATGGCGGAGGACAGCTCGCCCAGCGCCGCGCGCGACGCCGCGTCCGTGATCACCCGCCGCGCGCCGGAAAGGGCGAGCGCGGCGCGGTGGCGGGGGGCCGGATGCGCCGGATCCATCGGCACGTACGCGGCGCCGGCCTTGAGGATGCCCAGCATGGACGCGATCAGCGCCGGCGTGCGCGCCATGCAGATGCCCACGCACTCGCCACGCTCCACGCCGGCGGCGATCAGCCCGTGCGCGATGCGGTTGGCGCGCCCGTTCAGCTCGCCGAACGTCACCTCCGCGTGCCCGTGGACGAGGGCGGCGGCGAACGGCCGCTCCCTCGCCTGCGCTTCGAACAGGTGATGGATGACACCATCCTCCAGCACCGCCGGTCCGCCGTCGCTCCACGCCGCGACCTGCGCCACCTCCTCGTCGTCCGCCAACTCGACATCAGAGACCGATCGGTCGCGATCGGTGGCGATAGCGGTGAGGAGGGTGCGGAGGTGCCGCGCCATCCGCCGCACCGTCTCCTCGTCGAACAGCGCTTCGGGAGCCTGCAACGCGGCGGCCAATGCGTCGCCGTGGCGCTCCACCTGGAGGGTGAGGTCAAAGATGGCGGTGCGCGAATCCATCTCGATCCGCTCCACCTCCACGCCCGGGAGAGCCAGCGACGCCGCCGGCCCGTCGGCGAAGGTGAGGATCGCCTGCACCAGCGGCGGTCGGCTGAAGTCGCGGCGCACGTCCGCCAGTTCTACGATGCGGTCGAACGGCAGCGCGCCGTGCCGCTGCGCATCCGCCACCACGCCGTGCACCCGCCGGATCAGCTCGCCCACGGTCGGATCGCCGTGCGTACGCATCCGCAGCGGCACCGTGTTGGCGAAGAATCCCACCACCTCCGCCAGCTCCGGGCGCGGCCGGTTGGCCAGCAGCGTGCCGATCAGAAAATCCTCCTGTCCCGCGTAACGCGACAGCAGCAGCGCGTACGCCGCCGCGAATACCACGTACGGCGTGGTCCCCTCCGCGCGCGCCGCCGCGTCCAGCGCCGCCGTCAACTCCGCGTCGATGCCGAACGGGTGCTTGAAGCCCTCCCAGCTCTGCAGCGCGGGGCGCGGATGGTCCGTGGGCAGGTCCAGCACGTGCGGCGCACCACGCAGTTCCGCGCGCCAGAACGCCTCGTCCGCATTCGCCCCCTCGCGCGGCTGCCGCTGGAACGCCGCCCAGTCGCGGAACCGCACCGCCTGATTCGGCAGATAGGCGGATTCCGCCGCGACGCGGGCTGCGTAGAGGGCGCTCACCTCGCGCAGCAGCACCGCCGCCGACCAGCCGTCCGCCGCCAGGTGGTGCAGGGCGATCAGCAGGTGATGCTCGTCCTCCGCCACCCGCACCAGCGTGGCGCGAAACGTCTCTCCCGCGCCCAGGTCGAACGTAGCCAGCGCCAGCTCGTCTGCCTGCCACCGCGCCTCCGATGCGGCCCACTGGTCGTCCGCCACCTCCACCCGCCGGGGCTCGAACGACGAGCCGTCGTGCACCGTCTGCACGGGCTCGCCGTCCTGCTCCGCGAACGCCACGCGCAGCATCTCGTGCCGCGCCACCACCTGGCGCAGTGCGTCGATGAGCGCGTCCACGTTCAGCGTGCCACGCAAGCGAAAGCCGAGCGGGATGGTGTAGACGGGGTAGCCGGGCGCCAGCTGCAGCACGTACCACAACCGCCGCTGCTCCGCCGAAAGCGGCGCGGGGCCGTCGGGAGCGCGGGGGATGGGCGGGGCGCCGCGCAGCTTTTCCAGCAGGGCGCGTTTGGCCGGGGACAGCGTGGCCAGCCGGTCGGACAGCTCGCTCATCGGACGGATCGGAGCGCCCGGGCGGGCGCGGAGCGGAGGGTGCTACGGAGGCAGAGGACCCGAAGCTCAGAGGATAGCGCGGCACACGCGCGGGGTCAATCGCCGGGAGTTGGCCCGCGGAGCATGTGGTAGATCAGCCGCCATAAGGATCTCGCGATCCCACTCCGACGGCAGACCGGTTGCGAACGCGCAGTCGCATGATACCGAATCCGCAAAAGCATTGGGCACGCAGAGGGAGCAGAGGAAGCAGAGAACTGCATGTAGAAACCTCTGCTTCCTCTGCTCCCTCTGCGTGAGAAGCAGTTGGGAGTACGCAGTGTATTTGCGGATCAGGTATGAGGATGAGACGCCGCACAGAGCCGGGCCGCCGAGTCCGCGCAGGCGGACTTTGTGCCGTTTTAGCCACGATTTCACTCGCCCCAGGCGGAGCCGCCGGGTCGCTCTCTGTCGCGCCTATGCCGCGCCCACAATCCGGATGCCGGGGACGATGCGCGCCGCCTCCGCCCCGGCGGCCGTATCGTCCGCATCGTCCGAAGACCAGGCGGCGGTGAGCTCGCGCAGGCGCAGGCAGTCGCGGGTGGCGCCGGCGGCAAAGAACTCGGCGCTGGCTTCGGCCAGGTGCACGCGCGCCTCCTCCAGCCGCCCCGCGTCGTGGTGCAGCAGCGCGATCTGCTCCAGCGCCTCTGCCCGTTCCAGCCGCAGCCCGGCGCGCGTGGCGAGCAGAAGCGACCGGCCCAGGTGGCCGGACGCGGCCGCCTCGTCGCCCCGGCGGCGGGCAAGGATGCCGCGAAAGCGCGCCGCCTCGGCCAGCTCGGGGGCGTTCTGAATGCGCTCGGCCATGGCTTCGGCGCGGTCCAGCACCTCTTCGGCCGCGTTCAGCTCACCCACGTGAATCAGCGGCTCAACGCGGTTGATCAGCAGCATCGCCGTAATCCCCGCGTCGCCCGTCTGCTCGGCCAGTTCCAGCGCGCGGTGAAACAGCAGGTCGGCCTGCATCCACTCGCGCACGTCCGAGGCCAGCAGCCCCAGGTTGTTGTAGCCCAGCAGCGAAGCCTGCACGCTCCCGGTGCGCACCGCCGCCGCGATGCTCTCCAGGTAGTAGGTGAACGCCGCGTTCAGGTTGCCGCGGATGTTGGCAACCACGCCCAGGTTGGCGCAGGCCAGGCCGATGAGCTCGTCGTCGCGGACTTGGCGCGCCCGCTCCAGCGCCTCTTCGTACAGGTCCGCCGCCTCGTGGATGGCGCCGGCCACGTGCCGGATCATCCCCAGGATGTTGACCGCACGCGCGGCTTCAAGCGGCAGGCCGCAGCGGTCGGCGATCTCGCGGCTCAGCTCCGCCTGCTCCTCGGCCTCCTCCAGCAGCCCCATCTCGCGAAGCATGCGCGCGGCACCGCGGGTGGCGACGGCCATCCCGTGTACGCCGCGCGCCTCCCACGCCACCGTGAACGCGTGCGCATACGCGTCCCGGGCCTGCTCACACTCCCCGGCCCGCTCCAGCGCGGCCGCTTCCGCGATCCCGTTCTGCACTTCCATGGCGTACAACCCCCGTGCTGCCTACTGCTCTTGCCGGTTCCCGCCGATCAGGTATCCGCTCAGGTGCGGGATCTCCGCCGTGACGGTCATGTTGATGCTGTCCACCCCGCTGCGCAGCGGCTCACCGACGATCTCCGTCCTTCCCGTCCGCACCTCCACGATCCGCAGGTTCCTGAACCCCGCAGCCTCGGCTTTGCAGCGGGCGTAGCTCAGGGTCAGCCGCGCCGGGGCGTCGAACCGGGTGCCGTGGGGCCGGATGTCGACGCCCGCGTAGCCGTTCGCCCGGTCCTCCACGCGAAAGCGGGTGATGCGGCGCACAGAGCCCGGCCGCAGGTCGAAGGTGTGGCCGCGCACGGTAATCCGGTCGCCGGACGCGTCCACCGAGGCCTCGGCCGCGGCGGGGTTGGCCGGCCGGCAGGGCATGAGCACCAGCGCGCCCGGCTGTGGCGACGGCGCGCCGCTGGCACAGGCGACCACCAGCAGCGGCACGGCGCGTAGCAGTGTACGGCGGTATGAAGGGAGGCGCATGATGAGGTTCTTCCGGCGTTCACGAGAAGCGCCGCGACGTTCGCCGCCGGCGCGGACGCGTCCGCGGTCGTTCTACGCGTCCATCTCCCTGTCCTCCTCATGGCAACGGCTACTCCTCCGTGCGGTTGCCGCCGATCAGGTATCCGCTCAGGTGCCGCAGCCCCGTGGTGGTCACGGTGCGCTCCTGGACGTTCACCGTGCTGGGCATCACCCGGATGATCTCCGTGCGGCCGTTGCGCTGCACCTCGACCACGCGCAGGTCCTGGAACCCCGCCGGCGGCCCGCCGCAGCGGGCAAAGCTCAGGATGAGCGTGGCGTTCTTCGCGAACGGCGTCCCGTGCGGCTCCACCTCCACGCCGATGTGCCCGGCCGCGCGCTCGGTGATGGTAAAGGTGGTGCGGCCGCTGAGCGCCTGCGGGGGCACGATGAGCGTGTGCGGGCCCACCGCGACGCTGCCGCCCCCCTCGCCGATCTCCGCGGCCCTGGACTGTCCGTTCCCCTGGCCGCACTCCACGGGCACGTACGCGCTGGTCGCCGACGGGGCCTTGCTGCACCCGGCCACCAGCAGCAGCGCCAGGGCGCAAAGCGCGGGGGAACGGAGCGGATGACGTGTGATGCGCATGAGGGAGCCCTTCACGTAAGGAGAAGGACCGCCGGCTCGTCCGCGGCGGGCGCGGCGGTAGAGGCCAGGGGAAGGCGAAGGATGAAGGTGGAGCCCACGCCGGGCTCGCTTTCCACGCGCAGCTCGCCGCCCAGCAGCTGCGCCAGGCGGCGGGAGATGGGCAGCCCCAGCCCGGTGCCGCCGCGCGTGCCGGTCACCTGCTCGAACTCCACGAAAATGCGGTCCTGGTCCGCTTTTGCGATCCCGGGCCCGGTGTCGCGCACCCGCAGCTCCATCCAGCGCACCCCGCCCGCGTCCGCCACCGGCGCCGCGGAAAGGGTCACGCCGCCGCGCTCGGTGAACTTGATGGCGTTGGACAGCAGGTTCAGGACGATCTGCCGCGTGCGGTCGGGGTCGGTGCGCACCGGCGCCGTGGCGTCGTCCAGCTGCGTCTCCAGCGTGATCCCCTTGGCCGCCGCCTGGGGCTCCACCGTCGCCATGGCCTCGGCCACCACGCCGCGCAGCCCCGCATCCACCAGGTTCACCGCCATCTTGCCGGCTTCAAGGCGGGCGTAGTCCAGGATCTCGTCCACCAGGTGCAGCAGCGTGCGGGCGCTGGCGTTGGCCTTTTCCAGTTGCGTGCGCACGGCCGGCGACACGTCGCCCGAAACGCCGTCCAGCACCAGGTTCTGCCGCCCCATGATGCCGTTGACGGGCGTGCGCAGCTCGTGGCTCATGGCGGCGAAAAAGCGCTCCTTGAGCTGCGAGGTGCGGTGCAGCTCCTCGTTGGCGCGCTGCAGCTCTTCCGAGCGGTCGGCCAGCGCCGCGTGCAGGCGCGCGTTGTTGATGGCCACGGCCGCGTGCCGCGCCAGCGTGAGCGCCAGCAGCGTGTCGCGCGCGCTGACCGGGTACGGGTCGCGGTACCCCACCACCAGCGCGCCGAACGTTTCGCCAAAGAGCGTCAGCGGCACGCCCAGCCCCACCTGCATCCCCTGCGCGTGGTGCAGCGGGCATCCCTCCGCCGTCACCTCGGTGCCGGCCTGCCCCAGCACCACGGGCTTCTCCGAGCGGATCACCCGCGCCGCGAACGGGTCGCCGTCCGGCTGCACCGCGCACGGGCGCAGCCCCACGGCCGCGGGGCAGCGCAGCTCGCCGTCCTCCACCGTCTGCACCACGGCGTAGTGCGCGCCCAGCAGCGTGCGCGCGAAGCGGGCGACCAGCGACACCACCTCGTGCGGGTCCAGCGTCTGGTTGGCGGCCAGCCCCAGCACGTCCAGCGCCTCCATCTCCTGCGCGCGCTTGCGGTAGCTTTCGCGCTCCTCGCGGGCCTCGCGCAGCAGGCGCTCGCGCACGGCCGCCTGCCCCAGCGCCGTGGCCGCCTCGTCCCACGCCTCCAGGTCCTCGCCAAAGGCGCCGGCCTCGGCCACCAGCAGCAGCGCGCCGGCGTGCGTGTCGCCCAGGGGCAGCAGCAGTGCCTCGGCCCCGGGATAGCGGCTCCCGGCCGTGGGGCTGAGCGCGGCGACGGGGAACACCTCGGGCTGGCTTACGTGCAGCGCCATCGCGCCCAGCTCCGCGGGAAGCTCGGCGCCCGCCGGGTGCTCGCACACCTGCAGCGCGGCGTCGCCGCCCATCCACACGGCGCAGTGCAGCGCCACCTCGTCGCTCACCGTGCGCACAAGCGCGGCGAAGGCAGCCTGCTGGGTAGGGCTGCGGTGGATGTCCAGGGCGAGGCGGCAGAGGTCCATCGGAGTGCGCGGGTGCAAAGGGAAGACTGCGTCGCACCCGCGAAGACGGGCACGGCACACGGCACGTTTTCTTCGCGTCCAGCAACACGAACTATGCCGCTCTGCACACTTCCGGAAAGCCGCTCCGTTGTTGGCTTCGGGCTATAAAGACGGGATAGGAGAGGGCGCGGAGGGGCCAATGTGGGACGTGTTTACCCCGATCGGTGATGAGCCTGGTGGGCGGAAAGCGACTGAAGTCGCGGCTACAAGGTCACGCTGTCCGCCTTCGCGGACACGGCCCGGGACGCATCCTGGGGGAGGTCCAGGCCGGTGCAGAACTTCAGCAGCGCCACGCGTGACCTGTCACGTTCTCGCCACCCCAAGGATCAACTCGAGCATATCTGACGGGACCGGCAACGTCACCGTTTCCGAAGGCGCGGCCGCCGATGAAGCGTCCCGGGTTCGGCAGGATCGCTCATGGCTGGTTGGTTACCGAGCTAAGACAAGACTGCTCAAGGCTTCCCCCTGGATACACCGAACATCGCTTCCAGGCGCTTGGTCAGCCTGGTCCTCAGATCAACGATCGTGGAGTAGAAAATGTGATTCAGAGACTGCAGGTCGAACGGAATCTTCTCACCCTGCCGGCTGATCAGAATCGTCGGTTTGTCTGATGCATGAGCATATCCGACCTCGTAGAAAACATTTGGATTCTGCGTCGTCGTATCCGCGATGACTACATCAGCCGTGCGAATCTGGTCCTGGAGAACGGCCAGAACATCCTGGTTGTGCTCGATGTCATCGGCCCGTTCCACCACATACCCCAGCTGTTCCGCGACTTCTCGGATTCCGATGATGTAGACGTCGTCGAATGCTTCGGAAAACGGCATCAGTACGAAGATCTTCTTCGGCCGGTGGCCCGCCGCGCTGGCGGGCGCTTGCTCTTTGTGAGGTACGCCACCGGGGGCTTTGACGTCTGCCCCTTCGCCGCTTACGCGCTTCTCGAGTTCGTCGGGGTCTACCAGCTCGATGGAGTACTTACCCGCCTCTTCACGGGCCTGTGCCGTGTACCCTGCGGCAGCCACGAGCACGCCGCGGTCGACCAATCCGCGTTGCTTTAGATGATTGACTACAGCTGCGAAGGAGTGGAGCTGCCTCGCCCCCAGGGGCTTCGAGTACATCTTGGTTTCGATCGCCGTCCGGATGATTTCACCCGACGGCGTCTTCTCCCGGGCAAGAATATCGATCGCGTTACCGGCCAAAGCGGCCTCTGTTTCAACCTCTGCTCCCAACGAGCGGTAAAGCGTTGCGATGTAGTGCTGGAACGCAAATCCCCTGGCAGACGCACCGCCCGCTGATTCCATTGTTTTTGAACTTGGCAGAGGGTAGGTAAACGTCTCAGTCGCGGAAGATGCCTACGGTCACGTTGCCGGCGGCGTCGATGCGGCCGCGGTACATGCCGGTGCTGTTGAAGGGCATGGCGACGTTGCCCTGGCGGTCCATGGCGATGATGCCGCCCTCGCCCTGCTGCGCCACCAGCTGCTTCATCACGATGCTGTCGGCCGCGGCCTGCAGCGGCAGCCCGCCGTACTCCATCAGCGCGCAGATGCTGTGCGCCACCGTGTTGCGGATGAAGAACTCGCCGTGGCCGGTGGCGCTCACGGCGCAGGAGCGGTTGTTGGCGTACGTTCCCGCGCCGATGATGGGCACGTCGCCCACGCGGCCAAAGCGCTTCATCATCATCCCGCCCGTGGAGGTGCCGGCGGCCAGGTTCCCCCGCTGGTCCAGCGCCACCGCCCCCACCGTGCCCCACTTGCGCTCGTCCGGCACCGCGTAGCCGCTGGTGCGCCCGGCGCGCGCCGCGCTGTCGGCGCGCAGGCTGTCCTGCATGCGCATGCGCTCCCACTGCGCGCGGCGGTTGGGCGTCCAGAAGTAGCTTTCCTCCACCATCTGCAGCCCGTTTTGCCGCGCGAAGGTCTCGGCCCCCTCGCCAATCATCATCACGTGCGGCGAGCGCTCCATTACCGCCCGCGCCAGGTCGATGGGGTTGCGCACCGTGTGCAGCCCCGCCACCGCGCCCGCCTTGAGCGTGGCGCCGTCCATGATGGCCGCGTCAAGCTCGATGCGCCCGTCCGCCGTGATCACCGCGCCGCGGCCGGCGTTGAACAGCGGGTTGTCTTCCATCACGTTGATGGCCGCCTCCACCGCGTCCAGGCTGGTGCCGCCGCGCGCCAGCACCGCGTGCCCCGCCCGCAGCGCCTCGGTGAGCGCCGCGCGGTACTCCGCCTGCCGCTCCGGCGGCACGCTTTGCGGCGTCATGGCGCCCGCGCCGCCGTGAATCACCATCCCCCAGCGCGGCGGCGCCGCCATGCTGCCCCCCACGTCCGTGGGCCGCACGCCGGACAGCGGCTGCGGCTGGGATTGTGGCTCCGGCGCCGGCGTGCAGGCGGGGATCGCGGCCAGCGCGGCCATCCAGAACAAGCGTGCGGTGCGGCTCATCGTGCGTCCTGTGCGGAGTGGATGTAGTCGCTCCCAATCTGCGCGGCGCGCGTGGCAGGCACAACGCCAGGTCGATACATCGTAAAGGCGGGATGGCGGGCCGATAAAGTCGCGTACACCAACGCAGAGGGCGCGGGGGAGCAATCTCCCCCGCGCCCTGCACCGCGTCCCTGGATCCCCGCAGGCTCGCGGCGCTCCCGGTCAGTCTTCCTCGAACGTGACGTCGATGAAGTAGCCGCTGCCGCTTCCGGTCGTGGGAAAGTACCCCGCAGTGCCGTAGTAGCTGTAGTCCGCCACCAGCGCGCCGTTGGTGATCGCGCCGTTGTCGAAGAAGCCTCCGGTTTTGGCCTGGTAGGTGTTGGTGTTCACCGACACGCGGTAGTACGTGTTGGCGCTGATGCACACGCTGCTGTCGATGGGCGGACCCAGGAGAGGCTGCAGGTCCAGCGTGCGCCAGCCGGAGCCGTTGAAGCTGTCGGCGATGCGATCCGTGTAGAGCGCCGTTCCGCTGTTCGTCCAGACCGTAACGTAGTTGGTCCCGGTTTCACCTACCGCCTTGTAGAAGTGGAGTTTGCGGATGCAGCCGGGGGTGGTCGCGTAGAATCGCGTGGCCACCTCGTAGCCGGGTGACGCGCTGACCGTCTGCGCAGGCGTCCCGAAGCCGAAGATCTGCCACCGCTGACCGGAGGAGAAGCTGGGCGCTCCCGGTTCGACGGGATTGTGGCTGGTGTCGGCGCAGGCGCTCAGCACCAGCGCGGCGGCTGTGATGAGGAGGATACGTTTCATGATCTGTTCTCTCCTGTGATGGATGGTCCCTGAATCCGGGCCCCCACCCCAGCCGCGCCCCCTCCCGGCCCGTCCCCGGCACACCGGGTGTATTCGTACAATAAATGCGAAAATCCACAACTGCAACAGTCTCAGAAAACGATTCAGCGCATCGGCTCGTGGACAGCGACACGGATTGCACACCGAGACAGAGCGCACCAGCGTGCCCACCCCGTTCACCCGTTCACCCGTTCACCCGTTCACATCGTCTGGCGCCCCCCACGGTGGAGCGTAGATTGTGCTTGCGTTCCGCGGGAACTTCGTGCTTCGCGGACTGGTAGCAGCTGCCCGCGTCCGCCGCCGCTGCGACGGCGCGGCGCAATCCGGCACTCACGGCTGCCCCCGCGGCCGGCGACGCGCCCATCTCCCCTGCATCCCAAGGCGAGTCCCATGAACCAGCTGCACCGCGCCGCGCTCGCGGCCTGTCTGCTGTCCGCGCTTCCTCTGAGCCTGCACGCGCAGCCGGGCACCGAGCCCATACAGGTGGGCCAGAGCGTCAACGGCTCCCTGAGTGCGGGCGATCCGCACGTGTTTGGCCGCGGCGCCTTTCGCGCGTACCGCTTTCAGGGCACCGCCGGGCAGCGCGTGGTGGCCACGCTCAATTCCACCGACTTCGACACCTACCTTATCGTGGGGCGCGTCGTGGGCCCGCTGATGGACGAGCTCAAGAGCGACGACGACAGCGGCGACGAGACCAACTCGCGGCTGCGCGTTACCCTGCCCGAGGACGGCACCTACCTGGTGGTCGCGCAGTCGTTCTCCGAAGATGGCGCCGGCGCCTTCAGCCTGGGCCTGCAGGCGGCGCCGGAGCCCACCACCGGCCAGGCGCGCCCCATCACTCTGGGCACCCCCGTCACCGGCGAGCTCACCGAAACCGACCTGACGCTGGAAGACGGCGGCCGCATCTACGACGTGTGGACCTTCCGGGGCCGGGCGGGCCAGCGCGTCAGCGTGCAGATGGGGTCGGGCGAGTTCGACACCTACCTGGACCTGGGGCGGATGGAGAACGGCCAGTTCACCTCGCTGAACACCGACGACGACAGCGGCGAAGAGGGCACCGACTCGCGCCTTAGCCAGCTTCTTCCGGGCGACGGCGAGTACGTGATCCGCGCCAGCTCCTTTGGCGACCAGGGCGGCGCGTACACGCTGAGCGTGGAGGAGCGCGTGATGCGCGCCCCCGCCAACGCGCGCCCGCTGCAGCCCGGCCAGCAGGTCACCAGCCAGCTGGATGAAGACGATGCCGTGCTCGAGGCCGACGGCTCGTTCTACGAGCTGTGGAGCTACGGGGGCCGCGCGGGCGAGCAGCTGCGCATTCGCATGGACTCCGAGGCGTTCGACACCTACGTGGCCATCGGCCGCACCGACGGCGGCGAGTTCGACGAGATGGCCACCATGGACGACGGCGGCGACGGCACCAACACGCTGCTGGAGATCACCCTCCCTGAAGACGGCGAGTACGTGATCCGCGCCAACTCCTTCAGCGCCGAGCAGACCGGCGACTACACCCTCGTCGTCGAGTCCACGCGCGACCCGTGACGCCGCGGACGGTTCCGCATTGAGACGAGGCCCCCGTCGCGGCTGCGGCGGGGGCCTCGGTGTTTTCGAGAGAAGGAAGAACGGCGGGTGTGGGCGTGTCCCCCGCGAGCGGGGGCCGGGCTGCGCGCGCACCAGGGCACGATACAACTGTGCCCAGGTGCGGCGAGCCCCCGGCGCGTCCAGCTGTGCCCCGTCCCCGCCGCCGCGGTGGTGCGCCGGTGTCTCGCCCCTGCGGGCGCGCATCCCTCACGCAACGGCCGCACGCTCGACGCTGTCGGCCATCCAGCCGATACCTCAGCCCTGAAACCACTCGCGTGTGCGGATGGAACGACGCGGCCGGGACTCGCAATGACAATCATCCCCACAATCCAGCCATCTCCCTCGCATGGAACCAAGCCCAAGCGCGAAGAACCAACTCCGTTGACTCCGTTAACTCCGTGTGAGGCCATCTTTTCAAGAACCCTCAGCACGCCACGATGCCAGCCACGACAACAACGGCCCTCCCCGGGCAATCGGGAAAGGGCCGTCATCAAACGAAAACGTTCGTGCGATCAGCCGCCTTCGGACGAGGCCAGGCTCAGCGTCCAGAGCCAGTCCCGGCTGGCGCGCGACACCGCGATGGTGGTCTCGGGCTCGCCGCCGATCTTTACGCGGATGTAGCGGTAGTTGGTGGGCACCGTCACCGTGTAATCCGCGCGCGAGGCGGACGTGTTGCGCAGGCGCAGCCCGTCCTCGAGCGGCACCAGCGTTTCACCCGTGCGCCCGGCCACGATCTGGCCCTCGGCCTGGGTGGTGTTGCGCACCCAGATGGTAACCGCCCCCACCCGCTGGCGTGAATCCACCTGCAGCAGCACGTAGTTTCCCGAGGGGTTGAAGCGCACCGGCGCCGACATCCCCGGCGGCAGCCCGGGCGTCCGTGCCCGCCCGCCCGACGCCGTGGCCGCGCCCGGCTCCGTCTCCGCGCCGGCCGCCGAATCAGCCGGGGGCGCCGCGGCGGTGCGCTCCAGCGCGGGGGGCACCACCGGCACCGTCTGGGCGGTGCGTTCGGACCCGCCCAGCCCCAGCCGCTCCGCCGCGCGTCCCATCCAGGCCCGCCCGGGAAGGGTGCCAAAGGCCACCGTAAGCAGCATGGCGATCATGGCCGCCGCCGCCAGGCTGCCGCGGCTTCCCCATCCACGCGACGCGCGGGTGCGGAAGCGCGCGCGCTCCACCGCCGCCATCGCCAGCGCACGCCGCTCGTCGGCCACCGGCTCGTCCACCGCGCTCACCCACGCCGAAAGCGCGCCCGCGCGGGCCTGCATGGCGGCCATCCGGGCCGTGCAGTCCGCGCAGCTTTCCAGGTGGCTGGCCGCCCAGCGACTTCGGGCGCGGTCCATCTGGTGGTCCATGTATGCAATCAGGTCGCCGTCCTCCAGGTGCTGGGGGCGGGACCCTGCGGTCAAGTTCATTTCAGGCTCTCCGAGTTCGGGGCGAGCTCGTTCGACAGCTTGTTGAGCGCTCTCGCCAGCATGGTGCCCACCGAGCCCGTCGTGGTTCCTACCGCGACCGCGATCTCGTGGTGGGCAAAGCCCTCCTCCCTCATCAGCAGCACAGTCCGCTCCTTCCACGACAGCCGGTCCAGCGCGGCGCGCACCAGCGTGCGGCGCTCGCCACGCTCGGCCTCGGTGTCGGGCAGCGCCGGCACGTCCCCCAGCGGGGCGCGGTCCGGCGACGCACTCAAAAGCTTCAACCAGCGCGCACGCGCACGGGCCGTGTCGCGAACCACGTTGGTGGCTACCGCGAACAGCCACGCGCGCAGGTGCCGGTCCTGTGGCGGCCGTTCGACCAGGCGGACAAACGCCTCCTGGGCGGCATCGGCCGCCAGGTCGGAGTCGCCCGTAAGGCGCACGAGGTACCGATACAGCGCGTCATAGTGCTCCGTGAAGAGCTGCGTGACGTTGATCCGCTGTTCCGGCGAGGGCGTAGCAGGGGACAAAAGTTTTATCCGTCCTTGAGCCGTGCGCTCAACTGGCCGGGGTGGAACGACCGGGCCGGCCCGATTCTGACCGGCGGGTAGACGGGAGGGTCCCAAAGGGCCCCGGGGAGGCGGGGCGCGGGGTTTTCACCGCGCCCGGACATCAACCTAACGCCCCGCGCCGCCCGGCGGGAGGGGATGCGCACCGCGCCGCGCACGTTCCCCATCCGACGTTTCGCGCGCGGTCATCCGGCAGCGTCCGCCCGGCGCAGCTCGTTCACCCGGCCGTGCGCCAGCCGCGTGGTCTCCGGCTGCCGGTAGCGGTCCGCCAGTCGCAGCACCGTCGCCACGGCGGTCGGAAGGTCCATCCGGTGCCCGGCCGAAACGTACAGCGGCTTGGTCCTGGACCGCGTCCGCACCACCATCCCCACCGTCTCGCCCTCGTGCACGATCGCCTCGGTCGCGCCGCGCTCGTCGCCCAGCGGCGCGTGGCTGCCGATGAACGGGTTCTTGGCGCAGCCGATGCTCGGAACGTCCCACAGCACCCCGCCATGGCACGCCAGCCCGAAGCGGCGGGGATGCGCATAGCCGTGCCCGTCGAAGACCACCAGGTCGGGGCGCACGCGCAGGGCGTCCCAGCACGTCTGCAGCGGCGGCAGCTCGCGAAAGGAAAGGTAGCCGGGAACGTAGGGAAAGCGCAGTTCCGCCGCCGCCGTCGCCTCGTCCACCGTCCGCATCGTCTCCATGTCGATGACGACGATGGCCGCGTAGCCGTAGTGCTTGAAGCGCTCCATCGACACGTCCGCGCCGGCTACGAAGCGCGGCGCGAAGTTGGCCGGCGGCTGCATCACCAGCCGCTCGCGCAGCGACTGCTGCACCGCCCGCGCCTCGGCCACCGTCATCTCCCAGCGCGAGGGAGCCGAAGGTGGCGTATCCGTGTCGCCCATCCATGCACTCCGTTTACCGGGGGAGGGAGAAAATCCACGAAAATCATGGCATCCTTCCGCCCCCGCCGGCAAGCAGGCGAAGCACCATGCTGGCCGCTTCGTCGCGCACCGGTAGACGGGACGCAACAAGGAATTATCTTGCGGAATCGGCCCTGCTACACGCTGCCACGCCCTTACGCGGGAGACACACCCATGGAGCGAACCCGGTTCATCGAGCACCAGGGAAAGCGGATCCTGCTGCTGGACTACTCCGGGGTGCGCGACCCCGCCGAGACGCTGCGGGAGATCGAGCACTCCCGGGCGGTGGTGGCCGGCCAGCCGCCGGCGTCGCTGCTGGTGATGACGCTGGTGCGCGATGGCCGGTACAATGCAAGCGTGCTGCAGGGGATGAAGGACCTGGCCGCCCACAACGCTCCGTTCGTCAAGGCGAGCGCGGTGGTGGGGATGTCGGGCCTGCACCGCATCGCCTACCAGGCCGTCATCCTGTTCTCCAAGCGCAACATCAAGGTGTTCGAACAGGAGTCCGAAGCACTGGACTGGCTCGTTACCCAGGCCTGAGCGGCCGCCGAAGGAACGCACTCAGGGTACAGAGGAACAGGGATCAAAAGAGAGGAACAGAGGAAGAATGAGGGGATGCCGATCGATTCCCCCCCTTCATTCCTCTGTTCCTCTGGCCCTTCGCTGTTCCTCTCTGTACCCTTCCTCTGTTCTGCCTCGTTCGGCACTGTCTCGCCACGGGACGAGGTGGAGCGGTCAGGGCACGCTCCCTGCCCGTCGAGCGAGCAACATCCACCGAAACCCATCCACCCGAAAGGAGCCGGACGTACGATGGCGGAGATCGACGTGACGCGCCGGGGCCCGGGGCCGCGGCCCTGGATTCTAGGCATTCTTCTGCTGCTGGCGCTGGCCGCGGCGGGCATGTGGCTGCTGGACGAGCGCGGCGACGACCGCACGCTGGACGGGGTGTCGGCAGAGGCGGGATAAGGGGCGCGGGCGGGGTCGCGTGTCATAAGGACGGCAGCCGGAGCGTTGGCTGTCACGGCCGCCCAAAGCCTGTGGGGGCAAGGGTACAAGAAGTGCGTAACCTTGGCCCCCGGAAAACACCTCAGCGTTCCCAGCCACCGGCGCACCCCAGTGCACGCCGGACGGACCGCTGTGCAAGGCGGTTCGACCCATTCACGGCAGGCACGAGGAGTCACCATGTCCGCACCCGCACGCCCGTTGGCCCGCCTTGCCGCCGTACTGGCGCTGGCGGCCGGGGCGATTGCCCTGAGCGCCGCACCCGCGCCGGCGCAGTACTTTGGAAGAAACAAGGTCCAGTACGAGACCTTCGACTTCCGCGTGCTGCGCACCACGCACTTCGACGTCTACTTCTATCCCGAAGAAGAGCAGGCGGCGCGCGACGCGGCGCTCATGATCGAGCGCTGGTACAGCCGGCTTAGCCGCGTGCTGGAGCACGAGTTCGAGGAGCGCCAGCCGCTCATCCTGTACGCCAGCCATCCGCACTTTCAGCAGACGGTCGCCCTGGGCGGCGACATCAACGAGGGCACCGGCGGCGTGACCGAGGCGTTCAAGCAGCGCATCATCATGCCCGTGTCCAACTCCTACGAGGAAACGGACCACGTCCTGGGCCACGAGCTGGTGCACGCCTTTCAGTACGACATCAGCGGGTTCGGGCGCGCGGGCGCCGGGCTTGAAGAGGCGGCGCGGCGGTTCCAGGTGCCCGGCTGGTTCGTGGAGGGAATGGCCGAGTACCTGAGCGTGGGCCCGGTAGACCCGCATACGGCCATGTGGCTGCGCGACGCGGCGCTCACCGGCCGCATTCCCACCATCGAGCAGCTTACGTACGACCCCAGCTTCTTTCCGTACCGCTGGGGACAGGCGTTCTGGGCGTACGTGGGCGGCCGCTGGGGCGACGCGGCGGTGGGGCAGATCCTCAAGCAGGTGGGCCAGGGCGTTCCCTACCCCGACGCGTTTCAGCGCATCCTGAACGCGTCGCTGGAAGAGATCGTGGACGACTGGAGCACCAGCATTCGCCGCACCTACCTGCCGCTGCTGTCGGAGCGCCGCGAGGCGCGCGAAGAGGCCACGCCGCTCATCACCTTCCGGGGCGAGGGCGGCCGGGTGAACATCGCGCCGGTGGTTTCGCCCGACGGCAAGCTGGTAGCGTTCCTGTCGGAGCTGGAGTTTCTGGACGTGGAGATGTACATCGCCAACGCCGAGACGGGTGAGATCGTCCGCCGGCTGGTGCGGGGCACCGCGTTCGACCCGCACTACGGCAGCCTGCGCTACATCAACTCGGCGGGCACCTGGTCGCCGGACTCGCGGCGCTTCGCCTTTAGCGCGCTGCGCAAGGAGCGCGACGTGGTGGTGATCATGGACGTGCAGCGGGCCGACCGCCTGAGGGAGTTCGAGATCCCCGACGTGAGCGAGATCACCAACCCCACCTGGTCGCCGGACGGCAACACCATCGTGGTGTCGGGGCTCAAGGGCGGGATGAGCGACCTGTACGCCATCGACGTGAACACGGGGAACACGCGGCAGCTCACCAACGACCGCTTCGCGGACCTGCAGCCCATGTTCTCGCCCGACGGGCGCACCATCGCGTTTGCCACGGACCGCGGCGAGACGGACTTCAACACGTTCACCTTTGGCGAGTACCGGCTGGCGCTGATGGACGTGGCCAGCGGGCAGATCCGCACGCTGGAGTCGGCCGGCGGCAACCAGCGGGTGGTGGGCAAGAACATCAACCCGCAGTGGAGCCGCGACAGCCGGGCGCTGTACTTTATCAGCGACCGCACGGGCATCTCCAACGTGTACCGGATGGACCTGCAGTCGGGCGCGCTCACCCAGGTGACCGACCTGTTCACCGGCGTGAGCGGCTACACGGACCTGAGCCCGGCGCTTTCCGTGGCGCAGAACGCCGACCGGCTGGTGTTCACCGCGTACGAGCGCAGCGGCTTCAACATCTACTCCATCAGCAACCCGGCGGAGCTGGCGGGGACGGAGCCGGTGCCGCTGCAGACGGCGCAGGCGGGGGTGCAGGGCATTCCGCTGGCGGCGCTGCTGCCGCCCGTGCCGCGCCCCGAGGAGGCGCCGTACAACCGGGTGCTGCTTGCGGTGAACGAGTTCCAGACGGGGCTGCCCGACACGGAGACGCAGTCCACCTGGGCGGTGATCCCGTACCGCCCCCGCGTGTCGCTGGACTACCTGGGGCAGCCCAGCGTGGGCGCCACGGTCAGCACGGGCGGCTTCAGCCGCGGCGGGCTGTACGGCGGCATCTCGGGCATCTTCAGCGACATCCTGGGATACCACAACATCTTCGGCACCATCCAGGCGCAGGGGCAGATCGACGAGATCGGGTTCAGCGCGCTGTACCTGAACCAGAAGCACCGCTGGAACTGGGGCGTGGCCACGCAGCGCATCCCCTACATCTACGGCGGCTACGGCGAGGGGCTTACGCAGGACCGCAGCGAGTACGTGGTGCAGCAGGTGCTGCTGCGCTACTTCGACACCAGCCTGAGCGGGGTGACGCAGTACCCGTTTTCGCAGGTGCAGCGGATGGAGTTCACGGCCGGGGCGCGGCGCATCAGCAACGACCGGCAGGTGATGGAGCTGGTATACCGCCCGGTCTTTGACGCCGACAGCAACCTGGTGGGGCTGGAAGGCCCGTCGGGGCAGCGCCGGCGTGAGATCGAGGGAAGTGCGTTCAACATGGCCGAAAGCTCGGCGGCGCTGGTGTACGACGCCACGCTGCAGGGGTACACGTCGCCGTTCGCGGGGATGCGCTACCGGTTCGAGGTGGCGCCCACGCTGGGCAGCCTGCAGTTCACCACGCTGACGGCCGACTTTCGCCGCTACCTGTTCCTGCGTCCGTTCACGCTGGCCTTCCGCGGCATGCACATTGGCCGCTACGGCCGCGACGAGCACCAGGTGGGCGCCATCTACCTGGGGTGGCCGTTCCTGATCCGCGGCTACGGCCGCGACAACCTGGCCGATTCCTGCCGGCCCACCATCGACACGGGCGGCGGAACGGAGTGCGACCTGTACTTTGACGAGCTCAAGGGCAGCCGCATCGCGCTGACCAACCTGGAGCTGCGGATGCCGCTCATCAGCCAGCTGGTGGTGGGGAACCGGCTGGGCCTGCCGCCGGTGGAGGGCTTCGTGTTCGCCGACGCGGGGATCGCGTGGGGCAGCGTCGAGGGCAACCAGGGCCAGGTGATCGAAACGAACTTCAACTTCCGCCGCGGCGTTCAGCCGGAGATCAGCGAGCGGGGGATCGTGACCAGCGCGGGCGTGGGCGCGCGGGCCAACCTGTTCGGCTACTTCGTGATCGAGGCGGTGTACGTAAAGGCCTTCGAGCGTGAGAAGGGCTTCCACTGGCAGTTCTCGATGCAGCCCGGGTTCTGACGGACGGAAGCGCGAGAGTGCGAAAGTGCGGGAGTGCGAAAGTGGCACTACCGCACGTTCGCGTTTTTGGGGGATGGGAGAAGGAGCAGAGGCGACCGTCAAAAGCCCGGCGGAGGGATGGCGGTTGGATGAGCGGACGGGTGGCGGATGGATGGATGAGCGGATGGATGGGTGAGCGGATGGATGGATGAGCGGGTAAACCCGCTGCTGGGAAAGCGATAAGCCCCGTCCGGCTCGTTACACTCGCCGGACGGGGCTTCAACCGCTAGGGTCAGCAGGGGCCTGCGCGCGTGGTGGGTGCGGAGGTGTGGACGGGCACCGTAGCCGCAGAGGCGCATCGCACGAGGGAACGGCCGCCGTTTCGCCCCACCTCGGGCTAAAGCCGGGGCTAGAACAGCCATAAGCCCCGCCCTGGGCTCGCGGAGCTCGCCCGGCGGGGCTTCACCTGCTCGCATCATCGAGGGCCTTCGCGCGGCGTGGGTGTGGAGGCGACGACAAACACCGAACAGCGCAGGGCATCGAGGGGTGTGGGCGACGTTTATACCCTCTCCCGCGTGCGGGAGAGGGTGCGAGCCTAAGCGAGCGGGTGAGGGCCCCCGCGGGTGCGGCGCAATCCCTCCCCTCGCACTAACGCACTTCCGCACTCACGCACTTTCCTTCCCCACACTTTCGCACGTTCGCACTTTCGCACTATCTTCCCGCGCATGACTGAGCGCCCATTCACCGAAAGCCGCGAGCAGCGCCGCCGGGCAATCCTGGAGTCGGCGGTGCGGGTGTTCGCGGAGCACGGCTTTTTTGCGGCGCGCATCCGCGACATCGCCGCGGGGGCGGGCGTGGCCGAGGGGACCATCTACCTGTACTTCGAGGGCAAGGACGACCTGCTGCTGACCGCCTTTCGCGAAAAGGTGAACGAGTTCGTGTCGGCGGCGCAGGAGGTAATGGGGTCGGACCGGCCCTTTGAGGAGCGGCTGGCGCGCTTTGTCCAACTGCAGCTGGAAAGTATCGAGGGCGAGCCGCAGCTGGCTACGGTGCTGCTGCTGGAGTCGCGGCAGAGCAGCAAGTTCTACGGCGGTGCGGTGCGCGACGTGCTGCGGACGTACGCGCAGGCCATCGACACCCTGATCGCCAGCGGCGTGGAGCGCGGCGAGCTGCGGCGCGACACCGAGATCCCTTTGGTACGGCGGATGCTGATCGGCGCGCTGGAAGAGGTGGAGCTGGAGTGGCTGCTGGGTGAGCGCACCCGCCCGCTGACCCCCGTGGCCCCGCGCTTCGCGGCGGCGTTCCACCGCGGGATCGCCGCGGCGGGGTAGGCGCTGGACAGGCGGAGCCCGAATCGCTAGGTTGTTCGCCCTGACCCGGCAAAACGCGGGCGGACGCAATCGGAACCAGCCCGCGCGCGGGCGTGGCGGAGCAGAACGAGCATGGCTGACCTGAACGTCGAGCGCACCACCACGCACGAGGTGGTCGAAGAAGACTACGAAAACTGGGAGATCGCCCTCTGGCTGGTGGGCATTCTGGCGATTCCCGGCGTGCCCATCCTGATGGTGGTGTTCCTGACGCCCTGGAGCGGCCTGTAAGCCGATCACGCGCAAGAGGTTCGAGGCCCCCGCTCGTCGTGACGAGCGGGGGCCTTTCCTTGCCATCGCGGGCCGCGGGGTCCGCGGATGGAAAGAAACCGTGGGCGTCCCGTGATGCGGCACGTAGATTGATGGCCTGGGGAATGGCGGCCGGATGGCCGCCGGATGCCTCCCTCCAGGAGGAGGTGAACCATGAAAACGCGGCATTGGACGCTCGTGGCCGTGCTGCCGGCGATGCTGCTGGGCGCGTGCTCCGGGCCCGGAAAGCCGTCGCTGGGCAAGCCGGTGCAGCCCGCGGTGGTGAACGTGGCCAACAACGGCTTTGCGGACGTGACGGTGTACGTGCTGCAGTCGGGGATGCGCTGGCGGCTGGGGACGGTGACCGGTCTGTCGCGCGGCCGCTTTCCCCTGCGCTTCTCCCACGACGTGGGCGACGTGTACCTGCTGGCGGATCCGGTTGGCGGGGCGCGCGGCTACCTGAGCCCCGCGGTGCGCGTGCAGCCGGGCACGGCCGTGGACCTGCGGCTTCACACCACGCTCAGCATGTCGAGCGTATCCGTCTGGGGCCACTGAGCACGGCGGCGGTTCCTCTTCCGGGGCGGGCGCGTACCCTCGCGCCGCCCCGGACCCTTTTGCTGACCTGGTCCATCGAATCGCCCGCCTTGCTGCGCCTGGACGACGTTCTCGCCCGCATCCCCGCCCGCCCCGACGCCGCCGGGCTGGTGGCCGGCTTCATCCCCCCGCCGCGCTTTCGGGCCAAGCGCTTCAGCGACTACCGCCCCGACCCGCGCCACCCGTCGCAGGCCGCGGCCGTGAAGCGGCTGCGCGCCATCGCGGCGGAGCTGGAGGGCGCGGGGGGTGGATGGAAGCGGCTGCGCGCGGCGTTCGGAGGGGTGGAGCGCGGGTCGGGGGTGTACCTGGATGGCGGATTCGGGGTGGGCAAGACGCACCTGCTGGCGTCACTCTGGCACGCGTCGCCGGGGCCCAGTGCGTACCTGAGCTTTGACGAGCTGGTGTACGCCATCGGGCTGCTGGGGGTGGACGGCGCGCGGCAGGCGTTCCAGGGCATGCGGCTGGTGGCGGTGGACGAGTGGGAGCTGGACGATCCCGGCAACCTGAAGCTGGCGATCGCCTTTCTGCGCGGCGCGCTGGCGGACGGCATCCGCGTGGCCACGACGTCCAACACGATCCCGGACGAGCTGGGGCGCGGGCGCTTCGACCAGAAGAACTTCAAGACGGAGATCGAGGAGCTGTCGTCTGCGTTCGAGGTGCTGCGCGTAGAGGGCGAGGACTACCGCCACCGCCGCTTCGAGGCGGACCCCGGCCGCGCGTACTTTCTGGACGATGCCTCGATGGACCGTGCCCGCGCCGCCGCCGGCCCGCGGTCGCTGGCCGTGTCGTTCGATGAGTTGATGCGCGGACTGGGGGAGATCCATCCCATCCGCTTTCACGCGGTGATCGACGCGATCGACGAGCTTTTGCTGGAGGGCGTGCGGCCCATGGCGAGCCTGTACGAAGGCCTGCGCTGGGTGCACTTCATCGACAAGCTGTACGACAACGCCGTCCCCTTTGCCGCTTCGGGGGACGCGGGGCTGACGGAGCTGTTTCCGGCGGAGTGGCTCACCGGATCGTACGGCAAGAAGTTCTCGCGCTGCCTGTCGCGCATGGAGGAGATGCTGGGCGAACGCCGCGCCGGGCTGGTGGCCGCTTCGTCCGGCTGAGGTGCGGGGCAGAGCTTTAAACAATTGCCTCACACAGAGTTAACAGAGTCAACAGAGTTTGATCATCGCGCCGAACAAACTCCGTTGACTCCGTTAACTCCGTGTGAGGAATTCCTTTTCTACTTACGCAGCGACTTGGGTGGGCCCAGGATCTCTGCCATCAGCAGCGCGCGGCGCAGGGCCCCGGGGTCGCGCATCTCGTCCAGAAGGCCGTGGCGCGCGGCGGAGCCGGCGGAGTGGCCGTCGACGTACTTGCGGTGAAATCGCTCGTGCTCGGCCTCCCAGTCCACCTCGTGCTCCAGCGAGACGGCCGCGCCGGGAAGGGGCCGCACCGCCACCGACCGCTCCTCGATCACCTCCAGCGCCACCACCTCCACCGGCGCGGTGCCGCCCGCGTCCAGCTCCGTGTCGCCGGCCAGTTCGTCCCACAGCAGCTCCGACGAGCTTTCCTCGGCGGCGGTGCGCGCGGGGAGCACGGCGGCGGGCGCGGGGCCCACCATCCGCACCTGTTCCGACTGCGACAGCGCGTACCAGTCCGTCACCGTCGGCTCGCCGGGAGGCGGAAGCTGCTTCGCCTTTGCTCCCTGCGCGGTTTTGACCACCGACCAGATGAACCAGCCGATGAACAGCAGGACCAGGAACTCCATGGATCAGCTCCCGCCCGACCCGGCGTTGCCCGAGGCGGGTCCCGCGGGGGCGGCCAGCGCGCGGCGCATGGAGGTGTCGCTCTGCATGTTCTGGATGCGAGTGTAATCCATCACCCCCAGGTTGCCCTTGCGGAACGCCTCGGCCATGGCCAGCGGCACCTGCGCCTCGGCCTCTACCACGCGGGCGCGCATCTCCTCCACCCGGGCGCGGTTCTCCTGCTCCAGCGCCACCGCCATGGCGCGGCGCTCCTCGGCGCGGGCCTGCGCGATGCGCTTGTCGGCCTCGGCCTGGTCCGTCTGCAGCTCGGCGCCAATGTTCTTGCCCACGTCCACGTCGGCGATGTCGATGGACAGGATCTCGAACGCCGTTCCCGCGTCCAGCCCCTTGCTAAGCACCGTCTTGCTGATGTTGTCGGGGTTCTCCAGCACCGCCTTGTGGCTGGACGCCGAGCCGATGGTGGACACGATCCCCTCACCCACGCGCGCCAGGATGGTTTCCTCACCCGCGCCGCCCACCAGCCGGTTGATGTTGGCCCGCACCGTCACGCGGGCGATGGCGATGAGCTGAATGCCGTCCTTGGCCATGGCCGCCACCCGCGGCGTGCTGATGACCTTGGGATTCACCGAGGTCTGCACCGCCTCCAGCACGTTGCGCCCGGCCAGGTCGATCGCCGTGGCCTGCTGAAAGTTGAGGGTGATCCCCGCCTTTTGCGCCGCGATCAGCGCCTGCACCACCCGCTCCACGTTGCCGCCGGCCAGGTAGTGCGCCTCCAGCTGCGTCACGTTCAGCGGCAGGTCGGCCTTGTGGGCGGTGATGAGCGGATGGACGATGCGGGCCGGGTTCACGCGCCGCAGCTTCATGGCGAACAGCCGCGTAAGCCCCACGTACACGCCCGACGACACCGACTGGATCCACAGCCCCAGCGGGATGAACTGCAGAAAGATCACGATGCCGATAAAGGCAAGGAAGATCAGGAACAGCGTGGATGCGAGGGGATCCATCGTCGTGTCTCGGTCCGGGGGATCAGGGCCTGCGCCGGGTGGCGAAAGGCGGCGCCGCGACGGTCGCTCCGCCGGGTGCGGAGGCGTCTACGTGCGTGGGATGAAATAAGTTGCGAGTTGCTGCTGCTCCTTCTCCGTCCACCGAAGGAGCGCTACTCCGTGGGCGCCTCGTCCGGCGGCGGAGGGAGAGGGATGGCGCGCACCACGTGGCGGTAGCCTTCCGCGCGAAGGACGCGGACCGGCGAGCCGGCGGTGATCCATCCCGCCTCGCTCACCACGTCCAGCCGCTCGCCCGCGATCTCCGCCGTCCCCGCCGGGCGCAGGTCGGTAAGCGCGATGCCGTCGATCCCTTCCAGCTCCGGGCGCGGCAGCGCGGCGATGTACCCCTCGTCGCGGCGCAGCATGCCGCCCAGCAGCGGGTCGCCGGCCTTCATCCGTGAATACAGCCCCCACCCCGCAACGCCCACCAGCGTAGCGCTGGAGATGACCGCCCCCACCGCGATGGCCACGTCCGCCACTCCGGGAACGGGTCCCATCAGGGAGAGTGCGATGCCGGCAAGCACGGCCAGCAGCCCCAGCAGCGCCGCCAACCCGTGCCCGGGGATGAGAAAGACCTCCACCGCCAGAAAGAGCAGCCCGGCGATCACCATCAGCACGGGCATCCACGACGCCAGGCCCAGCGCGCCGGCAAAGCGGACCGGGCTGGCGTGCGCGGCGGCGGGGACCATCGAGAGCAGGGCGGCGAGGGCGAGGATCGGTCGCATGGGTGCGGTGCGGAACGGAAAGCGTTGCGAAAGACAAGTCTACACCGGCGGAGCGCCGCTTCCAAGTGCCGCGCTCAGCGCTCCGCCGGCTCGATCCACTTTTCCGCATCCGGAGGGACGAAAGCGTGCATTCGCTCCACCAGCGTGGCCGGGTCCGTGTCCTCCAGCACCATGGCGCGGTGGTGCGGGCGGATGAAGCCCTCGTTCACCCCGTGGTCGAACATCGCCAGCAGCGCGTCGTAGTAGCCCAGCACGTTCAACAGGGCGCACGGCTTGGGGTGAATGCCCAGCTGCGACCAGGTGATCACCTCGCAGAACTCCTCGAACGTGCCGTAGCCACCCGGCATGGCGATGAACCCGTCGGAAAGGTCCGCCATGAGCTGCTTGCGCTCGTGCATCGACCGCACGACGTGGAGCTCGGTGAGCCCGTGGTGCCCCACCTCGCGCCGCAGCAGCGCCTCGGGGATCACGCCGATGGCCTCACCGCCGTGGGCCATGATGGCGTCGGCCACGACCCCCATCAGCCCCACGTGCCCGCCGCCGTACACCAGGCCGATCCCCCGCCCGGCCATCACCCGCCCCAGCGCCTGGGCGGCGGCGGCGTATTCGGGACGCAGGCCGGGGCTGGACCCGCAGAACACACAGATTCGCTTCACGTTCGTTTCCCCGCGGTAGATCGTAAAAGGCCCCGCCCGGAGCGCGTCCGAGCGGGGCCCCTGTGCACCACCCCCGGAACGGCTTCAGTGGGCGCCGGTGTGGCCGGAGTCGGCGTGAGCGGCGTGGCTGGTGTCCGTCGCCGGCGCGGTGGCGGGCGCGGCCGTGGGCGCGGTGGTGGATGGAGACGCGGGCGTGGTCGTGGCCGGCGCCTGCGTGGGTGCCACGGCCGGCTGCACGGCCGGATCCGATCCGCCCACCATCTCGGTGGTCAGCGGCGGGGGCGGCGCGGCCGCGTCGTTGACGGGTGCGTCCTGCTGCGCGGGATCGGGCTCGCGGGCGCACGCGCCGAGCGCGGCAAGGCTCAGGGCGGCTGCGCAAACCAGGGCAAAACGGGCCATACGTCCTCCGGTACGAGATGATGCGGGTCAGGAGCGGCACAGCATACGACCCGCCGCCTCACGCTGGCAACCATCCCCATTTATCCGCGTCCGAAAGTCCGCAGTCCTCGCGATCCGCACAGCACCCATCAGGGCAGACTCCACCAGAAGAATGCCTCACACGGAGTTAACGGAGTCAACGGAGTTTTTACGTGGTGTCTTCCTTCACCTTCCTCGTGAGGTAACGCATGGTTGATGGAGACTCACGCAGAACAAACTCCGTTGACTCCGTTCACTCCGTGTGAGATCCAGTCAGAAATGCTCAACGCCTGCACACATGCATCGGCCCCGCTCCGAAGATCCGGAGCGGGCCGATGTTCATCGAGCGAAATGCGCAACTAGCGGGCGGCCGCCAGCTCCTCGCGCTCCTTCTTTGCCGCTTCGACCAGCTTGGGCACCTCGTGCTGCGGCACCTCCTCGTACGCGTGGAAGGTGCGTGTGTGGGTGGCGCGGCCCTGCGAAAGCGAGCGCAGCGTGGTGCTGTACTTGTACAGCTCCGACTGCGGCACCAGCGCGCGCACCCGCTGGTTGCGCCCCGCCGGCTCGATGCCCAGGATGTGCCCGCGCCGCTGGTTCAGGTCGCCGATCACGTCGCCCAGAAAGTCGTCGGGCGTAAAGACGTCCACCTGCATGATCGGCTCGAGGATCACCGGCTGCGCCTTCTCGGCCGCGGCGTGAAAGGCCAGAATGCCGGCCATCTTGAACGCCTGCTCGCTGCTGTCCACCGTGTGGTAGCTGCCGAAGTATACCTCGGCCTCGAAGTCTACCACCGGGTACCCGGCCAGGATGCCGCGGGCCGCCGCCTCCTGCACGCCCTTGTCCACGGCGGGAATGTACTTGCCGGGGATGACGCCGCCCACGATGGCGTCGGTGAACCGGTAGCCCTCGCCGCGACTCAGCGGCTTGATGCGCACGTGCGCGTCGCCAAACTGGCCACGCCCGCCCGTCTGCTTTTTGTGCTTGCCCTGGGCCTCGCTGGGCGCGCGGAAGGTTTCGCGGTAGGGAATGCGCGGCGCCTTGACCACCACCTCGACCCCGTTCTTGCGCTTCAGGCGCTCCAGCTGCACCTCCAGGTGCAGCTCGCCCAGGCCGCGCGCGATGGTCTGCCCCAGCTCGGCGTTGTACTCGGCGCTAAAGCAGGGGTCCTCCTCGTGCAGCTTGTGCAGGCCCACCGCGAGCTTGTCTTCTTCGCCGCGGGTAGAGGGCTCCACCGCCACGGCGATGTCGGGCTCGGGGAACCGCACCCCGGCCAGCACCAGCGGATGGCCGGCGGAGCTGAGCGAGTCGTTGGTGTGCGTGTCCTTGAGCTTGGCCACCACGCCGATGTCGCCCGCGCGCAGCCCGTCCACCTCCAGCCGCTCACGGCCCTGGGGGATGGAAAGGTGCGACAGCTTTTCGGCCTTTTCGCGCGTGGCGTTGTACACCTCGGCGCCGTTGTTCACCGATCCGCCCAGGATGCGGAAGAACGACAGTTCGCCTACGTGCGGCTCGCTGGTGGTCTTGAAGACCAGCGCGGCAAACGGGTCGCTGTTCAGGTTGCGGATCTCCACCACCGTGTCGTTGCGGCCCTGCGCCAGCTCGGCGGGGCGCTCCTGCGGGGACGGCATCAGCTCCACCAGCTTGCTCAGCAGCGCGCGCACGCCCCACGTCTTCGTGGGCGCGCCGCAGAACACGGGGACCAGGTCGCCGCGCAGCATGGCCTGTTTGAGCGCGTGCAGCGCCTCGTCGCGGGTGATGGTGTCGCCTTCCAGGTAGTGCTCCAGCAGCGTGTCGTCGGTGCTGGCGATGGTCTCGATCAGGTCGTCGTAGTACCTGTCCACCATGGGCTGCAGGTCGGCGGGAACGTCTTCCTCGTCGTAGTCGCCGGTCTGGGTGTTCTCGTGGTAGAAGTGCACCTTGTCGCTGAACAGGTTCACGATCCCCCGAAAATCCTCGGCCGTGCCGATGGGCACCTCCACCGGGATGGCCTTGGGGGTAAGGTGCTCGCGGATGTCCTGGTATACGCGCTCGAAGTCGGCGTTCTGGCGGTCCATCATCGACACGAACAGGATGGCCGGCAGGTTCCTTTCCTGCACCAGCTCCCACACCCGCTCCGTCCCCACCTCCACGCCGTTTACCGCGCTCAGGCACACCAGGGCGCCGTCGGCCACGCGAATGCCGGCGCGGGTTTCGCCCAGAAAGTCCAGGTAGCCGGGGGTGTCGATGAAGTTGATCTTGGTCTCCATCCAGGCCGCGTGGGCCACGGAGACGTTCATGCTGATGCCGTGGCCGGTTTCTTCGGGGGTGAACATGGTGAGGGCGGTTCCGTCATCCACCGACCCCTGGCGCTTGCTGCTGCCGCTGGTAAAGCAGCACGCATCCACCAGGGTCGTCTTTCCCGATCCGCCGTGTCCCACCACGCACACGTTGCGGATGCGGTCCGTTGTGAAAGAGGGGGCTGACGCCATGTTCACCTCCGGAGCTTGGGGGAGGGTTGCGGGGGCCGGCCCGTTCCATAACGCGGGGCGGCCATCGTCACAGATGCGCGGCGGGCGCGCGGGCGTCAAGGGTTTCCCTCCGGGCTGGGCCACGGAGCAACGCGCTCCCCACGGCGGGCGCTGCGGAGAGGGGCGAACCCCATTCGTCACACATCGGTGACTGGATACCGGGCGACGCAAAAAACGTACGGCAACGATCGCGGTGGAACGTGTATCCTGTTCTGTCACGCCTGGAGAGACACCGGCCGCTGCAAGCGTCCCGCTCCTTCGGATCCTCGTGGTGGGGATGGTTCTCCAGATCGCGCATCAGGTGGTGTGATGGGCTCGCCGCGGTGCGCTGCGGAAGCTCATCCGCCGATCCTCATCCCTCCCCAAAAAACGCGGATGGCCCCCTGCCGCATTCCACCTTCCTCCCCGTTGCCGACGCCCCGACGAAAGAGTGTGCCTCGCCGACAGGGCCCCCTGCACCCGACATCACAGATCCAGTCTTCACCGCGAGAACTGAGGAAGCGGCACGACACAACTCTGTTGACCCTGTTGACTCTGTGTGAGGCCAAATCTTTTTGCGGACTCAGGGGACATCGGGATGGCTCCGCGTGACGCCCAAGGCTCTGTATCGTCAATGCGTATCACGTGCTGGGAACGGTGGATGAAAGACGGATGTTGCGCGGAACGGATACCGCGATCATCTTTCCGCCGGGCCACTCCCAGACACTCCGCACCCGGCCCGATCCCGCGTAGCGTCTTGCGCGCACCGGACGGCCGCTCGCAGTCCGCTAGCCCCTTCCCTCGCCCTCCGCGCCGATCCGCCCATTTTTCGTTCCGGACGGCCTGTACTTCCCCAGCCATCGAGAATCAACGTGCGCCGTATCCACTCGTTCATCGTCCTCCTTCTGCTCGCCGCCGCCGTGCCGGCCGATGCCCAGCGCGCGGGCGAGGCGCCGCGCCGCCCCCGGCTGACCGCCGGCGCCGACAGCAACGACGCCCGGGCCTACATGCAGCTCGCCGAGCGCAGCCTGGCCGACCGGCCGCGCGAGGCCGCCGACGCGTTCTACTGGGCGTCGCAGCTCAACCCCACCCTGGCCGACGCGCTGTACGGGCGGTACACGGCGCTGCTGATGGCCGACCCGCGCCTGCTGGTGCCGTACTGGGATGGGGAGCGGCGGCTGGCGCGAAACCCCCAGGTGATCATGCTGGACTCGCTGTACTTCCGGGCCCTGACCCTGGACCCGCTGCTGTACCGCAAATACGAAAGCTCGCTCTTTCGCCTTTACACGGACACGTGGATCCGTGAGGCGTTTGATCGCGGTGGCCTTCACAGCGCCACTGACGCCGACAAGGCCCGCTTTGTCCAGCAATGGCTGCAGGAGTCGGGGCCTTACGTCCGCGCGCGTGAGGCGTACGCCGCCGGCCGCTTTGCCGACGCCCTGCGGCTGTACAGCGACGCCATCAGCCAGGCCCGTCGCAAGTCGTACCTGCGCACCGAGCGGGCGCGGCTGCATGCGCACATGGGCAGCATTCCCGCCGCGCTCACCGACATGGCCGAGGCGCTGCAGGAAAAGCGGCGCGAAGACGACAACCAGCGCGAGCTGGTGCACCTGTACGAAAGCAAGGCGCTGCTGGAGCACGGGATCGGGATGCTGCACGAGCGCAACAACGACCGCGCGGCCGCCCGCGAGGCGTACGGCCGCGCGCTGACGGAGGACCTGAGCTTCTATCCCGCGCACGTGCGCATGGGTGCGCTGGCGCTGGCGGAAGGCAACGCCGAGACGGCCGAGGCGGAGTACGCACTGGCGGCGCAGACCAGCAACGAGCCTTCGGTGATCTACACCTACGGCGCCGTGCTGGCGCAGACCGGCAAGTTCGACGAGGCCGCCGCGCAGTTCGAGCGGGCGAGCCAGGCGGCGCCCCACTACCCCGACCCGTACTTCGGGCTGGCGATGGTGCGCGACGCGCAGGGCAACGCCACAGCCGCCGCCGAGGGGTACCGCAACTTTCTGCAGCGCGCCAGCCGCGCCCACGGACGCCGCGCGCACGCGGAGCAGCGGGTGCAGGCGCTCGCGGCCGGAGCCACGCCGTGAGGGCGCGGATGAGGGCGCTGGTGGCCGCGGCCGCGCTCCTGGCCGCCGTCCCCGCCGCCGCGCAGCCGTCGGGAGCCACACGCCCCCGCACGGCGTACGAGGACCTGCAGATGTTCAGCCAGGTGCTCAACCAGATCCGGGTGAACCATCCGGACTCGGTGGACCAGCACCAGATGTTCATGGCCGCCGTGCAGGGGATGGTGAACGCGGCGGACCCGCACTCGTACGTCATCCCCGCCGCGCGGCTCTCCCCCGAAAAGGAGCAGCAGCTGCGCAGCCGGCGCCTGCACCCGGTGCCGCTGAACTTTTCCTACGTGGGCGGCCTCCCGGTCGTAGCCAGCGTGGCGCCGGGGACCGCGGCCGCGCGGCAGGACATTCTGCGCGGCGACGTGCTGGTGGCGGTGGATGGCGCCGCGGTGCTGGCGGAAAGCCCGGTGGAGCTGGAGGTGTTCCTGGCCGGCGCCCGCGGCTCGCAGGTGCGGCTGACGTTCGAGCGCGAGCGCGCGGACGGCACGCGGGTGGAGCTGGAGCGCACCGTGCGCCGCGAAGAGGGCGACGCCGAATCCGCCGTCCCCGTGGTGATGATGCTGGACGAGCAGACGGGCTACATCCGCGTCACCACCTTCATGAACGAGCGCACGGCCGAGGACCTGCACGCCGCGCTGGGCAAGCTTGAGGGCGAGGGGATGCGGCGGCTGCTGCTGGACCTGCGCGACAACGGCGGCGGCTCGGTGGCCGAGGCCACGCGCGTGGCCAGCGAGTTCCTTCCCGCCGGCGCCACCGTGTACATGAGCGACGGCCGCAAGGCCGAGGTGCGCGACAGCGTGGTGGTGCGCCGCTCGTTCTGGCGGCGCGAGCGGGTGTACCCCATCGTGGTGATGGTGAACGAGGGGACGGCCAGCGCGTCGGAGCTGGTGGCGGGCGCGCTGCAGGACCACGACCGCGCGCTCATCGTGGGCCGGCGGACGTTTGGCAAGTCGCTGCTGATGCAGGGCTTTCCGCTCTCCGACGGGTCCATCATCATGATGACCATCGGCCACGTCAAGACGCCGTGCGGACGGGTGATCCAGCGGCAGTACCGCGAGCTGCGAGGCGCGGACTACTACCGGATGGCGCGCGCCGCCCGCGACACCGCCGGGCTCCCCAGCTGCCGTACGGCGGGCGGGCGCACCGTGTACGGCGGCGGCGGCATCTACCCCGACGTGGTGATGCCCGAGGCCGAGCCGGCGCCCCTGTGGCTGGCGCGCCTGGCGGAGAACGCCGTACAGACGCGCTGGATCGGCGCGCACCTGACCGAGAACGCCGGGGCCTACACCACGGCGGAAGCGCTGTCCGCCGCCCCGCGCCTTCCCGACGCCGCGCTGGCGCAGTTCCGCGCCTTTGCGCAGCAGCAGGGCCACACCGTCCCCGCCGGCGCCGAGGCCGACCGCGCCCTGCAGCGCCTGCTGGTCCCCGAGATCGCGGGGACCAAGTGGGGCTCCGCCGGCTACTACCGCGTCCTTGCCGCCGTCGACGAGCAGATCGGCGCGGCCGTGAGCGAGTTCGAGCGCGCGAACGCCATCCTGGGCACCCGCAGCGGCCAGCAGTAGGCAGACGAACAAAGGCCAGGGTACAGAGGAACGGAGAACAGCCAGAGGAACAGAGAAAGATCAGGATCGGCACCTCTGTTCCTCTGGCTTTTGCCTGTTCCTCCGTACCCCATCCTTAGTTCCATGTACGAACGCGAAAAAGCCCGCCCCTCATCTTCAGGGGCGGGCCTTTCCAACGTACTTTCGTACCCTCGTACTTTCGTACCTTCTTACAGTCCGAGCATCCGCTCCACGCGCGCTTCCAGCGACGGCTTTGTGGCGCCGGAAAGCGCGCTCTCCAGCAGGTCCGCCAGCTCCTCGGCAAAGTCCGAGGGGTGGCGGCGCTTGATGCGGACCAGGGGCGCAAAGGCCAGCATTACCGTGCGCGGGCGGTCCTCGTCGTCGTCCGCGTCATCGCCCTTCCACGACTCGGTTACGCCGCCGGTCTGCCAGGGCTCCAGCTCCTGCTCGCCGCCCTCCTCCGCCTCGGCCACCATGCCGGGGGGAAGCGCCTCGACCGGAATGGTGAGCCCCACCATCGCCTGGATCTCCTTGTCCGGATCTTCCGGCTCCTCGGCCATCAGCCCCAGGCGCACGGGGCCGCGGATTACCTGGTGCAGGATCACGATGGTCTCGGGCGGCAGAAACGCCCGGAACGACGGGCTCTCGTTGCCATCCGCGTAAAAGGCGACCGGGATGAGGGAAGAGTCGTCGGACAGCAGTCCTTCGGGCTCTACCTCGCGCATCTCCAGGTCGACCGCCTCGTCCCGAAGGTAAACGTGCATCTTGTTTCCCGAAGCTCCCTTACGCTAACGCCGGCCCGGCCGGTTTCGGTGAATCCGCATCTGTTGCACGGTTTGCTTGGTACCCTGAACCGCCCGTTGGTTCCGCCCCGATGGTGACACAGGCGCGCTCGCGTGTACCACCTGTGGCGGGATCAGTCCGGCCGGACCGCGACGATGCCGTACATCAGCGGCAGGTCGGGCACGCCTTCGGGCGTCCGAAAGCGCCGTCTGGACTCGCCGCGCATCCCGCGGAACGGCGTCCACCCGTTGGCGTACGGCCACTCCCGCAGCCGCTGGATGCGCAGCCCCGCATCGATCAGCGCCTGCGCCACCTCGTACACGCCCCACTGAAATTCCACGGAGCGGTGCGGGTTGGCGAACTCCGTCACGCCCTCCACGAACCCCGAAGGCGCCAGCGCTCCGGCGGAGTCACCCACGTAGTCACCCACGCCCGCCTCCGTAACGATCGGCTCGCCGCCGCTGGAATACGGCCAGGCGAGCCGCACTTCCTCGTCGAACATGGTGGCCGCAGGGTGAAAATCCACCAGCACAAAGCGCCCGCCCGGCGCCAGGATCCCGGCGATCCCCCGCGCCCACGCCGCCAGGTCCGAGATCCAGCACACCGCGCCGTAGGATGAGAACGCCAGGTCGAAGCGGCGCCCCTCGCGCGCGGCGGCGTCCATCCACGCGTACACGTCCGCGCGCTCGAACTCCCCCGCAATCCCCGACTCCGCCGCCAGCCCCCGCGCGAACTCCACCGCCGTGTCGCTGATGTCCACGCCCGTCACGCGCGCGCCCAGCCCCGCCAGGCTAAGCGTGTCCTGCCCGGCGTTGCACTGCAGGTGGACGAGCCTCTTTCCGTTTACGTCACCCAGCAGCTCCACTTCCTCCGGAAAAAGCGTGCTGCCGCCGGCGCGCAGGAACGCCGCCTGATCCGCCTTGTGGCTGTTGTGCGCCTGCGTGGCGGCGTTCCAGGAGAGGCGGTTGGTTTCGTGGATGTCGGTGCGGATCACGGCGGTGAACGGGTGAGGGGGTGAACGGGTGAAGGAGATGACGCGATGAGGTGCGTCAGCCTTCGTGCGCCGGGCGGCGGCCAATGACGAGGGGCTGATAGAAGGCGCCGTCCAGCCGGCGGACGTCGTCGAAGCCGGCTTCGCGCATCAGTTCGATGAGGCGGGGGACGGGGAGCGCGTAGTACGTCGCGCGCATCACCCGCGTCTGCGCACCGGCGCCGCCACGGTCTTCCACCACGTACATGCTGGTTTCGTACAGCGGCGGGCGCGGGTCCCACACCTGAAAGAGCACCCACCGCGCGCCATCCTCTTCCCGCACGCCGTGCGGATGCATCCGCGCGGTCTGCAGGTCGATGGACTCGTAGTCACGGATGGAGACCAGGCAGATGCCGCCGGGCGCGGTGCAGCGGCGAAAATCGCGCAGCGCGTCCAGGATCTCGCCGTCCGTCAGCAGGTGCGGCAACGCGTTGTCGGCGCAGAGCACGATGTCGAACACGCGGCCGTGCGCATCCCACGCCCAGCGCATGTCCGCCACCTTTGCGTCGATGGTCAGCCCGCGCCGCGCAGCCTCGTCGCGCAGCCGCCGGACGGCACCGGGGGACAGGTCCGACGCGGTGACGCGGTAGCCCAGCGCCGCCAGCCCCAGCGCCTGCGTGCCGATCCCGCACGCCAGGTCCAGCACCGTCCGCTCGCCGCCCACATCTGCTTCCGCGCGGATGACCTGGTCCAGCGCCGCCGCCTGCCGCGCGATGCTGGCCTCCCAGTCCGGAAAGATGAGGTGATAGAACGGCGCCAGCGCGTCGTAGAAGTCTTCCGGACCGGGCATGGGATCGGCGGCGGCGGGATGAGAGTTCCGCGTGCAAGGTAGCCCGCGCGTCGGCGGGCGCAAACCTTTGCGTGGCCCCCGCCATTGCGCGAACCGCGACGGGGGGAGAGTGTATCCGCACGCGGAGCGACCGACGCTCCGCCTGACGGAACATGAGAACACGACGATGATCCAGCTGACCGACGAGGCCCGCGCCCGAATCCAGGACCTGGTGGATGCCGGGGCCGTGCGCGACCCCGCGCTGCGCATTACGCTGGCGACGGGCGAGGACGGCGCCGTCCGCAGCCCCATGGACCGCGAGTACGCAATCTCGCTGGTGGAGCGCGAGGACAAGCAGAAGACGGAGATCGCCATCAACCTGGAGGGCATCCGTGTGCTGCTTAACCTGGACACCAGCACCCTGCTGAGCGGCGCCACAATCTCGCTGTCCCAGGAAGACGGCGGGTTTCGCGTGGAGACCCCGCGCCCCAACCGCCCCGCCGCCCCCGCGGCCTCCACGGGCGGCGCCGGCCTTTCCGGTCCGCTGGCGGAGCGCGTGCAGGCCGTGTTCGACGAGTTGGTGAACCCGCGCATCGCGGCGCATGGCGGCGCGGTGGAGCTGGTGGACGTGGCCGACGACGTGATCTACGTGCGGATGACGGGCGGCTGCCAGGGGTGCGCCGCCTCGGCGCTCACGCTGCGGCAGGGCATCGACCGCATGGTGCGCGAGGAGATCCCCGAGGTGCGCGACATCGTGGACCTTACCGACCACGACGCCGGCGTCAACCCGTACTATTGACGTATCTTCTCCATCGAAGTCTCGAAGCGGAGGGCGACGGCACCGAGCCGTCGCCTTTCTTTTGTTCGTGCCACGAAGGGTTGGGTCGTTCAGTGATATCAAAAAGCCCGCGGTCCGCCCTCAGGAGCGAATGAATTCGCCGCTGGAAAAGCGCGAAGTCCGCCTGCGCGGACTGTAGCCGCGAGTGCGGAGCGCCGCGACGTAAGCGGAAGTGGCCGAGAGTAGGTTTTTGGTCGCGCGCACGGTTCCGGAGTCGCGTACAGCACAGTGCGGCGCTTCCTCGAAATGACAGATCGAAGCGCGGCGGGACAAACCCGACGCTCCCACCTTCGTACCTTCGTACCTTCGTACTTTCGTACCTTCGTACTTTCGTACTCAAAAGAACGGGGTGCCGGCCCAAGAGCCAGCACCCCGTTCACCCATCCCCACACCACCCGGTACTCCCCACTTCCCCATCCCCGCCCCGCCGCTCCGTCAGCTGGCCATCGCGCGCTGCGTTACCGCGGCGGCCTGACCAAGATACTGCTCCAGCGCGCCGCTCTCGGCGTTCTCCCAGTCCGCCGGGATCGGCGAAAGCCGCCGCTTTTCTCCGGAGTTCTCAAAGCAGAGCCAGCCACCCTGCAGCCCCGGCGTCATCTGCTCCTCATCGCGGCCGGTGGCGTACTGCGGAACCACGTTCCACACCCGCCACACGTGACCTTGCGAATCGGTGAAGTTGCGTAGTGCCATGTCCCTGGTCCCTCGGGTCAATCGCCTGGAATGCGCCGCCTACGCAGGGAGTGTGCCAGTTTCGTCGCAAATCGTATCTGCTGCAACAACTTACAACATGCGTTCCGCGATCACAGCCCCCGCCGCGCCCACGGTTCGTTGGCTTCCAGGCAGTCGATGAGCTCGATGTAGATGCGCCGCGCCGCCTCGGTGAACGTCTCGTCGTCCGCCTGCGCGAACGGGGCCATCTCCGCGCGGATGCGCTCGGACAGCGTCCCCGCCTCGATCATCCGCGCCACCAGGTCCAGGTACCCCGCCTCGTCCTTGCGCACCGTGCGGCGCGCGCCGGCCAGCAGGTGGCGCAGCGCCGTCCGTGCGTCCGCCGAGCCGTCCGCGTCGCGGTCCACGTCCAGGTGCGGTGCACGGACGCGCGCCTCGCTCCCCGCATGGATGCAGGCGCGAAAGTCCTCCACCAGCACCGTGTGGTCCGGCAGCTCCACCCGCCCCGCCGCCGCCCGCGCCGTCAGGTGCTTGAGCGCGGCACGGACGAAGACGGCAATCGCCACGTCCATCTTTACGCACTCCTGCGTATCCAGCACCCGCACCTCCATGGCCCGCCGCGCAAAGCGCAGGATGGCGCCGCGGGTGTTGAAGAACTCGTGGCGGATGGCCCCCGTGTCCGGCAGCCGGTCCAGCGCCCGGTACATCGGCGCCAGTATCTGCTTCCGGTAGTCGCCAAAGCTGTCCACGTACTCCGGCACCAGCTGCCCGCACGATTCCGGGATGCGCGCCTGGTGCTCCAGGATCCACGCCAGCCGCCCGTCCACCGCGGGCTGCAGGTCGCCGTCGTACATCGGCGAGCTGGCGGCCAGCGCGGGAAGGTAGGGGATCAGCAGCGCGGCGGCCGTGTGCATGGCCATCGCGTCCACCTCGCGCCCCATCGGCAGGTTCAGGTGCGCCGCGTGCACGTTCATCCACCCGTGCGTGCGCACGTCGAAGAGCCGCGCGTAGGTGGTGTAAACGCGCAGCCCCGAACGCGTCCACAGCTTTCCGTTCCTGGGATCGAACCAGGGGTGCATCCCCGTGGGCATGAGCCGCGCGCCGAACTCCGCGTGCAGCACCGCGCTGAAGCGCTGCACCCCCTCCGCCAGCATCCGCTCCGCGTCCGCCAGGCTGCGCACCGGCTGCTGCGTCTTGATCTCGAACACGTGGTCCGCGATCTCGTTGCTGAACCCGACCGCGCCGAGATCCACGTCCGACGTCCCCCGGCCGGCCAGGACGCGGAACGCCGGCTCCACCAGCGAGACCACGTTCAGGTCGCGGTCCACCGTGGGGTACTCCAGCTCCATCCCCGCCACCTCGAACGGCTTGTAGTGCCGCTCCCCCCGCGTCGCCTTGGCCGGGATCGGCGTGCGGGCGCGCTCCACCAGCCGCGTCTCCGCCGCCTCCGCTTCCGCCGGCTCGTCCTCGGCCGGCCCCTGCTCAATTCGCCTCACGAAAAAGTCTATCAGGTCCTCGTAGATCGCCGTCCCGTCGGCGGCGTCGTCATATCCCACGTCCAGGTTGGGATTGTCGTTCACCTCGATGACGACGGGCCCGTCCGCCGTCTCCTTGAGGTCCACCCCGTACAGCCCGTCGCCGATGAGCCTGGCCGCCCGCAGCGCCGCCTGCACCACCGCCTCCGGTGCCTGCTCGCGCGGCACCGCCTCCACACGCCCGTATCGCTCCTTTCCCGCGGTGCTCTCCGCGCGGATCTGCCAGTGCCCGCGCGCCATGTGGTAGCGGCAGGCAAAGAGCAGCCGCCCGTCCAGCACCGTGATGCGCCAGTCGTAGTCCGTGGGCAGAAACTCCTGCGCGATGATCAGCGGCGAGCGGCGGAACATGTCGTCCGCGTAGCGGCGGAACTCGTCGGCCGAGCTCACCTTGTGCACCGCGCTGCTGAACGAGCCGTCGGGGAGCTTGATGACCAGCGGCAGCCCCAGCCCCGCCACCTCGTCCCACGGCGTCTGGCGGGTGACGATGCGCGAGCGGGGCATGGCGATCCCCTCGCGGCGCAGCAGCTCGTCCAGAAACACCTTGTTGCCGCAGCGGATGATGGACTGCGAATCGTCCACCACCGGCATCCCCAGCGCCTCGGCCCGCAGCGTGAACTGAAAGGCGGGCTCGCTCACCCCCGTCAGCGCGCGGATGAACAGCGCGTCGTACTCCGGCAGCCTGTGCAGCTCGTCCAGGCCGATGCGGCGCACGTGCACGTTCATCCGCTGCGCGATGCGCTCCAGCCGGTCCAGCGTCTCGGGGCTGCTGGGGCTGAAGGCGTCGTCCGGGTCGACGAGGACGGCGATGGACGCGCGCCGCTCTTCGCGCGGCGCCTCGCGGCCGCGGCGCACGATGCGCTTTTCGTCCGCCAGCGTCCGGCACAGCTGCTCGCGGTCCTCGTCGCTCAGCCGGTGCGGCGGCACGGGGGTGACGGCCGTCACCTTCCACTCGCCCTCCTCGCGCACCAGCTGCAGGCGCAGCACCGGCGCCGGCCACTCGCGGTAGACGGCGAGCGCTGTGTTGCGAAAGCGCGCGTCCGCCGCCCCGCCGAGGAAGACGAGCGTCTCCGCCGCCTCGTCCGCCTCCGCCGGGCGGCAGGTCCACCCGTCCTCCTCCTGCACGCGGACGATGGGGACGGATGGCGCGCGCGGCGCCTCGTCGTCCTCCGCCTCCTCGTCGCCGGCGGACGCGGCGCGGGCGGTGCGGCGGCGGGCGCGCATCTCCTCGGGGTCCACCGTGGCGACGCCCGCCTCCTGCAGCGCGCGAAACAGCGCATACGCGTCGCCGAACACCTCGCTTACGTCCACGCTGGGGATGGGCAGCTGCCCGCGCGCGTCCGCCAGCAGCGAAACGTAGTAGCCCTTGCTGCCGTACTTCCACGAGCGGCACAGGTTCACGACGACCGCGCCGGGCTCCGTCAGCCCCTCGCCCCCTTCCAGGTAGCGGTCGGCGGTAACGTGCATTCCTCCGGGAAGGCCCCGGCCGTCGGTTTCGTAGCTGACGACGGCGATCACGCGGGTGCGGCTCACGCGGCGGCCTCCCGGGGCCACATCTCCAGCAGCACCGCGTCGTACGTCACGTCGCCCAGCAGAATGGAGTTGATGAGGCGCTGCCCGTCCACCACCTGCCGCCCGTCGGGCGAAAGGGGAACGTGGTGCGAGGGGTCGCGCACGGAAAAGCGGCGCCCCCAGTGCTCGTAGCCCACGATGACCACAAAGTGCCCCGTGGGCTCGCCGGCCACGTCGTCTTCTACCATGCGGTCGTCGTCCAGCTGCCGCTCGCGGGCAAAGTGGTACAGGTAGGTCGCGCTGAGCCCCGCCAGCACCGGGTGCTCGCGGTCGATGATGGACTTGAGCAGCGCCGGGGTAAGCTCGTCGAACGCCAGCTCGCCCCCCATCTCCAGAAAGTCCAGGTACGCCCGCGCCGCGCGCAGCCGTTTGGAATCAGGAAGGTGGGGAAAGCGCGCGTGGATCTTTTCGGCCAGCTGGTCGCGCGGCAGCCCGTACCAGGTGGGGTCAAAGATGCGCAGGTCGTACGAGTAGATGCGGGCGCCAAAGCCCCTTTTCAGGGCAGAGACGCCCAAAAAAACGGCAAGCGTGCCCCCATCCTCGTTGCGGTCGATCTCGCCCAGCACCTCGTCGGCCCCCACGCTCAGGCCGTAGAAGTCGTAGACCTTGCGCAGGCAGGTGGGCCCGCAAGTTACGTCATCGGGTTGCAAAAAGCGTTGAACGCGCAGCTCGTGCGCAAAGCGGTCCTCCTGCTCCCGCCGGTCTTCCGGCAGGGTGTGAACCGCGTCGGGAATCTCCGTCATCTGCTCCGGCACATCGCGAAATGGGCGGCCTCGCAAGGATTGCGGGCCGGCGGCGGCTCCGAGCAACGCCCGTACCACGTGACGTGGGCGGTGTACGGTTCGTCTGATGCGGGACGGGAACTGGCGTCTGGACGGGGTCTTGCGTGGTGTGCTAACTTGTTAGCCGCTCCGGAAGCGGACAGGGTTCTCGGCTGCGGCGGGGAGCGTCCACGCCCCGAACGTTGGCGGGCGGCGGAAAACAGCGAGCACGGGCGCGAAGTTCAGCCCTGGTGCGGGTTCCCGCGGGTGCGGCGGGCCAAATCCGGTGGCAAAATTATGGCGCACGTTTTGCGCCCTGTAACAAGAGTGTTGCAGTTCTGGACCGTTGTCCACATACTTGGTGTATACGGAATGTTTGCTGCGAGCACAGGCCCGGTGCGACGGCGCGTTCCGAGGGCAACACTTCGTAGCAGCTGGAGATTCTGCGGCCGTCTCTGCTCCACCGAATTGGCCGCAAACCTGAACAAATTGTGGCGTTACGGTCCCAACCTGCATATAGTATACAGGTAGGCCTCACAACGCATAACAAGGCACACGTTTAAAAAGGAGATGCAGGGGATGAAGAGCACACGGTCCAAGGCGGCCGCGCCGCGTCTTCCCCGCCGTTGGCGCACTCCTCCCCCGCTTACCCGCGGGTCGGAGTCGCTGGAGGGAATGGAGATCCTGCGTGAGGTGGGCGGTGAAGTCGGCGTACTGCTGTGGCAGGCGTACCGGAACGTGATGTTCTGGGCCGGCACCGACCAGGGTGAGCGCGGACGCCTGTTCTCGCCCGAGGCGGGGCGCAAGCGCGCGGCCGAGCTGGCCGAGTCGCGCATCCCCGACGAGCTGGCGGGCCCGCTCTCCACCTTCGCCGAGATGCTGTCCGCTCCCGACAGCACCAGCGGCGAGGCGATGGCCCAGGCGTGCACCGGCATCGCCCGCTGGGCGGACGGTGAAGGCCATACCAACACCGCCCTGGCGTACACGCAGGCAGCGTCGGTGGCCTCGCAGCGCAACCCGCGGCTGGCGCTGGCGGTGGGGCAGCTTGCCCGGCGCCGCGGCGAGCTTCCCCGCGCCGAGACCTGGTTCCGCCACACGGTGATGGTGGCGCGCCAGACGGGCGACTGGGAGTCGTACTCCCGCGCCTACATCGCGCTGGGCAACATGCTCATCCGCCGCGGCAACTTCCCCGGCGCGCACCGCATGCACATCAAGGCGCTGCGTGCGGCCCGCCGCAAGGGGCTGCAGCAGATCCAGGGCATGGCGCTGCACGACCTGTTCGTGATCGCCCTCGAAACCGGGCGTAAGGAGCAGGCCGAGGAGTACGCCCGGCAGGCGTACCGCGCGTACGGTCCGAACCACCCGTCGCTCCCGGTCCTGGCGCACGACGTGGCGTACTTCTGGGTGGAGCAGGGCTACTTCGCCCGCGCCCAGGAGGTCTTCCAGGCCCTGGAGACGCACCTCACCACGCCGGCGGACCGGCTGAGCCTTACCGCGTCGATCGCGCGTGCCGCCGCGGGGACCGGAAACCGCGACCTGTTCCGGCGCGCCTGGACGCAGGTGGTGCGGCTGAACAAGGACCCCGATGTGCAGGTCGTGGTGCCCGCGTGCATGCTCGACCTGGCGCTGGGCGCGACCAGCCTTGGCGAGTGGGACCGTGCCGAGAGCGCCGCGGAAGAGGCGTATGAGCTGGCGACCAAGCTCGCGCAGGCGAAGGTCCGGTTCCGTGCGGAGTCGCTGATGGACGCCATCCGCAACGGCCGGCAGGCCGAGGCGCGGCAGCAGGCTTCGCGTAGTGCGTCGCCCAGCCCCAAGTCGGAGACGCTCGCGAACGAGTTCGTCCGCAGCCTGGAACACGGCCGAGCTACCGCAGGGGTCTGATCACAAACAAACTCCCCGCGCTTCGGCAGGAAGCGCGGGGAGTTTTGTATCTATACCCGAACGATTGGTTCAGCCGCCCGAGCCGATCACGGCGCCGCGGCAGATGACGGAGCCGTCCGCCAGGCGCTCGGTGTCGCACTGGATGGCGTCCTCCGACGGGGCGGCGGCGGGCGCGGCCTCGGGGGCGGTGACCGAGTCGCCGCAGGCGGCCAGGGTGGAGATGGTGAAGACGGCCAGGAAGAGCCGGGCGAGTTTCATCGTCGCTCCAGAAGGTGTGGGATGTGTTGGTAATGCTGCGGGGCGGCCAGCCAGGATGGTGATGCCCGAGGGGATGCCGTAAGATGTACGCGGGCGTTGCGGTGCGCCCAATCTCTTGCGGTCTCCTACCGAATATTTCCAGACAGGTCATGCCACCACACCCCCGACCCCTGCTGATCATGCACTCAAACGGTGCGTTCAGGGACCGTGTGCGGCGGCTGGGGGCCCGTGGGTACGCCTGCAGCTTCATCCCCACGTGGGAGCAGCTGCGCGCCGAAATCATCGCGTCGCCGCCGGCGGCCATCGTGGTGGTGGACCCCTACGCGGGCTCCAGCCTGGAGCGTCCGCAGCTGGCGGGGGACCTGCGCACGCTGCTGTGGGAGTTCCCCTCCGCCACGGTGCTTGCGGCGGTGGAGCTTCTCCCCGGCCACTCGCGCGACCTGCGCACACTGGGGGAGTGGGGCGTCACCGACATCATCTCCCTGGCGGAGGACGACACCCACGAGGCCATCTACCGCCGCCTGCGCTCCATCGAAGGGCGCTCGCTGCAGCGGCTGCTGGAGCGCACCCTGCCCCCCATGCTCTCCGGCCGCACGCGGATGCTGATGATGACGGCGGCGGAGGTGGTGGCGGTGGGCGGCAAGGGGCGCGACCTGGCGCGGCGGCTTCACCTGTCGGAACGCACCGTGCTGCGCTGGGCGGAGCGCGCCGGGCTTCCCCCGCCGCGGCGCATGCTGGCGTGGATGCGCATCCTGCTGGCCGCGTCGCTGCTGGACGACCCGGGTCGCTCGGTGCTGTCGGTGGCGCACGCGTGCGGCTACGCGTCGGACAGCAGCCTGCGGCGCGCCATGCAGGACTTTCTGGGCGCCGGTCCGTCGGCGCTGCGCCGCCAGGGCGCGTTCCCCGCCGCCTCGCGCGTGTTCCTGGATGAGCTGGCCCAGACCCGCGCCGCCGGCCGCGACCGCCACTCGCTGCGTTTTTAGCGGCGCTGCTCCACGAGCCGAATCCGGGAAAAGACCTGGTTCACGCGCAGGGCGCGGAGAGGATGCTTCTCCGCGCCCTCCGCGTCTCCGCACGTCGCCGGACTTCGTGGATTCGGCTCAGCCGGCGGCGTCCCAGTCAAAGAGCACGGGGCGCCAATCGCCGCCTTCCACCGCCAGCGCGCCCACGTAGCCGGAGCCGGGATCCAGCGAAAGCATGGTCCAGCGCTCCGCCTCGGCGGGGTTGCCGCGGGTGCGCAGGATGCGCGCGGGCTCGCCGGGCGCGAACGCCACGTCAAAGCGGTCCAGCGGCATGGACAGTCCCTCGCCCACGGCCTTGATGTACGCCTCCTTGCGCGTCCAGCAGCGAAAGAACGCCAGGTCGCGCACGTCATCCCCCAGCCCCGCGAACACCTCGTTCTCGGGCGCCGAGAAGAAGCGTTGGGCGATGTCGATGCCGTCGGGCATGGGCTTGATCAGCTCCAGGTCCACCCCGATCTCGCGGCGCAGGGTCAGCGCGTAGAGCGCGAAGTCGCCGGAGTTGGAGACGTTGAAGCGGATCCCCGCCCCGGCCGAGGCGCCGTCCAGCTCCGGCTTGCCGTGCGAGCCCTCGCGGTACGCCAGCGCGGCGGGAGGGAGGCCGGTGTAGCGGCTGAGGATGCCGCGCTGCACGCCGCGCCCGGCGACGAACGCGATGCGGTGCTCGTCGAAGCGAAAGCGGGCCGCGCGGGCCCGCTCGTCCGCGGAAAGCGTCGCCTCCAGGCGCGCCAGCACCGATGGCGGCGGGCGCAGCGAGGCGCGCCAGACGTGCACCTCGTCGTGCGGCAGCGCCAGCGGCCCGGCGGGCGCGGGCACCCAGACGTCACCAGCCACGGGTGCCGGCCGGGAAGAGCGTGCTAAGCAGCGGCCGCAGCTCGCGCGAAAGGTGCTGCAGCACCCCGGCCCGGTTGCCGTTGATGAAGAAGTGGTCGCCGTCGAACATCTGCAGGCGAAACTCGCGCGAGGTCTGCTCACGCCACGCTTCCAGCTCCTCGATGTCCACCTCGTCGTCGCGCTCGCCGCCGTACGCGCTGATGGGCAGGTCCAGCGGGGGCTCAGGGGTGTAGGCGTACGTCTCGCCCAGCGAAAAGTCGGCGCGCAGCATGGGCTCGATCAACTCCATGATCTCCGCGTTCTGCAGGATCTCCTCGGGCGTGCCGGCGTAGCGCCGCAGCGCGTCCAGAAACTCGCCGTGCGGCAGCGCGTGGATCACCTCCTCGTCGGGGTCCATCTGCGGCGCCGGGCGCCCGCCCACGAACAGGTGCAGCGGCATGGGCCCGCCCGTGCGGCGCAGCGTGCGCGTCAGTTCGAACGCCATCAGCCCGCCGTTGCTGTGGCCGTAAAAGGCGAACGGCTTGTCCATGTGCGGCAGCAGCTGCGGATGCATGGCCTCCACCAGCTGGGCAAGGTCGCCGTACGGCGTTTCGGCGAGGCGCGCTTCGCGTCCGGGGGGCTGCACGGCGACGACCTCCACCTCGGGCGGCAGGGCGCGCGGCCAGGGAGAATACACGGTGGCACCGCCGCCGGCGTACGGAAAGCAGAACAGCCGCAGGCGGGCGTTGGGGTTGCGGCTGGGGTACACGGCCCAGCCGTTCAGCGGGGATCGGTTCACGGGACTCCGGCTCGGATTGAAAGCTTCTCGATGGCTCGGGCGATGTAGCGCGGCGGCCCAGCCGGTTGCGTCACCCATCCAGGGGCAAACAATTCGCCGCTGGACCGACGCAAAATCCGCCTTCGCGGCTGCAAGGACAAGTCTCGGCGCCCAACAGGCCTGATGCCGTGACTTCCTCATCCGCGCGGGCGGACGCCGGACTCCCCATGGGGATCGGGATTTCGGGCCTCAGCTCAGCCCCGCGGCCCAGCGGCCGATGGTCACCTGCTGGATTTGCGTGCTCCCCTCGATGATCTCCATCACCCGCGAATCCCGCAGGTAGCGCTCCACGGGATACGCGTCCGTCAGCCCGTTGGCGCCGTGAACCTGCACGGCGGCCAGGGCGGCGCGGGTGGCGGCCAGGGAGGCGAAGTACTTGGCGTGGAACACCTCGCGCCCGGCATCCGCATCGCCCTGGTCGCGCAGCCAGCCGGCGTGCAGGCACAGCAGCCGCGCGGCGCGGTAGTCCGTGGCCATCTCCGCCAGCATGGCCTGCACCAGCTGGTGCTCCGCGAGCACCGAGCCGCCCTGCACGCGCGTGGAGGCGTACGCGGCCGCGGCGTCCAGGCAGGCGCGGATGATCCCCACGCTGCCGCAGGCCACGCTGTAGCGCCCCAGCTCCAGCACCGACAGCGCGATGGCCAGGCCAAAGCCCGGGCCCGCCAGCCGGTTCTCCTTCGGCACGCGGACGCCGTCGAAGGCGATCTCCGCCAGCATGGACGCGCGTGTCCCCGCCACCTCCAGCGGCGTCGCCGTCACGCCCGGCGCGTGCAGATCGACGAGCAGCGCCAGCGGCTTGCCGTCGGCCTTGGCGAAGCAGAGGAGCACGTCGGCGATCTGGCCGTAGGTGGTCCACTTCTTACGCCCGCGCAGCACGTACGCGTCGCCGTCCAGCTCCGCCGTGGTCTGGATCGCCCCCGCGTCGCTCCCCACCTCCGGCTCGCTGAGCCCGAACGCGCCGATCACCTCCCCGCGCGCCATGCGGGGGAGCCACGCCTCCTTTTGCGCGCGGCTTCCCCAGCGGACGACGGAGTGGCACGCCATGGAGTGCACCGTCACCAGCGAGCGGATGGACGAGCAGCCGCGGCCCAGCTCTTCGTTCAGCAGGCCAAAGGTGACCGCGTCCATCCCCGTCCCGCCGAACTCGGCCGGCACCACGGCGCCCAGGAAGCCCTCTGCCGCCATCCGCTCCACTACGGAGGGCGGCGTGCGGCCTTCGCGGTCCCACGTGCCGGCGAAGGGGGCCACCCGGGCGTCCACCCACGCCGCGAACCCGCGGCGCGCGGCCTCCTGCGCGGCACCCAGGCCGGTGCGCAGGCGGTCGTCCGCGGGGGGGTGCACGGGCGGGACGGCGGAGTCCGGCCCGGTCGGCGGCGGGATCAGACGCCGGCGCCCTGCTTGCGCTCCACCAGCGCCGAGATGGCGTCGATCGAGCGGAAGTTGTCGATGTCCAGGTCGTCGCTCTCCACCGCGATGCCGAAGGTGGATTCCACGAAGTTCACCAGCTGCATGGCGAACATGGAGTTCACGAAGCCGGTGGCGAAGATGTCTTCGCCGTCGCCCAAGGCGTGGCCGCGGACGAACTTGGAAACGAACTCGCGGACCTGCTGCTTGATGTCCATCGGAACGGCCAGGGAATAGGGAACAGGGAATAGGGAATAGCGGGCCCGCTCGGCTGGGTCCCTGCGCTCCCTCGTACCTTCCTTCGTCTTACACCGCCGCCGTCGCGCCCGCCGGGGGGACGCCGTAGTCGAAAAAGCCGCGTCCCGTCTTGCGGCCGTGCAGCCCCGCGTCCACCATCTTCCGCAGCAGCGGGCAGGGGCGGAACTTGGGGTCGTTGTAGCTGTCGTACAGCACCTCCAGCGAGTACAGGATGGTATCCAGCCCGATCAGGTCGCCGGTGGCGATGGGCCCCATCTTGTGCCCAAAGCAGGTGACGAAGATGCGGTCGATGTCCTCGGCGCTCGCCACGCCGTCCATCACCTCCCAGATGGCCTCGTTGATGGTGAGCATCAGCACGCGGTTGCTCACGAAGCCGGGAAGGTCGTTGACGACGATCCCTTCCTTGCCCATCTGCCCCAGAAAGCGCAGGGCGGTGTCGATGGTCTGCTGCGAGGTGTAGAAGCCGCGGATGGTTTCCACCACGGGCTTGAGCGGCACCGGGTTCATGAAGTGCATTCCCAGCACCCGGTCCGGCCGCCGGGTCCACCCGCCGATGCGCGTGATGCTGATGCACGAGGTGTTGGCCGCAAAGCAGGCATGCGGCGGGCAGACCTCGTCCAGCACGGGGTAGATGCCTTCCTTGATCGCCACCTTTTCCGTGGCGTTCTCCACCACGAAATCCGCGCCGGCGAACGGCGCGTAGTCGGTGGTAAAGGTAATGCGCGCCATCACCTCCGCCGGCGGCGGGCCGCCCTTCTGCTGGGTGAAGAAGCCGTGAAAGCGCAGGTTGCGCTCCATCTCGGCGCGGGCGTGGGCCAGCACCTGGTCGTTCAGGTCCAGCAGCACCACGCGGTGCCCCGTCTGCGCCAGGTTCTGCGCCACCCCCACGCCCATCACCCCCGCCCCCACCACGCCGATGGTGGCCAGCGGCGTGGCCTGCGCCCCCGCCTGTTCGATGTTGGGCATTCGACTGGTGCTCGTGGTTCTGGATGTGGCCGGCACCGCGCGCCGGGCATCGAGCTGCGTCCGCGGGATGCCCCTCCCCCGGCCCCTCCCCGCTCGTTCCTCGCGGAGAGGGGAGAACTCAGTGCCGCGGGCAGGCCGTGACTCGTTTCACCCTTTCCCGTGCGTCCGGGAGAGGGGTATGGGAACCGGCGCGCCGCGGCTTGAAGGCCGCGGCGCCGGCCGGCCGCTGCTACGACTGGCCGCCGGCGTTGGCGGCGTCGGCGTCCATCTTGTCCCGGAGGCTCTTGGGACGCATGTCGGTCCACACCTCTTCGATCCACGCCAGCACCTCGGGCTTCAGGCCGCTCTTGCCGGCCTTGCTCCATCCCAGCGGCAGCTCGCGGTCGGCGGGCCAGATGGAGTACTGCTCCTCGTGGTTCATGACCGCCTCGTAGATGGTCGTGTCCTCGCGCTCTTCGTTGCTCATCGTTTCACGGTGTGAGAAGGTGAAAACACGGTCAGGCGCCCGCCGCCGCCGGCCGCGGCCCGGACGCGGGTGCCGGCTCCGGCGCCGCGGGGCGCGCGGCGACGGCGTCGGGAATCTCGTCTTCGAGCCGGCGCACGCGCGGGCTCAGGTACAGCAGGGCCGTCGCCACGATCACGAACGCGCCCACCAGCACGAACAGCAGGGCGATCCCCCGCCCCGGCCCCACGCCCAGCACGCGCCCCGCGCTGTGCTCCAGCACGCCGCCGGGCATCATCAGCGGGTTGAAGACGCGTTCCGCCAGCGGCCCGCACGCCAGCGCGGCGACCGGCATGGTCGACATCGCCAGCATGCGGCGGATGGCGAACACGCGCCCCATCATGTGCCGCGGTGTCTTGCTGAGCCATATGGCCTGGCTGGACGACCCCGCCAGCGGCGAAACCAGCAGCATCAGGAACATGAACACCGTCACCGGCACCACCGACGGACGAAGCGCCACGCCGATCAGAAGCAGCGAACACAGCGATTGGGCCAGCAGCAGCCCCCGCACCTTGCCGGCCGGTCCGCCCCACGCGCTCAACGCCAGGCTCCCCACCAGCAGCCCCACGCTGGAGACGGAGACCACGGCGCCCAGCTGCGCCGGGTTGGCGAACGAAAGCACCATGGGGCCAAACAGCGGGTTCACCATCCCCTGCCCCAGGTTGATGAGGGGAAAGTAGATGAGCAGGGCCAGCAAGCCCGGCCGCTGGCGAACGAACACCCAGCCGTCGTGCGCCTCGCGCAGCAGGTGCTGGCGCGGCCGCGGCGAGGGCGGCGGGTTGGGGATGCGGACGGCGGCCAGGGTGGCCACGGCGATCAGAAAGGTGATCACGTCGATGGCCAGGATCCCCCACAGCCCGATGGACGTCACCAGCACGCCCGCCACCAGCGGCGTAAGGATGCCGGTGATGGCGTCGCTGGTCTGCATCATCCCCGCCGCGCGGGAAAAGTGCTTTCCGGGCACCAGCATCCCCATGGACGCGGTGAACGCCGGGTTCTGAAAGGTGCCCACCGCGGAGCTCAGCCCCGACATCACCACCAGGTGCCAGACCTGGAACGCCCCCGTGTACAGCAGCACCCCTATGGCCAGCGTCATCAGCGCCGCCAGCGCGTCGCTCACCAGCAGCACCCTGCGCCGGTCCCAGCGGTCCACCAGCGCCCCGGCGAACGGGGAGAGGAGCACCGCGGGCACCGTGGCGGCAAAGAACAGCAGGCCGAACGCCTCGGCCGAGCCGGTCTTCTGGTAGATCCACACGGGAAGCGCGAATCCGGTCAGGCCCGAGCCCAGCGACGACACCAGCTGGCCCAGCCAGATCACCGAGAAGGAACGCATCTCGGCCAGCACCCGCGTAACGGGCTCGCGCGCCGGTGCCGCGGGATTGTCGCTCACGCTCGATCGCAGAAGCAAGGCAGGCGCCGCCCCCGGCCTTCAGGACCGTGCCCGCTGATCCGGGACGTCCGCCGCGGCCAAACCGGTGCCGTCGGCGGGGAGAGCCGCCAATCTAACACACTTGCCGCACATTTTGGAACACCCAAAAGCCAACTCGCACGGCGTTTCCGCTCATAATTCCAGCATGGACGCCGTCTGCCACGCACCGCAGTCGCACCCACGGATCACGTAAGCGCCTTTCGTGCCGAATCGAGAACAAGCGCGGTGTTATCCCTCCTGCTCCTCCAGCAGCGCCAGCACCTCTTCTTCCGACAGCGAGTCCAGCCAGTCCAGCCGGCTCCCCAGCCCGGGATCGCGGTCCCGCTCCAGCACCACGCGCTCCGCCAGGCCGCGCACCGTGGGCGCGTCGAAGAGGGCCGAAACGGAAAGCCGCACCCCCAACGTCTCGTCGATGCGGTTGATGATGCGCACGGCACGCAGCGAGTGCCCGCCCAGCGAGAAAAAGCCGTCCGTGGCGCCCACGCGCTCGATCCCCAGCACCTCGGTCCACACCGCGGCGATCGCCCGCTCCTCCGGCGTGGCGGGAGGGACGAACCCCTCGCCGTCGCCGACCGGTCCCGCCACGGAGGCGGGATCGGGGAGGGCGCGGCGGTCCACCTTGCCGCCGGGCGCCAGCGGCAGCGCGTTCATGGGGACGATGAAGCCGGGGACCATGTACGCCGGCAGCCGCTCCTGCAGCCGGCGGCGCAGGGCGGCTGCGTCCGCGGCCCCGTCCCCGCGCGGGACGACGTACGCCGCCAGCACCCGCTCGCCCGACGCGTCCGCGCGGGCGACGACGACGGCGTCGCGCACGCCGGGGTCGGCCACCAGCACGGCCTCGATCTCCCCCGGCTCGATGCGAAAGCCGCGCACCTTTACCTGCTGGTCGGCGCGGCCCAGGAAGTCCAGGACGCCTTCCGGAAGCCAGCGCGCCCGGTCGCCGGTGCGGTACAGGCGCGATCCGGGCGCGCCAAACGGGTTGGGGACAAAGTGCCGGGCGGTGAGCCCCGGGCGGCCCAGGTAGCCGCGCGCCAGCCCGTGGCCCTCCACGTACAGCTCGCCGGGCACGCCCACGGGCGCGGGGCCAAGCCGTTCGTCCAGCACGTACGCGCGGCTGTTGGCCACGGCGCGGCCGATGGGGACGGCCAGCGCGTTGGCGGGAACGGATTCCACCACGTGAAAGGTGGAATACGTGCTGTTCTCCGTGGGCCCGTAAACGTGGATGACGCGGGTGTGCCGGCACGCGCGGCGCATTGCGTCGGGCGCGGCCGCCTCGCCGCCGGACAGCACCTGGCGCATCCCCGCGAACGTTTCCGGCGCCTCGCGGGCGAGCTGGTTGAACACCGCGGTGGTCAGAAACGCGCTTTCGATGCGCCCCTCGCGAATGCGCCGGGCCAGCGCCGCCGGCGACAGCATCTCGTCGCGCGTGATGCCGACCACGCAGCCGCCGTTGAGCAGCGTGCCCCACACCTCCCACGTGTACGCGTCAAAGTTGGGCGTGCTGCCCTGGCCCACGCGCTCGCCGGGCCTGGGCGCGTACGCCGGCTCGCCGATCAGCCGCACCACGCCGCGGTGGGTAATGCCGATCCCCCGGGGCGTGCCGGTGGACCCGGAGGTGTAGAGGATGCACGCCAGCGACTCCGCGTGCTGAAAGCCGCTCGCGGAAGACCGGTCGGTTTCGTCCTGCGACCGGGCGGTCTCGGCCATCGACAGGACGGGGCCGGCAAAGTGCGCGAGCGGGTCCGGCACCGCGTCCTGCACGATCAGCGCGGAAACACGGCCGTCCTGGAGCATGAACGCAAGGCGCGCGGCGGGATAGTGCACGTCCAGCGGCACGTAGGCGCCGCCCGCCTTCAGCACCCCCAGCACGGCGCAGATGACCGCCGGCCCGCGCTCCATCGCGATCCCCACGTGCGCCTCCGGCCCCAGCCGCAGGGCCAGCAGCCGGCGCGCGACGGCGTCCGACGCCGCGTCCAGCTCCGCGTACGTCATCGTCCGCCCGTCCCAGTCCACCGCGGGGGCGTCCGGCGCGCGGGCGGCGTGCTGGGCAAAAAGCTCCGGCACGGTGGCGTGGGGAGGGAGGCCCGTCTCCGCGGGATTCCACGCCTCGATCACCCGCCGCCGCTCCGCCTCGTCCATCATGGGCGCGGCGGTGACGGGGCGCGCCGGCGCGGCCAGCAGCGAGGCGAGCAGGCGCTGGTAGTGGCCCCAGATCCGCTGCACGGTGTCACGGCGAAAGAGGTCGGTGGCGTACTCCCAGATCATCGCCACCTCCTCACCGGCGGCCGCGTTCTGCTGCGCGCGGGGGATGACGATCACCTGCAGGTCGAACTTGGCGGTCTGATTCCCCAGCGCCTCCGTCACCTCCAGCTCCAGCCCCGGCAGCCGCAGCTCAGGATACGGCGCGTGGTGCATGTTGAAGGCGTGCTGAAAGATGGGAAGCCGGTCCATGGTCCGGTCCGGCTGCACCGCGTCCACGATGCTGGCGAAGGGGACGTCCTGGTGCGGATACGCCTCCAGCGCCGTCCGCCGCACGCGATCGACCAGCGTGAGAAAGTCCGGGTCGCCGCCCAGGTCGGCGCGCAGGGGGATGACGTTCACGATCATCCCGATCAGCTCCTCCGACTCCCGCAGCCGCCGCCCCGCGGATCCGCCGCCGAGGACGAAATCGTCCTGCCCCGTGTAGCGGCCGATGAGGGCGTGAAAGGCGGCCAGCAGCGTCATGTACAGCGTTACGCCGTGCGCCCGGCTGAACGCGTCCGCCGCGTGCGCCGTTTGCGGATCCAGCCGCACGTGCAGCGACTCGCCGCGAAAGCTGATGCGCGGCGGTCGGGCAAAGTCCAGCGGCAGGTCCAGCACGGGGGGCGCGCCGGCCAGCCTGTCGCGCCAGAACGCCACCCCGCGCGCCGCCTCGTCGCCCTCCATCCACCCCCGCTGCCACACCGCAAAGTCGCCAAACTGCAGCGCCGGCTCCGGCAGCGGCGACGGCTGGCCGCGCGAAAACGCGTCGTACAGCGGCACAAGGTCGCGCAGAAAGACGCCGAACGACCAGCCGTCGTGCACCAGGTGGTGCTCCACCACCAGCAGCACGTGCTCCCCCGCGGCCACATGAAAGAGCGTCCACCGCACCAGCGGCAGCGCGCCCACCTCGAACGGCCGCGCGAACTCCTCCGCGAAGCGCGCATCGAGTTCTTCGGCCGACAACGGGCGCGCGTCGGCGACGGGGAGGTCGACGGTCCAGGGCGCGTGCACCGTCTGCATCGGTTGCCCGCCGATCTCGGCGAACGTGGTGCGGAAGATCTCGTGGCGGCGGACGATCTCCGTCAGCGCGGCGCGCAGGGCGTCCACATCCAGCGTGCCGCGCATGCGCACGGACGCCTGGAACTGGTAGGAGCGCATCCCCGGCGACAGCCGCTCGAAGAACCAGACGGCCTCCTGCGCCGGGGAGAGCGGGAGCGGCCGGGTGCGGTCCACGGGCTCGATGGTCTCCGCCCGCGCCGGGGCGCCACCCATCCCCCGCTCCACCTGCGCGGCCAGCGCCTGCACCGTGTGCGCCTGAAAGATGGCGGGGAGCGGCACGCTCACCCCCAGCGCGTCGCGCAGCCGCGCGACAATCTGCACGGCGCGCAGCGAGTGCCCGCCCAGGGCGAAAAAGTCGTCGCGCACGCCCACGCGCTCCACGCCCAGCACCGCCGCCCAGATGCCGCAGAGAATCTCCTCCACGGGCGTACGCGGCGCCACGTACTCGTCCCCCTCCCCGCGCTCCAGCCCCTCCGGCGCGGCGAGGGAGAGGCGGTCGATCTTGCCGTTGGGGGTGCGTGGCAGCGCGTCGACGGAGACGAATGCGGAGGGCACCATGTACTCCGGCAGCCGCGCGCGGAGGAAGGCGCGCAGCTCCGCCCCCCCGGCCCCGGCGGGGGCGATCCACGCCACCAGCCGCGGCTCGCCCACGCCGTCCGGCCGCGCGGCGACGGCAGCCCCCTCCACCGACGGATGCGCGGCCAGGGCGGCCTCCACCTCCTCCGGCTCCACGCGAAATCCGCGGATCTTCACCTGCCGGTCCATGCGCCCCAGGCAATCGTACTCGCCGTCCGCGCGGCGCCGGCCCAGGTCGCCGGTGCGGTACATCCGCGCGCCGGGAACGGAGGAGAGCGGATCGGGAAGGTAGCGCTCCGCCGTGAGGGCGGGGCGCGCCAGGTAGCCGCGCGTGACCCCGGCGCCCGCCATCATCAGCTCCCCCTCGCCGCCGTCCTCCATCGGCCGCAGCGACGATGGATCGATCACCCGCACGGCGGACCCGGAGACCGGCCGTCCCACCGTCACGGGATGATGGGGATCGCGCGGGATCAGCGCGCAGGTGGAGTAGGTCGTATCCTCCGTGGGGCCGTAGAGGTTGAGGATGCGCTCCACGCCTGTCCCCGCATACAGCGCGTCGGCCAGCGCGCGCGGCACCGGCTCGCCGCCCAGGGCCAGCGTGCGCAGCGTGGCCGGCAGGGCGCCCTGCCGCAGCAGCTCGGCCGCGGCGGTCGGTACCATGCTGGCCAGCCGCACCGGCTCGCGGACGGAAGCAAAGGCGAGCGCATCATCCACCAGCACCAGCGTGCCACCCCAGCACAGCGTGCCGAAGATCTCCGCGACGGAGACGTCAAAGCAGACGGAGGTCGCCGCCAGCGCGCACGCCCGCTCCGCATCCGGCACCGTATCCCGCAGCCAGTGGAGAACGGCGGAGGCGGTGTGGTGCTCGATCAGCACGCCCTTGGGCCGCCCCGTGGATCCGCTGGTGTAGATGACGTACGCCAGGTTCTCCGGCCGCGCGAGGGGATGCGGATCATCGGCCGATGCCGCGGCGACCGCCTCGTCCGCATCCACCACCACCGTGATGCCGCCGTGCGCCGGCAGCCGGTCCGCCACGGCGGAGTGGGTGAGGATGACGGGGGCGCGGGTGTCGTCCAGCATCGCCGCCACGCGCTGGGGCGGATAGGCGGGGTCCAGCGGCAGGTACGCGCCGCCCGCCTTCAGCACGCCGAGAAGGGCGGCGACCAGCTCCGGGACGCGGGGAAGGAAGAGGGCGACGGGCACCTCCGGCCCCACGTCCAGCCCCCGCAGCCGGTGCGCGACACGGTTGGCGCGGGCGTTCAGCGTGGCGTAGGAGACGGCGGTGCCGGCGTGGACCAGCGCGGTGCGCTCCGGATGCGCCGCCGCCGCGCGCTCGAACAGCGCGTGGATGCAGGCGGGGGCGGCCGGGTGTTCGTCCGATGGCGGATTGGGGAAGGATGGTTGGGTCATCTCCGTTGCGGGGCGGAGGTGAACTGGCGGGAACGGCGAGGGGCGGACCGCGACGGCGGCCCGCCCCTCTACGTTATCGGCGCGAGGGCTTCGCGGAAAGCGTTCAGCCGTTCTCGCGCAGCACGCGGCCCAGGCGGGCCATCCCCTCGCGGATCTGGTGCGGCTGGCAGTACGAGAAGTTCAGCCGCATTCCGCTTTGCCCCGCCGTGCTGCCGGGGACGGCGAACGCCGCGCCGGGGACGTACGCCACCCCGGCTTCCATCGCCGGATCCAGCAGGGCGTCGGTGTCGTATCCCGGGGGAAGCTCCGCCCAGACCAGCGCGCCGTTGCAGGGGATGCTCCACCGGGTGCCGGCCGGCAGCTCGCTGCGGACAAGCTGCAGCATCAGGTCGCGGCGCGCGTGGTACTCGGCGCGGACCGTGGCCAGGTGCGCGGGAAAGCCGCCCTGGGCCAGGTACGCGGCCGCCACGCGCTGGCTGAAGCTGGCCATGTCCAGGTCCGCGCCGTCCTTGGCGCACCCCAGCATGGACACCAGCTCCCGCGGCGCCACGATCCAGCCCAGGCGAAAGCTGGGCGCCAGCACCTTGCTGAACGAGCCCACGTACAGCACCCAGCGCTCGTCCAGGGCGCGCAGGGGCGGCTCGGGGTGCTCGTAGTACAGCATGCCGTACGCGTCGTCCTCCACGATGGGCACGCGGTACTTCGCGGCCAGCTCCACCAGACGGCGGCGCTTTTCGGGGCTCAGACTGCACCCCAGGGGGTTGTGGCCGTCGGTGATGCAGTAGATGTAGGCCGGGCGCTCGCCGGCCTCCAGGTACCGCTGCACCGCGTCCACGTCCATCCCGGTCCGCAGGTCCGTCCCCACCGACAGAATGCGCGGCCGGTACGACTCCACCACCTGCTTGAAGCCCATGTACACCAGCTCGTCGCACAGCAGCGTGCCGCCGGGCTCCAGCAGGATGCGCGAAACCAGGCTGAGCGCCTGCTGGGCCGCCGTGGTCAGGAACACCTGCTCCGGCCGGCAGTCCACCCCCCGGTCGGCCATGATGCGCACCACCTGCTCCTTGAGCGGGTGGTGCCCCGCCTTGTACTGCAGCGCGTCCGCGTCGCCGCGCAGCACCTGCTCCGCGGCGCGGGCCAGGCCGTCCACGGGAAACAGCTCGGGCGCGGGCAGCCCCAGCGCAAACGTCACCAGGTCGTCGCGCCCGCTGAACGACAGCATGCGCTGGATGATCGACGGCCGCACGTCGCGGGTCCAGGCGGCAAGCGGCAATCCGGGTTGTTCGCCGGGAGGCGCGATGGGAACGGCGGGGATGCGGGTGTCGGGAGGGTCGATCACGCTCATCGGATGCCACGGGAAGCGCCGCGCCACGGCCGACGGCGCCGGCCGAGTGAAGCGTGCGGGGGAGCAGGGAGGAGAATCGCGACTCGCCCAAGCTAATGGAAAGAAGTCGAAGCAATCAAGAGGAAGGCGTAAAACGTGTAGGCGTAGACGGATCTTCTCGACCGTCTTGCGTCCACGCGGGTCCCCAAAGGAACTGCGTGGAGCCACCGTGCCGCCTGAAGAAACCGGTTCTTCGGGCGGAGGATGTCGCCAGACCTCCCGCAGAGAGCCGCCATCCTGAGGGAGGCGCCGTCCCCAGTCTGCTGATACAAAACGCGTTGGCGCCGACCGAAGGACCTTGTCGGCCCTAACTGAGGAGCCTGAACGGCTCCCGGAGGCCGGGTCTCGCGCAACCCGACAACGATCCTTCGGTCGCGCGCAAGCTTATGTGGTTATGAAAGTTATGGAGGTGCGCTCCCTCAGGATGACACCGTGGCCCCGTTGGAAGCAGGTCAAGCAGATGAGGGTGGGCAGCACCGTTCGGGATGACGGCGCGCCGTGGGCGCACGTGAGCTTTGGCAACACTCTCCAGACGCATTGGTCGGTGCAACGATGCATTCGCGGGGCGGAGGGGACAAGGACGGTGGGATGAACGGCGTACGGAAGGGAGAGGAGGGCGTACCACCGCGGTCGCCAACGGCGCGCTCGCACGGGGCCCGGGACCGAACACGCAGTACCGCGCTCGGCGGCATACGTGAGCCGCCACCGATCCGGACGCCGATCGGACGAAAAGCTAGACAGAACCGCGAAAGTTGATTAGTATAGACGCAAGCGAACACATACGTGAGACGACACCGCGCTACATTCGACGCAACCGGAACCGGGACACGCCATGCAACCCATCGCCCGTCCGCTGATCGTTCTGCACTCCGACCAGGTTTTCAAGGAGCGGGTGCGGCGCGTGGGCAACCAGCGATTCAAGACCCAGTTCGTGGAGGACTGGGATGCCTTGCGCGCGGCGCTCAACGAGTCGCCGCCGGCGGCGCTGGTGGTGGTGGACCCGTACACGCGCACCTACGGCACCGAGGCCGAGCTGGCGCCCGAGCTGCGCTCCATCCTGTGGGAGTTCCCCACGGCGACGGTGATCTCGGCGCTGGAGGTGCGGCGCGGCCGGGTGCGTGACCTGCGCACGCTGGGCGAGTGGGGGGTCAAGGAGGTGATCGCGCTGGACGAGGAAGACACCGTCGAGGCCATCTCCCGCCGTTTGCGCAGCGCCCAAGGGCGCCCGCTGCAGAGCCTGCTGGAGCGCTCGCTGCCCAGCAACCTTTCCGGCCGCGCCCGCGCGCTGCTGATGGCCGCCGCCGAGGTGGTGGCCGAGGGCGGCCACGGCCGCGATCTGGCCGCCAGCCTGAAGCTTTCCGAGCGCACGCTGCTGCGCTGGGCCGAGCAGGCGGACCTGCCGCCCCCACGCCGGGTGCTGGCGTGGATGCGCGTGCTGCTTGCCTGCGAGCTGCTTGACGATCCGGGCCAGACGGTGCTGAGCGTGGCGTACACCTGCGGCTACGCGTCCGACAGTTCGCTGCGCCGCGCGGTGCAGGAGTTCACCGAGGTCATGCTCACGCAGCTTCGCAAGCAGGGCGCGTTCGCCACGGCGTCGGAAAAGTTCCTGACCGAGCTGAACGCGGCGCGCGAGGCGGGCCGCATCCGCCGCCAGGAGACCAAGCTGAGCGACGAGGAAAGCGAGCTGGACCTGCCCCACTCGCGCATCCATCCGCCGCAGGAGGAGATGACGCTGGCCGCGACGCTCGACGCGCCGCCCCACGTCCCCCGTCGGCGCGGACGCCGCAAGGCCAACGCGGCCTGATCCCGGCCTGGCCGGTTGGCGAGCTACGGGCCCGCGCGATGTTCGATCGCGCGGGCCCGTTTTTCGTCCCTGGGCGACGGACAGAAAAAGAATGCCTCACACGGAGTCAACGGGGTCAACGGAGTTTGATCGTGCCGGTTCGTCTGTTCTCGCCGTACGAACCGGGGAAAAGAATGGGTCTCACGCAGAGTTACCAGAGTTAGCAGAGTTTGCTCGTGCCGGTTCCTCTGCTCTCCGGTTGAAGCCGGATTCCCATGTGTCGGGTGCGGGTGAGGGATGTCGACGAGGCACACACTTTTGTAGAGGTGTCGGGAACGGGAAGCAGATGGAATGCGGCAGGGGGCCATCCGCGTTTTTTTGAGGAGGCATGCGGATCGGTGGATGGGCATCCGCAACGCACGAAAGCAGGCGGCCAGCACCACCTGATGCGCGATCTTGAAAACCATCGGCCCCCTCCACGGTCCGGGCACGTGGCGGAGAAGCAGAGCCGCGCGCAAACTCCGTGACCTCCGCCAACTCCGCGAGAGGCGGTATTTTGATCGACCGTACAAGAAAAGCCCGATGGACCGGCGAAGCAGGCTACGTGAGGCTTGCGCGCCAGCTCCCGACACGGTTCAATGCAGGCGCGGCGTAGTTCCTGCTTCTGCGCGGATGGCTCCGCGCGCAACGGACGCCGCGCGGACTCTCGCCACACGAAACGAATGCCTCGCAACCGCGACAAGGAGCCCCTGCCCCGCGCCCCCGGCCCGAACCCGGTGGTGGAGGCCGGCGAGTCGGAGACGCTGCTGGCCCGCCCCGAGCCGCCGGCACCCCGCCCCACGCCCGTGTATCCCGGCCCGCCGCCGGTGCGCGCGCACCACGAGGACGGCCGCGGCCGCCGATTCGTGGAGCGGCTGATGGAGGCGCGCGGCCGCCCGTTCCTGCGGCTGGCGGGCTACTACGTGGTGCTGATCACGGTGATGTCGCTGCTGGTCTACTACGTGCCTGCCGTGCGCGAGGCGTTTCTTTCGTCGCAGGCGCTGGCGCTGGAGGAGGGCGGCGGCTTCGTGGGGCCCGTGGGCGAGGACTTTGGCGCGCGCGTGTCGCTGAACGAGGCGCTGCGCCGGGCCATGGGCACCCTGCTGGTGATCCTGGGCGCGCTGTCGCTGGTGGTGCCGGTGGCGTGGGTGTACATGCTCACCAAGCGTTTCAAGTACGATCCGGCGCTGGTGTCGTCCGTCATCATCCTGCCCATCGTGGTGGCGGGGATCGCGCTGGTGGTCAAGAACAGCGTGGCGCTGGCGTTTGCCCTGGCGGGGATCGTGGCGGCGGTGCGGTTCCGCAACACGCTCAAGGACCCGCGCGACGCCGTGTACATCTTCCTCACCATCGGCATCGGCCTGTCGTCGGGCGTGCAGGCGCTGGACGTGGCGCTGGCCATGTCGCTGGCGTTCAACTACGTGGTGCTGCTGGTGTGGAAGTTCAACATCGGCAGCATCTACAGCGGCCGGTACGCGCGCACGGGGATCCTTTCCTCGGGCCCGCAGCGGCTGCTGCTGGCGCAGGAGCCCGAGGGGCAGCGCGAGGTGCGGCGGCGAATGCTGGAGCAGGCGCAGGAGATTCGCACCGACGGCATTCTGCTGGTGCACTCGCACCAGCCCGACATGGCGCGGATCACCGTGCAGGAGGCGCTGGCCGACATGGCCAGGGACTGGCAGCTGGTGGACGTGGTCAAGCGCGAAGAGGAAGACCTGTTCACGCTGGAATACCTCGTGCGATTGAAGGGGAGCGCCTCGGCGCCGGAGCTGGTGGGGGCGCTGGACGAGCGATGGGGCGCGCAGGTGGCGGCGGCGGAGTACGTGCCGTTTCGCGCGCGGCGCAAGAAGCGGAAGAAGCGGGCCTGACGCCGGGGTGGGCGCGGCCCGGGGCGTGTACCGGGGAGATTGTGCGGTGAAGAGGATCGACTGGACGCGGCGCGCGGCGGCGGGGCTGGCGTGCGCCGCGCTGCTGGCGTCGGCGGCGTGCGGGGCCCGCGAAGCGGGGGTGGGGCGCACGGTGGGGCCCGTCCCCATGGACTCCGTGGCGCTGAACCTGGTGCTGATCGGCGACGCGGGGCTCCCCAACCCGGCGGGCGAGCCGGTGCTGCAGGCGCTGCAGCGCGAGATCGCCGCGGCGCCGGAAAAGAGCTTTGTCGTCTTTCTGGGCGACAACCTGTACCCCGTGGGCCTTCCCGACACGCTGACCGAGCCGGGGCGCGAGGGACTGCGCATTCTGCGGGCACAGATGCAGCCTTTGCGCGACACCAACACCCGCGGCCTGTTCGTTCCCGGCAACCACGACTGGGCGCAGGGCGCGCCCGAGGGGTGGAGCAACGTGGTGCGGCAGGAGCGCATCATCAACACCGAAGGCGCCGGCCTGTTCGGGATGGAGCCGCGCGACGGGTGCCCCGGACCGGTGGTGGTCGACGTGGGCGAGGTGCTGCGGGTGATCGCCATCGACACCCACTGGTGGCTGCACCCCAGCACCAAGGGCGGCCCGGGCCGGTGCAACCCCGGGACCGAGGACGGCGTGGTCGACTCGCTGCGCATCGTCCTGGCCACGGCGGGCGACCGGCGCACCGTGGTGGTGGCCCATCACCCCATCATCTCCGGCGGAAGCCACGGCGGCTACTTTGACTGGCCCACCTACCTGTTCCCGTTTCACCCCTGGGCGCGCGTGGCGGGGCTCTTTGCCCGGCAGGACGTGACGGGGCGGGAGTACCGCCACATGACGTCGCAGCTGGCCCGCGCGTTCGTGGTCGATACGCCCACGGTGTACGCGGCGGGGCACGAGCACAACCTGCAGGTGTTCCGGGGCTCGGCCGAGCGGCGCGACCCCGCCAACTACCTGCTGGTAAGCGGCACGGGGATCTACGGGCACACCACACCCAGCCGGCGCATCACCGGCACCCGCTACGTGCGCGAGGCCAGCGGCTACCAGCGCATCACCTTCCTGGCCGACGGGCGGGCACGGCTGAGCGTGATGGTGGTGGACGCACAGGGGAACGCCACGGAGGATTTTTCCATCTGGCTGGACGTGCCCGTGATCGGCGCGGCGGAAGCCGCCCCCGCGGGCGCGGGGGACGGCCGATGAGGCGTGTCCTGCTGCCGCTGGCGGCCGCACTGCTGGCGGCGCCACTTGCCGCGCAGGGCGGCGAGACGCGGGAGGTGGCGGCGGGGCCGCAGTACCGCGCGGGCGCCCTGAAGCGCGCCCTTCTGGGCCGCAGCTACCGGGAGTTGTGGACCACGCCGGCCACGGTCCCCGTGCTGGACCTGCGCACCTTCGCCGGCGGGCTTACGCCCACGGAAACGGGCGGCGGCAACCAGACGCTCTCGCTGCGCTTCGAGGGTGCCGACGGCAAGGAGTACGCGTTCCGCTCGGTGGACAAGGACCCGGGGCGCGGCGAGGGAGGGGCCCGGGGGATCGCGGGGGCGGTGCTGAAGGACCAGGTGAGCTCGCAGAACCCGGCCGGTGCACTGGTGGCCGGGCGGGTGATGGACGCCACGGGGCTGCTGCACGTGGACCCGCTGCTCTTCGTGATGCCGGACGATCCGCGGCTGGGGGAGTTTCGCGAGCAGTTCGCGGGGATGCTGGGGCAGCTGGAGGAGCGGCCGGATGACGGCTTTGGCGGCGCGGCGGACGTGGAGGATACGGATGACTTCCTTCCCCTGATGCAGCGCGATCCCGCCGCCAACCGGCTGGCGGCGGAGGAGTACCTGACCGGCCGGCTGATGGACTTTGTCCTGGGCGACTGGGACCGGCACGAGGACCAGTACAGCTGGGCCCGCTTTGACCGCGGCGGCGTGCGGGTGTGGCGGCCCATCCCCCGCGACCGCGACTACGCCTTCGTGGACTACGACGGGCTGGGGATCGACATCGCCCGTCCCTTCGTCCCCAAGGCGGTACGCTTTCGCCGGGAGTACGGCAGCCTGTTCGGGCTCATCCAGCAGGCGCAGTACCTGGACCGGCGGCTGCTGGGCGGGCTGGACCGCGCGGTGTGGGACTCCGTTGCCGTCGCACTGCGCGCGCGGCTGACGGACGCGCTGATCGACGACGCGGTGCGGCGGATGCCGGCGGAGTACCAGGCGCTGGTGGGCGCGGAACTGGCCGCCACCCTGCGCGCCCGCCGCGACGCGCTTCCCGCGGCGGCGGCGGAGTACTACGCCATGATGGCGCGCGAGCCCGAGGCGTACGGCAGCGACGGGGCCGACTTCGCCGTAGTGGAGCGGACGGCGGAGGGGGTAGAGGTGCGCATTCACGCCGGAGGCGACGAATCGCGCGCGCCCTTCTTTCGCCGCCGCTACGTGGACGACGACACGCGCGAGGTGCGCGTCTTTCTGCTGGACGGCGCCGACCGGGTGGAGGTGCGCGGCACGGGCGGAATGCTGGTGCGGGTGATCGGCGGGGCGGGGGACGACCGGCTGGCGGACGCCGGCCGCGGGCGCACGGCGTTCTACGACGCGGCGGGGGACAACCAGTTCGTCCGCGGGCCGGGGACCACCGTGGACACCCGCCCGTTCGACCGGCTGGAGTCCATCACCGGCGAGCAGGTAGATGCCAAGCCGCCCCGCGACTGGGGGACCAGCGGCGGCGCGCTTACGCCGTTCGCCGCCTTTCGCCCCTTCGCCGACCTGGTGGTGGGGGTGGGCCCCTCGTACACGCGCCACGGCTTTCGCCGCTTTCCCTACGCGGAGAGCTGGTACGTGCGCGGGCTGTGGGCGCCGCTGTACTCCCGCTTTGGCGCGGAAGCGCGCTACACGCGGCGGCACACGGGGGACAACGGCTTCGGCTACGTATTTGGCCGCGCGTCGGAGATCGAGGGCGTCTACTTTACCGGCTACGGCAACGAGACGAGCGACGACGAGGGGCTGCGCCACTACATCGTCTGGGAGCGGCAGGCGCTGCTGGAGCCGGGGATTGTCCTGGACCAGGGCGGCGGCCTTCTTCTCTCCCTGGCCGGCGTGCTGCGCTACACGGATCCGGAGGTGGATCCGCTCACCCCTGCGGACGTCGTCCGTCCGCTGGGGACCGAGCCGTACGTGACGGCGGGGGTGCGCGCCGGGGCGGCGTGGCTGCGCACGGACGACATCGCGTATCCTACCCGCGGCTGGACGCTGGCGGCGGAGGGCGGCGCCTTTCCGTACCTTTCCGAGTCCGCCGCGGGAGACGGCACGCGGGACGGCGAGTTCTTCCGCGCCGGGGCCCGGGGCGCGTACTACCTGCCGCTGGGCACCTCCGTGCTGGCCGTGCGCGCCGGGGGCGAAAAGGTGTGGGGAGACTATCCCATCCAGTACGCGGCGCTCCTGGGCGGCTCGCCCACGCTGCGCGGTCATTCGTGGCAGCGCTTCGCGGGCGACGCGTCGGCGTTCGCGGGGGCGGAGCTGCGCGCGCCGCTGTTCGGCAGCATAGGCGCGCTGGCGCTGGCCGACGCGGGCCGCGTGTGGTACGACGGCGACAGCGACGGCGGGTGGCACACGGCCGTGGGAGCGGGCGCGTACTTGCGCGCGGGGGCCCAGACGCTCAGCGTGTTCTACGCGCAGGGCGAGCGCGGTATCGTGTACCTGCGCCTGGGTCTCCCCTTCTGACGTCTTGATGTCCATCACCACCTGGCCCCCTTCCCAGCCCGATTCCACCCACGGACCCGAGGCAAGGCGCACGACCCTCGTGCGCTTTGAGCCCGGCGCGCCCGGCGTGCTGCGGGCCGTGGCCACGGGGCCCGCGCCGGAAGGCTTCCGCGCCGGCTCGCCCGTCACCCAGACCTTCCGCGACGTCTACCACGACACCGACGACGGCGCCCTGGCCAAACGGGGTGCCTGGGTGTGCCTGCGCCACCACGCGGACGGCACGCGCACGCTCGTCGTCCGCACGGGGAGCGAGGCGGAGGGCGGCACGCTGGCCTCCGCGCTCCTGCCGCCGGGAGGGGACGAGCCGCTGACGGGCGCGTCGGACCCCGCCCGGATGCTGCGGGCGATGGTGGACCCGGCCCGGCTGGTTCCGCGCGTGGAGCTGGAGACGCACCGCATCGTCCGCTCGCTGCAGTCGCTGGACGGGCGGCCGGCGGAGGTGGCGTGCGACGCGATCGTGGTCCGCAACGGCGAGATGAAGGCGCGGCTGGAGGAGATCGAGCTGCGGCTGCCACCCGGCGCGGACGCGGACCATCCAGTCGCGGCGGCGCTGCGCCACGCGCACGGAATGCGGCTGGTGTCGGAGGACCGGCTGGAGCGCGCGCGCCATGCGCTCAAGGAGCGCGCGCTGGACCGGATGGAGAACGCCGTCCGCGCCGCGCGCCGGGTGGCCGTCGTCGCGGTGGAGGATGGGCGCATCGCCCTGCGGCGCGAGCGGACGGCGCTGCGCATCCCCGCGGGCGAAGGCGGCGGCGAGGAGAATTGCCGCCGCGTGCTGCGCGCGTGCTTTGGACACGACGGGGCGCGGGTCCGCCTTCTGGGCGTGGGACCCGGGCCGGCGGACCGCGCGGCGGTGGAGGTGTGGCTGGCGGAGGGCGCGTACACGCAGACGGAGGACGCGGTCTGCGAGATCGTCCGCATCCCCCTGGACGAAGTGCTGCACTCGGTGGGCTCGCCCGCGCTGCGGGACCGCGATACCCTGGCGGCGCTGCACGTGGTCGCGCGCTCGGAGCTGCCGTCGCGCGTGCGCGGCGAGGGGAGCCGCGAAGAGCTGGCGGCCGCGCGCGCCACCCTGGCCAGCGCGCCGGAAGCGGAGGGGACGGAGACGCTGCCGCCGGGCTCCATGCTGAACATGGAGCTCAGCATGCTGGCGTTCAACCGCCGCGTGCTGGGGCTGGCGGAGGACGAGCGGGTGCCGCTGATCGAGCGGCTGCGCTTCGTCTCCATCTTCGGCGCCAACATGGACGAGTTCTTCCGCGTGCGCGTGGCGGGGTTCAAGCGCGCGGTCACGCTGGGAAGCACCAAGGCCACGATGGACGGCGCCACCCCGCAGGAGCAGCTGGACGCCATCGGGGTGCGGGCGCGGCGGCTGCTGGACCGCGCCTACGCCCTCCTCGCCGGCGCCATTCTCCCGGAACTGGCGGAGCACGGCATCCGCGTGGTGCACCTGGACGACCTGTCGCGCAGCGAGCTGGAGATGGTGCGCGGGTTCTGGGTGAACGACGTGCATCCCCTGCTCATGCCCCTGACCGCCGGGCCCGGCCACCCCTTCCCCCACGTCCGCAACCTGCGCCCCGCGGTGGCGGCCCTGGTGCGCGACCCGCGCACGGGGGAGCGGCGGCTGGGGATGGTGGAGCTGCCGGACGGGCTGCCGCGCTTCGTCCGCCTGCCGGAGAGCCGCCGCTTCATCCCCATGGAAGAGGTGGTCCGCGCCTCCTTCTCCGCGCTGTATCCCGGGATGGAGGTGGAGCCGGCGCACACCTTCCGCGTCACGCGAAGCGCGGAGCTGCACCTGGACCGCACCCAGGTGGAGGACCTGCTGCACGCGGTGGAAGAGCAGGTGCGCAAGCGCCGCTTTCGCCCCGTGGTCCGGCTGGAGGTGGAGCGCGAGATGCCGGAGGCCGTGCGCACCATGCTGCTGCGCGAGCTGCAGTACGAGGTGCCCGAGCAGGTGGCGGCGCTGGGGGAAGAGGACGTGTACCCGGTCGACGGCTTGATCGACCTGCGCGGGCTGCGCGAGCTGGCGGACGTGGACGCGCCGCCGGAGCTGCTGTATCCCCCCGCCCCGCCCCCGCACGAGCCGCTGGACCCGGAGCGCGGCGTCTTTGACCAGCTGCGCGCATCGCCGGTGCTGGTCTCGTTTCCCGGCGACTCGTTCCAGGGTACCGTGGAGCGGCTGGTGCTGGACGCGGCGGAAGACCCCGACGTGGTGGCCATCAAGCTGGCGCTGTACCGGACGAACTCCCGCTCCAAGATCGTGGACGCGCTGTCGCGGGCGGCGGCGCAGGGCAAGCAGGTGGTGGCGCTGGTGGAGCTTACGGCCCGCTTCGACGAGCTTAGCAACATCCAGTGGGCGCGCCACCTGCGTTCGTTCGGCATCCACGTGATCTACGGGATGCCGGGGCTGAAGGTGCACGCCAAGATCGCGCTGATCGTGCGGCGCGAGCCGGCGGGGATCCGGCGCTACGTCTACATCGGCACGGGGAACCTGAACGCCAGCACGGCGGGGTTCTACACGGACCTGGGGCTGATGTCGGCCGACCCGGCGCTGGGGGCGGAGCTCAACGAGGTCTTCAACTCCCTGACCGCCGGGGTGCTGCGCGACGACTACCAGCAGCTTCTGGTCGCACCGACGACGATGCGCAGCCGCTTCGTGGGGATGATCGACCGCGAGGCGGAGCACGCGCGGGGCGGGGGCGAGGGGCACATCATCGCCAAGTTCAACGGCCTGGCGGACCGCGAGATGATCGCCGCGATGTACCGCGCGTCCGCCGCCGGGGTGCGGGTGGAGCTGCTGGTGCGCGGCATCTGCTCGCTGCGGCCCGGGGTGGCGGGGCTCTCGGAGAACATCCGTGTGTACAGCGCGCTGGGCCGCTACCTGGAGCACGAGCGCATCTTCCGCTTCAACAACGGGGGCGCCGCGGAGTACTACATCGGTTCCGGCGACTGGCGCACGCGCAACCTGAGCCGGCGCGTGGAGGTGGCGGTGCCGATCGTGGATGCCGCGCACCGCGAGCGGCTGGACGCCATCCTGGCGCGCGACCTGGCGCGCCCGGACCTGTGGGAGCTGGGCGCCGACGGCACCTACTACCAGCGTCCCGAGCTGGCGCCGCGCGACACGCCCGCCGCCCGGCGCGACCCCGAGCGGCCGCCGATCATCATCGTGGAAACATGACCGCTTTTCGATCGATGCACCTCGTCCGCATGCGGGCCGCGCTTTCCCTCGCGGCCCTTGTGCTGCTCACCGGCTGCGAACGGCCGGGCGACGAGCCGGAGGCGTCCGCGAAGGGCGATTCGCTGCAGACGTGCCGGATCATCCGCAAGGAGGTGGCGCTCCCCGCGGACGTGGGCGAGAGCAGCGGCGTGGCGTTCGACCCGCGCACGGAGGGCGTGTTCTGGACGCACGGCGACAGCGGCGCCGACCCGGTGATCTTTGCGTTCGGGCCCGACGGGCAGCCGGCGGGGCGGGTGGTGGTGGCGGGTGCCCGCAACCGCGACTGGGAAGACGTGGCGGTGGGACCGTGCGAGGGCGGCGAGTGCGTGTTCCTGGGCGACATCGGCAACAACACCAGCCGCGAGCGCGAGATCACGCTCTACCGCGCGCCGCTCCCCGCGCTCACCGACACCGTCACGCGGCCGGCGCAGGCGTTCCGCGCCCGCTTTCCCGGCGACGGCCGCGACACGGAAGCCCTGTTCGTGACCACGGACGGAAGCGTGTACCTGATCAACAAGGGCCAGCACGACGAGATCGAGCTGTGGCGCTGGCCCACGCCGCTGCAGCCCGGCCCCGTGGACCTGGTGCGCGTTCGCACGCTGGCCCCCGAGCCCGGCAGCCCCGGCGACGCGGTGACCGGCGCCGGCTCGTCGCAGGACGGGCGCTGGGTGGCCGTGCGCACCTACGCCCGCCTGCTCCTGTTTCGCACCGCCGACCTGCTGGGGAACGGCGAGGCGGCGTTCAGCATGGACCTTACCCCCCTGGCCGAGCCGCAGGGCGAGGGCGTGGCCATGCGCGCGGACGGCACGGTGGTGCTCACCAGCGAGTCCGGCGGGCACGGGCTGGCCGCGCAGGCGACGCTGCTGCAGTGCCCGCTTCCGTGAACGGGTGAACGGGTGTGAGGGTGTGAGGGTGTGAGGGTGTGAGGGTGTGAGGGTGTGAGGGTGTGAGGGTGTGAGGGTGTGATTATGAGGGTGATGGCGGAAAGGATGGCGCGACCCTCGGGGGCCCTCTCCCCCGCCAGGCCTTTCGCTCGTTCCTCGCGACGGCTGGCGACCCCTCCCCCAACTTCGGGGGAGGGGTGGTGTAGCGGCGAGGGGGGTGCGATACGGCGGTGATTCGCGAGGCAGGGGCCGGCGGCACACCGTGTCCGCGAAGGCGGACAGCGTGAGGTCGTTGCCGCGATTTCAATCGCTCTCCCAAGGCCTGCCACGCCCTCAACCCTCTCCCCTCGCATCCCGCCCCGCCAATCCGCGAAGGCGGATTTCGTGTCGTTGTTGCAGCGAATTCATTCGCCCTTGCGGCCCAACGGCACCACTTGTCCCACATCCCTTCAACCCTGCTGCTCTCCCACCCCAACGTCCCTCGATCCGCAAAGAATCATCCCATCATCCACCGATGTGAAACAGGCCGCATCTCCCTCCGGCCCAGTGTTTCGCTCGCTGCTGGGTTCGCCCTGCCTACCTGCCGGCAATGTGGAAGTGCAACCATGGCAATGCATTACACGGCAAACGCAATGATGCGTGGGTGGATGCGGCGCTTCGTTTCCCTGGCAGGCGCAAATTGCTGGGGCGCGGCGGGTTAGAAACAAGGTGGCAATTGGGCACGGACTCTGCATTCCCCGCGACACGACGGCGGCTCCAATTGGGGAGCCTGTCCGAGTTCCACCTTAGCGTGGGGGTTGTCATGGGTATTCTGTGGATGATCATCATCGGCCTGATTGCCGGTGCGATCGCGAAGTTCATCATGCCGGGGCGGGACCCGGGCGGCATCATCGTCACCATTCTGCTGGGCATCGCCGGCTCCGTGGTGGGCGGCATGCTGTTCGGCGGCAGCGACAACCGCGTGGGCCTGATCGGCAGCGTGGTGGGCGCCCTGATCCTGCTTCTGCTGTACCGCCTGCTGGTGGGCCGCCGGCGCACCAACATCTAACCCCTAACGGTTTCGGAGGCGCGCCATGTCGGTCAGCACCATGAAGGACCTGCTCAAGCACGAGCTGGGCGATCTGCTCTACGCGGAGCAGCTGATCCTCAAGATGCTCGGCTCCCTCACCCGCGAGGTGAAGAACCCCGAGATGCTGAGCCGGGTGCAGGAGCACATCGGCGAAACCGAGGAGCAGATCCAGCGGCTCCGGCGCGCCTTCGAGGCGATCGGCGAGAGGGCCAAGGCCGAGACCTGCCATGCGGCGGTGGGCCTGAAGGAAGAGCACGACTCGTTCAAGAGCGAGGAGAGCCCCTCCAAGCAGCTGCTGGAGGCGTTCGATCTGGGCAACAGCCTGCGGGTAGAGCACTACGAGATCGCGGGGTACCGCTCCGCCATCGCCGTGGCCACCGCCATGGGCGAGCGCGAAGTGGCCGCCCTGCTGGGCGAAAGCCTGCGCGAGGAAGAGGCCATGGCCTCCTTTATCGAGCGCAACTCGGTGCGCGCGCTGCGGATGCTGGGCACGGGGGTCGACCTGGCCACCGGCGCCGCCGAAGTGCAGTTCACCCCGGCCTCTGAAGGCGGCTCGTCGCGCGGCGGCGGCAGCAAGTCGTCGGGGAGCAAGTCTTCCGGCAGCAAGTCGTCGGGGAGCAAATCCTCCGGAAGCAAGTCGGGGAGCAAGTCGTCCGGAAGCAAGTCCGGCGGCAGCAAGTCGGCAAGCAAGTCCGGCGGATCGTCGGGCGGACGCACCACGGCGGATCGCTCGTCGGGGAGCAAGAGCGGCGGATCGTCCAGCAAGTCGGGCGGCTCGTCGTCCAAATCCTCCAGCAAGTCGTCGGGGAGCAAGTCGGGCGGCAGCAAGTCGTCGGGCAGCAAGTCCGGAAGCAAGTCGTCCGGCAGCAAGTCGGGGAGCAAGTCCGGCGGCTCGCGCTAAGGCACTCCGCCGGCGCTTCGAGGCCCCTTCCCGCGGTTCGGGGAAGGGGCCTCGGTCGCTTCGGAGGGGAGTCCCCCGTAGAGGACATTCAAGCGCACTTACGCGATTTCCAGCGGCCGCTCCGTCTGGTTTGATGGCGCTACGGCGGTGGAATCAGCAATGTAGATCCATGTCGGCATGCGGTTGAAAATCGGGGGTTTAGGCCAAATTTCGGCATTCCTTCGCTTAAGTCGTTTGTTTGCAGCAGAAAGCCAGCAGCCATGCGGGTTTTTGGCCCCACACGAGGGCAAAAACAGCTATCTTCAATTGACACAACACTTTGGGAGGATTACATTGAACGGAGTTGAATGCCCCTAGCATGGCGGAACGCGGCGGTCCCGGAATGACGGCCGCGTTTGTCGTGTGAAAGACAGGAGACGGAATCTGGTGAAGGAAAACGAGAGCCGTTCGCCGCGAGCCAAGCAGAACGTCCCGCTGCGAAGTGACTTCCGTTCGCTGGTTCGCTCGCGTCCCGTGCAGGCGCTTTTGCTGGGCTGCGCGGTGCTGCAGGGTGTGGCCACCGCCACGGGCTCGGGCCCGGTGGGCGAGGATGGCAAGCCGCGCCGCGGGGTGGTGCAGTCGGCGGTAAAGAGCGCCGTGGCCATCAACGTGGCCCCGGTGGTGGTGCGGGCGCCGCAGCGCGTGGCGGCCGCCGAGGCCGACCGCCTGGCCGACGAGTACCGGGCCCGTGGGTACGACGTCCCGGCCCCGCTGGCGCAGCTCATCTACACCACCGCGGTGGAGAACGACATCGAGCCCGAGATCGCGTTCGGGCTGGTGCGCACGGAGAGCGAGTTCAAGGATTACGCGACCAGCCACGTGGGCGCCATCGGCCTTACGCAGCTCATGCTGCCCACGGCCCGCTGGTTCAAGCGCGACGCCACGGAAAGCGACCTGCGCGACTCCGAGACCAACCTGGAGATCGGCTTTCGCTACCTGGGCGAGCTGATCGACCGCTACGACGGCGACGTGCAGCTGGCGCTGACCGCGTACAACCGTGGCACCGGCACCGTGGACCGTGTTCTGGAGCGCGGCGGCAACCCCGACAACGGATATGCCGGCAAGGTGATGGGCCGCGGCTGATCTACCTGGTCTGGATGATGAGAGGGGCGCTCCCAATGCGGGGGCGCCCCTCTTTCGTTTCCGACATTCCCAGCAAGCGGACAGAAAAGATAGGCCTCACACGGAGTTAACGGAGTCAACGGAGTTTGTACGAGGTGTGCGGAAGGTGAGTGCCACCATCCATCCTCCTGATGATGGAGGGTTGGCAGGAAGATTGGAAGAATGCACGAGATCCGTACTCCGTTAACTCCGTTGACTCCGTGTGAGGCCCCCTTCTGTGGGATCTCGAGAAGAAGCAAAGGGGCCGCCTCCCAGCATGTGGAAGGCGGCCCCCGGTGCGTCCGGCGCGAGCGGCTTACTTTTCCGACATCACCCGGTTCTTTTCGATGTAGTCGGTCCACTCCGGCGGCACGTCCGTGTCGGGAAAGATGGCCTGCACGGGGCACTCCGGCTCGCACGCGCCACAGTCGATGCACTCGTCCGGATTGATGTAGTACTGATCGTCCGCCTCGTAAATGCAGTCAACCGGGCAGACCTCGACGCAGCTCGCGTCCTTGGTGCCGATGCAGGGCTCCGCGATCACGTAGGGCATCTGGTTCTCCAGCAGGGGTCAGGGCCAGGGATTGTAAGCTCGCATTCGGCCGGAATGCGGTATCTTAACGACGAGTCCGGCGCTTGTCCACACCCTCTTCGAACGCTCGTTCGAAACGCTTCAGTCCAGGTGCGTTTCGAACCACTCCAGGGTGGCCTCGGCGGCCACGCGAAGCTCGGGGGTGGCGCCCGCGTACGGGTGCTTTGCGTTGAAGCCGTGGTCCGCGCCCTCCACCACCAGCAGCTCGGTATCCTCGCCCGCGGCGTCGAACAGCTGGCGCCCCTCGTCCACCGGCACGGATGCGTCCGCGTCGCCGTGGACGATCAGCCAGGGCACGGTCACGCGCGTGGCGGCGGCGAGGATGTCCAGCCGCGCGCGGTTGGCGTCCAGGTCGCGCCAGTAGTCGGGGCCGATGGGCATCATCTGCTTCGTCCGCGCGTTCTCGATCTCCACGTTGCCGCCGGCGTTCCACGCGGCCACCTGCTCCGGCGTCCAGCGGTCCACCCTGGCGATGGCGGCCCAGGTGACCAGCGCGTTCACCCGCGGGTCCGCGGCCGCCGCCAGCACCGCCTCGCCGCCGCCGCGCGAGTGGCCAAACAGGCCGATGCGCCGCGCCGGCCGGTCCAGCAGCGCGCCGCGCGCCAGCACGTCCGTCACGCGGCGGATCTCGTCCAGGTTGCGCGTGTGCGTGTGCTCGGTGAACAGGTGCATCGCCGAAAAGGTGTCGGCGCCGTCGGGGCCAATGCCGTTGCGCGAGAAATCCACCGTGACCGCCGCAAAGCCCCGCTGGGCCGCCGCGCGCGCCAGGTTGGGAAAAAAGCCGAAGCGGCGGAATCCCTTGAAGCCGTGGCAAAAGACGATGGCCGCGTCCGCCCGGTGCCCCTGCCGCACGCGCACGTCGCCGCGCACCGGGGGCCCGCCGTCCGGCGAGGGAAGCTCGAATGTGGTGCAGGTGATGGCGGTGGTGGAATCGTCAGGCATGCGTCCGTCGTGCTGGTTGGGCCCCGCACCGGTCTGGGATGGCGGGAGCGGATGCGCTTCATCATCATAACCCGGGCCGCGTCGTTCCACCTCCCCCGCGACGCGTTCGTCCCGCCGGAAGCGGCGTTCGTGGCGTCCGACTTGCCCCCGTGGCGAACGAGCGTGTATCCTCCCGCACCCGGGACCGCGCCAGCACGTGCGCTGGCGGTGCCGAACCGCACCCATGGATGGAGACGATGAAGCGGATTCTGACCATTGCAGGCCTCGCGGCGCTCTCCGCGTGCGCCAGCGGCACCGCGGGAAGCGAGCCCGCCACCGGCCCCGGCACCGGGGCCGTCACGCCGCCGGCCACGGGCGTGAGCGCCGCCGGCTCTGGCGCCGCCGCGACCGCCGCGGCCACCATCACGGCCGACGACATGCGCCGGCACGTGGCCTACCTGGCCTCGGACGCGCTGCGCGGCCGCGACACGCCCAGCCCGGGACTGGACTCCGCCGCGGCGTACCTGTCCCGCGAGTTCGCGCGGCTGGGGCTGCAGGGCGGCGCCGGCGAGGGCGGATTCATCCAGCGCTACCCGCTGCGCGGCCGCGGCGGATCCGGCATCGCGCCCAACGTAGTGGCCGTTTTTCCCGGCGGCGACCCCACGCTGCGCAACGAGTACGTGGTGCTTTCCGCGCACATGGACCACGTGGGTGTGGGGCGCCCCGTGCGCGGCGACAGCATCTACAACGGCGCCGACGACGACGCCAGCGGCACCAGCGCCCTGGTGGAGGTGGCCGAGGCCTTTGCGTCCATGCCGCGGCGGCCGGCACGCTCCATCATCTTTCTGGCGGTGAGCGGCGAGGAGAAGGGGCTGCTGGGGTCGGAGTACTACAGCAACAACCCCACGGTGCCCATCGGCAGCATCGTGGCGAACGTGAACATCGACATGATCGGCCGCAACGACGGCGGTGACGTGGTGGTGATAGGCAAGGACTACTCGTCGCTGGGCCCGCTGGTGGACCGCCTTGCGGGCGAGCACCGCGGCATCGTGGGCATTACCCCCGCCAACGACCGCTGGCCCGAAGAGCGCTTCTTCTTTCGCAGCGACCACTACAACTTCGCGCGCAAGGAGATCCCGGCCATCTTCTTCTTTGCCGGTGTGCACGACGACTACCACCAGCCGTCGGACGAGGTGGAAAGCCTGGACGTGGACAAGGCCGCCCGCGTGGCGCGCCTGGTGTTTCTCACCGCGAACTCCATCGCGACCACGCCGCAGCGCCCCGAGTGGACTGCATCCGGCCTGGCTGAGGTGCGGCGGATGACGCGGGGCGGCCGCGACTGATCGGTCGCTGAACCCAGCGCAAAGAAGAAGGCCCGCCACCCGGCGATCGGGTGGCGGGCCTTTCCGCGCGTGGTGGATCCGCGTTCGACCTACTGGATGCGCAGCCCCAGCCCGAATGCCGTGTAGCTGAGCGTCTCCCCCTCGTACCGCGGGAGCAGCGAGCCGCGCACGGAGGCGATCACGGCGGTGTGAAAGAACAGCGGCCGGGCCACGTCCAGCCGCCCCTGCAGGCCAAAGGCATCTTTGGTCTCGGCTCCCTGAAAATACGCCGGCCCGGCAAGCGCCCGCGCCGAGAACCCCGCGCCGATCGCCTGCTGCACGCCCGCCACCGCGCCCAGCGTAAAGAACACGGGATAGTCAGGCATGCACGTGTCGTTCGGACCAACCCTGCAGATGTCGGTCATGGAGAGCGGGCCGCTGATTCCGGCCGTGACGCCCCCGACCAGCGTTCCCGACTCCATCCTGCCGAGCGGGAGCGCCACGCTCATGTCCAGCGCCGGCCCCCGGCGCGCGTCGAAGGTTCCGCCCGCGCCCGCGAACACGCCGAAGCTCGCCTCCAGGGCGGGCCCGAACATCTTCTGCGCCGCGGCGTTTGCGGGACCAGCGGCCACGCATGCGGCGGCAACAAGGCCAAGCAGGGCTCGATGCATCATCATCGCGTGATCCTGAAGAAATCGGGAAAGAGTGCGGGCTGCCGGCGCAGGGAAGCAAATCGTGCAGCCGAAGAACGCACATCCCGCCCAAACCGGGACACAGGATCGATCATCACCGGGTCCGGAATGAACCGGCGATTCCTGAACCTCAGTCTCGGAGCCCCCGTCCACCCCCACCTGTCATTATCATCCGCCTGTCATCCTGATACCATTTCTCGCAGTTCGTTGTGCAATCAGAGGAACGACGGAAAGACATCACGCGGAGGCGCGGAGGAACTGATGAGGCGCGGAGGCGTTTTGGGCGTTCCCTCCGCGCCTCTTCTGTTTTCTCCGCACCTCCGCGTGAAAACCGTTCCCCTCACTGCACATCGAAATCCGAGAGATGGTATGAGAGAGGCGCCGCCCTGAACCGTCGGTGACACGCGACAGCCCGTGCGCCGACCGAAGGATCTCCATCCGAAGCGCAATGAAGCCCGGCCTTGCTCCCAGGCTCCTCAGAGGATGCGCCGACCCAAGGACCCTGTCTGGCCTGACTGAGTGTCTTGAACGGCTCCCGGGAGCTGGGTCTCGCGCGACCCGACAAACCTGTCATCCTGAGAGAGGCGCCGCCCGGAACCGTCGGTGACACGCGACAGCCCGTGCGCCGACCGAAGGATCTCCATCCGAAGCGCAATGAAGCCCGCCTTACTCCCAGGCTCCTCAGAGGATGTACCGACCCAAGGACCCTGTCTGGCCTGACTGAGTGTCTTGAACGGCTCCTGAGGGCTGGGTCTCGCGCGACCCGACAAAGATCCTTCGGTCGCGCGCAAGCTTATGTGGCTATGAAAGTTACGGGCGTGCGCTCCCTCAGGATGACAGTGTGCTTCTGGAGGAACAACTGAGGTTTCTCAAGGATGACAGTGTGCTTCTGGAGGAACAACTGAGGTTTCTCAACGCCCTCTCAGGCTCAAGATGGGAGCGCGCTTCTTGTTTTGGCTGCGTTGCAGCCAGAACGCGAAACAGCCTGCAACCGCGAAGGCAGTTGCAGGCTGTTCCCTATTCCCTATTCCCTATTCCCTGCCGTTCCTACCCGTCGAACCGCCGCATCACCAGCGTCGTGTTCGCGCCGCCGAAGCCGAACGAGTTGCTGATCACCACGTCCAGTGCCGCCTGCCGCGCCGTGTGCGGCACGTAGTCGAGGTCGCACTCGGGGTCGGGGTCGGTCAGGTTGATGGTGGGCGGGATGATGCCCTCGTGGATGGCAAACGCGCAGACGCCCGCCTCGATGCTGGCGCTGCCACCGAGCGCGTGGCCGATCATCGACTTGGTGGACGAGACGGCCAGCTTTTGCGCGTGATCGCCGAACACCGACTTGAGCGCCCGCGTCTCCGCCAGGTCGCCCACCGGCGTGCTGGTGCCGTGCGCGTTGACGTACGTCACCTCTTCCGGCACGATCCCGGCGCTGCGCAGACCGCGCTTCATTGCCAGCGCCGCGCCCTCGCCGTTCTCCGGCGGCGCGGTGATGTGGAACGCGTCGGCGCTCATGCCAAAGCCGATGATCTCGGCCAGGATGGGCGCGCCGCGCTCGCGGGCGCTCTCCAGCTCCTCCAGGACCAGCACGCCGCCGCCCTCGCCGTGCACAAAGCCGCTGCGCTTTACGTCGAACGGCCGCGACGCCGTCTCGGGCGAGTCGTACGTGGTCGCCAGCGCCCGCGCCGCCGCGAAGCCCGCGTACGAGATGGGCGTAAGGCACGCCTCGGTGCCGCCGGCCAGCATCATCACCGCGTCGCCGCGCTGGATGGCGTGGAACGCCTCGCCGATCGCGTGGTTGCTGCTGGCGCACGCGCTTACCGGTGCGTAGCTGGGCCCCTGCGCGCCGGTGCGGATGGCGATCTGCCCGCTGGCCAGGTTGATGATGCTGGCGGGGATGAAGAACGGCGACACGCGGTTCAGCCCTTTGTCCCGCGCCATGTCGCTGGTCTCCATGATGGAGATCAGCCCGCCCATCCCGGAGCCGATGATGGTACCCGTCTCCTGCGGATTGGGCACCGGCTGCAGGCCGCCCAGCCCCGCGTTGCGCATGGCGTCGTCCGCGGCGACCAGCGCGTACTGGATGAACCAGTCCATCCGCCGCGCGTCCTTGTGGTTCAGCACCGGCTCGGGGCTGAAGTTCTTCACCTCCGCCGCGATGCTGATCTCCGGCGCGATCCCCGGCAGCTCGCACTTGGTGAGCGGCCCCACGCCAGACCGGCCGGCCTTTACGCCGTCCCAGGTCGCCGCCGCCGTATTCCCCAGCGCCGTGACCATCCCCACGCCCGTGATGACGACCCTGCGTGCCACCGTTCTATCTTCTTGCTGGTGATCGACTGTCTTGCAAACGGTTCGACTGCTCCCCGTACGCCGAAAGAGACCTATCGGTCCGCAAAACCGGGATCGTGGCTCGTCGACGAAGATCGACACGGCGTCCGCGGGCGCCCCCTTACTCGCTTAGGCTCGCACCTCCCCCAAAAACCCCTGGGGGAGGTGGACTTCAGCCCGCCGACGAAGATCGAACTGCGTCCGCAGGGTGCCCCCTTACTCGCTTAGGCTCGCACCTCCCCCAAAAACCCCTGGGGGAGGTGGACTTCAGCCCGGCGACGAAGATCGAACTGCGTCCGCGGGGCGCCCCCTTACTCGCCTAGGCTCGCACCTCCCCCAAAAAAACCTGGGGGAGGTGGACTTCAGCACGCCGACGAAGATCGAACTGCGTCCGCGAGGCGTCCCCTTACTCGCCTAGGCTCGCACCTCCCCCAAAACCCCTGGGGAGGTGGACTTCGATCGCGCTTCGACAAGGTGCGTCGCACCCCCTCCCCCACGCAGTTTGTGGGGGAGGGCCGGGGAGGGGGGCGGGCCACCAAACCACCCCCCACCCCCCCAAAAACCCCACCC
>NZ_JBMDXM010000055.1:0-21631 GCF_048594345.1 Longimicrobium sp.
ATGGCTGAATCAGTATCGCCGGTTGAGCAAGGATTATGAGGAACTAACCTCCTCAAGCGAGGGGATGATCTACCTCGCGATGATCCAAGTGATGGTCCGCAGAATCGGATGATATCAGATTCTTAAACACGCTCTCAGGAAGTCAACGCTGTGGTAGGGTTTAGCAACACCGTCTGAGTCTGAGGGAACGCCGCGCGAACTCGTGCTACACACAATGGCTTGGGCGCGCCCAAAGGACCTTGTTTGCCTGGCCTGGAGACTTGAACGGCTCCCGAGGGCTGAGTTTCGCGACCCCACAAAGATCCTTCGGTCGCGCGCAAGCTTAAGTGGTTGAGGAATTTACGGAGGTGCGCGCTCCCTCAGGCTCAGGATGACACCGTGCCGCTTTGGGCAGCAGGTGAGATTTGGCACACACCGTCCAGCCTCAGGCAAATCGACGTTGTATGCGGAAGACGCGGAGGCGCGGAGAACCCGCTCCGCGCCTCCGCGCCCTCCGCGTCTCTGCGTGAGCGCCGTTTCCCCGCGGATTCGTCAGCCGCCGTCGGGATAGGGGCGAAAGCGCGGGGTGCGCAGCGCCTCGATGGAGCCGCGCGCGGTGTCGCCCAGGATGATGAGCGCGTCGTAGCCCGTCAGCATGCGCCGCAGCCGCGCGTCCAGTCCGGGGATCTGGCCGTGGAACGCCCACGGCTGCAGCGGCCGCAGATCGAACAGCACGTCCTGCCCGGGCGTGACGTGCTTTACGAACGGGGCAAGAAAGCTCTCGGGCAGGTCCGGCCAGTTGAGCACCACGTACAGGTGCAGCGAGTGGCCGCCCTGGAACGTCGCCTGCTCCGAGAGAAAGTTGCCGAGCGTAAACACTTCGTTGTTGGGGCCGATGCCGCGGCCCAGGTGCACGTGGCCCGACTTTACCAGCACGCGCGGCGGCCGGCCCGCCGCGGCGTGCGCCGCGCGCCAGGCGCCGGCGAACAGCGTCTTCATGTTCTGCTCGCGCAGCCAGCCGGACTGATGGAACGCGGTAAAGTGCGGCGAGGGCTGCGTGTTGTACGGCGACCACACCTGGTTGGACAGCGCGAGCTGGTGGATGAGCGCATCCGCCTCCGATCCCGGCTCCGGGCGGAACGCCTCGCGCAGCGCCTGAAAGCCGGCCGGTTTCGCCACGCCGCCCAGCCAGGAGACGTTCCGCGCGTACCGCTCGCCCTCGTGCTCCAGCGCGTGGCCGTGCTGCTCCCGGGCCAGCGTGCGCGCCGGCTCGTCCGGCGCCAGCGCGATCAGCCGCTCCAGCACGTGCGCGGCCGCGAACTCCTGGTTCAGCCCCCACACGGGATCCGGCGCGGTGGAGATCGCCGCCACGCGGTCGATCATCCGCAGCTCATCTTCCGTGTACATGTGGAATGCGGAGGGGTAGCGCAGCCCCAGCCGGAACGCGCCGTCCGCCTCGCCTCCGCGCACCGCGCGCGACAGCAGGCGGCCGATCTCCGGCCCCTCCTCCAGCGCCAGGTAGTCGAATCCCTCGCGCTGGTGCAGCATCCGGAACAGCCCTACGGTGAGCTCCGGGATGGCCCGCGTGTTGTGGTTCTCGCCGATGGCCACAAAGTGCGCGCCCTTTGCCGCAGTCTCGATCCACGCGGCGCCGGGGCCGGAAAGCTGGCCGCCCGTCTCCACGCGAAGCGGAAACACGTTTCCGCCGAGCACGCTGTCCAGCACCGCCTGGGCGCTCGCGGGGCTGGAAGCCGCGTGCATCCCCACCACTCCCGCCACCAGCACCCGCATCCAGCGGCCGCGCGATCCGTTCCGCATGCGTCTGCTCTCCACTACGATTGATTCATGTGGTGGAAAATTCACCATATGGTGGAGATTACACCAGCAGGGCTCCCGCGTCAACGATTACACACGCGGGAACAGGGCGGCCTTGCGGAGCGGTGGAATTTCCACCACACTGCGAATCGTCCGCTGCCGCCGCGCTTCTCCGCAGACCGACCATGACCGACGATCTCTATTTCTCCCTTACGGATCGCGAGCGCTCGGTGCTGGACGCGCTGGAGCGGGTGGGGCGCGGCAGCGTGGCCCAGATCACGGACGCGGTGCCCGGCGCCACGACCGATGCCGTGCGCGCGGCGCTGCGGGTGCTGCGGCAGAAGGGGCTGGTGCAGCACGGTGAGGACGGCCGGCGCTACGTGTACGAGCTGGCCACGCCGCCGGTGGATGCGCAGGTTTCCGCCGTCTCGCGGCTGGTGCGCACCGTCTTCGGCGGGTCGCGCGCCCGGGCCATGGCCGCGCTGCTGCGCCTGGACGATCCCTCGCTGCGCCCCGAAGAGCTGGACCGCCTGGCCGCCGAGATCGACGAAGCGGAAAAGCGCGCGCGGCGGGGCGGGGACGCGTGAGCGCGCCGGGCATCCACCTGGCCCTGATCGTCCTGAAGGCGACGGCGATCCTGGCCGCAGGCGCGCTGCTGGCCGCCACCGGCCGTCGCGCGCCCGCCCGGGTGCTGCACGCGCTGTGGACGGCCCTCCTTGCCACGCTCCTCGTTCTTCCCGTGCTGCACCTGGCCGTCCCCGCACGCACGCCGGCGTGGCTCCGTACGCCCGCCGTGCCGGCGTGGACAATGCCGGCCGCGTCGCATCCACATCGATCCACTCTCCTTGCTCCGCCGATCGACCTCGCCGGACCCGCGGCCCAGGCTCCGCCGGCGCGTCCGCCGCGTCCCACGCCCGATCGCCAGGTTCCGTGGGGCGCGCTGTTGCTGGCGGTCTGGGCGTGCGGCTGCGCGATCGGCTTCATGCGGATGGCGGCGGGCGTGTGGCGGCGGCGGACGATCGCCGCGGACGCGGTGAATGACGACGTGTGCCGCGAGCGGCTGGCGCGGGTCGCGGCACGGCTGGGGATGCGGACGCCGCGGCTGCGGATGCCGCCGCACGCGGTGCCGGCAACGTGGGGCGTGCTGCGCCCCGTGATCGTGCTTCCGGTATCGGCGCGGGGGTGGCCGGGGGACCGGCTGGACGCGGTGCTGCATCACGAGCTTGTCCACGTGCGGCGGCGCGACGCGCTGTGGTGCGGGGTGGGGGAGTGCGCCTGCGCGTTGTTCTGGTTCCACCCCGGTGTGTGGATGGCCCGCCGCGCCGCCCTGCGCGCCCAGGAGCAGGCCGCCGACGACCTGGTGCTCCGCACCGGCGCCGAGCGCTTTTCCTACGCCCGCGCCCTGCTGGAAACCGCCCGCCTGTACGCGCATCCATCCACGGACGCCGCGCCCGCCCTGTTTCGCGGCCGCTCCGAGCTGTCGTCGCGCCTCCGCCGCCTGACGCACGCCGCTCCGGCTGCGGATTCGGCCGGCTGGCCCCTCGCCGCGCTCCCTCTCCTCCTCGTCGCCGCAGTCGGCTGCATCGTGCCGCTGCGCCCGGCTCCCGCTTCCGCCGCGGACGCGGGGGAGGTGATCGAGAGCCGCACCACCGCGCGCCCCGCGGTTGCGGCTGGCGCCCATCCACCGCCCGCCGTGGGGGCGCCTGTCGCGGGGGCGGCGGATGATGCCGAAACGTCGCCGCTCGCCGAGGCCGATCCTTCGGCAACCACCAGCGCCCCGCCGCCCAACGTGTCCCCGATCGCTGCGCGGACGGGGGCGGACACGCTGGACTACGACCGGCAGATGGCCGCGGCGGGGCTGCGTGAGTTGAGCGTCCCGGCGCTGCGGCGGCTCCGGAACCTGGGGGTGACCCCCACGTACGTCCGCGAGATGCGCGACGCAGGGCTGCGTCTGCATCTGCCGGCCGAGGCCGTTTCGCTGTGGATCCAGGGCGTCACGCCCGCGTTCGTCCGCGACGTGCGCCGCGCCGGGACGCCGATCGACGCGCCCGCCGATGCGGTGGAGCTGTGGATCCACGCAGTGCCGGCGGCGTTCATCCGCGAGCTGGCCGATGCGGGCGTGGACGTGTCGCGTGCCAGCCCGCTGCGCATTCTGCACAACCACGGCGTGCGGCCCGCGTACGTACGCGAGCTGGCCAGCGCGGGGATGCCGCTCCGCGATCCCGCGCAGATTCTGGAGATGCACATCCACAAGGTGCCCGGGCGGTTCGTGGCCGCGTTGCGCGAAACCGGGCTGCGTGGCGTTACCGTGCGGGAGGTCCGGCGGCTGCACAACTTTGGCGTGGACCCGCGCGATCCCGCGCAGATCCGCACCGTATCCGGCTACGACCTTGCCCTCGCCCGCATTCCCTCACTCCTGTCCGATTGATCCGCGACGAATCAAGATGACGAGGGCCCCGGCGCCATCTCGCGCGCCGGGGCTCTCGCTGTTCGCCGGGCCGCCGCCATCTGGATTGTGCGGCGGCGAGGGCGCGCGTTAGCTTCGGCGCGTTCAAATCCGACCTCTCACGCCGCTGATGCGGTGCTCCCCCGCGCTGGACGCGATCGTGGATGAGGGCGGTGGGTGGCGCACGTGGAGCCGCTGGGGATCGCGCGCGGCTTGACGTGCACGGGGTGTACTGCAACGCGCCCCACGAGCGGGTAGAAACCGGATTCAGCCGGGAAGCGCAGATGAACATCTTCTGGAACAACGCATGTTGCTGAAACGGCACGGCCACGGGTCGCCCCTTGAGCATTCGGTGAAGCCTCGATGATGACGGGCAACGAGCAGGAGGGCGGCACGCCGGTAGGGGCAGGCGCCGGAGGCGAAGAGGCGGACGCCGCGCGGGCGGAGGTGCTGGCGCGGCTGCGCGGGCTGGAGCGGGCGTCGCGGGTGCTGGAGCCGGGCACCACGGCGCGCAAGCGGCTGCGGCGCGCGGTGCTGGCGGAATCGGAGCGCTTTCTGCGGCGGGTGGATGGGCTGCACGCCTTTCAGCCGGGGGACGCGGCGGGGCTGCTGGACCTGCCCATCGCCGAGCGCGGCGCGCCGCTGGCGGAGGTGATGGAGCTGCTGGAGCGCGAGGCCATCCGCCCCGGCGGGCATCCCGCGTCGCCCGGGCACCTGGCGTACATCCCCGGCGGCGGCATCTACCACAGCGCGCTGGCGGACTACCTGGCCGCCGTCACCAACAAGTACGCGGGGATCTTCTTTACCGGCCCCGGCCCGGTGCGGATGGAGAACCAGCTGGTGCGCTGGGCGGCGGACCTGGTGGGGTATCCGGCGCAGGCGGGCGGCTCCATCGCGTCCGGCGGCAGCCTGGCCACGCTCACCGCCGTCACCGCCGCCCGCGACGCGCACGGCCTGCGCGGCGCCGACTACGCCCGCGCCGTGGTCTACCTGACCACGCAGGCGCACCACGCGGTGGAAAAAGCGCTGCGCATCGCCGGGCTGGGCGAGGCGCCGGTGCGGCACGTGGACCTCGACGAGCGCTTCCGCATGTGCCCCGACGCACTGGCGCGGGCGATCGCCAGGGACCGGGCGGCGGGGCTGCGGCCCTGGCTGATCGTGGCGGCGGCCGGGGCCACGGACACGGGCGCGGTGGACCCGCTGGACGCGCTGGCCGACGTGGCCGAGCGCGAGGGGTGCTGGCTGCACGTGGACGCGGCGTACGGCGGGTTCTTCATGATGACGGAGCAGGGCAGGGCGGTGCTGGCGGGGATCGAGCGGTCGCACTCCACCGTGCTTGACCCGCACAAGAGCCTGTTCCTGCCCTGGGGCGCGGGGATGGTGCTGGTGCGCGACGTGGGCGCGCTGGCCGAGGCGCACGCCGGCACCGGCAGCTACATGCAGGACGCCCTGCGCGCGGATCCGGGTGAGGTATCGCCCGCGGACGTGTCGCCGGAGCTATCGAAGCCGTGGCGCGCGCTGCGGATGTGGCTGCCGCTGGTGCTGCTGGGTACCGCGCCGTTCCGCGCCGCGCTGGAGGAAAAGCTACTGCTGGCGCGCTACTTCTACGACGAGGTGCGGGCGCTGGGCTTCGAGGTGGGGCCGGAGCCGGACCTGTCCATCGTGACCTTTCGCTGGGCGCCCGCGGGGGTAGACCTGCAGCGCGCCAACGCCGTCAACGAGGCCATCGTGGAGGCCATTCGCGCCGATGGGCGGATCTTTCTCTCGTCCACCATGCTGGATGGGCGGTTCACGCTGCGCATGGCCGCCCTCTCCTTCCGCACCCATCGCCGCACCATCGACCTGGCGCTGCAGATCCTCCGCGAGCAGTTGGCGCGCGTGACCGGCTGACGGACGTGCGTTCTTCGTGGGATGCAAGAGCCCAGCGTTGCTACAGTGCCGGACGTCCACATGAGGACGGGCAACTTAGCTTCAGGCGTGTCGCTCTTGTGATGTTGCACAATCCCCTCTTATTCTCCGCATGCTCCTCCACAATTTCCTTGTACTCTCTTGTTGTCCTTCGAACAGAATCATGATGTACGCTCCTGAAATCCAGCTTCCTTTTGAGATGGTCCCTGACGCTGGATTTGAGACGCGGCGCAATGTGTTTCGTCTAACCCATGCATTGCAGACAACAGTGGCTGAGGCCGCAATTGCGCTGGATTTGTTCGAACGGGCTGTGATCTACCGAGACGCAACGATGCCGTCAGAGTGGTGGCAGGACGAGCCTGAGGTTGCGGCGATGCTTGCGAGAGTTGTACTCCCAAATGACCGGCCGCACTCGTATTTCAGCATAGCTCCGCAAATGCACGCCCGGACGTTTGTACTCGCGCTTCGGATGATTGGGGTGTTTCTACAAACCCTTGCGGTAGAGATCGGAGCACTACGACCGGACTTGGATCGGATATCGCAGGCTTATGACGCTAGTTTTCCGACTCTCAAGGAAGTTCGGGATTCGATTGCACACATGGAAGATCGGTTGCGGGGATTAGCGGGCATGGGGAAGAAAAAGAAAGTAATCATCCCGCAACCCGTGCCTACACTTGCTCCGGAAGGTGGCGCTACGTTCAGCAATTTCATACAGGGACGCTCCTTAGTATGGACGCTGGCAGATGGCTCAGTAGGATCGTGTGAAGTTTCTGAAGATATCTTGCGAACAGCGGTTTCTCATGTCGCAAAGGCTGTGAGCGTGCTGATTTAACGATGTGTACACGCCCGAAAGTAGTCACGCCCCAACATCAACAAGCCCGGGCCGGTGGTGTTAGTGCTGATGTATGAGTCACCATACCATTACCTTGCACCGTGGGCGCCATCCACCCACCACCCGAGATACGCGATGCGTCCATCGATGCCTTTCAGGCGCAGCTGTGTCCGAGCCATCGGCAGAATCAGTTCCTGAGGGAGTATGCGCTCGCTCCAGCACCGAGGAGTGAAGCAGGGCGCGGTCAGTCTCCGGCAAATATGCCGCGCCTCCCGTGTCGGCACCGCTCTGTCTATCACGGTATCGCGCAAGATTTTCTGGATGAAGACGCCGGAAACTGGTACTAACTCTATGTGAGGCCAATTCTTATGCGGAGTCGGGGACTCACTCCGCGGCGCCCACGTCACGCGGCAGGCGCAGGGCGAACACGCTCCCTTCGCCGGGCACGCTCTGCACCGTCAGGTCGCCAGCCATGGCGCGGGCAAGATCGCGGCTGATGGCTAGGCCCAGTCCGACGCCCTCCTGCGGCTGGCTGAGCCGTCGGCCCACCTGCTGAAACGGGTCGAAAATGCGCTCCTGCTCCTCCGGCGGAATCCCCACGCCGTTGTCCCGCACCCGCAGTTCCACCCACGCGTCGTCCGCCGCGCAGGAAAGCACCACCCATCCGCCGGCCCCGGTGAACTTGATGGCGTTCCCCACCAGGTTCAGCAGCACCTGACGCACCCGCTCGGCATCCCCAAGGAAACACAGCGACGGGTCGCACGGCTCGGAGGTGTACGCCACGCCGCGCGCCTCGGCCTGCGGCGCCACCAGCGACTCCACGCTCGCCAGCACCTCCTGCGCGTTGAGCGGGTGCACGTCGAACTCGATGCTCCCCGCCTCCAGCCGCGCAAAGGAAAGGATGTCGTTGATGAGCGTGAGCAGGTGCCGCTGGTTGGCGGTAATGCGGCCCAGCGCGCCCCGCTGCGCCTCGGCCAGTGCGCCGTGGATCCCCAGCTCCAGCAACTCCACGTAGCCGCCGATGGCATTGAGCGGCGTGCGCAGCTCGTGGCTCATGCTGGCCAGAAAATCCGCCTTGGCGCGGTTGGCCGCCTCGGCCTCGGCGCGGGCCGCCTGGGCATCGCGCAGCAGGGCCTCGCGCTCCAGCTCGGCGCGGCGGTACTCGGTTACGTCGGTGAACAGGATGGCCACCCGCCGCTGCTCCGGCTCGTCCACGCGAAAGGCGAACACGTCGAACCAGCGGCCCATGGCCTCGGACCCGCTCTCGAAGCGGCTTGGCTCGCCCGTCAGAGCCACGCGGCCGTACGCCTGGAACCAGTGCTCCTCCAGCCCGGGCAGCATCTCGCGCGCTCTCCGGCCCACCGCGTCCGGCGGCAGCCCGGTGTGCTTTACGAACGCCGGATTGGCTTCCACAAAGCGGTAGTCCGCCGGCTGCCCCCGCGCGTCGAAGATCATCTCCACCACGCAGAACCCCTCGTCGATGGAATCGAACAGGGTGCGGTAGCGGGCGTCGCTCTGGCGCAGGGCGATCTCGGCCTCGCGGTGCGCGGTCACGTCCTGCACCGTGCCCAGCCCCCGCAGTGGGCGCGCGGCGTGCCCGTCGCCATCGAACTCCACCCGCCCCTGCACGCGCAGCCAGCGCACCGTGCCGTCCGGGTGCACCACGCGGTACTCCGTGCTCACCGCCGCCCGCCGGTCCGGGTCCAGCGCGGCCGTGATCTCGCCCAGCAGGCGCTCGCGGTCACCGGGGTGAATGCGCGCGACAAAGCCGGCCGTCGGCGTTACCTCGTCCAGGCCGTACAGCGCCTGCGCGCGTGGATCCATGAGAAAGTGGTCCGCCGCCAGGTCGTGCTCCCAGATCCCCACCTGCGCCGCGATGACCGTCAGGCGCAGGCGCTCCTCGCGGCCGCGCAGCGACGGCTCCGCCTCCAGCGCGCGGACCTGCGCCTCCAGCTCGCGGATGCGCGCGTGCAGGCCGGCCGTGTCGATCTCTGTTTGGGGCGGCGCGGCGTCGGGGCCGCGCGAAGGGTCCAGCATCCGCGTCTCCAGACGGGTGGTGCAGGTGGTGGATCCGAAAATCCGGCGAAACGCGAAACGCGCGCCCACGCCAGTTGCGTTCCTCCGCACGCGACGGGGAGTGGAATCGGTAGCGGCGAACGACGGAGAAGCGGATTTCAGAGGACGCCTGTACGCAGGCGGCGCCCGCATCCTGGCGGATTCCATCGACGGTCGGGAATCCCCGCACCGGCTGTCCCTCTGTAATCCGGAGCGCAGGGAACGGATGCGCTGATCGGAGAATCTACATCTACCGCCTCCTTGCCCGATGCTGATCTGCAACCGCTGCGGCACCTCGATTCCGAACGGAGCCCGCTTCTGCCCGGCGTGCGGCGACCCCGTCACCGCGGGCGACGCACCGGGAAAGCACGTGGCTCCCTCCAGCGAGAGCGTCAAGCTCGCCTGTCCGCACTGTGAGGATCAGGCGCTGTACCTGATACCCTCCCACGGCGTTGGCCAGCTGACGTGCGCGGCCTGCGCCAACCCGTTCGACACCCGCGTTGTCCGCGTCCGGTCCAAACGGTCGCTCGGGAACAAGCAGATGGGCATCCGCTCGTTCACCGTCCGCGTCGAAGACCTCAGCGGGCGAGACGATCTGGTCGAGTTCGTTCGGGAGGAGAACCAGGACTTTGAGCTTCGCGCCAGGGACCTCGTGGCGTTCTCGTCCGTCCATGGCCAGCTCACGACCGTGCAGAACCTTAGCGTAGACCGGTTCATGATGCTGCATCCCCGCGGAGCGAGTGGATGCGGACTGGCGGTCCTGCTGTGGATGAGTGCCGCCGCCGGGGCCGGCGCGGTGGTGTTCTGACGTCCGCCGGCCTGTTACCCCTTGTTCAGGAGATGACGATGTCGACCACGGGTGAAAAGCCGGGGAAGGGCACCTACGCGTGCACGAACTGCGGGAAGACCGTCGTCCTGGACGACGACACGGATACGCTGCCGCCGTGTCCCAGGTGCGAGGAGACGGAGTTCCGGCCGTAGACGGGCGGCCGGATCACCCCACATGGCGAGAGCCCCGACGCATCGTCGCGCCGGGGCTCTCGCGGCTCATGGGTCAGGCGACCGATCGCGTGAGATTCCTCCCAGTTCCGCGTTCGATCGGTCGGCCTACGCGGCGTTTCGCGCCTGCGCCTGCAGGCGCGCCGTGAGCAGGCGGACGTCGACGGCGCGGTCCAGCACCTCTACCGCGCCCAGCTCGCGCACCCAGTCCAGCAGCGCCGCGTCGGTCTGGGAAGTGTAGACCACCACCGCCGTGGGCGATCCGGCCAGCGCCTGCAGCAGTCAGATCCCGTCCAGGCGGGGCAGGGCGATCTCGGTGACCAGCCAGTCCGGTCGCAGGCGCTGCGCATAGCTCAACGCGGACTCCCCGTCCGCCGCCTCGATCACGCCAAAGCCGTCCGCCTCCAGCGCGCCGCGCAACGCCCCGCGCGCCTCGCGATCGTCGTCGGCCACCAGCACGCGGATGCGCTCCCCCGCCGGCCGGCGGGCGGGGACCACCGCGGGGGCGGAGGGAACGGGCTCGGAAGCGGCAGGGGTCAGCGCGGAGGCAGCCGGCACGGCTGTCGGAGCCGGCGCGGCGGCGGCGCCCAGCAGCTGCGCCAGCAGCGTGTCCACGTCGGACTGCGAGGATGCCTCCGCGGCGCAAAGGGGCGCGGCGACGTTGTCGAGCAGCTCGTGCAGCGAGGTCATGCCCTGCAGCACGCGCTCCAGGCCCGCCTGCCACAGCGTCATCATCCCGCCCTCGCCCGCGGCGCGCGCAAGCTCCGCGTACTCCGCTCCGCGAGCGATCATCCGCTGCATCTCGGCGGTGACCAGCATTACCTCCGGGACCACCATCCGCCCCGCGAAGCCGCTGTACCGGCACCGCGCGCACCCGGCGGCGGTGCGCAGGTTCCGGGTGTCGCGCCCCGACAGCAGCGCCTGCTGGTCCACCGGCAGCTCGGCAAGCTCTACGCGCCGGCAGCAGTCGGGGCACAGGCGGCGAAGCAGCCGCTGCGCCACCACCGCCTTGAGCGCGCCCGACAGAGCGCCCAGGTCCACCCCCATGTCGGTGAGGCGGGCCACGGCCGCGACGGCGTCGTTGGTGTGCAGCGTGGAGAGCACCAGGTGGCCGGTCATGCTCGCCTTAAGGGCGATCCCCGCCGTTTCGCCGTCGCGGACCTCGCCCACCAGAATCACGTCGGGGTCCTGGCGCAGCATGGAACGCAGCGCGGAGGCAAACGTCAGCCCCGCCTTTTCGTTTACCTGAACCTGGTTGATCCCCGGGAGGCGGATCTCGACGGGGTCTTCGATGGTGGTGATGTTGCTGGTGCTGCCCTGCACCCGCCGCAGCACGGAGTACAGGGTGGTCGTCTTGCCGGACCCCGTGGGGCCGGTTACAAGCACCATCCCTTCGCGGCTCTGCAGCAGCTTTTCCACCCGGTGCAGTTCCGCCGGCAAAAAGCCCAGCGAGGCCAGGTCCACGGCGCCCGCGCCGGAATCCAGCAGCCGCACCACCACCTTTTCCTGGCCCTGCTCCAGCGGCAGGGTCGAGATGCGCAGGTCCACCCGCCGGCCTTCCAGCGTCACCGTGCAGCGCCCGTCCTGGGGGCGAATGCGGTCGGAGATGTCGACGCCCGCGGTGACCTTGAACCGGCTAACCAGCGCGGGCGCCGCCTCGCCGGGTACCCGCAGGGCGTCGTGCAGCAGTCCGTCCACGCGAAAACGCACCAGGAGCGCCCCTTCCTTGGGCTCCAGGTGCACGTCGCTGGAGCGCTGCGCCAGCGCCTCGCGAAGGATGCGGGCCTGCATCTGCTCGGCGGTGCCGCTCAGCACGGGCACCCGTGAGCCCCCGCCGTCCTGCTCCGGGTACAGCCGGCCCATCGCTTCCCGCAGCTCGCCGGGGTGTGCGATTCCCAACAGCACCCGCCGCCCGGTGGCGAACGCCAGCTCGTCCGCCCACCCCGCCAGGGGGTCGGCGCACGCCACGCGCAGAATCCCGTCCCGCACCTCCACGGGCACGGCCCAGAAGCGCCTGGCCAGCCGCCGCGGCAGAAGCTCCGCCGTCCCGGCATCCACCTCCGCGAGCGGAACGTACGGGACGCCGCAGTGCCGCTCCGCCGCGGCGGCCACCTCGGCGCGAGGCACGCCGGCGGCTTCCAGCGCTTCCCAGGCGCTCGGGGCCTGCCTGCCGGCGGCGGCCTGGGCGAGTGGGTGATGATCGCGGACAAACACGTCCAGAAGCCAGCGGTCGGTGGGCGACCCGGGCGCGGCGGCAGGGGAAGGCATGTTCTGCGGGGAGTTCGAGAGGTGGAACGGGAGGATGGCGCGGACGAAGGCAAGGGAGATGCCGATCCCGCGAATACTCACAACCTCAATCCGCAAAAAGCCTTACGAGGTGGGATTGCGTCGTGGTGGACCGTGGGTCCGCCGCCCGGATTTCCGACATCCAGCCGTGGACTGTCGCGGCTCGTAGAGGGCAGCGCATCCGGCCTCACGATTTTCCGTGCTGCCCGGTCAGCTTGCTGCACACGTGGAGACAGTCCGAGTGCCCGACGTGCGATTTTCGTACGACGTCCGGAATCCGGACGCCAGACGGAGCCACGGGAATCAGCGTCCGGATCCGTGGTCGGCTCCCCCACGCGAGGGGTCGAGAATGCCATTGTGCCCCGCGCGCTTTCCCGTTACCGTTGAAGCCATGACCATCGACGCGCTCACCATGTTTTGCGGCTACCGCGACTACGGATTTCCCATCGGGAGTCCGGGGCCGGCCGCGCGCGTGTAGCACCCGCTCGCAGAACAGGCATCCAGGGCTCCCGGAACGGTTTCGGGAGCCTTTTTCATTGCCAGTCGGCTACGCAGGATCGCGCTGATTGCGCCACGGCGAGATCTGAATAAAAAGGGCACACTGAAACACTTGCCTTTGGTCGGGAAAGGAATTACGGTGAGATCAACGAGCCTCCACACGCACCCTTTCCGCCGCTACGGCGACTACGGTGACTACCTGTTTATCACGGGGAGTTCCGGGCCGGCCGTGCGCGTGTAGATCCGCTCGCAAGGTACCAGGGCTCCCGCACATCGCCGGGGGCCCGGCTGTTTGGCCCTCCCCATCGGCCCCCCACGCACCCCGAGGGAAAGAACCATGATCATCGTCACCCGTCCCGGCGTAACCGACGCCGAAGTGGACCACATCCGCGAGCGCGTCGAGACGCTCGGCATGCGCACGCACGTGTCGCGCGGCGAGCAGCGCACCATCATCGGCTGCCTGGGCGACGAGTCGCTGCTGCAGGAGGCCGCGCTGCTCATCCTTCCCGGCGTGGAGTCGGTGCATCCCGTGCTCAAGCCGTACAAGCTGGCTTCGCGCGAGTTCAGCCCCGGCGCCAGCATCGTGCGCATCGGCAAGGGGGTGCAGATTGGCGGGCGGGGGCTGGCGGTGATCGCCGGGCCGTGCTCCGTCGAGGGGCGCGACATGCTGCGGCAGACCGCCCGCTCCGTTTCCGCCGCCGGCGCCGAGCTGCTGCGGGGCGGCGCCTTCAAGCCGCGCAGCAGCCCGTACGCATTTCAGGGGCTGGGCGAGGCGGGGCTCCGCATGCTGGCCGAGGTGCGCGCGGAAACCGGGCTGCCCATCGTCACCGAGGTGATGGACACGCGCCAGGTGGAGCTGGTGGCCGAGTACGCCGACGTGCTGCAGATCGGCGCGCGCAACATGCAGAACTTTTCGCTCCTTTCCGAAGTGGGGCGCGTGCAGCGGCCCGTGCTGCTCAAGCGCGGGATGTCTGCCACCGTCAAGGAGTTCCTGATGGCGGCGGAGTACATCATGGCGCAGGGCAACCGCGACGTGATTCTGTGCGAGCGGGGAATCCGCACCTACGAGACGGCTACGCGCAACACGCTCGACATCGCCGCCATCCCCGTGCTCAAGGCCGAGACGCACCTGCCGGTGATGGTGGATCCCAGCCACGCCGGCGGCCGCACGGACCTGGTGGCGCCCCTTTCCTTCGCCGCCATCGCCGCGGGCGCCGACGGGCTGGTGGTAGAGGTGCATCCGTCGCCGGAGCAGGCGCTTTCGGACGGCGACCAGTCGCTCACGCTGTCGGGCTTCGATTCGCTGATGCAGGCCATTCGCCCCTTTGCCCACGCCGCCGGCCGCACCGTGGCCGAGCCGCGGATCGCCCGGGCGGAGGCCGCGTGACGGTGCAGTCCCTCGAAGCTCCCCCCGCCGCGGCTCCGCCCCCCGCGGCGGAGCTGGAGCGCATTCGGGACGAGATCATCCGCGTCGACCGCGCCATCGTGGAGCTGATCGCGGAGCGGGTGGCGCTGGCGCGGCAGGTGGGCCCGGTCAAGCGCGCGCTGGGCATGCCCACGCTTGACCCGCCGCGCGAAGCTGCCGTCGTCCGCCGCGCCAGCGCCCTGGCCCGCGAGAGCGGCCTGGCGGAAGAGGACGTGCGGTACGTCTTCTGGCACCTTGTCGGCCTCTGTCGCCGCGTGCAGATGGAAGGTGAGGGTGTGAGGGTGTGAGGGTGTGAGGGTGTGAGGGTGTGAGGGTGTGAGGGTGTGAGGGTGTGAGGGTGTGAGGGTGTGAGGCGGACGGCCGCCCCCTTGGGGCCAACGCCACACCAGTGTTGACTTCCTGGCGGTGTGCGGGGCACAGCCAAACCTCACCTGCTCCCAACGCAGCCCCCACTGTCATCCTGAGGGAGCGCACGCCCGCAACTTTCATAACCGCATAAGCTTGCGCGCGACCGAAGGATCTCTGTCGGGTCGCGCGAGACCCAGCCCTACGGTTCTGTCGGCAAGGCCCTTCGATCGGCACCAGGGCACATCGTCCAAGCAAAATCCAGCGCGGAGCCTCCCTCACGATGACTGGTCGTGAGGGAGGCTTCGCACTACCATACGGCGAATCTGTCGTCTCACCCTGGAGGTCCGTCGCGCGGCGGATCTGACCCCCCATCCGTTCAGGCAATCGATGGATGTTGAGGATCCGCAATTCCGCACCGTCGCCATCATCGGGCTGGGACTGATCGGCGGATCGCTGGCGCGCGACGTGGCGGGGCAGGGAGTCCGCGTGCTGGGATGGGACGCGGATGCCGATGGATTGCGCGCGGCGGTGGCGGATGGCGTCGTCCATCATCCGCTCACGGATGACCTGCGGGACGTCCATCAGGCGGATGCGGTCGTGGTCGCCGTGCCCGTGCTCGCCGCCGCGGAGGTGCTGCGAAAGCTGGCGCCGTACCTGGGGGGCGTACGGCTGATCACGGACGCAGGGAGCACCAAGACGTCCATCGTGCGCGCGGCGGAGGCGCTGGGGATCGGCGCGCGGTTCGTCGGCTCGCATCCGCTGGCGGGGGACCACCGCAGCGGGTGGGGTGCGTCGCGCACGGGGTTGTTCGCCGATGCGCGCGTCTTTCTCTGCCGCACGCACTCTACGGAGGGCGACGCGATGCGGCTGGCGGCGGCACTGTGGGCGAGCGTCGGCGGGCAGCCGGAGGTGATGGATGCGGACACGCACGACGTGCGGCTGGCCTGGACCAGCCACCTGCCGCAGCTGGTTTCTACCGCACTGGCACTCGCCATCCACCAGACCGGCATGCCCCGCGCGCAGCTGGGCCCCGGCGGCCGCGACGTCACCCGGCTGGCCGGCAGCGACCCCGCCATGTGGGCCGACATCGTGCTCGACAACGCCGACGCCCTCGCGTCCGCCATGGCGATGATGGGCGCCCAGCTATCCGCCGTGCAGCGCGCCGTCATGAACGGTGATCGCGACGGACTGCAGCGCCTGTTCGGCGAAGCGCGCCGGTGGCACGGCGAGAATCCGTAATGGCGCGCATCGTGAAGTGTGCCGGTGCAACTTGTTGCGCGCACACGTGATTGCAGGGTACGCCCGATGCCGGACCGGAACCGCAGGACCCAACGCCGTTTTCTCTGCGCCGCGCTGATGGCGCCCGCGCTCGCCGCGTGCGGCGGCGGCAGCGTGAGCCTGCAGGAAGAGGCGGAGCTGGGCGCCGCCTTTGCCGTCGAGGTGCAGCGCGAGATGCCGCTGATCCGCGACCCCGCCGCCGTCGCCGCGCTCAACCGCTTTGGCGACGCGCTGGTGGCGCGCGCGGACTCCACCGGGCGGGACTACACCTTCTACCTGGTGGATTCGCCGGAGGTGAACGCGTTCGCCGTGCCCGGCGGCCACATCTTCGTGAACCGCGGGCTCATCGAGAGCGCGGACCAGGCGTCGGAGTTCGCGGGGGTGCTGGGGCACGAGATCGCCCACGTCACCGAGCGCCACGGCATCGAGCAGATGAAGAAGCAGCAGGGCGCCGGTACCCTGATAAGCCTGATCTACGTGATCCTTGGCCGCGACCCCGGCATCGTGGAGCAGGTCGCCATCCAGGCCGGCGGCGCCGCGGTGTTCGCCCGCTACGGCCGCGAGGCGGAGCGCGAGGCCGACCAGCGCGCCATCCAGACGCTCCCCGCCGCGGGGTACGATCCCGAGGGTGTGGCCACCTTCTTCGAAACGCTGCTGGAGCAGCAGCAGCGGCAGCCCGGCCTTCTCGACAGCTGGTTCGCCAGCCATCCGACGAGCCAGGAGCGCGTGCAGAACGCCCGCACCCTTATCGGCACGCTCAACGTGGACCGCGAGCGCCTGATCGACGACACGCGCGAATACCAGGCGTTCCGCGCCCGCGTTCGCCAGCTCGGGGCGTCGAACGGCTCCGGGGCGACCGGGCGGTAAAGTGATGGGCCTCACACGGAGTCAACGGAGTGAACGGAGTTTTCTCGTGCCGTGCCCTGCGGAAATCCGTTGATTTTTCCTGTTGCGGACGCGCGGGTGCCTGGGCCGCCGCACACCGCCGGGCCGCCGAGTCCGCGCAGGCGGACTTTGCGATTTTCCAGCGGCGAATTTATTCGCTCCAGCGGGCGGACGGCACGTTACCGGATCAGACACTCAACGAGCATCCATGCGCCGGCAACGAAAAGACGGGGCACTCCACGGAGTGCCCCGTCTTCGTATTCATCCATCCCGACGCTCCGTCAGCCGGCCATCAGCATCCCGATGCCGGCCAGGAGGGCGCTGCCGGACGCGAGCAGGAGCGTGCGGGTGATCGTACCCGCGTGTTCGGGATAGCGGCGCTCGAGCATCTTTACCACGTGCAGCATGGGAGCCTCCCGGATTTGTGGGAACGGGCCGCGGCATCGTCCGCATCCCGGCCGGCTTCGGAATCCATCCGCCCCGGCATGCATCTCTACGGCCCGCACGCCCCACGAGTTGCGCCGCGGCGTACCATCCGCACGCGTCGGCCGGGATCCCGATGCCGCCCTCGCCGATCACGCGCCGCTCATCAGCCGCACGCACCGCTCCGACGAGCCCTCCGGCGTCAGTACGAAGCGCTGGATGCTGACGCTGCCCCTGCCGAGGGGCAGGTAGCGGAAGACGCGCTCGGTGCCGGCGTCATTCACCCGGTACGCGATCTCCACCGCGGAATTGCCGGGCGTGCCGGCCTCGCGGCGGATGATCCGCATCCCGTCGCGCATCCCGGCCGCGTAGCCCGGCGACGCGGGATCCATCCCCGTGATCACCATCCCGTTCGCCTCCGTGGCCGCCAGGTCAAAGCCGCGGTGGAACTCCGGCTGCGTAATCGTCCCCACCCGCGCGCAACCGCCGAACAGGTCTGCCGGCAGCGACACCGGCTCCCCGCGCTCCACGTGCCGGGCAAGCTCCGCCCCCAGGTCCATCCCCAGCTCCTGCCGCGCGACGATGGGGAAAAGCGCCGCCGCGTCCACGGGCGTTTGGGCCTGCGTGTTGCGCCGGGCGAGCGCGCGCTGCGCCAGCATCACGTCATCCATGTCGGCGCGGCCGCCGGTGTGCGCGCGGATGCGGTGGTCCAGCAGCAGCGCCAGCAGGTGGCCGCGGTCGTAGGGAAGCTGCTGCACGTTGTTGTCCGTCCAGAACTTCTCGCCGATAGCGGCGTTCGGAATCGCGCGTGCGGGCGAGTTGGCGTTGCGCATCAGCACCCGGTTCAGCTCGGCGACGTACTCGGCCGGCGTCCACAGGCCCGCGCGCAGCAGCACGCGCCCCGCGTAGAAGTCGGTGAACCCCTCCGTGATCCAGAACGCGCTCGCCGCGTCGTCCGGCGAGCCGCCGATCTCCTCACCGATCCACGTGTGCATGTACTCGTGCGCCAGAAAGCGCGACGCGTCGCCCAGCGGAAACCCGGCGGTGGATGCGACCGAAAACGCGTCCCCCCGCCCCGTACCCGTGTACGAGAGTCCCGGCGCCGAAGGCCCCATCGACGCCATCGGCACCACGAACGGCCGCCCCGCGTCGCCCCAGAACGCGTTTTCCGCCTGGACAACGCCGATCACCGCCTCCGTGAACGCTTCGGGCGCAAAGTCCCACTCCCCGCGGATCGCCACCTGCAGCGGCGCCCCGCCGATCTCGCGCCGCACCAGCGTAAGGTCCGGCGCGCCGATGGCCACGCTCTGCACCACGTCCGTCACCGTGCCCGGCCGCGCCCCGGCCAGGTGGTCCAGGTCCGACGCCATCTTCCACCCCGCGGGAAAGCCGCTCCACGCGAACCGCGCCGGCGCATCCTCCCGCCCCTCCGGCGCCGCGAACACGCCCTCGCCGTGGAAGAAGAACCAGCCGGGAAGGATCACCGGCAGCGCCTTTTCATAGCCGAACCCTGGCTCCTCCGTGTACGGCGACCGCACGCGGTACCGCACCGCCAGCGCCGCCCCCGGCGCATGCGTGATGATGCGCGCCTCCGCCCCCGCCTCGCGAACGGAGGCGGCGCCTTGCACCCGCACCTCGTCTACCTGCTTCCAGAGCGAGTCGGTGCCCGCCCATTGGCCGGGAAGATCCAGCCGCGTCTCCCCGTCCGCATCCCCCGCGAAGCGGATCTCCACGGCCAGCGCCCTGAGCGCCGCCCCCTCCATCACCGGCGCCACCGTATAGCTGACGGGCGAGTCGACCTGTGCCGCCGCGCCCCCCGCGCACGCCACCACCGGCACGGCGACGGCAAAAACTCGTAGGATCATGGATCGTTGACGGTTGATGTTCAGCCGTGGACGCTCTGCCGCGGCTTTGCGTCGGCTACGGACGGATGTGACGGGGAGATTCAAGGCGGGGGATGGATGGAGGTCATTCGGCGTGCTTCGAACTGCGTCCGCGGGTGCCCCTCCCCCGGCCCCTCCCCGTTCGTTCCTCACGGAGAGGGGAGAACTTCGATCCCGTTTCCTGAGGTGCGTCGCACCTCCCTCCCCCGCAAACTGCGCGGGGGAGGGCCGGGGAGGGGGGCGCTCACCATCCCGCACCATCCTGTCCGCAGCTCACCGCCGCCTGCTCCCACACCCAACCTCCCCCGGCAGTTTCGGGGGAGGTGGGCCGGTGGTGCCGGCCCGGAGGGGGCCAACTCAGAGCCAGCCGAAGCACTCCCTCCTCAGCCCTACCTCAACCTCCCCCAGGGTTTTTTGGGGGAGGTGGGCGAGTGGTGCTCGCCCGGAGGGGGCGTGCCCCTCGCGCTGGCCCGTCCGAGCCGCTCCGCACCGTTTATCCGTTCCCCTTCCGTTGCCGCAGGTGCCTCGGCGGTGTACCTTACGCGGGTTTGTGAAGAAAAGGAACAAGCGTTCGCCGGAAGACAAGCAGGATGCCCACGTACGAGTACCGCTGCCCCGAGTGCGGCAACGAGTTCGAGAAGTTCGGCAAGATGTCGGACCCGCCGGTGATGGAGTGCACCCGGTGCGGCGCCGAAGCCATTCGCAAGATCTCCGGCGGCGCCGGCCTGGTCTTCAAAGGGAGCGGCTTCTACATCACCGATTACCGCGGCGAAGGCTACAAAAAGGCCGCTGAGGGAGACAAGGGCGGCTCGTCCTCGTCGTCCGGCGGTGAATCGAAGAGCGAGCCCGCCGCGGCTCCCAAGTCCGAATCCAAATCATCCGGCTCGTCCTCGTCGTCGTCGGGCGGGGGGAGCAAGAGCGAGTAGATGTCGGTCGACAAGCTGCAGTCGGAGATCGAGCGCGCCCTGCGCGACATGGGCGTCGAGGAAGCCGTTCCCGTCATCCTGGAGCGTCCGCGCAACCCGGAGCACGGCGACTGGGCCACCAACGTCGCCATGACGCTGGCCAAGCCGCTGCGCAAGGCGCCCCGGCAGATCGCCGAGGAGCTGGTGGGCCGCATCGACCACGCCGGGGCCGGCATCCGGTCGGCCGAGGTGGCGGGGCCGGGGTTCATCAACTTTCGCCTGAGCACCGACTACCTGCGCGAGGGCCTGGTCCGCATCGTCCGCGAGGGCGACGCGTACGGAAAGTCCGACGCGGGGCAGGGGCAGCCGGTGATGGTGGAGTTCGTTTCCGCCAACCCCACCGGGCCGCTGCACGTGGGCCACGGCCGCCAGGCCGCCCTGGGCGACGCCATCACCGAGCTGCTGGCGTGGGCCGGGTGGAAGGTGCACCGCGAGTTCTACTACAACGACGCGGGCGAGCAGATCAACAAGCTCACCCGCAGCGTGTGGGCGCGCTATCAGCAGGCCCTGGGCAACGACGTGCCGTTCCCCGACGACGGCTACCACGGCACCTACATCGGCGAGATCGCCGCGGAGCTGGTGGCCGAGCACGGCGAGCGCTTTCGCGGCGACGATTCCCCCGAGGCGCTGGACGCCATCCGCGTGTACGCCGTGCAGCGGCTGCGCGCGGAGCAGAACCGCGACCTGGACGGGTTCCGCGTCCGCTTTGACCACTATTTCCTGGAGTCGTCGCTGTACACGTCGGGGCGGGTTGAAGACACCATCCGCCGCCTGCGCGAGAGCGGCCACGTGTACGAGCACGAGGGCGCCGTCTGGCTGCGCACCACGGAGTTCGGCGACGACAAGGACCGGGTGATGGTCAAGAGCAGCGGCCATCCCACCTACTTTCTGCCGGACGTGGCGTATCACGTCATCAAGTGGGAGCGGGGGTTTCACCGCGCCATCAACGTGCAGGGAAGCGACCACCACGGCACCACCGCACGCGTCCGCGCCGGGCTGCGGGCGCTGGGGCTTCCCGCCGGCTACCCCGAGTGGGTGCTGCACCAGATGGTGCTGGTGATGCGCGGCGGCGTGGAGGTAAAGTTCAGCAAGCGCGCCGGCGACTACGTCACCATGCGCGACCTGTACGACGAGGTGGGCGTGGACGTGGCACGCTACTTTTTCCTCATGCGCCGCGCCGAAGCCCAGCTCACGTTCGACCTGGACCTGGCGCTGGAGCAGTCGGACCGCAACCCGGTCTACAAGATCCAGTACGCCCACGCGCGCCTCTCTTCCATCTTCCGCCGCGCGGAAGTGGATCCGGCCGCGCTGGACCCCGAGGCCGCGGACCTGGCGCTGCTCTCCCACGAGAGCGAGGCGGACCTCGTCAAGCTGCTGCTGCGCTTTCCGGAAGAGGTGGAGTCCGCAGCCGAGGCGCACACGCCGCACTCCATCTGCGCGTACCTGGAAGAGGTGGCGGGCGCGGTGAACAGCTGGTACCACGCCGGCAACCGCGACGCCTCGCTGCGCGTGATCGGCGCCGAGGTGAGTCCGGAGCAGTCGCGCGCGCGGCTGGTGCTGAGCCGCGCCGTGCAGGTGGTGCTGCGCAACGGCCTGGCCGTGCTG
>NZ_JBMDXM010000056.1:0-6244 GCF_048594345.1 Longimicrobium sp.
GCACATGCCGGCGGGCGGGGGCCGCGATTGCGCGGACGGTTCCGAGCCTTCATCCGCCTCTGGAGACCCGCTCAATGGGCCACGGCCGCATTCGCCTGACACCGCCGCATCAGCCATCGTGACTTCTTGGACCGGACTCAGAGTTGTACGCTCCGTTGACTCCGTTGATTACGTTGGAGCCTGGAAGAATGGGAGAGGGGGTGGATGATGATGATGATCGTCATCCACCCCCTCGCGTTTACTTCAGGAAGCCTCGGGCGCGGTCCTTCGCGGCAAAGTAAGCCGCGTTGAGCTGCGGTCCGACGCGCTGCTCGGCAGGTGTGGACCGGTAGTCAAGCCACTCGCGCCACCCAGGAAGTTCTACCTCCAGGAACGGGCCTTCCTGGCCGGTTTCCTTGAGGAAGGCGGTTTCATCCGGGTCGCGCGCCGGCCGCGTCATGCCGCAGACGTCGGAGCGTGCCTTGACCTGCCGCACGCCCACACGCCTCCGGTCCCACTTGGCCCTGAGTTCGCTTAGGTCGTAAGCGTCGAGGTTGATCATTCGATTCGCCTCCGCCAGCGTCCGTCGAGCCCCGCGGCAGTAAAGATAGCAAATCCAACGCGAGTCGTCCACTACGTCCATTATCCGCCATCAGCGGATCACCGCCCGTTCGGTGACGATGGCGTCGAGGCGGATGTCCCAGGATTCGCGGGGAATGGAACCGGACTCCTGGGCGGCGAAGAAGAGGCCGCAGCGGAAGCCGCGCCAGTCGGGGTGCGCGAGAAGGCGGTCGTAGTAGCCGCCGCCGCGGCCCAGGCGGTGGCCGGCGCGGTCCCACGCCAGGCCGGGGATGAGCGCGGCGTCGATTTCGCCGATCTCGCGGAGCGGGCAGGCGTCGGCGTCGGGCTCGCGGATGCCGAAGCGGCCGGGGCGCAGCGCGTCGGGCAAATCGGCCTGGTGCAGCGTCATCCGGCCTTCGGGAAGGCAGCGCGGATAGACCAGGGTGATGCCGCGGCGCCGCGCTTCGGCCGCGATCTCATCCGTGCCCACCTCCTCCGGCAGCGAGGCGTAGAGAAGGAGCGTGCGCGCGCCGGCGACCTCGGGAACGTCCCACACGCGGCGCGCGATCTCCGTCTCCGCGGCGGCTCGCTCGGCGGGGGGGAGCGCGCGCAGAAAGGCGCGCGCCTCCGCGCGGATGGCGGCCTTGCTCACGCGCCGTCCGCCCGGGCGACGGCCACCGCGACGGCGGCGGCGACGCGCGCGTTGTTCAGCAGCAGCGCGACGTTGGCCTCCAGTGAGCGGCCGCCGGTGGCCTCCGCGACGGCGCGGAGCAGGAACGGAGTCACTTCCTTGCCGCGGATCCCTTCGCGGCGGGCGCGGGCGAGCGCGTCGGCGATGGCGCCGTCGACCTCATCCGCCTGCAGCGCGTGTTCGACGGGGGGCGGAGCGCAAAGGAGCATGGCGCCGGGAAGGCCCAGGTCGCGGTGCGCGCGCCAGAGCCCGGCCGCCTGCGCCGCGTCGTCCACGCGCACGTCGACGGGGATGCCGCTGCGAGCGGAGTAGAACGCCGGCAGCTCGTCCGTGCCAAAGCCGACGACGAGCACGCCGGCGGTCTCCAGCGCCTCGCGGGTGGCGGCGAGGTCCAGCACCGACTTGGCGCCCGCGCACACCACCAGCATGGGCGTGCGCCCCAGCTCCGTCAGGTCCGCGGACACGTCACGCTCGTCGCCGCGGTGCACGCCGCCGATGCCGCCGGTGGCGAACACGCGCACCCCCGCCCGCATCGCCAGCCACAGGGTCGCGGCGACGGTGGTGGCGCCGTCCGTCCCCCGCGCCACGGGCACGGCCAGGTCGCGCGTGGAAAGCTTGAGCACGCCGTCCGCCATCGCCAGGTGCTCGACCTCCGCGCGTTCCATCCCCACCCGCGGCACGCCCGCGACCACGCCGACGGTGGCGGGGACGGCGCCCCCGGACGCGACCGCCTCTTCCATCGCCAGCCCCACCTGCAGGTTGCGCGGGCGCGGCAGCCCGTGCGCCAGCACCGTGCTTTCCAGCGCGACGACGGGGCTGCGCCGCGCGAGGGCGTCGGCGACGGTCGGGGACGTGCGGATCATCGGCTCCGGCGGTTGAATGCGGTGATGCGGTCGCGGCACAAGGTATGGACCGGCGCGCCAAAGTGCGACTGGCGAGGCGGACCCGGCCTTGACCGCTCGCGGTGGAATGAACATCATTTCAGGACACGCTTCATCCGAAGCAGTATCCATCTACAGGAGGCATCGCAATGCACCGCAAGCTCGCCCTGAACCTGGAAGACCTGAGCGTCGAATCGCTGGACGTGGTGTTCGAGCCGGAGGTCACCGCGTACGCGGGATCCATCATCATCCGCACCAACACGGATCCCGTCTCGGGCGACTGCAGCAGGCCGACGATCTGCTGCGCGTAACGTCAGCGCTCCACGGAGAAGAACGAATGGGGGCGAGCCACGGCTCGCCCCCATTCGCGTCCATTCGACGCCCCCGGGCGGTCGTTCCTCAGTCGCCGAAGGAAACGCCCAGGCGGCGGGCGGTGCGGACCACCTCACCATCGACGGGGACGCGCTTGATGTCGTTCACGGCGTCGCCCAGGGGAACGCTGCGCACGGACTTGCCCTGCAGCGCCACCATCGACCCGAAGTTGCCGCGCTCCACCGCGTGCACCGCCGCCGCGCCAAAGCGCAGGGCCAGGTTGCGGTCGTAGGGCACGGGGCTGCCGCCGCGCTGGATGTGGCCCAGCGTCAGCGTGCGCGTCTCCTTGCCCGTCGCGGCGGCGATCTCGTCGGCCAAGCGGTCGGCGATGCCGCCGTAGCGCCCGGTTTCACCCACGAAGCTGGGCGAGCCGCCGGCCACGCTGGCCCCCTCGGCCACGACGATGATGCTGAAGCGGCGCCGCGCCCGGTCGCGTTCCATGATCTTGTCGACGATGCGGTCGACCGAGTACGGGATCTCGGGGATCAGGATGACGTCCGCGCCGCCGGCCAGGCCACTTTCGAGGGCGATCCAGCCGGTGTGTCGCCCCATCACCTGCGCCACCATCACCCGCTGGTGCGCCTCGGCCGTGCTGTGCAGACGCCCGATGGCTTCGGTGGCCACATCCACCGCGGTCTGAAAGCCGAACGTCATGTCGGTGGCGCCCAGGTCGTTGTCGATGGTCTTGGGCACCCCCACCACGCGCAGCCCCTTGAGGAACAGACGGTGCGCGATCTTGAGCGAGCCGTCGCCGCCGATGGCGATCAGCGCGTCGATCTCCAGCTCGCGAAAGCGGTCGATGATGGCGCGCGAGGGGTCGTTGGGGCCCCAGGTGCCGTCCGGCTGCCGCGGCTCGAGGCCGAACAGGTTGCCGCGCGTGGTGGTGCCCAGGATGGTGCCGCCCAGGTGCGTGATGCCGCGCACTTTGTCGGCGCACAGCTCCATCATCCCCGGCTCGCCGTCCACGTCGTCGTTCAGCAGCCCCATGTAGCCGCGGCGGATGCCGAACACCTCCCACCCGTTGGCGTGGGCGGCCAGCGTGGCGGCGCGGATCACGGCGTTCAGCCCCGGCGCGTCGCCGCCACCCGTGTTGATGGCGATGCGCCGGATGTTCGCGGAATACTCCATCAGCCCGTCTATTTGTTAGAGATGTTGTCGATTCGAAAAGATACCGCTCCGCCCCACACCCCTCAAGTGCAGCTCCTGGCATCGTGCATTCCACTGGTTCCGCAAAAGAATGGCCTCACACAGAGTTAACAGAGTCAACAGAGTTGTCTCTCGCGCATTTCCAGACTCCGCGCGCATCCCACACTGTGGTAAGGGCATGCACGCGAGTCCTTCGGGAACGCCTCGACATGGCGTCGGCGGGAAGCCCCTCCCCCGGCCCCTCCCCGTTTGTTCCTCACGGAGAGGGGAGAATGCGATCCCGCTGCGACCAGGATCGGACTTGCATCCGAGAGGGCCCTCACCCGCTCTCTGAGGCTCGCACCCTCTCCCGCTCGCGAGAGAGGGTATAAACTTCGAGCCCGCTACGACGCAATCCCCAGCCCTCGCCACGCAGTTTGCCGCAGTTTGTGGGGGAGGGCTGGGGAGGGGGGCGGCCCACCATCCCGCACCCATCACCAGGATCGCTGAGAGCCCTGCCCTACCTGAACCTCCCCCGGCAGTTTCGGGGGAGGTGGGCGAGGGTTACGAGCCCGGAGAGGGCCTGCGCCAGCGTCTAGCGAAGCGTTCCGCGCAGTGCCCGCGCGGGCGGCGACGCGGGACCGGCCGCCTATTTTGTTGGGTTTGTTGACAAACACCGAGCGGAGAGTGAACATGTACGTGCGGCTCCGCAACCTCTCCGCGCCCGTTGGGACCTCAGCACCCGAAAAGTCCCGGCGCCGTGCCGACTTGCATCAACCCGGCGCCGCGGGCCATCTTTCCCGCGGCGGCGGGCCTGGCGCCATTTGGCCGTCGTACGGACGAATGGCCGCCGCCGCGCGTGCAATCGCCCGCGGCCTTTCCTGAACGACCCTCCCCGTGCGAAAGATCGACCCGCGCAACTTTCAGCGCGCCACCCGCACCACCACCAAGGAGATCAACCGCCAGATCGTCCTTAACCTGGTGCGCGAGTACCAGCCGATTTCGCGGGCCGACCTGGCCCGGCGGATGGGCGTGGCCCGCGGCATCGTCACCCCGCTGGTGAACGAGCTGATCGAGGCGGAGCTGCTGGTGGAAGGCGCTACCGGCGCGTCGCCGCGCGGCCGCAAGCCCACGCTGCTGCACGTGCGCGCGCACGACCGGCTGGCCGTGGCGGTGGACGTGCGGCTGAGCGAAACGCAGCTCATGCTCAGCGACCTCAGCGGCCGTCCCCTGGCCACCGAGCTGCTGGCCACGCCCGCCACGCCGGAGGCGCTGGTGGAGGCGCTGGCACCCCGCATTCGCCGGCTGGTGGACGCGCACGTGTCGTCCGGCGAGTGCCAGGGCGTGGGGCTCGTTGTCCCGGGGATGGTGGACCGCGCCACGGGCCGCATCGTCAACGCTCCAACCCTCGGCTGGCGCAACGTGGACCTGCGCTCCGCGCTGGAAGAGGCGGTCGGCATCCCCGTGCACATCGAGCGCGACGCCGTGGCGTGCGCGCTGGCGCAGATGTGGATGGGGCAGGGCCTTATCGAGGGCGCCGACAGCTTTGCGTACGTCACCTTTTCCGACGGCGTGGGCGCGGGGCTGGTGATGGGCGGCCACGTGGTGCGCGGCCACCGCGACGCCGCGGGCGAGTTTGGCCACATCCCCCTGTCGCTGGAGGGGCCCGCCTGCCTGTGCGGGTCGCGCGGCTGCTGGGAGGCGTACACGTCCACCACGGCCGTGGTCGCCCGCTATCTGGGCCGCGAGCTGGCGACGCGTGAGAGCTACACGCAGGTGCGCGAGAGCCGCTTGACGGTGGTGGACGTGATCGCCCGCGCGCGCGCCGGCGACCGCGCCGCGCGCGAGGCGCTGGAGCTGACCGGGCGCTACGTGGGGCTGGGGCTGGCCGCCATCGTCAACGCGCTGAACCCGGCGCGGATCGTGATCGGCGGCGACATCGCGGCGGGGTGGGATCTGATCAAGCCGCGCGTGGTGGAGGCTCTGGCGGAGCGCACGCTTACGCAGGGCACCGCCGCCACCCCCGTGATCCCCGAGCCGCACGACCCGCAGACCCGCCTGCGCGGCGCCGCCGCCCTGGTCGTCGCGCCCGTCTTCGCGGCGCCCACCGTGGGGTGAACCCGGAAAAGACTGCGTCAGGGAGATCACTGTCATCCTGAGGCTGAGAGGGTGTTGAGAAACCCCGAATCGCGCCAGTCATCCTGAGGAGGGCGCCGCTCCATATCCTGCTCATACACAACACTCTGGCGCCGACCGAAGGACCTTGGCGGCAGAAGCGTGAGGCTGGCTTCATGCCCCGCATCAAGCTCCACGGTGGCGGAGAGAAGGTCCTTCGGTCGCGCGTAAGCTCTTGTGTTCCTGAAGGTTCCGCGTGGCGCTCCCTCAGGATGACTGTGTGCTTCGTACGAAGAGTTGAGGTTTCTCAACCCCTCTCAGCCTCAGAATGATACCCTTTCTCGCAGTTCGTCGTGCAATCAGAGGAACGACGGAAAAACATCACGCGGAGGCGCGGAGGAACTGATGAGGCGCGGAGGCGTTCTGAACGTTCCCTCCGCGCCTATTCTGATTTCTCCGCGCCTCCGCGGGAAAATCTACCCCCTCACTGAACAGAGAAATCCGAGAGATGGTATGACAC
>NZ_JBMDXM010000057.1:0-27443 GCF_048594345.1 Longimicrobium sp.
CGTACGCCACCAGCCGCCGGTCGCCCGGCACGTCCTCGCGCGCAATCACCACGCAGTCGCTGACGCGCTCGTGGCCCCGCAGCATCGCCTCGATCTCGCCCGGCTCGATGCGGAAGCCGCGGATCTTCACCTGCGCGTCCACCCGACCCAGGAACTCCAGCGTGCCGTCCGCACGCCAGCGCGCCCGGTCGCCCGTCCGGTACAGTCGTGCGCCAGGCTCCGCGCCAAACGCATCGGGAACGAACCGCTCCGCCGTCAGCTGCGGCCGTCCCAGGTACCCGCGCGCCACCCCCGCCCCGCCGATCAGCAGCTCACCGGGGACGCCCGCCGGCTGCGGGCCGCCGAACGCGTCGCAGATGTACAGGCGCACGTTGCCCAGCGGCCGGCCGATCGGATGCCCCTCCACCATCCCGTCCGCCGGCACCGGGTACGTGGAGGCCAGGATGGTTCCTTCCGTCGGGCCGTAGAGGACGTATGACTCCGCCCCTGCAAGCGCTTCCCGCATCTCCGCCAGCAGGTCGGCCGCGACCTGGTCGCCGCCCACGAACGCGCGCCGCAGCCGCGCGAGCCGGTGCGTCTCGCGTTCCGTATGGACGATCTGCCGCATCAGCGCGGGGACCGCATGCACGAGCGTGGCGTCCGCGATCTCCTCCACCAGCGCGGGCACGTCCATCACCCGCTCGCGCTCCACCAGGCGCACCGCGGCCCCGGAAGTGAGCGGCAGAAGCGCCTCGAAGAGCCAGATGTCGAACGCGTACGACGCCAGCGCCGGCATCACGTCGCCCGCGACGACGCCGAACGCATCACGCGTCGCGGCCAGCAGGTTCGCCAGCGAGCCGTGCTGCACCTGCACGCCCTTGGGCCGGCCGGTAGAGCCGGAGGTGTAGATGACGTACGCCAGGCTCGCGTGGGATGCCGGCAGCTCCGGCGCCGCATCGGTTGCGATATCCGGAAGCTGGCCCACCCGGATGAGGGTGGCTCCGTGCTCCGGCAGCACCGCGGCGGTGCTCTCCGCGACGACCACCACCGGAAGCGCCGCGTCGGCGATCATCCACCCCAACCGATCCGCCGGATACGACGGGTCCAGGGGGACGTAGGCGCCGCCCGCCTTCCAGATCCCCAGCACGCCCACCAGCAGCTCGGGCGTGCGCTCCAGGCACAGCCCGACCGGCGTCTCGGGCCTCACGCCCAGGTCGCGCAGCTGCCGGGCGAGGACGGCCGCGCGCCGGTCCAGCTCGCCATACGTCACGGCCTGCTGGCCAGCCAGGAGCGCGGTAGCCTCGGGAGCGCGGCGCGCCCACTCGGCGAACAGCGCGTGGGCCGGCGGATCGGAGGTTTCGCGCGCCGTCTGGTTCCACGCCTCCAGCACCTGCTCGCGCTCCGTGTCGCCAAGCAGCTTCAGCCGCGAAAGCCGCACGTCCGCGTCCGCGGCCACCTGCTCCAGCACCCGCTGCAGGTGGCCCAGCATCCGCTCGACCGTGCCGCGCTCAAAGAGGTCGGTGCTGTAGTTCAGTCCACCGCGCAGGCCCTGGTCGGTCGCCGTGAGGTCCAGGGAGAGATCGAACGTGGCGACCTCCATGGCCGAACCGGCCCCGCTCTTCTTCCGCGCCGGAAGCGCGCCGCCCTCGCCCCCGGCGTTCTGCAGCGCGAACATCACCTGGAACACGGGCGAGTGGCTCAGGCTGCGCTCCGGCTGCAGCTCGGCCACCAGCTTTTCGAACGGAAGCTCCTGGTGTGCGTACGCCCCCAGAGCGGCCTCCCGCACCCGCCGCAGGGTCTCGCGGAAGCCCGGATCTCCGGAAAGGTCCGTCCGCAGCACCAGCGTGTTGACGAACAAGCCGATCAGATCCTCCACCTCCCCGCGCGTGCGGCCGGCGATCGGACTGCCCACCACCACGTCTTCGCTGCCGGCGTACCTGCCCAGCAGCACCTGGAAGGCGCCCAGCAGCGTCATGTACAGCGTGGCGCCCTCGCTGCGTCCCAGCGCCTGCAGCCGCTCAAGCAGCTCGGCGGAGAGCTCCACCGGGACCGTGGCGCCCCGGTACGTCTGCACCGGCGGGCGGGGGTGGTCGGCGGGCAGTTCCAGCAGCCCCGGCGCGCCCGCCAGCCGCGCCTTCCAGTACGCCAGCTGCCGGTCCAGCACCTCACCCGCCAGCTGCTCGCGCTGCCACACCGCGTAGTCGGCGTACTGCACCGCCAGCTCCGGCAGCGGCGACTCACGCCCCGCCTGGTACGCCGCGTTCAGCGCCGACAGCTCCCGGAAGAGCACCCCCATGCTCCACGCGTCGCTGACGATGTGGTGCATCCCCACCAGCAGCACGTGATCTTCGGCGTCCAGCCGCAGCAGCACCGCCCGGAACAGCGGTCCCTCGGCCAGGTCGAACGGCCGCTTTGCCTCCTCGGCGGCGCGCCGGCTGACCGCCGCCTCCGCATCCGCCTCACCCAGCGCCGACAGGTCCTCCACCGGCAGCACGAACCCGCGGAACGGCGCAAGCACCTGCACCGGCGCGCCCTGCGCCTCGGCGAAGACGGTGCGCAGCGATTCGTGGCGCCGGACGATCTCGCCCAGCGCGCGCTCCAGCGTCCGCTCGTCCAGCCCACCCGTCAGACGCAGCGTGGCGGGGATGTTGTAGACGGCGCTCCCCGGATCCAGCTGGTCGATGAACCACAGCCGCTCCTGCGCAAACGACAGCGGCAGCGCACCCGTGCGCTCGGCCGGCACCACCGGCGGCAGCACCGGCAATTCCGCGCGGCGCAGGTCCTCCACCCGCACCGCCATCTCCGCCACCGTGGGCCCCTCGAACAGCGCCCGCAGCGGCAGCTCCACCCCGAACAGCTCGCGCACCCGCGAGAGCACGCGCGTCGCCAGCAGCGAGTGCCCGCCCAGGTTGAAGAAGCTTTCCTCCACGCCCACGCGGTCCAGCCGCAGCACCTCTGCCCAGATCCCCGCCAGCACCTCTTCCACCGGCGTGCGCGGCGCCACGTACGCCTCCTCCGCCGGGGCAAAGTCCGGCGCCGGCAGCGCCTTGCGGTCCAGCTTGCCGTTCGGCGTCAGCGGAAGCGCGTCCAGCGGCACGAACGCGGACGGCACCATGTAATCCGGCAGGCCGCGGCCCACGTGCGTCCGCAGCGCGTCCGCCTGCACCGCGCCCACGACGTACGCCACCAGGCGCGTGTCCCCCGCCCCGGCCGTGCGCGCGACGACGGCGCAGTCCGTGACGCCGGGCGCCTGGCGCAGCACCGCCTCGATCTCACCGGGCTCGATGCGGAAGCCGCGCACCTTTACCTGGGCGTCCAGGCGGCCCAGGTACTCCAGCACGCCCTCCGCCGTCCACCGCGCGCGGTCGCCCGTCCGGTACAGCCGCGCGCCTGACTCCGTCGAGAACGCGTCCGGCACAAAGCGCTCGGCCGTTAGCCCCGGCCGCCCCAGGTAGCCCCGCGTCACGCCGTGGCCGCCGATGAACAGCTCGCCCGGCACGCCCGCCGGCTGCGGGCGCAGCGCCGCATCCAGCACGTACACGCGCGTGTTCGCGATCGGCCGGCCGATGGGGATCGGCCCCCCTGCGGCCTCGACGGCGTGGGTGGCGGACCAAACGGTGGTTTCCGTCGGTCCGTACATGTTGACGAGGCCGTCCGGCAGCGCGGCCGTGATCTGCGCCGCCAGATCCGAAGGCAGCGCCTCGCCGCCAAGCAGAATGCGCTGGAGGCCCGACAGCGCCCCGATCCCGCTCTCCGCGATCAGCATCCCCGCGAGTGAGGGCGTGCACTGCAGGTGCGTGACGCCGTGGCGGCGGATCTGCTCCGCGATGGACTCGCCGTCACGCGCCTGCTCCACCTCCGGCTGGACGACGACCTTGAAGCCGCGCGCCAGCGTCCAGAGCAGTTCCAGCACGTGGATGTCGAAGGAGATGCGCGTCACCGCCAGCCAGGTGCCCGGCATCGGCCCGCCCACCCGCTCGTCCATCCCGGCGAAGAAGCTCGCCGCGTTCCCGTGCGTCACCTGCACGCCCTTGGGCCTGCCCGTGGAGCCGGAGGTGTAGATGACGTATGCCGCGTTCGCCGCATCCACCGAAGTCCGCGGCGCGGCGGCGGAATGCGACACAATCGCCGCCGCCTCCTCATCCACCGAGACGATCCGTACGCTGTCCGCCGGCAGCAGACCGCGCAGCGAACCCTGCGTCACCAGCAGCGGCGCACCGGAATCCTCCAGCATGTACGCCAGGCGATCCGCCGGATACGACGGATCCAGCGGCAGGTACGCGGCGCCGGACTTCAGCACGCCCAGCATCGCCACCACCATCTCCGCCGAGCGATGGAGGCAGATGCCCACGCGCGCCTCCGGCCCGGCGCCCAACTCCAACAGGTGGTGCGCCAGGCGGTTCGCCCGCGCATCCAGCTCCCCGTATGTGAGCAACGCGTCCTCGAAGACGACGGCCACCGCCTCGGGCGTGCGCGCCGCCTGCGCCTCGACCAGCTGGTGGATGCACCGGTCCGCCGGATACTCCGCTTCGGTCCGATTCCACGCCTCCACCACCAGGCCGCGCTCTTCCGCCGAGAGCAGGTCCAGCTCCGAAAGCCGCACGTCCGCGTCCGCGGCGACCTGCTCCAGCACGCGCTCCAGGTGGCCCAGCATCCGCTGGACGGTGGAGCGGTCGAAGAGGTCGGTGCTGTACTCCAGCGCGCCGCGGACGCCGCCGTCGTGCGGTACGGCGGTGAGCCCCAGGTCGAACCGGGTGGTTTCCACCTCCGTATCCACGCCCCCCGTCATCCGCAGCCCCGCGGGCCCCGAACCGGAACCGGAGCCAGAACCGGAGCCAGAACCGGAACCCGAGCGGTCGGTGTTCTGAAGGGTGAACATCACCTGGAAAAGCGGCGCGTGGCTCAGCGAGCGCTCCGGCTGCAGCTCCGCCACCAGCCGCTCGAACGGAACCTCCTGGTGCTCGTACGCCCCCAGCGTCCCCTCGCGCACCCGCCCCAGCAGCTGGCGGAAGGTGGGATCGGCCGAAAGGTCGGTGCGCAGGACGAGCGTGTTGGCAAAGAAGCCGATCAGCTCCTCCACCTCGCGACGCGTGCGCCCCGCGATCGGCGATCCCACGACGACGTCCTCGCTGCCGCTGTACCTGGACAGCAGCAGCTGAAACGCGGACAGCATCACCATGTACAGCGTGGCGCCCTCACCGCGGCCCAGCGCCTGGAGCCCGTCCAGCAGCGCGCGCGGCAGGGTGAACATCTCGCGCGCGCCGCGGTGCGACTGCACCGGCGGGCGGGGCCGGTCGGTGGGCAGCTCCAGCAGCGCCGGCGCGCCCGCCAGCCGCTCCTTCCAGTAGCCGACCTGGCGATCCAGCACCTCACCCGCCAGCTGCTCACGCTGCCACACCGCGAAGTCCGCGTACTGCACCGGCAGCGGCGGCAGCGGATCGGGCGCGCCGCGCGTAAAGGCGGCGTACAGCGCGGCCATCTCGCGAAAGAGCACGCCCGTGGACCAGCCGTCGCTGATGATGTGGTGGATGCACAGCAGCAGGACGTGCTCCTCGCCCGACACCCGCAGCAGCGCGGCGCGAAAGAGCGGACCGCGGGCAAGGTCGAACGGGCGCGCCGCATCTTCGCGCGCGCGCCGCCGCACCTCCGCCTGGCGCGCCGTTTCGTCCAGCCCCGACAGGTCCTCGACCGGAAGCGTGAAGCCGGTGAAGGGCGCGATCACCTGCACCGCGCCGCCGTCCACCTCGTGAAAGACGGTACGCAGCGACTCGTGGCGGCGGACGATCTGGCCCAGGCTGCGCTCCAGCGCGTCCACGTCCAGGGCGCCGGGCAGCCGCGACGCGGTGGGAAGGTTGTACGCGCTCCCGCCTTCCAGCCGGTCCAGGAACCAGAGGCGCTCCTGGGCAAACGAAAGCGGGAGGGGACGGTCACGCTCCACACGCACCACCGGCGGCAGCCCCGGCAGCCCGGCGCGGCGCACCTCCTCCACGCGCACCGCCAGCTGCGCCACCGTGGGCCCCTCGAACAGCGCCCGCAGCGGAACGGCGACGGCCAGCGCGTTCTGCACGCGCGCCAGCAGCCGCGTCGCCAGCAGCGAGTGCCCGCCCAGCGCAAAGAAGTCGTCCTCCACGCCCACGGAGTCCCGGCGCAGGACCTCGGCCCAGATCTGCGCCAGGATCTCTTCCGTCGGCGTGCGGGGCTCGGCGGAACCCGCGTCCGTCGCCACCGGCTCGGGGTCCGGCAGCGCGCGGCGATCCAGCTTGCCGTTCTGCGTCAGCGGGAGGCGGTCCAGCCGCACGTACGCGGACGGGACCATGTACTCCGGCAGCAGCGCCTTGAGGTGCGTCCGCAGCGCGGCGGCATCGGGCTCCGTCGATCCCTCGACCGGGACCCACCAGGCGACCAGACGGCGGTCCCCCGCGTCCGCATCCCGCGCCAGCACGGCGGCCTCCTTGACCGCCGGATGCGAGGCCAGGGCGCTCTCCACCTCGCCCAGCTCCACGCGAAAGCCGCGCACCTTGACCTGCTGGTCGGCGCGGCCCAGCGGCTCCACCTCGCCGTCGGGGCGGTAGCGGCCCAGGTCGCCGGTGCGGTACAGCCGGTCGCCCGCGTCGCCGGTCCACGGGTTGACGAGGAAGCGCTCCGCCGCCAGCGCGGGGTCATTCAGGTAGCCGGCGGCAAGGTGCGGCGAGCGCATCCAGATCTCGCCCACCTCGCCGATCCCCGCGATCTCCCCCGACGCGTTGCGCACCAGCAGCTGCACGCCGGGAAGGCCGCGGCCCAGGGGGATGATCTCCTTCTGCTCGGCGTGGGGGCGCACGTCGTGCCAGCTGACGGCGCGCTGCGTTTCGGTGGATCCGTAGTAGTTGATGACGCGCAGGCCGGGCGCGAGCGCCACCAGCCGCTGCACGTCGGCGCGGCGCAGGACGTCGCCGACGAAAAAGGCGCGGCGCAGCGAATCGATCCGCTCACCCTCCGACGCGTCCGCCAGGATCTGCCCCATCGCCGGCGTAAGGTGCGCCACGGTAACGTCCGCCTCGCGCATCCACCGCGCCAGGTAGCCGGGCGTGCCCACCTCGTCCGGCAGCGGCGCCACGACGGCGGCGCCCAGCTGGAGGGGGGTAAAGACGTCGCGGTGCAGCGGGTCGTGCGCCAGGCCGGAAAGGAGGCTGAATCGGTCCGCCGGGGAGAGACCGAACTCCGCCGCCAGCCACGGGGTGAAGTGCGTGAGCGACGAGTGGCGCCCCATCACCGCCTTGGGCGTCCCCGTGGTCCCCGACGTGAACGACAGGTACGCCAGCGTGTCCGGTCCCACCTCCACAAACACGGGGGATGCGGACGGCGGGATGCCGTCCACCGCTTCCGCCGCGCGACCGTTGCGGGGATGGAGGACGATGCGCGTCCGAACCGTCTCATCCAGCAGCGCCGCCACCTCGGCGGGCAGATCGCCCGCGGCGGCAAGGTGCAGGTGCGCGGCGGGGCGGGCGATGCGGACGTAGTCGCCCAGGCGCGCCGCGGGATACGATGGATCGAGGACGAGGAACGCCGCGCCGCTCTTCATCGTCCCCACCAGCGCGCGAACCAGCGCCGCGCTCCGGTGGCCGGTGATGGCGACCACATCCCCCACACCCACGCCCGCATCCGCCAGCGCGCGGGCGACGCCGTCCGTGGCCGCGTCCAGCTCCGCGTACGTCCAGCGCTCGCGCGGGTCCTCCACGGCCAGCGCGTCCGGCGTCTCCTTCGCCCGCGCGGCGAACACCTCGTGCACGGCGCCACGCCAGGTGGCGTCCAGCGGCGCGGACGGGTCCGGCAGCACGGCGCGCGCCTCGTCCGTGGCCAGCGCCAGCGCGCCGATGCGCGTTTCCGGCGCGGCCGAGGCCTGGCGCAGCACGCCTTCCAGCTGCGCCAGCAGCTCGCGCATCCGCGGCGCGTCGAACAGGTCGGCGGCGTACACCAGGGTGACGTCGATCCCCCCATCCCGCTCCGCCACGTACAGCGTGAGGTCGAACTTGCTGGGCACCTCGCCGCCTCCGCCCGCTCCGCCGTCTCCGCCGCCTCGGCCGGCCCGCGCCACCTCCAGGCCCTCGACGCGAAAGGCCGCGTCCTGGAAGTTGGCCAGGTTGAGCATCACCTGGAACACGGGCGCGTGGGCCAGGCTCCGCTCCGGACGCACCTCTTCCAGCACCCGCTCGAACGGGAGATCCTGGTGCGCGTACGCATCCAGTGTGGTCTCCCGCACCCGCCCCAGCAGCTCGCGGAAGCTGGGATCGCCCGAAAGGTCGGTGCGCAGCGCCAGCGAGTTGAGGAAAAGGCCCACCATCCGGTCGGTCTCCGCCCGCGTCCGCCCCGCGATCGGCGTCCCGACGACCACGTCCTCCTGCCCGGCCAGGCGCCCCAGCACCACGTCCAGCGCGGCGAGAAGGACCATGAACAGCGTCGCACCCTCGCGGCGGGCCAGCGCGCCCACGTCCGCCGCCAGGGCCGACGGAACGAGCAGGCGCTCCAGCGCGCCGCGGTGCGACTCCACCGGCGGACGGGGGCGGTCGGCGGGCAGCTCCAGCAGCGCGGGCGCGCCGTCCAGCGCGCGCCGCCAGAACTCCACCTGCCGCTCCAGCGCGGCGCCGGACAGGTGCTGGCGCTGCCACAGCGCATAGTCCGCGTACTGCAGCGCGGGCTGCGGCAGCGGCGACGCTTCGCCACGCGAAAAGGCGCCGTACAGCGCGGAAAGCTCCTCCTTGAGCACCCCCACCGACCACCCGTCGCCGACGGCGTGGTGCAGGTTCAGGTGCAGTCGGTGCTCGTCGTCCGCGACACGGACCAGCGACGCGCGAAAGAGCGGCCCGCGCGCCAGGTCAAAGCGGTGCGCGGCTGCTTCGGCCGCCAGGCGGCCGGCCTGCGCCCACCGCTCGTTCTGCGGCAGGTGCCGCAGGTCGGCGACGGGCAGGTCGAAGGTGATCGGAGGCGGGGCGATGCGCTGCACGGGGACGCCGTCCACGGACGGGAGCGCCGTGCGCAGCGGCTCGTGGCGCCGCACCAGCTCGGCCAGCGCGCGGCGGAGCGCATCTTCGTCCAGCGCGCCGGTGATGTCGTACGAGAACGGGATGGCGTACGCCGGGCTTCCCGGGTCCAGCGCATCCACGAACCAGAGCCGCTCCTGCGCAAACGTCACCGGCAGGTCGCCCTCGCGCGCGGCGGGGGCGATGGCGCCCTCGCTGGCCGCCGCGCCCGTGCCGCGCAGATGCTCGATCTCCGCCGCCAGCCCGGAGAGGACCGGCCGCTCGAAGACGGTGCGCAGCGGCAGCTCAACCCCGAACACCTCGCGGACGCGCGAAACCACCCGCGTGGCCAGCAGCGAATGCCCGCCCAGGTCGAAGAAGCTTTCCTCCACCCCCACCCGCTCCAGCCGCAGCACCTCCGCCCAGATCCCCGCCAGCACTTCCTCCGCCGGCGTCCGCGGCGCTACGTACGCTTCTTCCGGCGACGCGAGATCCGGCGCGGGGAGCGCCTTGCGGTCCAGCTTGCCGTTGGGCGTAAGCGGCAGCGCCTCCAGCGGGACGAACGCGGACGGCACCATGTACTCCGGCAGGCTCTGGCGCAGGCGGTCGCGCAGCGTCTCCGCTCGCGCTTCGCCGACCACGTACGCCACCAGCCGCCGGTCGCCGGTTCCGTCCTCGCGCGCGACGACGACGCAGTCCACAACCCCGGACGCTTGGCGCAGCGCGGCCTCGATCTCGCCCAGCTCGATGCGGAAGCCGCGCACCTTGACCTGCTCGTCAAGCCGGCCCAGGTAGTCGATCATCCCGTCCGCCAGCCACCGCACCTTGTCGCCCGAGCGGTACAGCCGCGCGCCCGGGGCGGACGAGAACGGATCGGGGATGAAGCGCTCCGCCGTCATCGCGGGCCGGTTCAGGTATCCGCGCGCCACCTGCGCGCCGCCGATGCACAGCTCCCCCGGCACGCCAACCGGCAGCGGCCGCAGCCCCGCGTCCAGCACGTAGACGTGCGTGTTCTCGATCGGCCCGCCGATGGACGGCGCGCGGGTGCCCTCCGCCTCCACCACGCCCGACGTGGCGACGACGGTGCACTCCGTGGGGCCGTAGTTGTTCGCCAGCGCGAACGGCATCCCCGCGCGGGGACGCACCCGCAGCCGGTCGCCGCCCGTCAGCATCCACCGCAGCGCCGTGTCCGCCGGCCACTCCAGCGCCAGCATGAGCTCCGCGACGGGGGTGGGGATAAAGGAGACGGTCGCCGCGTGCGCTACCAGCCAGTCGCGCAGGGCGGGCGGATCGGCGCGCACCTCCTCGGGCACCACGTGCACCGACGCGCCGCGCGTGAGGTACGGCCACACCTCCCACACCGCCGCATCGAACCCCGGGCTGGCCACCTGTGTCCCACGATCCGCCGCCGTCAAGCCAAAGGCGCGCACGTGCCAGGCGCACAGGGCGCCGAGGGACGCATGGTTCACCCCCACGCCCTTGGGCGTACCGGTGCTGCCGGAGGTGTAGATCACGTACGCCAGGTGATCGGCCGAGACGCCGCGCTGCGGGTTCTCCCCGGACTCCGCCGCGATCCGCGCCCGGTCCCCGTCCACGCTCACCACCGCGACGGCATCCCCGGCGGGGAGCGCCGCGCGCAGCGACTCCTGCGTCACCAGCACGGGCACGGCCGCATCGGCCAGCACGAACGCCAGCCGCTCCGCGGGATAGGAGGGGTCCAGCGGCACGTACGCGCCGCCCGCCTTGAGCACGGCCAGGGCGGAGACGATCATCTCCACCCCCCGCTCCAGGCAGATCCCCACCCGCGTCTCCGGCCCGACACCCAGACCGGCGAGGTGGTGCGCCAGCCGGTTCGCCCGTTCGTTCAACGCGCCGTAGCCGAGGGTTTCCCCTTCAAACTCGACCGCCACCGCGTCCGGCGTCCGCGCGGCGTGGGCTTCGAACAGCAGTTGGATGCAGCGGTCCGCCGGGTACTCGGCCTCCGTGCGGTTCCACGCCTGCACCACCACGCGCCGCTCGGCCTCGCCCAGCAGCTCCAGCTCCGAAAGCCGCACGTCCGCGTCCGCGACCACCTGCTCCAGCACCCGCCCCAGGTGGCCCAGCATCCGCTCGGCCGTGCCGCGGTCGAACAGGTCGGTGGCGTAGCCCAGGCGCGCATGGACGCCGTCGGGCCCCTGCGCCAGGTCCAGGGTGAGATCGAAGCGCGCGTCCTCCTCCGCGCCACCCGCCGCCTCCAGCCGCAGCGCGGGCCCCGCCGCCTGCGCCGGAGCCGTCGCCCCCGCCATCGTCCCCATCGTGGCCGTCGTAGCCACTCCGCCGCCGACGCCGTGCTGGCTGTGCAGGACGATGACGGCCTGCACCAGCGGGGCGTGGGTCAGCGAACGCTCGGGGTTCAGCTCTTCGACCAGCTTTTCGAAGGGGAGCGCCTGGTGCTCGAAGGCGCCCAGGGTGGCCTCGCGCACGCGCCCCAGCAGCCGCGCAAAGGTGGGGTCGCCGGACAGGTCGCCGCGCAGCACCAGCGTGTTCACGAAGAACCCGACGATCCCCTCCACGTCCGCCGTGGCGCGGTTGGCGGTGGCGGTGCCCACCAGCACGTCGTCCTGGCGGGCGTAGCGGCCCAGCAGCAGCTGAAAGGCGGCCAGGTAGACCATGAACGGCGTGGCGTCGTGCGCCCGCGCCAGCGCGTCCACGCGCGCGGGAAGACCGGCGCCCAGGGACGCGCTGACGGTGGCGCCGCGATGGGTGCGCACGGCGGGCCGCGGGCGGTCCGGCGCGATTTCCAGCCGCGTGGGCGCCCCCTCCAGCGCGTGGCGCCAGAAGCCCACCAGCCGCGCCAGCGTGTCGCCGGACAGGCGCTCGCGCTCGCGCAGCGCGTGGTCCCCGTACTGCAGGGGAAGCGGCGCCAGCGGCGAGGGCCCGCCGCGCGAAAACGCCTGGTACAGCGCCTTCAGTTCGCGCGACAGGATGCCGGTGGACCAGCCGTCGGTGACCGCGTGGTGCAGGTTCCACAGCAGGGCATGGTCGTCCGCCGCCAGCCGGACCAGGGAGGCGCGAAAGAGCGGGCCGTGCTCCAGCCGGAAGGGCGCGGAGGCGTCGGCGTGCGCCAGCCGCTCCAGCCCGGCGCGCGCTTCATCGGGATCCTGCGCGGAAAGGTCCGTCACCTCCAGCCGGAACGGCGCGGGGGGGGCCACCACCTGCACCAGCTCTTCGCCGCGCTCCTCCAGGTGCGTGCGCAGCGTCTCGTGGCGCCGCACCAGCTCGTCCACGGCGCGCTCCAGCGCGGCCACGTCCAGCGGGCCGGGGATGCGCCACACGCGGGGCATGGAGTAGGCGGTGCTCCCGGGCTCCAGGCGGTCCAGCAGCCACATCCGCCGCTGCGCGAACGACGCCGGAAACGCGGATGGACGCTCGCCGCCGCCGTCGCCGGCCGACGCCGCGGCGGCGTCGGCCTTCTGCTTGAGCTTCAGCGCCAGCAGCCTCTGCTTTTCGGGCGACAGGCCGGCCAGCCGGGAGATGATGTCAGCCATGTGCTGCTTTGTATGTGATAGGCCTCCGCCGGAGCGGAGGTGCCTGGAGCCTGGTGCTTCGCGGCCGCGGCCCCGTACGGCGCGGTCGTTGGGTGCTCGGCGGGTGGCTGCCGCCGGTGGCGGGTTGGTTCGGCGGCCGGGTCAATCCCCTTCCCCGGCCCCGCGTCCTGCCGGATCCGCAAACACACTCATGATCCCGACTGCAGCTTTCCACGCGGAGAAAGCAGAGAAAGCGGAGGAAGACGGGGGTTGCTCCGGCGGTTCTCCGCTTCCTCGGGGTGCCAGATCTTTGTGCGGATTCGGTACAAGCGTCATTACTCCGGGCGTTTACGGGTTTGCGTGGGCGGATCGGGGATCGATGAGGCTCCAGCTGCTTCTCGCCTCAGCCCGTCCACGACGCAAACCACTCAGCGCGCGGAGTACATAACGTACGCTTTCAGGAACAACGGTTTGTGCTAGTGGTGGCCAATAAGGTACGTACGATGCGCGAATCGCGCTACGGGCAGGGATGGGTTCACGCGTTTTTTTGGCTGAAGCGGATACCTCGCAGCCTCTTCCCTCACGAGCGGCGGGAGGGGCCTTCCCCCCGCCGCGCGGAGTTCGGCACGCGCGAGATGCTTCTGCGGAAGCCTTCCCCCGGGACGGGGCAGGCCGCCCCGGCGGTCAGGACGGGGCGTCGCCGCCGTCCCGGGCGCGCACCGCCGCCCTCCGCCCACGCCCCATCCTCAGCCCTCCTCCCCCATCTCCGCCAGCAGCGCCGCCACCTCTTCGTCGCTCAGCCCCTCCAGCTCGGCGAGCGCGTCGGCGATGGCGCCGCCGCCGCCGTCAGCCGCGACCGCCGCCTCCACCGCCGCGGCCACGCCGGCGACGGTGGGGGTTTCGAAGAGCACACGCAGGGGAAGCTCCACCTCCAGCCGCTGGGAAACGCGCGCCAGCACCTGCGTCGCCCGCAGCGAATGGCCGCCGAGCACGAAGAAATCATCCTCCACGCCCACGTTCTCCACGCCCAGCACCTCCGTCCAGATCTCCGCGACCACCCGTTCCGTGACCGTGCGCGGCGGCACCCGTTCCGCCGTGGAGTGCGCCTCCGGATCGGGGAGGGCACGGCGGTCCACCTTGCCGTTGGGCGTCAGCGGGAGCGCGTCCAGCCAGACAAAGGCGGAGGGGACCATGAAGTCCGGAAGCAGCGCGCGCAGATGGTCGCGCATGGCCGCCGCCGGACGCTCGCCGGTGGGCGTGAGCCACGCCACCAGCCGCTTTGCGTCGGCGTCCCCGCGCGCCATGACGATGGCGTCGCGGACGGCGGGGTGCGTGCCGAGCGCCGCCTCCACCTCGCCCAGCTCGATGCGGAAGCCGCGCACCTTGACCTGCTGGTCGGCGCGGCCGGCGGGCTCCACTTCGCCGTCCGGACCGTAGCGGCCCAGGTCGCCCGTGCGGTACATCCCGTCGCCGGCCTCGCCGGTCCACGGGTTGGGGACAAAGCGCTCCGCCGTCAGCTCCGCGTCGCCCCGATAGCCCAGCGCGACGTGCGGGCTGCGCAGCCACACCTCGCCCAGCTCGCCGATGCCGGCCAGGGCTCCGTCCGCGCCGCGCACCAGCAGCTGCACCCCGGGAATGCCGCGCCCCAGCGGGACGATCGGCTTCGCGGCGCCGGCGGCGGGATCGACCACGTGGTACGAGACGGCGCGCTGCGTCTCGGTGGAGCCGTAGTAGTTGACTACCGTCACGTGGGGCGCCAGGCGGTGCAGGCGCGCGACGTCGCCGCGCACCAGCACGTCGCCCACGAAAAAGGCGCGGCGCAGCCCGGGCATCGACCCCGCACCGTCGCCGCCGGAATCCGGGGCGCCCGCCAGGAGCTGGCCCATGGCGGGGGTAAGGTGCGCGACGGTGACGTCCGCGTCGGCCATCCACCGGCGCAGATACCCCGGCGCGCCCACGCGCTCCGGATCGGGCGCGACGATCGAGGCGCCCAGCTGCAGCGGGGTAAAGACGTCGCGGTGCAGCGGGTCGTGCGCCACGCCGGAAAGGAGCGAGAACCGATCGCTTGCCGTCAGCGAGAAGCGATCGGCCAGCCACGGGGTAAAGTGCGTGAGCGAGCCGTGGCGCCCCATCACCGCCTTGGGCGCGCCGGTGGTCCCCGACGTAAAGGACAGGTAGGCGAGCGAATCCGCCCCGATCTCCACGTCCGGCGCCTGCGCGGGGAGCGATCCCAATCCGTCCACGTCGTCGACCGGCCCCTGCGACTTTCCGCCAAGATCAATCTTAACCAAATCGCGGGCGGAAATCACCTCCTCCACCGGTGCCGGCACCGCGCCCGCGGCGGCGACGCGCAGCCAGCCGCGTGGCGCGGCGATCCGGATGTACTCCGCCAGGCGGGCGGGGGGATAGGCGGGGTCCAGGGCGACGAACGCCGCGCCCGCGCGAAGCACGCCCAGCATCGCCCGCACCATGGCGGCGGAGCGGTGCGCCCAGATGGCGACGGTGTCGCCCGGCCGCACCCCGCCCTGGGCCAGGCGGCGGGCGATGCGGGCGGTGGCGGCGTCCAGCTCGGCGTACGTCCAGCGCTCCCGCGGGTCGGCGACGGCCAGCGCGTCCGGCCGCTCCGCCGCGCGGCGCGCGAAGATCGCGGGCACGCTGCCGCGCCACGTGCGGTCCAGCGGCTGCGACGGATCGGGGAGGATCGCCGCGGCGTGCGGGGTCCGCAGCGCCATCCCGGCGACGGAGCGGTCGGGCTCGGCGACCGCCTGCTCCAGGACGGCGACCACCTGCGCCAGCAGCTCGCGCATCCGCGGCGCCTCGAACAGCTCCGAGGAGTAGACCAGCGCCAGGGCCGCGCGCTCCGGGTCCTCGCTGGCGTACAGCGTCATGTCCACCTTGGAGGTGGGCTCCGCGCCGGCGAACGGGCGCCGCTCCAGGCCGGACGGCGCGGACGCCCCGGTGCCGAAGTTCTGGTAGTTGACCATCACCTGGAACACCGGCGAGTGCCCCAGCGAGCGGGGCACCCGAAGCGCGTCCAGCACGCTTTCGAACGGCACGTCCTGGTGCGCGTAGGCGCCCAGCGTGGCCTCGCGAACCCGTCCCAGCAGCGCGCGGAAGCCCGGCGCGCCGGACAGGTCGGCGCGGATGGCCAGCGTGTTCAGAAAGACGCCGATCAGCGGCTCCGTCACCGCGTGCGTGCGCCCGGCCACCTGCGTGCCGATGACCAGGTCGTCCTGCCCGGACCAGCGCGACAGGACCACGTCCAGCGCCGCGAGCAGCACCATGAACGGCGTCGCGCCCTCGCGCCGGGCCAGCGCGCGCACCTCCGCCATCAGCCCGGGCGCGATCCCGCTCTCCACCATCCCCGCCGCGTACCCCTGCACGGCGGGGCGCGGGCGGTCCGTGGGCAGCTCCAGCAGCGGCGGGGCGCCGTCCAGCCGGTCGCGCCAGTACGCCACCTGGCGCCCGGCCGCCTCGTCCGTCATCCACCCGCGCTGCCAGGCCGCGAAGTCCGCGTACTGCACGGCCAGGTCGGGGAGCGGCGACGGCTCGCCGCCGGCAAAGGCGTCGTACAGCGCCCACAGCTCGCGCTGCAGGACGCCGGCGGACCACCCGTCGAACACCGTGTGGTGCGTGCTCAGGTGCAGCACGTGGTCGTCCGCGGCAATGCGGATGAGCATCGCGCGGAAGAGCGCGCCGCCCTCGATCTCGAACGGCGTCAGCCACTCGCGCCGCACCAGCTCCCGCGCCTGGGCGTCGGCCTGATCGGCGGGGAGCGAGGACAGGTCGTGGAGCGGAAGATGGGCGTCGCCCTCCGTCACCCGCTGCACGGGGCCGGTGTCGGTCTGCACGATGACGGTGCGGAGCACGTGGTGGCGGCGGACGATTTCCGCCACGGTGCGCTCCATGGCGCCCACGTCCAGCGCCCCGCCAAAGCGGAGGGTCGTGGAGATCTTGTAGGCCGGGGACTGGGGCGTGATGCGCTGCAGCACCCACAGCCGCTCCTGGCTGAAGGAGAGCGGCGCATCCGCCCCGCTCTCCCTGGGCAGCAGCGGCGGAAGGCGCACGCCGTCGTCCGAGCGCAGGGCCTCGTCCACGCGCAGGGCGAGGACGGAAAGGACGGGGTCTTCGAAGATGGTGCGGATGGCCATCTCCACCCCGAACGCCTCGCGGATCCGGGACACCAGCCGCGTCGCCAGGAGCGAGTGGCCGCCCAGCGCGAAGAAATCGTCGTCCGCGCCCACGCCCTCCAATCCCAGCAGCTCGCCCCAGAGGCCGGCGAGGATCTCCTCCGTGGGCGTGCGCGGCGCCGCGCGGTCCGCGCCCGCGGCGGGATCCGGGGCCGGGAGCGCGCGGCGGTCGATCTTTCCGTTGGGCGTGAGCGGCAGCTGCTCCAGCACCACGAACGCGCCGGGCACCATGTAGTCCGGCAGGCTGTGCCGCAGGTGCGCGCGCAGCTCGCCGGGGTCGGCCGTTCCGGCGACGTACGCGACCAGCCGCACCCCGCCGGACGCGGCCTCGCGCGCGACGACGACGCACTCGCGCACGCCCGCGTGCCGGCGCAGCGCCGCCTCGATCTCCCCCGGCTCGATGCGGAAGCCGCGCACCTTGACCTGCTCGTCGGTCCGCCCCAGGAACTGCAGCGTCCCCGCGTCCAGCCAGCGCGCCCGGTCGCCCGTCCGGTAGAGCCGCGCCCCGGTTTCGCCGCCGAATGGATCGGGGACGAAGCGCTCCGCCGTCAGCCCCGGCCGGCCCAGGTAGCCGCGCGCCACCCCCACACCGCCCACGTACAGCTCGCCGGGGATGCCGACCGGCGCCGGCCGGCCGCCCGCGTCCAGCACGTACACGCGCACGTTCTCCAGCGCCCGGCCGATGGACGGGGCACGCCCGTCCGCCTCGCACGACGCCGAAGTCGCGCAGACCGTCGTCTCCGTCGGCCCGTACGCGTTGATGAAGACGCGACCGTCGCTCCACCGCTCCACCGTGGCGGCGTCCACCGCCTCACCCGCGCTCACCACCGTGCGCAGCTCCGGCAGGTCGTCCGGGGAAAGCACGGCCAGCACGGACGGCGGCAGCGTGGCCACGGTGACGCGCCCGCTCCGCAGCGTCTCCAGCAGCCCCGCGCCGGGTAGAAGCGCCTCCCGCGACGCCAGCACCAGCGTAGCCCCGCTCAGGAGCGCGTCGAACAGCTCCGCCACCGCCGCGTCGAAGGAGAACGAGGCGAACTGCAGGACCCGGCTCGTACTGTCGATGCCGAAGCGGCGGGCCTGCGCGTACGCCAGGTTGGGCACGCCCCGGTGCGGCACCATCACGCCCTTTGGACGGCCGGTGGAGCCGGAGGTGTAGATGACGTACGCCAGCTGGTCCGGCGAGACGCGGCGCTCCAGGTTCTCCGCGGACTCCGCCGCGATCCGCGACGCGTCCCCGTCCACGCTCACCACCGCGACGCCGTCGCCGGCGGGAAGCGTCGCGCGCAGCGACTCCTGCGTCATCAGCACGGGCGCGGCCGCGTCCGCCAGCATGAACGCAATCCGCTCCGCGGGATAGGCGGGGTCCAGCGGCACGTACGCACCACCCGCCTTCAGCACGGCGAGAACGGCGACGACCGTCTCCGTCCCCCGCTCCAGGCAGATCCCCACCCGCGTCTCCGGCCCGACGCCGAGTCCGGCCAGGTGGTGCGCCAGCCGGTTCGCCCGCCCGTTCAGCTCGCGGTAGCTGACGGTCTCGCCCTCGAACTCGACCGCCGTGGAGTCCGGCGTCCGCGCCGCCTGCGCCTCGAACAGCTCGTGGATGCAGCGGTCGGCCGGGTACTCGGCCTCCGTGCGGTTCCACTCCTCCACCACCCGCGCGCGCTCCGCCTCGTCCAGCAGCTCCAGCCGCGAAAGCCGCACGTCCACGTCCGCGGCGACCTGCTCCAGCACCCGCTCCAGGTGGCCCAGCATCCGCACGATCGTGCCGCGCTCGAACAGGTCGGTGCTGTAGGTAAGCCCGCCCAGCAGGCCTTGCCGCGTCGCCTCCAGGGCCAGCGTCAGGTCCAGCTTGGCAAAGGCGAACGCCGGGTCCGCCGCTTCGGTGCCCGTGTCGCCCGCTTCCGTGGCCGACGCATCGCCGCCGGTGGCGGGCTCCGCCACGCCGCTCGTCGACTCGTCCACGTCGTCCAGCGCGAACGACACCTGAAAGAGCGGAGAGTGGCTGAGGGAGCGCTCCGGCTGCAGCTCGGCCACCAGCTTTTCGAAGGGAAGCTCCTGGTGCTCGAACGCCCCCAGCGTCACCTCGCGCACCCGCCCCAGCAGCTCGCGGAAGCTGGGATCTCCGCCCAGGTCGGTGCGCAGCACCAGCGTGTTGACGAAGAAGCCGATCAGCCCCGCGACCTCGTTCCGCGTGCGCCCCGCGATGGGGGTTCCCACGACGATGTCCTCGCTGCCGCTGTACCTGGACAGCAGCACCTGAAAGGCGGCGAGCACCACCATGTACAGCGTGGCGCCCTGGCCGCGCCCCAGCGCCCGGAGCCGTTCCAGCAGCTCGCCGGAAAGCCGGATCCCCTCGGTCGACCCCTGGAACGTCTGCACCGCCGGACGGGGATGGTCGGTGGGCAGATCCACCAGCTCCGGCGCGCCCGCCAGGCGATCGCGCCAGTACGAAAGCTGCCGCTCCAGCACCGGGCCGCGCAGCTGCTCGCGCTGCCACACCGCGTAGTCGGCGTACTGCACCGGCAGCTCCAGCAGCGGCGATTGCTGCCCGCCAAAATACGCCGCGTGCAGCGCCAGCAGCTCCCGGTTCAGGACCCCCATGCTCCACCCGTCGCTGACGATGTGGTGCATGGACAGCAGCAGCACGTGATCGTCGGCGGCCAGCCGCAGCAGCACCGCACGGAACAGCGGCCCCGCCGCCAGGTCGAACGGCTGCGCCGCCTCCTCGCTGGCGCGGCGGCTCGCCTCCGCCTTGCGGTCCGCCTCGCTCAACCCCGACAGGTCCTCCACCGGCAGCGCAAAGCCGTCGAACGGCGCGATCACCTGCACGGGGGCGCCATCCACCTCGCGAAACGTGGTGCGCAGCGCTTCGTGCCGCCGGACGATCTCGCCCAGCGCGCGCTCCAGCGCCGCCGGGCTTACCGCACCCGTCAGGCCCAGCGAGGCGGGCAGGTTGTAGACGGGGCTTCCCGGCTCCAGCCGGTCGATGAACCACAGCCGCTCCTGCGCAAAGGAGAGCGGAGCGCCGTCGCGGTGGGCGCGGGGGACGATGCCCGACGAGCGGACCTGCCCCCTGAGCCTGGCCTCGATGAGCGCGCGCTTGGCGGCGGAAAGCTCCGGGCGCGGACGTTCGACCGCTGGTTCCGACGACATCTCAGATTCCTGCAACGGGGTTGGACTCGGCCAGCTGCGCGGCCTCGTCTTCGGTCATGTCGGCCACGTCTTCGTAGATCCTGCGCTCGATCTCGGCCGCCATGGCTTCCAGCGTGGGCATGGAGAACACGGTGCGGATGGAGATTTCCAGGTCGAACGTGGCCTGGATCTTGGCCAGCAGGCGCATGATCAGCAGCGAGTGCCCGCCCAGGTCAAAGAAGCTGTCGTGCACGCCCACGCGCTCCAGGCGCAGCACCTCGACCCAGATCTCGGCCAGCACCTCTTCCACCGGCGTACGTGGCGCCACGTACATCTCCTCCGCCGACGCCAGCTCCGGCGCGGGCAGCGCCTTGCGGTCCAGCTTGCCGTTGGGCGTGAGCGGGATGCGCTCCAGCCCCACGAACGCGCCGGGAATCATGTACTCCGGCATGCTCTCCCGCAGATACTCCCGCAGCGTATCCCCGTCCGCCGTGCCCACGACGTACGCCACCAGCCGCTGCTTGCCGGGCTCGTCCTCGCGCACGATCACCCGCACCTCCTGGACGCCGGCGTGGGCGGTCAGCGCCGCCTCGATCTCGCCCGGCTCGATGCGGAAGCCGCGGATCTTGACCTGCTCGTCCACGCGGCCAATGAACTCCAGCTTGCCGTCCGCCTTCCACCGCAGCCGGTCACCCGTCCGATACATCCGCATGCCCGGCTGCGCAGCGAACGGATCGGGGAGAAAGCGCTCCGCCGTCAGCCCCGGACGGTCCAGGTAGCCGCGCACCACGCCGTCGCCGCCCACGTACGCTTCGCCCGGCACCCCCACCGGCACCGGGTTCAGCGCGGAATCGAGGAGGTAGATTCGCTGGTTCCCCGTGGCCCGCCCGACGGAGACGGTCAGCGCATCCTCCGCCACGTGTTCCACCTTTTCCCACGAGCACCAGGCGGTCGTTTCGGTGGGCCCGTACACGTGCAGCAGCCGCTGGGGACCGCCGGCCTTCAGCAGCCGGCGCACGCTGTCCGCGTCCGACGCCTGCCCGCCGAAGAGCACGTCGCGCAGCGGAGCAAAGATGTCCGGCTGCTCGCGCGAAAGCTGGTTGAGCAGCGCCGTCGTCTGGTACAGCGTCGTGATCCGCTCCTCCCGCAGCATCTCGCGGAAGGTGGGGGGCGAAAGGAGCACGTCGCGGGGGATGCCGACCAGCGTGGCGCCGTTCATCAGCGCGCCCCACGCCTCGAACGTCAGCGCGTCAAAGCTGGCGTTGGACGCCTGCGCCACGCGGTCGCCGGGGCGGATGTGGACGTAGTCGGTTTCCACCACGAGCTGAACCACGTGCCGGTGCGCCACCATCACGCCCTTGGGCTTGCCCGTGCTGCCGCTGGTGTAGACGATGTACGCCAGGTTCTCCGGCATCGCACCGCTGACCGGCGCTTCCGTCGACTCCGACGCCAGGGCATCGGCCGCCTGGTCCAGGTGGACGACGGCCAGTCCGTCGGCCTCCATCTCTCCCGCCACGTCGCCGCGGCTCAGCAGCACGCGAACGCTGCTGTCCGCCAGCATCAGGCGCAGCCGCTCGGCCGGATAGCTGGGGTCCAGCGGCACGTAGCACCCGCCCGCCTTGAGCACGGCCAGAATGGAGACGATCAGCTCCACGCTGCGCTCCAGCAGCACGCCCACGCGGGCATCCGGCCCCACGCCCAGGCGCACCAGGTGGTTCGCCAGCTGGTTGGCCCGCGCGTCCAGCTGGCGGTAGGTCAGCTGCACGTCGCCCCAGGCCAGCGCCAGGGCATCCGGCCGCTCCCGCACCTGCGCGTCGAACAGCTCGTGCACGCACACGCCGCGCGGGTACGGCCGCTCCGTCTGGTTCCACTCCTCCAGCACCATCGCGCGCTCCCGGGGCCCGGTAAGCTCCAGGCGCGAAAGCCGCACGTCCGCATCCAGCGCGACCTGCTCCAGCACCCGCTCCAGGTGCCGCACCAGGCGCTGGATGGTGTCGGCCTCGAACAGGTCGGTGCGGTACGTCAGCCCGCCCCACAGTCCGTGCGGGGTGGCCGTAAGCCCCAGGGAAAGATCGAACTTGGTGGCGCCCAGGTCCGCGCCCACGCCACTCACGTCCAGCTCGCCGCCCGCGTCGCCGCCCTCTCCACCGCCATCCGCGTTCTCCAGCGAGAACATCACCTGGAAGAGCGGCGAATGGCTCAGCGACCGCTCCGGGCTCAGCTCGGCCACCAGCTTTTCGAACGGCACCTCCTGGTGCTCGTACGCGCCCAGCGTGACCTGGCGCACCCGCCGCAGCACCTCGCGGAAATCCGGGTCTCCGCTCAGGTCGGTGCGCAGCACCAGCGTGTTGACGAAGAAGCCGATCAGCTCCTCGATCTCCTTCCGCGTCCGCCCCGCGATCGCGCTGCCCACCACCACGTCGTCGCTGCCGCTGTACTTGCCCAGCAGCACCTGGAAGGCCGCCAGCACCACCATGTACAGCGTGGCGCCTTCGCTCTGCGCCAGCGCCCGAAGGCGCTCCACCATCTCGCCGGGGAACCCGACCGGCTCGTGCCCGCCCCGGTAGGTCTGTACCGGCGGGCGGGGATGGTCGGTGGGCAGCTCCAGCAGCTCCGGCGCACCCGTCAGCTGCTCACGCCAGTAGCCCAGCTGCCGGTCCAGCGCTTCGCCCGCCAGCTGCTCGCGCTGCCACACCGCGTAGTCGGCGTACTGCACCGCCAGCTCCGGCAGCGGCGACGCGCGCCCGTCGCGGTACGCCTCGTACAGCGTCCACATCTCCCGGTCCAGCACCCCCATGCTCCACCCGTCGCTGACGATGTGGTGCATGGACAGCAGTAGCACGTGCTCCTCGGCGCTCAGCCGCAGCAGCTCGGCGCGGAACAGGGGCCCGGCCGTCAGGTCGAACGGCAGCATTGCGTCCGCGGTGGCGCGCCGCGTCACCTCCGCCTCGCGCTCGGCCTCGGCAAGGCCGGAAAGGTCGTGGAGCTGCAGCGAGAATCCGTCGAACGGCGCGATCACCTGCACCGGCGAGCCATCCACCTCGCGGAAGACGGTGCGCAGCGCCTCGTGCCGCCGGACGATCTCGCCCAGCGCGCGCTCGAACGCCCGCGCGTCCAGCGCGCCCGCGAACCGCCGCGCCACGGGGATGTTGTAGACGGTGCTCTCCGGCTCCAGCCGGTCGATGAACCACAGCCGCTCCTGCGCGAACGACAGCGGCAGCGGCGCCGTGCGCTGCACCGGCACCACGGGCGGCAGCACCGGCAGCTCCGCCTGGCGCAGCTCTTCCACGCGCGCGGCCAGCCTGGCCACCGTGGGGCCTTCGAACAGCGCCCGCAGCGGCAGCTCCACCGCGAACACCTCGCGCACCCGCGACACCACCCGCGTGGCCAGCAGCGAGTGCCCGCCCAGTTCGAAGAAGCTGTCCTCCACGCCCACGCGCTCCAGGCGCAGCACCTCGGCCCAGATCCCCGCCAGCACCTCCTCCGCCGGCGTGCCGGGCGCCACGTACTTCTCCTCCGCCGAAGCCAGGTCCGGCGCGGGGAGCGCCTTTACGTCCAGCTTGCCGTTGGGCGTAAGCGGAATGCGCTCCAGCGTCACGAACGCGCTGGGCACCATGTACTCCGGCAGGCTCTCCCGCAGGTGCTCGCGCAGCGCGTCCGCGTCCGCCTGGCCCACGACGTACGCCACCAGAAGCTGCTCGCCGGGGCGGTCCTGGCGCACGATCACCCGCACCTCGTGTACGCCGGCGTGGGCGGTCAGCGCCGCCTCGATCTCGCCGGGCTCGATGCGGAAGCCGCGCACCTTGACCTGCTCGTCAACCCGGCCGATGAACTCCAGCTTTCCGTCCGGCTTCAGCCGCAGCCGGTCGCCGGTGCGGTACATCCGCGTGCCCGGCTCCACGGCGAACGGGTCGGGAAGAAAGCGCTCCGCCGTCAGTCCCGGACGATCCAGGTAGCCACGCACCACGCCGTCGCCGCCCACGTACGCCTCGCCCGGCACGCCTACCGGGACGGGATTGAGGACGGAATCCAGGAGATAGATACGCTGGTTGCCGGTGGGCCGGCCCACGGAGACCGTCAGCGCGTCCTCCGCGACGTGTTCCACCTGCTCCCACGAGCACCAGGCGGTCGTCTCGGTGGGACCGTACACGTGCAGCAACCGCTGCGGGCCGCCCGCCTTGAGCAGCCGGCGCACGCTGTCGGCGTCCGACGCCTGCCCGCCGAACAGCACCTCGCGCAGCGTGGCAAAGATGTCCGGCTGCTCGCGCGAAAGCTGGTTCAGCAGCGCCGTCGTCTGGTACAGCGTCGTGATGCGCTCCACGCGCAGCATCTCGCGAAGAGCGGGGGGCGAAAGAAGCACGTCGCGCGGGATCCCCACCAGCGTGGCGCCGTTCATCAGCGCGCCCCACGCTTCGAACGTCAGCGCGTCGAAGCTGGCGTTGGACGCCTGCGCGATGCGGTCTCCCGGGCCAAACCGCACGTAGTCGGTCTCCACCACCAGCTGGACCACGTGGCGGTGCGCCACCATCACGCCCTTGGGCTTGCCCGTGCTGCCGCTGGTGTAGACGATGTACGCCAGGTTCTCCGGCGTCGCGCCGCTGGCCGGCGCTTCCGTCGGCTCCGCCGCGAGGGCATCCGCCGCCTGGTCCAGGTGGATGACGTCGAGTCCGCCCGCCTCCACCACCTCCGCAAGCTCGCCGCGGGTGAGCAGCACGCGAACGCTGCTGTCCGCCAGCATCAGCCGCAGCCGCTCGGCCGGGTAGCCGGGGTCCAGCGGCACGTAGCAGCCGCCCGCCTTGAGCACGGCCAGGATGGAGACGATGAGCTCCACGCTGCGCTCCAGCAGCACGCCCACGCGGGCATCGGGCCCCACGCCCAGGCGCACCAGGTGATGGGCGAGCTGGTTGGCCCGCGCATCCAGCTCCCGGTAGGTCAGCGACTCGTCGCCCCAGATCAGCGCCAGGGCGTCGGGACGCTCCCGCACCTGCGCGTCGAACAGTTCGTGGATGCAGACGCCGCGCGGGTACGGACGCTCCGTGCGGTTCCAGTCCACGATCACCCGCTGCCGTTCCACGTCCCTCATCAGCGGGACGTCCAGGATACGACGGCTGGCGTCGGCCGCGGCGGCCTCCAGCAGCACGGCGTACGCGGCGGCCAGCCGCTCCATCGTGGGCACGTCCCACAGCTCGTCGCGGTAGGTAAAGCCTACGCCCAGCTCGCCCCCCTGCTCCACCACCATCACGTCCAGGTCGAACTTCGCCGCGCCACCGCCCGCGCCGAACGGCTCCACCTCCAGCCCGCCCCACGACGGCCGGTCGCCGGCGCCGCCGTCGTTGACGGCGAACATCACCTGAAAGAGCGGCGTGTGGCTCAGGCTGCGCTCCACCTGCAGCGCTTCGACCAGGCGCTCGAAAGGCACGTCCTGATGCTGGTACGCCCCCAGCGTGGCTTCGCGCACCCGGCCCAGCAGCGCCTGGAACGACGGGTTGCCGGAAAGGTCGGTGCGCAGCGCCAGCGTGTTGACGAAGAAGCCGATCAGCCCCTCCGTCTCCCGCCGCGTGCGGTTGGCGACGGGCGTGCCCACCACCACGTCCTCCTGCCCCGACCAGCGTGCCAGCAGCACGTCCAGCGCGGTCAGCAGCACCATGTACAGCGTGGCACCCTCGCGCCGGGCCAGCGCCCGCACCCCCTCGGCCGTCTCGGCCGGGAGCGGGCGGAACACGCGCCCTACGCGGCGGCCCGGCGTCATCTGCCGGGGGCGGTCGGTCCCCAGCTCCAGCACGGGGGGGGCGCCGTCCAGGCGCTCGCGCCACCATTCGATCTGCCGCTCCAGCACCTCGCCGCTCAGCCAGCCGCGCTGCCACACCGCGTAGTCGGCGTACTGCACCGGCAGTTCCGGCAGCGGCGAGGCCTCGCCGCGCGCGAACGCCTGGTACAGCGCGCTCAGCTCGCCAAAGAGCACGCCCATGCTCCAGCCGTCGGTGACCACGTGGTGCATGGCCAGCACCAGCACGTGATCGTCCGCGGCCAGGCGCAGCAGGCTGGTGCGGAAGAGCGGCCCCGTGCGCAGGTCGAACAGGCGCTGCACCGCTTCGCCGGCAAGCCGGCGGGCCTCGGCGTCGCGCTCCTCGGGCGCCAGGCCCGACAGGTCGGTCAGCTCCAGCACCGCCCCGCCCGCGGGGTGCACCACCTGGAACGGCACGCCATTGGCCTCGCCAAAGGTGGTACGCAGCGCCTCGTGCCGGCGCACCACCTCGGCCAGCGCGCGCTCCAGCACGTCCGTATCCAGCGGCCCGCGCAGCCGCAGCACGGACGGCATGTGGTAGGCGGTGCTCCCCGGCTCCAGCTGCTCGATGAACCACAGCCGCTGCTGCGCGAACGACAGCGGCAGCGGCCCGCCGTCGCGCTGCGCCGGCACCAGCGGCGGGGCCGCGGCGTCGCCCAGCTCCGCCCGCAGCAGCTCCACGCGGCCCGCCAGCTCCGCCAGCGTGGGCGCCTCGAACACGGCCCGCAGCGGCAGCTCGGCCCCGAACGCCTCGCGCACCCGCGACACCAGCTGGGTGGCCAGCAGGGAGTGCCCGCCCAGGTCGAAGAAGTGGTCCTCCGCCCCTACCCGCTCCACACCCAGCACCTCCGCCCAGATCCCGGCCATCTGCTCCTCGGCCGGGGTGCGGGGCGCCACGTACGTCCCGCGGGCGGAGCCCGTGTCGGGCGCGGGGAGCGCGCCGCGGTCCACCTTGCCGTTGGGGGTGACGGGGAACGACTCCAGCACCACGAAGGCGCTGGGCACCATGTACTCGGGCAGCCGGGCGCGCGCGGTTTCGCGAAGCGCGGGGACCAGCGCGCGCATGCGGCGGCCCCACTGCGGGTCGTTCGCGTAGCTCTCCCACGGCCGCTCCCCATCCACCTGCGCGGGGAACCGCGCGACGCCGCCGGCGGGGTGGACGAGCACGTCCAGCGTGCCGGGCGCGCCCGGGCGCACCTCCACGGCACGACCCATCTCCTCGCCTAGCGCGAACAGCGCCTCGGGGGCGATTCCATCCGCGGCCTCGGCCGCACGCGCGCGCAGGACCGCCGCGCTCCCCCCATCACCACCAGCCGATACCAGCTCGTACGCGCGGGCGTGCTCCCGCACCCGTGCGTCGGTCACGCCACGGATCAGCAGCGCCGATGCGTTCCCTTCCGCCAGCGCCCGCAGGCCGACCGCGTCCTCCCCGCCCCACTCGCGGACAACCGGCTCCGCCACGTCGGCGGCGACCTGGTCCAGGTGGAGGACGACGTCGTAGCGGAAGCGGGAGACCTCGTTGTCGTACTCGCCCCGCTTCACCTGCACTTCCACGCGGCCCAGGCGCGGCATCCGCGACCGCACGGCCTCGAAGAGCGCCGGATCCAGCAGCAGCTCCTGCTCCTCCGCCACCCCGCGACGCACCCGGTCCCGCAGCCGCTCGACGGACAGGTCGTCGGACGCGCGCGTCAGTTCCACCGAGGCGTGGAACGCACCCGCCAGCGGCAGGCTGCGCACGTCGCCCAGGAAGATGCGCCCGCCCGGCCGCAGCGCCGCCGCGGCACCGTCCAGCACGCGCAGCAGGTAATCCAGGTCCGGGAAGTACTGCGCGACGGAGTTGACGATCACCACGTCG
>NZ_JBMDXM010000058.1:0-1119 GCF_048594345.1 Longimicrobium sp.
CGGCGAGCGGCGGCGAGCAGCAGGAACGCCGACCGTACGCCGTCCGTCGCGGTGCGGCACCACCCGTGTCATGACGGTGTCACAGAGCGGCGCCACCCGGTTGCGGCGCCGTCCCGCACCGATGTACATCTGGGGTGGTACACGGGGCGCGCACCGGGGGAGACGGCCCCGCGTCCCGACCGAGGAGGGGAACGGGGACTCATGAGCATGAAGTTCGACATGGGTGCGGACACGCTGACCACCCTGCAGAACAGCACCAGCGGCTCGCTGGACGAGATGCACGCGATGCTGATGCAGCTTCGCGACGCGGCGGAGCCCCTGGCGAGCAAGTTCAACGGCGCCGGCAAAGAAGCGTTCGCCCGGTTCAAGAGCGAGACGGACGTGATCGCCGCCGCGCTCCAGCACGCGATGTCGCGGATCAACGAAGGTCAGGCCGGCATGAATGCCGCTTTCGCGGACGGCGACTCGGGATTCAAGGACAACGCGGATCGCGCCATGGGAAGCCAGAACTTCAACGCCGCCCGCTTCTGAGCGGTCGACCACCACAGCACACGGGGAGCAGAGTTGAGCGACTACAGGCTTGCGTACGACACCGCCGCCTCCGGAGATACCGCCGAGAACCTCATGCGCATCATGCGAACCCTTGAGGCGCTGGTCACCGATCACAGCGGCGCCGTCGCGCAGGCGCTCAGCGACTTCGACGCCACGGGCGTCTCCGAGGAGTACGCCGCGGTCGAGTGGAAGTGGGAGGAGACTGCGACCAGCGTCAGGACCGTCATCAGCGAACTTGCCCGGGTGCTGGAGGAGAACGACATCACCGCGCTGAACACGTCACGCGCCGCCGGCGCCGCGGTGGCCGCCATCCGTTCCTGACGCCTCCGCACCGCAGCACCCATGTCGCCGTACCGGCCGCCGCCGGTGCGGCGACCACCGCGTCACGGCGGGAGCACGGGCCCCAGCGGCCCGGCCCCCGCCGTCAGGAACCGCGTGACCGCCCCGGTGCGGCCACGGCGGGAGAGAAATGGCGAGAGACTACGACAGCCAACTGCTGGAATCCGTCGCCGTGCGCCGGCGACGGCTCCGCGACGCCCTGGTCTTCGGGCCCGGCCGCACCCGCCG
>NZ_JBMDXM010000059.1:0-26517 GCF_048594345.1 Longimicrobium sp.
CTTCGGGGGAGGGGTTGTTTGCGTGGGGCCGTCATGGCAGTGACTCCCCGGGTTCAGGAGCAGGGCAGAGCTTGTTCGCCGCACAATCGCCGAGGAAACACCCAACCCCTCCCCCGAAGTTGGGGGAGGGGTCGACCGCCGTTGCGAGGAACGAGCAAAAGGCCGGTCGGGGGAGAGGGCCCCCGAGGGTCGCGCCTCATCCTCCCCTACCCCGTCCGCACCGCGTACAGAAATCGCGCGTAGCCGATCTCCGACGCGTTCTTCATCAGCTCCAGGCTGGCCCACGCGACCACGTCGCCGAACGGGCGGTCCTGGATGGGCCAGCGGGTGCGCTCCGCGGACCGCAGATCGTCGTCCGTAAGTTGCTCGAGCATCGCGCGCCACCTTGCCTGCAATCCTTCGATCCACGCGCGCACACCGTCGGCGTCGCCGGGCCAGGCGACGGCCTCGCGGGTGAGGGTGGCATGCGCAAGGGAGTGGTCCAGCACCATCGACCACCAGAAACCCAGGTGCCACGTCAGCCACGCGATGCTCGGCGGCCCCAGGTCGTATCCCTCGTGCTCCGGCCAGTCCGCGCGCCACCGGCCGTCCGCATCCTGGTGCACGTGCAGCCCCCGATCCGCCGGACGCCACAGGCACTCCTCCGTCGTAAGACCGTCCAGGTGGTACTGCGTGAGCGCCCACGCGATCTCGAACTGCCTCACCAGGCAATCCCGCGTCTCCACGGTGCTCCCCGCGCCGTCCCCCGCTTCCGTCATCCGCTTCTCCAGTCACCCGTTTCGGGAGCGCGCCTGCCCTCCCGCATCCCGTCCTCCTCCGCAACCCTAATCGGGATGAGGCTTGCCGGGAAGAGGCCGCCCGCCACGCGCGTTCATCTCGCGATCACAGAATGCACGTGCGAAAGGCTGCGGTCACCATACGGCCAGGTTGTCGCCATCGATATTGTGTGTCTGCATCTGTGCATGGATGTCCTCCACATCTCTCCATTCCTCCATCTCGTGGAATGCGTGTCATCCATCCTCGTTGTCTTTGAACAAAATGAGAGTTTTCTGGCCAAAGACACGAGAGAATCAGAACGGCATGCTCCAGAACGAACGGTCATGTGCACCATTCAGGTGCAGTAGCACCCAAATGGAGCAGTACCGCACCCCGAACAGATTGTAAACTTTATAGGAGGGAAAACAAATGTCACGTCATGAAAGGAGTGGCACACCCGTTGCCGAGAGTGCGTCACGGAACGGGCGCTCTATTCTGGACGTCACGTTCCACGGGGTTCCCCCCAAACCTCTCTCATCTGGAGGAAGTCACATGTTCCATCCCCGTAAGGCAGCCGCGGTGCTGCTTGCACTCGGTCTGGCCGCGTGCTCGGACCAGCCGGCCGCCCCCACCGGCGAAGCGCTCCCCGCTCCGCTCTCGCTTCAGCAGAACACCGACGAGGTGGTTCCGGGCGAGATCCTGGTCAAGATGAAGGGCAGCGCCCCCGTCACCGACCTCACGGCCCGCGTGCCGGGCCTGCGGCTGGATCGCCGGCTGGCAGTCCGCAGCGGCGTGTCGGTGCTGCGCGTGGAGCGCGGCCAGGAGCGCGCCGAGGCGGCCCGCCTGGCCGCCGACCCGAACGTGGAGTACGCCCACCCCAACTACATCCGCCGGATCAACGCCATCAGCCCGGCGCTGTGGGCCTTCTACAACCCGGGTGGTCTGAAGGCGTATTTCAACACCTCGCCCTTCAGCGCGCTCCCGAGCGGCTACTGGTCGCTGACCGACGCGGACATCGACCTGGTGGAGAACAGCGGCACCGGCGGCTCGCAGGTGGTCATCGGCAGCCTGGACACCGGCGCCGACACCGATCACCCGGAACTGGTGGGCAAGCTGATCCTGGGCTGGGACTGGGCGAACAGCGACGCGCTGCCCGAGGATGACAACGGCCACGGCACCCACACCATCGGCACCATGGTGGGCACCAACGTGGGCGTGGGCGGCCTGAGCGGCGCGGGAGCGAACGTGCAGGTGCACGTGCAGAAGGTCTGCACGGCCGCGGGCAGCTGCCCCACGGCCAACATCGTGAACGCCATCTACGCCGCCGCGAACTACCCCAACATGGTGGCCATGAACCTGAGCCTGGGCGGTACCTTCATCACGCCCGCGGAGCAGGCCGCGATCAGCTACGCCGTCAACACGATGGGCGTGCTGGTGATCGCCGCGGCCGGCAACAACGGCTCGGGCACGGTGGGCTGCCCCGCCTGCGACCCCCTGGCCATCTCGGTGGGCGCCACCAACTGGCGCGATGCCAGGGCGTACTACTCGCAGTACGGCCCCGGGCTGGACATGACGGCGCCGGGCGGTGAGCTGTACGGCAACACCACCAACGAGATGGGGATTCTCAGCTCGTACCTGGCGGGCGGCTACGCGTACCTGCAGGGCACCTCCATGGCCGCGCCGCACGTGACCGGCACGGCGGCCGTGGTGGCCTCGGTGACGGGCCTTCGCGGCGCCGCGCTGCGCACGCGCCTGGAGACCACCGCCGACGACAAGGGCGCGTTCGGCTACGACCAGGTCTTCGGTAACGGCCGGCTGAACTACTACCGCGCCCTCACCACCGCCACGCTGCCGTACCCGCTGTAATCGGCGGTTTGCGGATGAAAAGCGGGGCTCCGCCACCCTGGCGGAGCCCCGCTTCCATCTTTTCCGCGGATCCCGAGCATCGAGCGGCGCGTCGAGCCCCATCACACCATCACACCATCACACCATCACACCATCACACCATCACACCATCACACCATCACACCATCACACCATCACACAATCACACCATCACGAGTGATAATTCGGCGCCTCGCGGGTGATCGTCACGTCATGCGGGTGGCTTTCGCGCAGGCCCGCGCCGGTGATGCGCATGAACCGCGGATCGCGGCGCAGCGTCTCGATGTCGGCGCACCCCAGGTAGCCCATGCCGCTGCGCAGGCCGCCCGTGAGCTGGTAGATGGTGTCGGATGCGGGGCCCTTGTACGGCACGCGCCCCTCGATCCCCTCGGGGACGAACTTGCGGGCGTCGCTCCCCTCCTGGAAGTAGCGGTCGGCGGACCCCTCGCTCATCGCGCCCAGCGAACCCATGCCGCGGACGATCTTGAAGCGGCGGCCCTCCAGCAGAAACGCCTCGCCGGGCGCTTCCTCCGTACCGGCCAGCATGGACCCCATCATCACCGTGTGCGCGCCGGCGGCCAGCGCCTTGACCACGTCGCCGCTGTACTTGATGCCGCCGTCCGCGATCACCGGCACGCGCCCGGCCGCGCCCTCCACCGCGTCAAGCACCGCCGTAAGCTGCGGCACGCCGATGCCGGCGACCACGCGCGTGGTGCAGATGGAACCGGGGCCCACGCCCACCTTGACCGCGTCCACGCCGCGCTCCACCAGCGCCTCGGCGCCGCCCTTCGTCGCCACGTTGCCGCCGATGAGCTGCGCGTCGGGGAACGCCTCGCGGATGCGCGCGACGGCCTCCAGCACCCCCTGCGAGTGCCCGTGCGCCGTGTCGACCACCAGCACGTCCACGCCGGCGTCCACCAGCGCCCGCGCCCGGTCCACGTCGCCCATGGAGGCGCCGATGGCGGCGCCCACGCGCAGGCGGCCGCGCTCGTCCTTGGCGGCGTTGGGAAACTGCTGGCGCTTGCGGATGTCCTTGACCGTCATCAACCCCTGCAGCACCCCGTCCGCGTCTACCACCGGCAGTTTTTCGATGCGGTGCTTGTGCAGGATCTCGCGCGCCTCGTCCAGCGAGGTGCCCACGGGGGCCGTCACCAGCCGGTCGCCGCCCGTCATCACCTCGTGCACGGGGCGCGAGCGGTCGGTTTCAAACTGCAGGTCGCGATTGGTGATGATGCCGACGAGGCGGCCGCCGTCCACCACGGGAATGCCGCTGACCGACGAGCGCTCCATCAGCCGCAGCACATCGCCCAGCGTTTCGCGCGGGCCGATGGTGAACGGCTTGGCGATCATCCCGCTCTCCGACCGCTTTACCCGGTCCACCTCCTCGGCCTGCCGGTCGATGGACATGTTCTTGTGGATGATGCCGATGCCGCCCTCGCGCGCCATGGTGATCGCCATCCGGCTTTCGGTGACGGTGTCCATGGCGGCCGAGATCAGCGGAATGGCCAGCTCGATGCTGCGGGTAAGGCGGGTGGCCAGGTTGGCGCTGGCCGGCAGCACGGCCGACTGGCGGGGCACCAGCAGCACGTCGTCAAAGGTCAGCCCCTCGCCCACCAGGCGGGCGGCGGTCGCGTCCGGACGGTTCATCGGTCCTCCAGAATGCGGCGAGCCCGCCGGTCCTCGGCTCCCGTGCGGGGGAGGAGGTCGGCGGGCATCTGGGTCGTACGTACGGTGTTCGGTCGTTCCATGGCGGAAGTTATCCCGCCCCGCCCACGCTGTCAATTCCCCGCCGGGTCGGCCTCCGCGGGTTCCGCCGCCTCGTCGTCCGGGGCCACGTCCCACATCCCCGCCACGAACCTGCCCACGTCGCCGCCGATCTGGTCGAACACGGGAAGCAGTGTCTGCACGGGCGCGCGCAGCAGGTCGGTAAAGAACTCCAGCACGCCCAGCACGCGGTCGCCGTGCCGCACGGGAAAGGCGACGGCGGCGTGCAGCCCGTCGGTGCGGGCGGCGGCGTGCCGGGGAAAGTTGGGGTCCTGCCCCACGTCCTCGATCCACAGCGATTCACCCGTGGTCCACACGCGCCCCGGCAGCCCTTCGCCGTGCGCCAGCCGCATCTGCCCGGTTTCGCTGGCGAACACGGTGCCCTTGTGGATGCGCGCGGCCCACATGCAGCGCGAGACCAGCGTTCCGTCGTCCGTGCCCTCTTCCGGCGCCCAGTACGCGCCCACCAGCCACCCCATGCTGTCGCCCACGGCCTCCAGCACGCCGGTGATGGCCTCGTCGCTGGACGAGGCCTTGCGCAGCACGTTGCGGACGGAGCGGACCACCGGCAGCGACTCGTAGGGCATTATCGGGGAAGCGTTCGGTGGATGAAGACTACGCGTTGACGAGACAATCTGCCGCCTGTGGCGCTCCAGCGCAAAACGGTCTGGCGACGGAGCGACTAGCGGATGCGAGAACGGGCGCGCGGAGGCGGGCGGAGAAGACGCGGAGATGGGACGAGGAGCCGGGGACCGCGCGGGCCGCGTGGATCGGGGAGACGCCGGGAGTTGGTGCAGGCCGTCTGGAGAGTGCCGGGCCGGCCTCGGTCCCGGGCGGGTAAACCCGCAGCTGGAAACGCGATGAGCCCCGCCCTGGACGCGCTGCGCTTGCCCGGCGGGGCTTCACCTGCTCGCGGAGGCCGGGCCCGGCGCGGTTCAGAAGCCGCCACGTGCACGGCCTCAGCCCAAACACCCTGCCTGACAATCCGCGAAGGCGGATTTCGTGTCGTTGTTGCCGCGAATTTATTCGCCCTTGGCGGGGCTCACACCCTCACACCATCACACCATCACACCATCACACCATCACACCATCACACCCTCACACCATCACACCTTCACCCCTCCGCCACCTCCGCATCCGTGACCTCGTTCAGCCGCGCGATGTAGACGGTCAGGCGCTCGGAGACGGATCGCAACGCGGCGCCGGCGGCTTCGATCTCGTGCAGGGTGTCGGCCTGGCGGGCGGCGGACTCGGCGACGGCGCTCACCGCCTCGCCATTGGCCGCGGCGCCCTGCGCGACTGCCGCGATGTCGTCACGCAGGCCGGCGATGCGGGCCTGCTGCTCGCCCGCGCGTCCGGCGATGCGCGTCGTCAACTGCTCCGCGCCGCTGGCGGCGGCCACGATGCGGTCGATGGAGTCCAGCGCGGTGCGCGAAAGCTCGCCCACGCCGGCCAGCCGTGCGCTTCCCTGCTCCATCCGCCCCAGCGCCGAGGCCATCTGCCCCCGCACCGCGTCCACCATCTCCCGCGCCTGCACCGCCGCCCCGCCGCTGCTGTCCGCCAGCTTGCGCACCTCGTCCGCCACCACCGCAAAGCCGCGCCCCTGCTCCCCCGCGCGCGCCGCCTCGATGGCCGCGTTCAGCGCCAGCAGGTTGGTCTGGTCGGCGATGGCGCGGATGGTTTCCACCACCGTGGCGATCCGCGCGCTGGCGCGGGACAGCTCGCCCATGGCGCGCGCCTCGGAATCCACGAAGTCGCGCAGCTCCACCAGCCGGCTGATGGCCTCCACGATGGCGCCGCGGTTCTCCGCCGCCAGCCGGCGCGCGTCGCGGCTGGCCTCCGCCGTCTCGCCCGCGTCGCGCGACATGGCCGCCGCGGCACCGGCCAGCGCCTCCGTCACCGCCAGCCCGCTGGCCGTCTGCCGCCCCTGCTCCGCCACGCGGCCGCGGATCTCTCCCGCGCGCGCCGCCACCCCTTCCCCGCTCTCCCGCAGCCCCGCCAACCGCCCGCCCAGCGTGCGCAGCTGCGTGTCGATCTCCCGCGCGCTCTGCGTCATGGGCCGCACCAGCCCGTCCAGCTGCAGCGCGAGTGCAAGCTGCCGGGCGAAGCGCTCGATCAGCCGCGCCTCCGCCGGTGTGTAGACACCGGCGCGGTGGTGGCCGATCTCCAGCAGCCCCAGCGGGTTGCGTCCGTAGGAAAGCGGCACCAGCACCAGCGAGCGCACGGGGCCGCGCACCCCGATGCGCGCGTCCACGTGCGCGTCGGCCACCAGCAGCGGCGCGCCACCGTCCTCGAACACCCGCGCGCGCAGCGGGGCGTACGCCTCCAGCGCGTCCTCCTCCACCACCGGCGGATGCACCAGCACCAGCTCGCCATGCCGCACGCCGTACACGTGCAGCCAGCTCCACTCGATCAGCCGCCCCGCCATCTCCTCGATCCGCGCCATGCTCTCCGCCAGCGGCATCCCGGCGGTCACCACGGCCTCCATCGCCGCCACCTTGCGCAGCTCTTCGGACGCGATGGCCTCCGCCAGGAGGGCGCGGGCCAGGACGCCGGGAAAGACCACGAAGGCCAGGATGGCGATCCACGCCCCCCATCCCCCGATTACCGCGATCGCCGCGGCCGTGCACACCGCCGCCAGCGCCCCCAGCGCCGCCGCCACCACCTCGTAGCGGACCAGCACCATCCGCTCGTTGGGGTTCAGCTTGTTGCGGACCAGCAGGGAGAAGTAAAAGAGGAGGCGCGACGCGGCGAAGTAGACCAGAAAGCAGGCGGGGACCACGGGAAGGCCCGCGACGGTGAACGCCGGCGCCACCCCCTCGGCCAGGTCCGCCGCCGGCAGCTGCGCGGCGCGGGCGGCCAGCTGGTAGCCGCCGATCCCCGCCAGCGCCGCCAGCGCCTCGCGCCCGGCGTTCACGTACGCGGCAAAGCCCGGCTTTCCCCGCACCGCGTCGCCCAGGAACGTCCCCAGCCACGCCGCCACGATGGCCGCGACCGGTTCGCCCAGCAGCGTCAGCGCGCCCACGGGCACCACCGTCATCGTCACGTACGCGAACTTGGACAGGCTGACGGCCCCCATCCGCAGCGCGGTGACGGCCGCCGTCCCCACCGCCGCCGCGATCCATCCCGCCACGCTGGGCGGATAAACGATGACGGACGCCAGCAGCACGAGCGCGCCCAGCAGCTGCAGGGCGCGCGCGTAGACCCGCAGGAGGCGAACCGCCCCCGGGGAAAGCCGCTCTTCCGTCACGCGCGGCGGGCGCCTTCGACGGCCTTCCGCAGCGCCCGCACAAAGCGCCGGCCGCCCTCCACCCCGTCCGTCTGCAGCGCGTCCACCAGCGCGCTCCCCACCACCACGCCGTCCGCCACCCGCGCCACCGTCGCCGCCTGCTCCGGCGTGCTGATGCCGAAGCCCACGGCGACGGGCACCTCCGTCATCCGCCGCACCTCTTCCACCTCCGCCGCCAGCCCGGAGGCCAGCTCCTGCCGCGCGCCGGTGACGCCCGTCCGCGAGACGTAGTAGAGGAACCCGCGCGCGGCCGCGGCGATCTCCCGCACCCGCTGCGGCTTCGTGGTCGGCGCCACCAGGCGGATCAGGTCCAGCGGCGAGGCGTTGATGCGCCCCTCCAGCCCCGGGTCCGCGCCCACGGGCAGGTCCGTCAGCAGCACCCCCTGCGCGCCCGCGTCGGCCGCGTCCGCCAGAAAGCGGTCCAGCCCGTGGCGCAGCACGGGGTTCAGGTAGGTAAAGAGGACGACGGGCGTGTCGCGCCTGGCTCGGAAAGCGGCCAGCGCGTCCAGCGTCCAGCGCAGGTCCACCCCCTGCGCGATCGCCTCGAACGACGAGCGCTGGATGGTGGGCCCGTCCGCCAGCGGATCGCTGAAGGGGATGCCCAGCTCGATGACGTCGGCCCCGTCGTCGGCGATCCCCGTCAGGATCTGCGCCGTGGCCGCGGGGGTGGGATGGCCGGCCGTGACGTAGGGAACCAGCGCCGCGCGGTCTTCGGCGCGGGCGGCCGCAAAGGCGCCCGCCAGGGAAAGATCAGACAAAGTAGTCGCCGACATCGATGCCGTACCGCTCCGGGTCCGTGGTCTTGATGATGCTGCGCAGCGGGGTGCCCGTGGCGGGGTCCGTCTCCGAAAGGTCCAGCCGGCGCGGGGGATCCACCCGCACGCCCATGGAATCGTAGATCACCTGCACGATCGGCTGGTGCATGGCGTCCGGCAGCCGGCTGCGCTCGCAGACGATGGCCAGCTCGAAGGTGTCCAGGATGACGACGCTCCCCACCGGGTAGATGCCCGTCATGCTGACGAACGCCTTGACCAGCAGCGGGTCGAAGCCGCGGGCCGGGTTGTCGCGCATCTCCTTGAGCACGCGGTCCGGCGGCCAGGGCTGCGCCTGGTAGCTGCGCTTGCTGGTGGCCGCGTCAAAGCCGTCCGCCACGGCCACGATGCGGCCGAAGAGGGTGGGGTCGCGCGGGCGCGCGCTGACGGGGTACCCCGTCTGGTCCACCTTCATGTGGTGCTCGTACGCCATCAGCATGGCGCGCAGGGGAAGCTCGGCCAGGCCGCGCATGTCGAACATCGACAGCAGCCCCTCGGCCGGGTGCTCCTGCAGCACCTCGAACTCGTCCTGCGTGAGCGGGCCGGCCTTGTTGATCAGCTCCAGCGGCATGCGCGCCTTGCCCACGTCGTGCAGCAGCGCGCCCAGCCCCAGCTCGTACAGCTGGTGCTTGTGCAGCCCCAGCTTCTTTCCCAGCGCCACGGAGAAGATGCACACGTTCACCGAGTGGGTGAAGGTGTACTCGTCGTAGTCGCGCAGGGTGGTGAGGCCGACGATGGAGGTTTCGTTCGACAGCACCTGGTCAACGATGGACTGCACGGCGCGCTTCACGGGGCGCAGGCTTACGCCCTTCCCCATCCGCATCCCCCCCATCACCTCCCGGGCCACGGCCACCGTCTGGGCGTAGGCGCGCTTGGCCATGCGCCGCGACTCTTCGTCGCGCAGGTCCGGCTCGCTCTCACGGTCCGGGCCCACGGCCAGGTGCAGGACGGCGGTGCGGCCCAGGCGCTCCAGAAAGGCGCCAAAGCGGTCTTCGGGATCGGGGTCCGCGTTCACCAGCGCCAGCAGCGCCGTCCACTGGGGCACCGTGGCGCCGCGGAACACCTCCAGCTCGCCGATGCCGTGGCGGGCCAGGGCGCGGCCCACGGTGCCGTAGGTGGCGTAGCTCTGCAGATCCACCCGCAGCCGCAGGTCGTTGACGAAAAAGAAGTCGCCCACGAAGCGGATGGTGATCTGCTCCTCGCCCAACAGCAGGTCCTGGGTGAGAAAGTCCAGCTCCGCCAGCGCGGTGACGACGGTCTGGTTCTCCAGCGGGTACAGCTGCAGCGAGCGCAGCGCGGTGGCGATGGCGAACAGCAGGTCGCGGCCGCGGCGCTGCAGGCCGCGGTCGTCCGCGCTTACCACGCCGGGGTGCGTGCGCGCATCGGGCGGCGCCGCCGGCGGCGTCTGCGTGCTCACTGGCGCACCGTCCGCAGCGCGCGGCCCACTGCGCTGCGCACCACCGGGTCCGGATCCGCCGCCGCCGCCGCCAGGGCCTTTTCGGCGTTGGGGTGGCGGATGCGGCCCAGGCCCAGCGCCGCGCAGGCCCGCATCTCCCCCGTCTCGCGCCGCCCCAGCCAGCTCTTGCCGTTCAGGATGCGGTCCAGCAGCGAGACACCTTCCACCCCCGCCAGCCCACCGTACGCCTCGAAGAACGCGATGCGCTCCGTGAGCTCCGCCTCGCGCAGCCGCTTGCTGTCCAGCGCGGCCTCAAGCCGGGGGCGCGCGGCGGACCAGCGCAGCGTGGCCAGGGCGCGCGCCACCGCCACGCGCACCTCCTTGTCCTCGTCGTCCAGCGCCGGCTCCAGCGCGGCGCTGGCCACCGGCGACCGCAGCTCCGCCAGCGACTCCACCGCCGCCACCCGCACCTTCGCCTCCGGCCGCGTGAGAAGCCGCGCCACGTCCGGCCCCGCTTCGACGACGCGCAGGCGTCCGACCAGGCGCGCCGCGCCGGCCGCCACCGCGGGGTCCGCGTCCTGCGCAAAGGCGCGCAGCGCGGCGGGGTTGGGGGCGGCCAGGCGCTCCGCCGCCTCCATCAGCGCCGCGCGGGCCGTCTCCGACGCGCTGCTTTCGCCGGCGCGGAGGAGCGGGCCCAGCGACTCGGGCGGGAAGAAGCCCAGCAGCGCGCCCAGGTGCTCGCGCGAGACGGAGCTTCCCGCCTCTTCCACGATCCGCACCAGCTCCGCCACCGTCTCCGGCCGCGCCAGCTGGTCGAACAGGCCGCGCATCGCCTTGAAGACGGGCCCCGGCAGCTTGCGTCCCGACGTGGCGACGCCCACCAGCTCGCCCAGCATGTACGCCGCGCGGTCCAGCCGCCCCGCGCCCAGCAGCGTGGGAAGCAGGTCGCCGGCGATGGAAACCACCTGCGTCTGCCGCCCGGGCTTGCCGTCCTCCAGCCGGTCGAACAGCGCGTTCAGCACGTCCGTCCACAGGTCGCGGTCCATCTCGCGCCGCACCTCGGCTTCCAGCCGGCGCATCTCCCCCTCGTCCAGGAAGTAGAGCGCCTCGCGAAAGTCGTCGGTGCTGACCGTGGTCGTCAGCGGCTCCGGATCCTGCGCGGGAGAGACGACGGCGGCGGGGGCGGACGCGGCGCCGCCCTCGGGAAGGCGCACGCCCTCGGCCAGCGGCTCCACGTAGCGGTAGCGAAAGTGGCCCCAGTCGCGGTCCCACAGCAGGGTGAGCAGGTCCTCCTCGTCCAGCCGCAGCCGGTGGATGCGGGCCAGGATCCCCAGAAACGCGTCCAGATCCTCTTCCTCGAAGCCGGGCATGAAGCTCAGCTCGCGGACGCCGTCCTTGTAGAGGGAGAACGCCAGGTTCTCGCCGCGCTCCTCGCCCGCGCTGAAGACGGCGATCCCCTCCCACAGGATCTCGCGCTCTTCCACCTGCACGTTCAGGTACGGCAGCCGGTACCACAGCGCCGCCATCCGCGCGCGCAGCGTCTCCACGAACTTGTCCAGCGCGGGGGAGTGGCCCTCGTACAGAAGGTGGGTGCGCAGGGCGCGGGCAAAACCTCGAACCACCTCCTGGACTTCCGCGCGCGCGGCCGGGTCGGCGCCTGGAGAGGCGTCGCCGGCGTCGGGCGGGACCAGGTGCAGGGCGGTCGCGTTCATCCGGTGGGGAGTGTCGGGTGGGTCAGCGGGCGCCGGTCATGTCCGCCACCTGCGCCACGTCCTTGTCGCCGCGGCCGCTCAGGCAGACCAGCACCGGGCCGCGGTCCTTCCAGCGCGCGCCGTCGCGCAGCACGTACGCAATGGCGTGGGCGCTCTCCAGCGCGGGGATGATCCCCTCCAGCCGCGCCAGCCGCTCGAACGCCGCCAGCGCCTCGGCGTCGCTCACGGCCGCGTAGGTGGCGCGGCCGCTGTCCTTGAGGTGCGCGTGCTCCGGCCCCACGCCAGGGTAGTCCAGCCCCGCGCTTACGGAGTGCGCGTGGGCCACCTGCCCGCCCTCGTCCTGCAGCAGGTACGAGTACGAGCCCTGGAACACCCCCGGCGTTCCCCGCGTGAGCGGCGCCGCGTGCCGGGGCGTGTCGATCCCGTCCCCCGCCGCCTCCACGCCCACAAGCTCGACATCCGCGTCGTTGACGAAGGGATGAAAGGTGCCGATGGCGTTGGATCCGCCCCCCACGCAGGCCACGACGGCGGCGGGAAGCCGGCCTTCGACCTCCAGCAGCTGCGCCCGCGCCTCGCGCCCGATCACGGACTGAAAGTCGCGCACCATCCGGGGATACGGATCCGGGCCGACGGCGGAGCCCAGGATGTAGTGCGTGTCGCGGACGTTGGTCACCCAGTCGCGCAGCGCCTCGTTCCCCGCGTCCTTGAGCGTGCGCGTCCCGCTGGTCACCGGGCGGACCTCCGCGCCCAGCAGGTGCATGCGGTAGACGTTCAGCGACTGCCGCCGCACGTCCTCTTCGCCCATGTAGACGATGCAGCGCAGGCCAAAGAGCGCGCACGCCGTGGCGGTGGCCACCCCGTGCTGCCCCGCGCCCGTCTCGGCGATGATCCGCTCCTTCCCCATCCGGCGCGCCAGCAGCGCCTGTCCCAGCGCGTTGTTGATCTTGTGGCTGCCGGTGTGGTTCAGGTCCTCGCGCTTCAGCCAGACGCTGATCCCGCCCGCCGCCTCGCCCAGACGGCGGGCCGGATAGAGCGGCGTCGGCCGGCCCACGTAGTCCCGCCAGAGCGCGCCCAGCTCTTCCCAGAAAGACGGATCGGCCGCGGCGGCGGCGTACACGTCCGCCAGCTCGTCCAGCGCGGTGATCAGCGTCTCGGGAACAAAGCGGCCCCCGTACTCGCCAAAGCGGCCCGACGGATGGGCCACGGCGGAACCTGCGTCGACTGCCTGGTACGTCATGCCTGCGGTGTCATACGGAGGAGTGCACGGCACGCACGAAATCACGCACCGCCTGCGGGTCTTTACGCCCCGGCGCGGACTCCACGCCGGAGCTTACGTCTACTGCGTGGGGGCGCAGGATGCGGACGGCGCCGGCCACGTTGTCCGGCCGCAGCCCGCCCGCTGCAATCAGCCGCATGCCGGCGGGAAGCTCGCCCCGCCGCGCGGCGACGGCCTCCCAATCGAAGCGGACCCCAGCGCCGCCGTGCGTATCGGGCGTGTAGCCGTCCACCAGCAGGGCGTCCACGGCGCCGGCGTAGCGCATCGCGGCGGCGCTGAAGTCGTCGGCATCGCGCGCGCGCACCGCCTTCCACACCTCCCACCCCGCCGCGCGCATCCGGGCCGCAAAATCGGGAGTTTCGTCGCCGTGCAGCTGCAGCACGTGCACCCCCGCCTTTTCTGCCACGGACCTGAGGATCAGTTCGTCCTCATCCACAAAAACGCCCACCGTCCGGACCGGGAAACTTCCCAAGATAATGCGCGCGTCGTCCGCCGTCACGCTCCGTCGGAAGCCGGGGGCCAGAATCACGCCCAGCCAGCGCGCCCCCGCCTCCGCCGCCACCGCCGCGTCCTCGTGGCGCATCAGCCCGCAGACCTTGACCTCCGTCATCCGCCGCGCGCATCCGACCTGGGCCGGCCCACCAGCGCCGCCGCGGCCATCCGGACGTCCGACTGCCGCATCAGCGACTCGCCGACCAGGATGGCGTCGATCCCCGCCGCGCCCAGCCGGTCCACGTCCGCCGCCGTGCGGATGCCGCTCTCCCCCACGTACGTCACGTGCGCGGGCACGCGCGGGGCCAGGCGCACGCACAGGTCCAGGTCGGTGACAAAGGTGTCCAGGTCCCGGTTGTTCACGCCGACGAGCGTGGCGCCCACCGCCAGGGCGCGGTCCAGCTCCGCCTCCGTGTGCGCCTCGACCAGAACGTCCATCCCCAGCTCGGCCGCCAGCCCGTGCAATTCCTCCAGCAGTGGCTGCTCCAGGATGCGGACGATGAGGAGGACGGCGTCCGCCCCCGCCGCGCGCGCCTCCCACACCTGCACCGGGTGGATGAGGAAGTCCTTGCGGATGACGGGAACGGGCACCGCTTCCCTGACGGCGCGCAGAAAGGGAAGGTCACCGCCAAAGTACTCGCGGTCGGTCAGCACGGAGAGCGCGGCCGCCCCTCCCTGGACGTACGCGCGGGCGATTTCAACCGGATCTGCGCCCGGGCGAATGTCGCCGGCGGACGGGGAGCGGCGCTTGACCTCGGCCAGCAGGCGCACCTCTCCGGGACGGCGCAGGGAGGCCGCAAACCCGCGTGGGGCCTGGGCTTGGCGCGCAATGTCGCGGTACTCGGAAAGGCGCGGAACGGCATGCCGCACCTCGTCGCGCTTGGTGGCGACGATGCGGTCCAGGATGCTCTCGGTCAAAGACTTCAACGTATTCCTTGCGCTTCGGTTTGCCTTCGGGTATATTCTTCGGCACCTGTTCGGAAGGCAATCCCCCACGCGGAGAAGCGGATGGCGCTCACCAAGAAGCAGAGGCAGATCCTCGACTACGTCGAGAGCTTCGTGGAGACGAACGGCTACTCGCCGAGTTATGAGGAGATCGCGGACCACTTCGGCTACAATTCGCTTGCCACGGTCCACGAGCACCTCACCAATCTGGAGCAAAAGGGCTTTCTCCGGAAGAACTACAACAAGAGCCGTTCTCTGGAGGTAGTCCGGGCCGATCTGCACGCCCCGGCACTGGAGCTTCCGCTGATGGGCGCCGTTGCCGCCGGCCTGCCGATCGAGGCCATCGCCGAGCAGGAGACCATTACGGTCCCGCACGACATGGTGCGGCGCGGCAACAACTACGTGCTGCGCGTGCGCGGCGACTCCATGATCGACGAGCAGATCCGCGACGGCGACTACATCATCGTCAACTCGCGGCAGACGGCGGAGAACGGCGAGATGGTGGTGGCGCTGGTGGCGGACGGGGTTACGCCCGGCGGCTCGGCCACCGTCAAGAAGTTCTACCGCGAGGCGGCCGGCCGGGTGCGGCTGCAGCCCGCGAATCCGACGATGGAGCCCATGTATTTTCCGGGCGATTCGGTGCAGATCCAGGGGATCGTCGTCGGCGTGATCCGCAAGTACTGAGCGCGTGGAGGGTCCCGGTTCGCTGCCGAACCGCGGGTCCGCCCGCCGCCACCGCACCCGCGCCGCCGTTGGACGGCTGCGGCGGGTGCGGAAGGGAACCGCTTTCCGCCCGGACACCTCCGGGCGCCATCTCAAGGGGAGTACGATGAAGAACGAGGCGTCGGTTCCGTTCGTGGTGGGCAAGCTGGGGAAGAACGACAAGCGCATGGTGGTGCTCGAGGACAAGACGCCGCCGCCGATCAGCGGCCCGTTCGAGTTGCGCGCCGTATTCTCCAAGTAGGGGACAGGGAATAAGGAATAGCCTGCCCGATTCCGCCGAACAGGTGATGAGAGCGAAATGCCCCCGCGTCCGAGGACGCGGGGGCATTCGTGTTTCAAGCGCCGGCTGGATGAGCGGGTAAACCCGCTGCTGGGAAAGCGATAAGCCCCGCCCAAGGCTCGCAAAGCTCGCCAGGCGGGGCTTCAACCGCGGAAACGGGATCGCCGGTATTTGCGATGTTTATACCCTCTCCCGCTTGCGGGAGAGGGTGCGAGCCTAAGCGAGCGGGTGAGGGCCCAGCGGCGTCATGTCCGCCCAACATTGCATCGGCGGATCTACATCCCCCGGCCCTATCCCGTTTGGCTCGCTTCGCGAAGCGCGCGGAGCTTGTCCAGGCCGGCGCCAGCGTCCAGCGCGGCTTCGGCCTTCTTGACGCCGTCCGCCAGCGTCTTGGCCATGCCGGCCACCCAGACGGCGGCGCCGGCGTTCAGCACGGTGGCGGCGCGGGCGGATCCGCCCACCTCGCCCTTCAGCACGCCGACCACCTTGCGCGCGTTGTCGTCGCGCTCGCCGCCCTCCAGCCCGGCGGCGCCGAAGCGCTCCCATCCCAGCTCCTCGGTGGGATCGAAGGTGCGGCGGACGACCTTGCCGCCATCCACCTCCAGCAGTTCCGTGGTCCCCAACGGGCTCAGCTCGTCGATCCCGGGCTCGCCGTGGACCACCAGGGCGCGATCGTGCCCCAGCTCCAGCAGGGCGCCGGCGATCAAGTCCAGCAGCGCGGGGTCGTTTACGCCCACCACTTGGCGGCGGGCGTGTGCCGGGTTGGTAAGCGGGCCCAGCACGTTCATCAGCGTGGGCATGGCCAGCTCGCGCCGGATGGGGCCGATGTGGCGCATGGCCGGGTGGTGCAGCGGCGCGAACATGAAGACGATGCCGCACTCCTCCAGCACCCGCGCCTCGCGCTCCGGATCCAGCTCCAGCCGCACCCCCAGCGCCTCCAGCACGTCCGCGCTGCCACAGCGCGAGGTAAAGCTGCGGTTGCCGTGCTTCGCGACGCGCACCCCCGCCCCCGCCGCCACCAGCGCCGCCGCGGTGGAGATGTTAAACGTGGTGAGCGCGCCGCCGCCGGTGCCGCAGGTGTCCACCAGCCCCTCGATCTCGGTGGGGACGGCGACCATCGCCTTGCGCAGCGCGCGCACGCCGCCCGCCACCTCCGCCGAGGTGGCGCCGCGGACGCGGATGGCGACCAGCAGCGCCGCCATCTGCACCGGCGTGGCGCGCCCCTCCATCACCTCGCCAAAGGCGCGCTCGGCTTCTTCGGCGGTCAGGGGGCGCGTGGTTGCGCGGCGCAGCAGGTCGGTAAGGTCCGCGTCGGGCGCGGCCGCGGGGATGGCGTCGGTCATGGGCAGACGAGGAGGTCAGGTCGCGGGCGCGGCGAACAATCGCTCAGAAAGCCCGGCGTGGTCCGCCAGCAGCGCCACGCACAGCGACACCAGGCGCAGCTGCTCCACCTCGGTGTCGTCGACGGTGCCCGCGCGAAAGTTGGTGAGGTTCAGCACGCCCAGCATGCGGCCGCGCGACACCAGCGGCAGCGAGACGAACGCATCCGACGTGTACCAGTCGTCGCCCATCAGCGCGCCGCCGCTGCGGTCCTGCGGATCGCGGACCACGACGGGCATGCGCGTGCGCGCCACCTCGCCGCTGATCCCCGTCCCCTGCGGGATGCGCACCTCGCCCGCATCCAGCGCGGGGGGAAGCCCCACGGCGGCGCCCAGCCGCAGCTCGCGCCCGGGCGATGCCTCGTCCACCAGCAGCAGCGAGCAGCGCCCGCCGCCAAACGCCTCCGCGACGGTGCGGACGATCTCCACCGCCAGCTCGGTGGGCTCAAGGTCGCCCGCGGCGCTGCGGTCCAGCAGCTTGCGGAGCAGAAAGAGGACGCGCGTCTGCCGCTGGTGTTTGGCGGTGCGGCGGTCCAGCTCCACGTGCGCTTCCATCAGCAACTCCGTGGCGCCGGCGGTCGCCCGCTCCAGCGCGTCGATGCGCGGCCGGGTGCGCTCCACCTCGCCCCGCGCGTCGGCCACGGCGCGCTCGCTCTCCTTCAGCCGCTCCACGACCGACTCCGTAAGCCCGGTCCCCTGCCCCATCGGCAGCGCGGGGCCGGCGGCGTCCAGCGCAATGGCGCGGGCCAGGGCCATCTCCAGCACGTCGCCCGCGGCGGCCACGGAGCCCTCGTCGTCCTTGCGCCCCATGAAGCGCCGCGGCTCGGCCACCAGCAACGCGCCCAGCAGCGCGCCGTCGTGGGCGATGGCGCGCACGCGGATGGTGTTGCGGTCAGGCTCGATACCGGGCAGCAGGTCGCGCAGCACCCAGACCACGATGGAATCCGCGGGGCGCAGCGGCCGGTCGCCGCCGGCGTCATCCATCAGCAGCGAGTGCAGGCGCGACGGCTCCAGCTCGATCGCCGCCTCGTCCACCCGCCCCGCCTCGGCCAGCGTCCACCGCTTCGCGAAGACGGCGCGCGCCGCATCGTACGCGGCATAGGCCACGCGCCGCTCGCCCCGCGGGCCGGCCAGCACGGGGAGCAGCCTGCGGAGCACGGTGTCGAGGTCGACCGCGTCGTGCAGCCGAACGGGGAAGAACATGGCCCGTCTCGATTTACGGAGGGGAGTATGCGGAGGCGATCCGAATGCTACGGGAATGGGAGCGGGGTGTCAATCGGCGGAAGGAAGTACGAAGGTACGAAGGTACGAAGGTACGAAGGTACGAAGGTACGAAGGTACGAAGGTACGAAGGTACGAAGGTACGAAGGTACGGAAGTGCGGAAGTGCGGAAGTGCGGGAGTGCGAGAGTGAGGGGCTGACGGATGGTGGCGGAGGTGAGGCGCGCCGCTCTCGGTGCAGCAGGTTCGCAGCGGCGCCCCTCAGACTCAGGAAATCAGGATCGGGTAGATTCCTGCACACACGCTCAAAGCGTGTTCGAGGATCAGCCAAGAGCTTGATTTCCTGAGAGGGTGTTGCTAAACCGGTCTATTTGTCTACTTTAAGCTGCGGCGGGATGCTGAACGGCACCCCGCTTCTTCTGCCACTTGCACGACTCTCCAGTAAGTCGCCGCAGCATCAGTCCGATCATGCTCAGGTAGACCCACGCCTCCGTACTCTCCGGGCACCCTTCGTAGTCCTTGCTCAGCCGCCGACACAGGCCCTGCCAAGCAAACGTGCGCTCGACAACCCAGCGCCTGGGCAGCAACACAAATCCCTTCTGCCCTTTCGGCCGCTCTACCACTTCCAATTCCCAACCCAGTTCCCGCACCCACTCGATCAACGGCCCCCGGTAGATGTTGTCTCCCCAGATCTTCTTCAACCGCGGGAACCTGCCACTCAGCTTCGGCAGAACCAGCCGCGCGCCTGCCGGATCCTGAATGCCGCACGAGTGCACGACCACCGTCAGCAACATCCCGAGCGTGTCGACCACGATGTGTCGTTTACGTCCGCTCACCCGCTTCCCTGCATCATACCCACGGGGCCCCCTTTTTCGGTGGTCGGGACTGACTTGCTGTCCACGATCGCCGCGCTGGGGCTTGCTTCCTTTTCGCTCTTCAGCCTGAGAGCTTCGCGAAGGGCGTCATTCACCTTCTGCAGGCGCCCGTCTTTCTTCCACCGACGGAAGTGGCTGTAGACGGCGTCCTTGGGCGGCAGTTCGCGCGGGAGCATTCTCCAAGCGCAGCCGGTGCGGAGGATGTAGAACAGTCCGTTCACGATTTCTCGCAACGGATGCTCCGCCGGCTTGCCTCCCTTTTTCTGCGGCGTGCGGATCAGCGGCTCGATGATCTGCCACTGCGCGTCTGAGATGTCGCTTGGGTAGCGTGTCTGTGTCATGCCACCCAAAATGTGTTTACTTAGTTCAGTTTGGCAACACCCTCTGAGGGAGGCGCCGCTGCGAACCTGCTGCTACAGAGGCACTTTGGCGCCGACCGAAGGATCTCGCCGGCAGTACCCGGGGGCTGGATCCGTGTTGGATGGCCAGCCCCGCGCTGGCCGAAAGAAGATCCTTCGGTCGCGCGCAAGCGGTTGAGTGGATTCAACTTGAGGAGACGCGCTCCCTCAGGAAATCAATCTTCGGGTTATCTGAAAGATCAGATTCTTAAACACACTCTCAGGAAATCAATCCTCGGGTTATCTGAAAGGTCGGATTCCTGAACACACTCTCAGGACTCGCCGGAAACCATCGAGTAACCATCCATGCCGCGTGGCGGATTGTATGTCCCGTGCCATCCAACCAGCACGCGGCCGAAGGAGTCTACGAAGTAGCGCGTCCCCCTGCTGATCCTGACCAGACTGCCCGCATACGCAACGAACAGGACGGTCTGGGCCACCGCTTCGGTCGCTTCGCCCCATCGGCTGCTGCTGGGAAGAACGTCCGGGTCGGCGGGCGGTAGCCAGAGCGGGTCGGTACCGGCGGATGCCTGCCGAAGCAATGCCGCGAGATCGTGGTGACCCCGCTGTTCCGCGACGTGGGCGGGGGAGCGCGAGTCGTGCGTCAGTGCCGCCACGGATGCCCCTCGGCTGATCAGGATGCGGCAGGCCCGTTCGTTACCGGAATGGGCGGCCTGGTGGAGAAAGGTCCATGCCGAACCAGGCTTCGCGTAGCGGCTGCAGCGATTCGCGAGAACCGCGGATTCCGTCCACTCCGAGATGAGGTGGTCCCATTGGCCGGATTTTGCCAGTCTGTACAGCTGTTCAACTACGGTTTGCAATTCGCTCATCGTCGCGGTCGGCAGCGTGAATCAAACGGGCGTGAGGGTGCGCGGGGGCGCGCCACGCAAGACTTTCGCCCGCCCTGCCGGAAGGCAGTCCTCTTCCGCGGCCGGAGATCGCAGGCGTTCGCCGCTGACGGTGGCGCTGCTCTCCCCACGCATGCGTATCGCACCCCACCGTGCGCCATCACGCACGGTTTCCGCCGCCGCGTTTACCGCTTTTCCACTCTCGCACTTTCGCACTTTCGCACTCTCGCACTTGTCCCTACCTTCCGCCGCCTATGGCGACCTTAGACCGGCACCGCATCCGCTTCATCATCCACTACGACGGGCGCAACTTCCATGGCTGGCAGGTGCAGCCGGACCAGCGCACCGTGCAGGGGGAGGTGGAGCGCGTGCTCGCCAAGCTCACCAACGCGCCGGCGGCCGTCATCGGCTCGGGACGCACGGACCGCGGGGTGCACGCCACCGGCCAGGTGGCCGCCGCCGACGTGCCCGTGCGCTGGACGGCCCAGGCCCTGCGCCGCGCCATGAACGCGCTGCTGCCGGAAGACGTGTGGGTGGCCGACGCGGAGATGGCGACGCCCTACTTTCATCCGCGCTACGACGCGACGGCGCGGTCGTACATCTACCGCGTGGGGCTGGCCAGCGAGGCGGACTCGCCGTTCCGCGCGCCCTGGTGCTGGCCGCTCGTCCGCCCCGTGGACCTGCTGGCGATGGAGCACGCGGCGGCGATGATCGTGGGCGACCACTCGTTCAAGGCGTTCGCCAAGGCGGGCCAGGAAGAGCGCGGCGACCGCTGCACGGTTACGGAGGCGCGGTGGGCGCCGTGGGAGGGGATCGGGCTGGAGTTCCACATCACGGCCAACCGCTTTCTGCACCACATGGTGCGGTACCTGGTGGGCACGCTGGTGGACATCGGCCTGGGCCAGCGCCCGCCGGAAGCGATGCAGGCGCTGCTTTCGGAAGATACGGAGCTGGAAACGTCGCCCCCCGCCCCGCCCGAAGGCCTGTTCCTCACCGCCGTCGCGTACCCCGCGGATGCGGGGCTGAAGGCGCCGCGGAGGCGTGGGCCGCAGCTGGTGCCGTAGGCGTCGTGCCCGTGCGGAACCAGGCGTTTCCGCCGACTCCGCTCTGGGGCGGTTGAAACCGCGGCTGCAACGGCACAAAGTCCGCCTGCGCGGGCTTGGCGGCCCGGCTGCGTGCGACATCCCACGCTCCAGCGCGTCCGCAACCACGGAAGGACCGCGGCGTTTGTCCGCGAAGGCGGACAGCGTGATTTCGTTGCCGCGATTTCAATCGCTTTTGCGCGGCCGGAGAAGACAACCATGTCCATCGACCGATATTCCAACCCGCTGACGGAGCGGTACGCCTCGGCGGAGATGTCGTACATCTTTTCGCCCAGGTTCAAGTTCACCACGTGGCGCAAGCTGTGGCTGGCGCTGGCCGAGGCCGAGCAGGAACTGGGGCTGCCCATTCCGGACGAGGCGATCGCCGCCATCCGCGCGCACCTGGACGACTTTGACCTGAAGCGCGCGGGTGAGCTGGAGCGCCAGCTTCGCCACGACGTGATGGCGCACGTGCACCACCTGGGCGAGCAGGCGCCGGAAGCGCGCGCCATCATCCACCTGGGCGCCACCAGCGCGTACGTGGGTGACAACACCGACCTCATCCAGCACCGCGAAGCACTCCGGCTGGTCGCGCACAAGATCGTCGGTGTCGTCGCGGAACTGGCGGAGTTCGCGCGCACGCACCGCGACCTGCCAACCCTCGGCTTTACGCACTTTCAGCCCGCGCAGCCCACCACCGTCGGCAAGCGCGCGACGCTGTGGATCCAGGACCTGCTGCTGGATCTCGAGGAAGTCGAGTTCCGCATCCAGACGCTGCGCTTTCACGGCTCCCGCGGCACGACCGGCACGCAGGCCAGCTTCATGGACCTGTTCGAGGGCGACGGCGAAAAGACGGAGCGGCTGACGCGCATCATCGCGCAGAAGATGGGCTTCGAGCAGGCGTACGGGGTGGGCGGGCAGACGTATCCGCGCAAGGTGGATTACGGGTGCCTCTCGACGCTGTCGGGTGTCGCGCAGTCCGCCAGCAAGTTCGCCAACGACGTCCGCCTCCTCTCCCATCTCAAGGAGGTGGAGGAGCCGTTCGAGGAGCAGCAGATCGGCTCGTCGGCCATGCCGTACAAGCGCAACCCCATGCGGTCGGAGCGCATCAACGCGCTGTCGCGGCACGCCATCACGCTGGTCATCGACCCGGCGTTCACCGCCGCGTCGCAGTGGTTCGAGCGCACGCTGGACGACAGCGCCAACAAGCGCATCGCCATCCCCGAAGCGTACCTCACCGTCGACGCGGTGCTGCTGCTGATGCACAACGTTGCCTCGGGGATGGTGGTCTATCCGGAGATGATTCGCCGCCGGCTGATGGAAGAGCTGCCCTTTATGGCGACGGAGAACTTGATGATGCGCGCGTCCAAGAAGGGCGGCGACCGGCAGGACCTGCACGAGCGGGTGCGCGTCCACAGCCGCGAGGCCGGCCGGCAGGTAAAGGAGCACGGCCTGCCCAACGACCTGATGGACCGCATCGCCGCCGACCAGGCGTTCGGCGTCACGCGCGCGGAGCTGGAAGAGGATCTGCGCCCGGAGCTGTACGTGGGCCGCGCCCCCGCGCAGGTGGACGAGTTCCTGGACGAGTGGGTGGCGCCCGTGCTGGCGCGCTATCCCGAAGCCCTGGGCGGCGCCGCGCCGGAACTGCGCGTCTAGCGGGGATTGGCCTCCGCCGACCGAGGAGCCCCGTCCCGTCCGTGGGACGGGCTTCTGCCGCGACGTGCTCGCGGGATGATCCGCCGGACCTCGCGAGTCAGTGCTGAACGTCTCGTCCCCGGAAAACCGGAAGGCCGCGGGAGACGGCGAGCGCCATGAAGAACTGCGTGTCCTTTACGAACGCCTCGACCCAGTCCCACACCGAGTCGAACGCCTTCGCCGTGGCCTCGTCATCGTCGTTGAAGACGTAGACGACGGAATCGGGGCCGCCGCCGGTCAGCACGTAGTGGGGGAACTCGCCGTACCGGGCGCTGATGAAAAAGGCGTTCGGCGGGATGTCGGGCACCTCGCCCCCCTCGGCCCGCACCACGTCCAGGAACCCCTGGATCCGCTCCGGGATTCGTTCGATCTGGTCGACGTAGATCCAGAACTCCGCGCGGTCGACGAGCTGGCCGGCTCGGTGCCCAATGAGCGCCAGGATCTGCCGGTAGCTGTCCGGGAGCACCCCGTACCGCTGCTCCAGGGCCGCGATCTCCTCGGGACTGCAGCCGACCAGATCCTCCCGCGCCGCGATGCCGCTCTGGATGAGCGTCCATTCGAGATCCTGTATGTCCTTGATCATCCAGGCGCGCGTTCGGGTGGCTTGGGTGGGCGGGCAGAGGGTGCCACCCGTCGTCGTGGCTGCTCTCGCGTCTCCATGCGGGAAGGATGAACGACAACGACGCGAGCGTCCAAGGGATAATCGGGGACCGCCACGGCTGCAAGGATCGACGGATAGCCACGCCCTCCATCCTTGCGGCTGTCGGGCCACTCCCCACCTGTGGACATCGTGGCCATCGGGTGGCAGATTGACGCGCGGCTGGAGCGGGAGCGCCTGGACGACACCGAACTGCGTCCGCTAGCGGCCCCCTCTCCCGGCCTCTCCCCCAACTTCGGGGGACTTCGGGGGAGAGGTGACGCGCTTCGAACGAGACGTGCGCGGGCGACAGCGAAGAAACCTGCCGGAGCGCGCTCGAATTCTCCCTTCCCCCACGTGGTTTGTGGGGGAAGGGCCGGGGATGGGGGGCACCCGCGGTGCGCACCACCGCCTGTCGAACCGCGCGCACGCCGCCGCGCACGGAACCTGCCGAGCCGGCGCAAAAGTCCACGGAGTGCCCACCGCGGCGAACACGCGGTTCATTCGCCTGACGCAATCCATCCGACGAATCATCCCGTGCCGGAACAGACCGAGATGCCCGACGCCGCCCAACCTGATTCGCCGTACGCACAGCTCCTTGCGGAGCTTCGCGAGCTGGCCGTGCTCAACTCCATCAACTCCACGCTGGGGTGGGACCAGGAGGTGGTGATGCCGCCCGCCGCCGCCGCGCTGCGGGGCGAGCAGGCCGCCGTCCTTTCCACGCTCATCCACGACCGGCGCACCTCTACCCGCATGGGCGACCTGATCGCCGCGTGCAAGGCCGACGCGGAGCTCAAGGCGGATCCCGAAACCGACGCCAACCTGCGCCGGCTGCGCCGCGACTACGACCGCGCCGTGCGCCAGCCCACGGAGCTGGTGCGCGAGATCGCGGAGGTCAGCACGCTGGCCATGCACCACTGGAAGGACGCCCGCGAGGCCGGCGACTTCGGGGCGTTTGCGCCCTGGCTGGAGCAGCTGGTCAAGCTCAACCGCGACACCGCCGACGCCTTGGGCGTGCCCGAGGGCGGCGAGGTGTACGATGCGCTGCTGGAGAACTTTGAGCCGGGGATGCGCGCGGCGGAGCTGGACCGCGTGTTCGGCGAGCTGCGGGGCGGGCTGGTGCCGCTGATCCGCGAGCTGCGCGAGAACGGCTCGCGCCCCGACACGGAGTGGATGCGCATCCCGCTGGCGACCGAGGTGCAGGTGGCGTTCAACCGCTCCGTGGTGGAGCGGATGGGCTTCGACTTTGGCGCCGGGCGGCTGGACGTATCCACCCACCCCTTTTGCGAGGGCGCGGGCCCCGGCGACACCCGCCTGACCACGCGCTACGAAGAGACGGAGCTGCTGAGCGCGCTGCACAGCACCATGCACGAGACGGGGCACGGACTGTACGAGCAGGGGCTGCCCAAGGACCGGCGCTTTGGCCAGCCGCTGGCCGAGGCGGCCAGCATGGGCATCCACGAAAGCCAGTCGCGGATGTGGGAGAACTTCGTGGGCCGCAGCCGCCCGTTCTGGGAGTGGGCCCTCCCCGAGCTGAAGCGCCACGTGGGCGACGGTGCCGTCTCCGGGCTGGACGTGGACACGGTCTTTCGCGGATTGAACGTGGTGGAGCCCGACCTCATCCGCATCGAGAGCGACGAGGCCACGTACAACCTGCACATCATGCTGCGCTTTGACCTGGAGCGGGCGATGCTGCGCGGCGACCTCTCGGTAGCGGACCTGCCCGGCGTGTGGAACGAGCGGATGAAGTCCGACCTGGGCCTGGACGTGCCCAGCGCGCGCGAGGGCGTGCTGCAGGACATCCACTGGTCCATGGGCGCCATCGGCTACTTTCCTACGTACACGCTGGGCAACCTGTACGCGGCGCAGCTGTGGGACGCGCTGCGCGTGGACCTGCCAGACCTGGACGACCAGCTGCGCCGCGGCGAGTTTGGCGGGCTGCTGGGCTGGCTGCGCAGCCACGTACACGTCCACGGCCGGCGCTACACCGCCCCCGAACTCTGCGAGCGCGCCACCGGCCGCCCGCTGAGCCACGAGCCGCTGCTGCGCTACCTCGAAGGCAAGCTGCGGCCGGTGTACGGACTGGTGTGAGGGTGTGAGGGTGTGAGGGTGTGAGGGTGTGAGGGTGTGAGGGTGTGAGGGTGTGAGGGTGTGATACCGAATCCGCAACAACCGTGGTTGTTTGAAGATCGGTGTCATCCTGAGGGAAGGCGCCGGCACAAGCCTGCTGAAACGAGAAGAAAGCCGGTGCGCCGACCGAAGGATCTCTTTCGGAAACGGGCGGCCTCTCGCGCGGAAGCCCGTCGTAGCCGACACGACGGTGCGCCCATCCGGCAGATTCTTCGGTCGGCGCACCGGCTTGTGTGCATCCCCATGGGATCGAGGGCGCGCCTCCCTCAGAGTCAGAATGACATCGTCCGCCGAAGGGAGAATACTCTTTTACCGGATTCGGTATGAGGGTGTGACATGAGGGGATGCAGGTCGGGTGATCGATAAGGAAGTGCCCCGCGGGCAATCTGCCGGGGGGGCACTTCGTCGGTGTGGGCGGCGGTGATCAGACGCGGACGATCGCGCCCTTCGCATGCATCAGCAGTAAGGCTTGATGCAGTACTGGTAGCCGTTGGTCATGGCGCAGCTCTGAAAGCACGTGCCGCGGGAGAAATTGCAGATCTCCGGGTACTCGGTGGCGTGCGCGTGCACGGTACCGGCACCCTTTTCGCCGCGGCCGGCGGTGTTGAACGACTCCACCGCCAGGTTGTCGATGCTGAGCTTGATCTTCCGCATTGGCGTTCTCCGTCGAGGTGTGCCGGCGACGCGCACCGAGGACACGTGCGGCTACGCGCAGCGTGTCGACGATCGGCGTAATGGATGCATGTACTGAAGATAACCAAACGTGTATTCCGACACAATTCGATAGAGCGCTGAAAGCAACGGCGATGGCCCTGTGCCGCGCTTTGATTCCCCCATGTAGTTGAAGCCCCGTTGTTGGGCGGGCCAGCGGCGGGGAAAACCGGGGGGTGGCGATTACCGCCCCCGGGGTTGACCCCCAACCGG
>NZ_JBMDXM010000006.1:0-50458 GCF_048594345.1 Longimicrobium sp.
TCACGCGGAGGCGCGGAGAAAACAGAAGAGGCGCGGAGGGAACGCCCAAAACGCCTCCGCGCCTCATCAGTTCCTCCGCGCCTCCGCGTGATGCTTTTCCGTCGTTCCTCTGATTGCACAACGAACTGCGAGAAATGGTATCACGCAGAGGGAGCAGAGGAAGCAGAGTTTCTACATGCAGTTCTCTGCTTCCTCCGCTTCCTCTGCGTGCCCAAAGTTTTTGCGGATTCGGGATGAATCGTGATCGGCGGCCAGAATCGTCCCCCCTACTCCGCCACGACCTGGATGTTGTAGCGGATGTCGGTGGATTCGGCGGCGTGGATCCAGCTCACCACGGGGGCGACAAGGATGCCGTGCAGCGGATACAGCGCCCGTCCCACCGCCGCCACCTCGGCGTCGCGCCGCGCGATCACCGCGTCCCAGCCGTCGGCCGGGGTGCGCGCCAGCTCCTTCGCCAGCGCCCACGCCACGTCGCGCGCCACGTCGATGCCAAAGTCGAACAGCTTGTCCTCCAGCGCCGGGGCAAAGTCCTCGATGCGCTTGAGGCGTGGCGAGATCTCGCCCAGCTCGTCCTCAACCACGATCACCAGCCGCGACAGCACGTCGTTGATGCGCTTGAAGTCCGGCCACAGCGCGTCAAGCTGCGCCGGATCGGGCGCCACGGTCGCCGCCGCGATCCCCAGGTCCAGGTTGATGTGCGCGTTCATCCCGATCAGCAGGTGCTGAACGACCAGCGGGCCCGGATCGTCCAGCAGCGCGAACGCGGCCTGCCAGCTCTCGGACGGCGTGCCGCCGGACGCGTGCTGGTCCCACGCGGCCAGAAAGCGGTTGGCGAACACCACGTCCAGCCGCTCCATCCGCGGGTTGTCCTGGAACACGTTCCCCGCCACCAGCGCGCGCCGCACGTTGGTGGTCACCCGCTCGTACAGCGCGGCAAAGTAGCCGATGCGCGTTCCGCCGCGCAGTGCGTCGTCCAGAATGCCGTTCAGCCGCACCAGCACCTGGTCGATGGTCTGCGGCAGCGCGTCGGCGGCCGCCGGGGCAAGGGTCGTCATGATCGTGGGTAGATGGATGAAGCGCGATGAATCGCGCGAGGAGTAGCCTCCCCCTCTCCCGCGCAGTTTGCGGGAGAGGAGGTTGGGGGGTGAGGGGCCCGTCAGGCCGCGGGGGCGTTCTGCCAGCGCACCTGGTAGCGGCACACCTGGCCGCCGCGAGCGCGGCATTCGTCCTCGGTGATGGCGACGTTCTGCACGCCGCACAGCTCCAGCGCGCGCTTGTACCAGCCGATCACGCTCAGGCAGTCCGGCGCGCTGAACGTCTCCGCCTCGTACGTGGTCAGCACACCGGAGCTCTCGCCCGTCTGCTCGTACGTGCGGCGGCCGGTTTCGTAGTAGAAGCCGTAGATCGCCGGCGCCTTGCCCAGAAAGACGTGCGGGCGGCCCGGCGTAAGGAACTGCTTGTGGACGGTGGACAGGTTGGCGTCCGCCGACGCCGCGCCCAGCCGCTCGAACACCTCGGTGCGGCCGTCGCCCAGCACGTCCACGATCGCCTTGTCCAGCCGCTCGCCGATGCCGAACGGGTACCACTTTACCGTCAGCAGGGTGCGCAGCGCGCGCTGGTCGTCGTCCGGCAGCGCGGCCAGCACCTGGTCCAGCCCCGCCCTGCCCCAGTGCTGCTCTACGAAGCCCAGGCGAGCCTTGAGGATCGCGCCCTTGATCTGTTGCATGGGAGTGTGAATCGGGTGGATGGGATACCCGGGAGAGCTTCGCCGTAATAAGGCGTTTTCCGCCACCGAAAGCAACAGGCGCGCACCGCATCGGACATCGGAGAGTCGCCATTCCTTCGATGCCGTCGCCAACGTCTCCGTCCGCAATCCAGCGCCGGTCATCCTGAGGGAGCGCCACCCATAACCTGCACGCACACAATCGCCTGCGCGCGGCCGAAGGACCTTGCCGGCAGAATCGTGAGGCGGGATTCCTGCCCGGACGTGCCCCTCGCCGGCGGAGAAAAGGTCCATTGGTCGGCGCCAAGGTCCTCCGTACAAACAAGATAGGGCGCGACGCATCCCTCAGGATGACGGTTCGAGGGGACAGGGGGAAGACACCCTCATGGCGCGTAGAGGCGCACGACGGAGCAGCTGGGGCAGCGCCAGGCGTACATCGTCAGCTTGCGGCGGCCCTTGATCTTCAACCCGCCCCAGAAGCTTTTTTCCGGCATCCCCTCGATCCACGACGCCGCCTCCTGGGCGGTGTGGTTGTTATCCAGCACGAACCCGCCCTCCATGTTGCGCTGGCAGTCGGTGCAGAACGGTGTGGCCATGCTGGGCTCTGGTGATTCGGTAGACGGATGAAGATCCAGCAACGCGTACGGCGCTCCTGACGCTCGTCACGACTCGCTGGATGCCGGGTGCGGGAGACAGGGCCCATCCGCCGGTGCCACGACGTCGCGCCTGGGCCCGTGAACGCCGCAGCGTTGGCACGCCGCGCCTGCCTTGTTCTCCCAGATGGACTGGGCGCCGCACTTCAGACAGCGCTTCCCGCGGGAGACGTGCGCCTGGCACTCGCCGCAGCTGCGCACCAGCCGCGTGCGAGGGAGGTTCTTGCGTAGCGGCGCCAGGCAGACCGGGCAGTGCTTTCCGCCGCGGCGCAGCTTTGATTCCGCGGTGGCGCGGTTGCGCGCGTGGTGCGGAGGCGCGCCGTCGGGATCGTCCCCGCCGGACCGGGTGCGGTCCGCGGCGCTAATCGGCCACCAGCGCCTGCAGCTTCTTTGGCGCGATCTTGCAGTAGGATTGGACGATCAGCGACCGCAGCTCGTCGTCATCCACCGCCTCCAGGCGAACGCCCAGCCAGCCTTTGGGCCCCACGTACGGCGGCACGAAGAACTTTTCCGGATCGGAGTTCACCAGGATCTCCTGCACCCCCAGCGGCGCGGCGCACCACACCGATTCGTGGCCGGCGCCGTGATGGTTCCCTGCGGCGGCGTACATGGCGAAGATCTTCTTGCGCACGCGGAAGGTGGGCTCGCCCCACGCCTCCTGCTCCGTCGCTTCGGGGAGCGCGAGGCACGCACGGCGCAGGCGTTCGATGGGGTCGGTCATCCGTCCCTTCGCGACGAGGATACCCAGCGCGGCGCGGAGTCCGTCACCTGGCGCAGGATCAGGTTGAGTTGCGCGGTATGATGCTGCACGTGGCGCATGCTGTCCAGAATCAGTTCCCCCTCGCTCAGCTCCAGCCACGGAATCCCGGAGCGCCGCCCCGCCGTGTGGTCCGTCAGCGCCTCGACCGCCGCGCGCGCCCTGCCGCGGCCCACCTGCAGGTACGCCAGCAGCTCGTCGCGGGTGTACACACGCGGCGGAAGCACGCCCGCGGGATCTATCTCGTCGAGGTTGAACGGCTGCGGCGGCGCCCATCCATCTACCGTGCCGTACGAGTACAGGTCCAGAAAGAAAAGCGTGTGATACGCGATGTACCAGAACTCCGGCCGCCGCTCGCGATCTCCCCACAGGTCGTCCGGGCACGCGGCGATCGCGTTCTCCAGCATGTCGATCGCCGCGGCGTACTGGCGCCACAGCATCTGCTTCCAGGCACTGTCCATCGTCATCCCCACCTTGTCATAGATCACTTGTCTGCCCGCCTGAGGCTGAGCCTGAGCCTCAGAGGGTGTTGAGAAACCGCGGTTCTTTGTACGAAGCGCCCAGTCATCCTGAGGGAGCGCCACCCGGAACCTTCAGGAACACAAGCGCTTACACGCGACCGAAGGACCTTCTCTCCGCCACCGTGAGGCCAGATGCGGGGCGTGAAGCCAGCCTTACGCTTCTGCCGGCAAGGTCCTTCGGTCGGCGCCAGGGTATTGTGTATGAGCCGGTTATGGAGCGGCGCCTCCCTCAGGATGACTGCGGATGACTGGCACGATTCGAGGTTTCTCAACACCCTCTGAGGAACTTGAACGGCTCCCGACGGCTGGGTTCCGCGCGACCCGACAAAGATCCTTCGGTCGCGCGCAAGCTTTTATCGTTATGAAAGTTACGGGCGTGCGCTCCCCCAGGATGACACCACGCCTCCACGGAACGGGTGATGATTGGCGACACCCTTCGTCCCAGGATGACCGTTGCTGGGAGGGATTTTGCGATCACACCCGCTCAGGTGTCCACTGACACGCTGCCCGGCCGGCGCATCACCAGCACGGACAGGCCGCGGGTGCGGTACCCGGCCAGCCGGTAGCGCAGGAACGGGGGCAGGGCCTCCTCCGGCATCTGGACGAAGCCGGGGGAGCCATAGAACTCCGTAAGATGCGTGTAGGGCACGCAGAGGCATTCCTCGGTGCCCAGTTCCGCCACGAACGCCCGCAGCAGCTGCGCGCCGATGCCGCGGCCCCGCCACTCCGCCGCAACCTGCATCCCGCGCAGCATGGTCACCTCGTGCTCCCGCGTGCGCCGCACGATGCCCACCAGCTCACCGCCGCGTTCCGCCAGGTAGATGCGGTCTTCGGGCGTAACGCCGCCGCCGTAACCCCACGCCTCGTACGTGGCGAGAACGCGCGGGTACTCGTCGGGGCGGGCGATGCGGATGGTTGCGTCGGTCATGATGTCGTCTGCAGCAGGTCCCAGCGGTTGCCGTACAGGTCCAGGAACACGGCCACCGTGCCGTACGCCTCGTGCCGCGGCTCTTCCACAAAGCGCACCCCGCGCGCCCGCATCTCGTCGTAGTCGCGGCGAAAGTCGTCGGTGCGCAGAAAGAGAAAGACGCGCCCGCCGGCCTGGTCGCCGATCTGCGCCGCCTGCCGGGGCGTGGCCGCGCGCGCCAGCAGCAGCGCCGTTTCCGTGGTGCCGGGCGGCGCGACCAGCACCCACCGCTTCTCGTCATTGATGCGCGTGTCCTCCACCAGCCGGAACCGCAGCGTCTGCGTAAAGAACGCAATCGCCTCGTCGTAGTCGCGCACCAGCAGCGCCACGTGGGCCAGCGTCTGCCGCGCGGTCACGGCAGCGCGCGGCCGGCCGCATCGAACGCCTGCATCTGCGCCACGGCGGAGGGGGACGTCGGATACTCCCCGCGCAGCAACGACCACACCAGGGTGTCGCGCATGGCCCCGTCCGCCCCGCGCACGCTGGCGCGCAGGGTGGCATCGAGCGTGTAGCCCAGCTTGCGCGGCACCGACGAGCTGCGCTCGTTGGCCGGATCGCAGCGAATCTCCATCCGCTCCACGCCATGGATCTCGAACGCGGCGCGGGTGAGCGCGGCCGTCGCCTCCGTCGCGTATCCCAGGCCGATGTGCCGGGCGCTGATCCAGTAGCCGATCTCCAGCGCCCCCGCGCCAATGCGCGGGTGCAGCCCCGTGCCGCCGATCACCGCGCGCTCGTCGGGGCTTAAGATGGCGTAGACGTAGTCCGCGTCCGTGTCGAACTTTGCCCGAAAGCCGCGCAGGCGCTGCACCTTGGCCTCCAGCTGCTCGGGCTCGGCGTGCACCCACGGCATCCACGGGCGCAGGTGGTCCAGGCTGGCGGTGATGGCCTGCGCCAGCAGCGGCGCGTCCGCCGGCCGCCAGCAGCGAAGGACCAGGCGGGGCGTCTGGATGCGGTACGCGGGACCGGGCACGGGCGCTTCGGGTGAAAGATGGAAACGGCGATCGCCGGTGTATGGCTCCTGCGTCGTCGCCACGACCGGTTGAGCGTTACGCCACCAGTGCGGCCGCGGCGCGTACGAGCGCGTCGATCCTGTCGTGCAGGGCGCCCCGGGTGACCGCTTTGGGCTTCAGCTTCAGAACGTCCTCCAGATCGTCCAGAAGCTGCTGGCAATCGCCACCGCTGGACAGCGAAAGCGGGCTAAGGTCACGGATGGGATCGGGGATGTTGACGTGCGTGGCCCCGCGCACCAGCAGCGGACAGGTCAGAATGCCGTTGGACCAGGCAGCCCCAAGCTCAAACAACACGTAGCTGGATTCAAGCGTATCGGGCGCGATGATCCCAAGGACCGCACCCGTCCCGCGTAGCTCGGCACGCAGCCGTTCCGCGGTTCGCTCTCCCACCGGAAGCCGGTACGGACGCACCGACGTGCACCGGATGTCCGCCGGATCGAGCTCAAAGGCGGCCTGCAGCGTTTCGACGAGTGCTCTGGCGATCGCCTCGTCCTTGTGCCGATGGCTGATGAACAGCAGAGGACCCCTGGTCGCCTCTCGCTGCAGCACGTGCTCCCTGACGGCCGTATCCAGGTCCGCGGCGGCGACGCGAAGGCTCTCTTCATCAACGTCGCGCAAACGGAATACGAACAGGTCCTGGATGAACGGCAGGATCTCCATGTCGCCCAGAACCACGGGAAACAGCCCCATCTTGCGTTCCGTCTGCGAGAACGCCCGCGCGGCGCCCACCTCGGCAAGCACGAACTGGGATTGCAGTGCCGCGGGCGTTAGAAGCACCACCAGGGCATCCGATTCCATCAGCGCCCTCATCAGCGCGTCCCGCCAGGAGCTCCCCACCAGCACCGCGTCCGTATCCACCCGGATGGTGTGGCCGGCCGCCCTGAGCAGTTCAGCCAGACGAGTCGCAAGCGCGCGGTCCTCGTTTTTGTAGGAGATAAAGATGGTGGCCATGATCCGATGGAGATGAACCGTGAGTGATGCCGCACGACGTGGTGGCGGTCTGCATCAGGCGGCGTGACCCGGCCACGCGCCGGCGGCGCCTGCTTCAGGATGACACGCATGCACCGGATTCGGCAACACCGCGGTTGCCGAAGGCGCGAAAACGGGCGGCGGACCGCCTGGGGTCCGCCGCCCGCGCCGTGTCCCCGTCAGCAGACCACGCCCGACGCAGCCATTCGCCCGCCCCCTCTAACCGTGGGGACGGCGCGCGGCTACGGACGCGGCGGCGCCTGCGCACGCCAGCGGGCCTGCCGCTCGCCCTGCGCGTCGTCCTCGCGCAGCTGCGCATCGAGAACCTCGCGCACGGGCGGGATGGCGCGCAGCTCGTCCGCGTAGCGGGGGATGGTGGATTCGTCCGCGCCGTCCAGCAGGCGCAGCGCCATCTGCGTGCAGTTGGCCGCCTCGCGCTCGTAGATCCAGCGGCCCAGCTGCAGCGTGGCGTAGCGCGGCGCGCCCACGTAGCCCGGCCAGTCCGCCGCCTGGCCCGCCGCCATCCATTCGCCCGGCCCGGCGGCGGTCACGTCGGGCGCGCGGCGCAGCGCGACGGAATCCACCAGGTCCGGACGCAGGTACCATGTCCGCGCCGTCTCCAGCGCACCCGCGTGCGGCGAGCCGGCGTCGGCCGCCGCGGCCGCCGCGCCGAACAATGCCTCTGGCGGCGTCCCCACGCTCTCCGCCTGGCACCCCACGCGCCCCAGCAGGTGCACCATCAACCCGTCGTAGGTGTCGTTGAAGTAGTCCGCCGCCTGGTCCAGCGCGTAGTTGTGGTTGGGGTCGCCGTGCCCGTGCACCACAAAGACGTTGCGGAATCCCTGCGCCCCCAGCGCATCGGCCATGTCGGTGAATACCGCCTGCAGCGTGGACGAACGCACCGGCACCGAGCCCGCGAACCCCGCCCGCCCGGCCATCCGCTCAAAACCGCCCGATCCGATCGGCACCGTGGGCAGGATCACCGCCGTCCACCCCGGCCGCGCGGCGACCGCGGCGGCCACGTCCTGGGCGATGCGCTCGTTGCGAAAGCCGTCCGCGTCCACCGCCAGCAGCGGCCCGTGCTCCTCGAGGATGCCGCCGGGGATGATGACCACCGTCCGCGCGCGGTCCAGCCGCCCGATGGACGCCGCGTCCATCTCCGCGAAGCGCAGCACCTGCGCGGCCGCGGGTGAGGCGGCGAAGGCGCTCGCCACGGAGAAAGCCAGCACGTAACGCGTAATCGATCCGGGCATCAGCGGATTTCGAGAAAGGTGTCTGGTTGATGGAGAACGCCGCCGCGATCCGGCTCCGTTCAGCTCGTCGCGCGATCCGGCGCCTCGTCCAGGAACAGCTTCATCAGCGGGCCAGCCGCCCGGCCCGCGAGCCCGCGAACTCGCGGACGGCGCGTCCTGGGCGGCTCACGCGGCTACGGCCGGGGCGGCTCCGCGTGCGCGGGAACGGCGAGCCAGCGCGGCGCGGATGAGGGAGAAGAGCGGCACCAGCCCGAGCGCGTTCGCGGTGACCAGGACGGGAATGCCATCCCGCGTAATCCCGCCCCAGTGCGGAGTGAACCAGTCAGAGATGATCGTGTGGTTCGCGTACCCGCAGCACATCCCCATCTGGGTCAGGATCATCTCGCCCGGAACCTGTGAAAAGCTCAGCACGTCCTGGAACCAGGGGTTCCCGCCGAAGGGACTTCCGACGCCAAAGCGGGCGATCAGCGCCATCAGCACCAGTTCCACCGCAAAGGCCGCAGCCCACACCCCGAGCGTCCGCCTGCGCGCCGCGCCAAAGTCCGGCTCGCGCACCAGCAGCGCGAACGCGGCGAGCAGCGCAGCAACGGGTACAAAATGGAGCACCTGTTCGGCGCGGGTCCACCCCTCCCACATCTCATCGCCGGCTAGTCGCCAGACCACTGCTTCGTACAGCACCAGGATCGCCGCCAGGGCAGCACTGCAGACCAGCGCGGCGGCGTACGCCCACCGCCGGCCGCGCCACAGGTACACGCCGACGGCGATCAGAAACAGCGCCAGAAGCAGCCCCTCGAGCAGGTAATGCGGCGTACGGCCGAGCACCGCGGCCCGAACGTTCACGACCAGGATCAGCGCCGGGTAAACGAGTAGCAGGCCGGCTGCGAGACGGATCGGGGGCGGCATTCGCATCGGAGTCTCCGGGAGGATGCGACGGTTGAACGGGTTGGAGATGAAACGCCTCAGCCCCCCGTTTGCTGCCGTGCCGATCCCCTACCCCGCGCGCGGTCCGCGATCGCGCGGATCTCACGGTTGCCGGTGATGCGGCCGCGCTCGGCATCGCGCGTGGACTGGATCATCGCCAGGCCAATGTCCTCGCCCGCCACGTACATCCCACGCAACCCGCGCAGCAGCCGGAACGCGGGGCGCATGGCCTGGTACAGCCGCGGTGCGTTGTCCGAGTTGGCGCCGTCGATGAACGCCGGCCGCCAGCACACCGCGCCGAACTCGTGGATCAGGTCGCGCTCCGTCTCTGCTTTCACGCGCGCCCACATCATGCGGCTGTCCAGCGCCGTCCCCTGCCCGCTGATGAAGTGGAACACCGCGTCAGGGCTGTGCCGCCGCAGCATCCGCGCGGCCGCCAGCGCGTAATCGTGCGTGATCGTGCGATACTCCGCCTCGCCCGACGTCTGCCGCACCGAGATCCCCAGGCAGAACAGGCACGCGTCGATCCCGTCGAACGCGTCCGCGACCGCCTCGTAATCCAGAAAGTCGCGGTGGATGAAGACGCGCAGCTCTTCGTGCGTGACCGCCAGCGGCCGCCGCACGATCGCGCGCACCTCATCCACCTGCGGCGAGTCCAGGCACGCGCGCAGCACCGAGCCCCCGGCCGCCCCCGTGGCGCCGAAGACAAGTACGTTCATGGTAGAACGGCTTGTGGTGGAGGGCGATGGATTCGTGGTCAATCCTGAAAAGGTGCGCTACCTGGGTACGTGCGTGGCTTCAGGCGAGAGAGACAATCCACCCCCAATCCCGGAAAATCGGTCCACCTTCTGCGCCTTGACGCTGTTGATGAACTTGTTTCCCGGATCGCCGGAATAGTAGAACCCTTCTGCGATGTCTCCCCGAAAGTTCAGGCTCAAATTCCCCAACTCGGGCCTCCCCCGGTATGTCACTCGCAGGCCGAAAACCAGGGTTCCGTCATGGTCTCGATGCCAAACAGCACCGCTCCAGACTGACGCCTGTGCGCCGGTTGCCAGGTCGAAGGATGTGCCGACGATCGTTAGTTTTCCGCCCTGGCCGCTGATCGTGAACTGGTCGAGGTGCTTCGCGGTATCGACCGGGATGCACCCTGACTTCGTCATCTTGTTATCCCATGAATGACCTTCGTACATCCCGATCACGTTCTGATCGTGATTCAGTTCCACCCCGTTCAGCATCAAATCGGTTCCACCCGGCTCCAGCCGCACATGCTCAAGTTCCGCCAGGCGAAGTTGCGCCTCCGCAATTCGAATCTGCTCCTTCGCGTGAGTAATCTGCTCGTTGGCTGCCTGGCGTGCATGGTGGGATTGCCAGAGCCCGACGCCCAGACCAACGAAGATTCCAACAGCCCCGATCACGAGTTCCAACATCTGCGACTCTCCATGGAATTCAGCATGATCATCGACATTGCAGAAAAACCGCTAGCCGTCTCAAGCGTCCCTGAACTCGCACTGCGAATCCGAACGATCCTGGCTTGATGGTCCAGCACGATACGTGAGAAACGCCCCTTCACTCGTTGCGGTCCACGCGGTCCCAGCCGCGGACGTAGCGGAGGACCGTGTGGTTCTGGACGCAGTTGAACCAGCGGTTGTACATAGCGCGGCCGTCAGGGCGGCGGTGCCGTGGCGGCGACAGAACGGGCAGAGTCCTCATCAAATCCCACGCTCCCTTTCAGGGGCGGGCGAGAGGTGTCACGGCGTAGAATCGCGCCGGGCGGGGATCGGGCGCGGCGCGTGCCGTGGCGATCGGGTATGCCAAGATGCTCTGCCCACCCCGGCGGGACAAGAATCTTCGGATTTCCTCTGGGGAGCTACCGGCAGACGTAGCGGCCGCCGTGTGGTGATTCGTAGGGCTGAAACTGCCCGGGCGCCGTGAGCAGGTATACGTGGCCTGGCCAATCCGCTTCCTCCCGCGGAGCGAAAACGCTCACCCGCTGGTACACGCCGATGCGCGCCAGGCGCGCCCGGTCCGCCTCGTTCAGCGGGCGCGGGCTGCCGTACCTTGTGTAGCGCAGCCCGTTCAGGGTGATCACGTGCCAGTCCGCGGCGGCAAACGCCGCGTCTTCCGGCACGCCCACCGTATCGCGGGCGAACGGGCCGCGCGGCCGTCCGAGCACCCGGGGCTGGTAGGCGTCCAGGTCTCCGAACGCGGATACCACCCACACCCCGTCCTCGCGCCGCCACTCCACGATCACGGGCGAGTCGTCGGATGTGCCGGCCGGGACAAAGCGGGTGCCCCGCACGCGCCGCCAGGGTCCCCGGTTCATCCGCGCCTGCATCCCGAACCGCCCCTCGAACGGGCCCAGCCCACCTCGTAGTACGTCGAACGAACTGCACGCGGGCCCGTCCTCACCGATCACCCGCGGCGTCTCCGCGCCGGAAAATCGCCAGACGCCGATGCGCTTTACGACGCCGCCACGATTGTCGTCCCGTGCGGTCTGCACCCACGTCCAGTCGCCGCGTCGTGGAAAGAACACCGCAAGCTCCGTGTTGGGCTCGTCGCCGATCTCGCGCAGAAACGCCTGCATCCGCGCCGCGAGCGGCGTCTGCGCACGCAGGGGGAACGCAGCGAGCGAGAGGAGCGCGATCAGCGGGAGGATTCGATTCCTTGGCACGTCTGGACCCACGGGCGGCGGGAAACGGAGGCGTGCTCGCCGGGAAAGCCAGGTCCACGAAAGAGCATCCGCGGCACCTCGCGCCAGATCGGCTACAGACACCGATCCTGGCATCAGCTCGTTTCGTTTGTTGCGTATAGCGTCAAGTGGTTGTAGATTCCGACGGATCTCAACTGGAGCAAATACAGCATGATCAACCAGCCATCCAGTCCCGGAACGCTCGTGGATGCACTTGATCCCGACGACGCGGAACTGGATCGTGACGCGGCGCGCCGTGTCGCGAGCCGGCTGCGGACGGCGCCGGGCTGATGGTGCGCAGCCGATCGGGCGAGATGGAGCACCTTCCGCACGGCGTCGCGCGTTTGATGGCTTCCATGCTCGAGGAGATGGCGGAGGGGCACACGGTGGCGCTGGTGAGCGAGGCGGAAGAGGTCAGCACCTCCGTCGCGGCCGCCTTCCTGGGCGTCTCGCGTCCACACGTGGTAAAGCTGATCGAAACCGGTCTGCTACCGCGGCGAATGGCCGGCTCGCACCGCCGCGTTCGGCTCGCGGACCTCGCCGCGTACAAGCGAAACATCGTAGATCGCCGTCGCGCCTTTCTGGATGAAATCGCTGGAGAGGCCCAGGAGGCAGGTCTGTACGACGAGCCGTCCACGGAGTTCGTACGATAGCGGATGTCGCGCGGCGGCGAGACGGTTCGGGCGGTACTGGACACCAGTGTCCTTTATTCGTATTTCTGCGCGACGTACGCAGAACCTGCGAGACTTTCCTCCGTCCGCCCTTTCGCCGCATGGACTGGTCGCACGCAGCGCCGACGAGTTCATCCACATGCTGGTGACGATGGACCCGGAAACCGCCCGTGCTGCACTGGAAGAGCATCGGCGGGGACTGTCTCGTCCACCCCTTGTTCTGGACGAGTACAGGGCGGCATTCGTTCGCAACGGGCTCCCGCTGTCGGCTTCCCTGCTCTGGCCCTGAACCCGGGCACGTCTCCCTGATCGGCTTGCACGTTTTCGGCTGCAGCCGCAGATTCGGGGCTCCGCGCACCACCCTCCACATTCCATCCTCCCCCCACGCATCACGGATCAATGCTATCCAGGCGCATCAAGAAAACACTCAAGTGGGCCGGGTACCTGTTCTTTACCTTCCTGGCATGCCTGTACATCCTGACGCTCAGAAAGGGAACGCCGTACCCGGGCGCGGTGGTGTTTCTGATGCTGGTGTCCGCGGGCGCGGCGTACTGGACGTACCGCTCGCTGGACCGCGACGAAGTGGAGGAAGGGGCGCAGCTGGACGAGCAGGAATGGCTCGAGAGCGTGAAGCACGACACGCTCATGCTGGCGATGGAGCACGACGGCGTGCTCACGGTGACCGACGTGGCCACCGACCTGGACATCCCGCTGGCCGACGCGGAGCGCGTGCTGACGTCCATGGACGACGGGGTGCGCGTGGCGTCCAGCGTGACGGAGGACGGGGTGATCGTCTACGAGTTCAAGGAAGTGATCCACCGCCAGGCGCGGATGCGGGGTGCGGCATCGCGCGCGGAGAACCGCGACGCGCGCTGACGGCGGGATCGGAAGACGGTGGATGAAGACGGCCGCGCACGGGAGAGCCCCGCGCGCGGCCGTTTCATCGATCCCGACATCGTCCTGGACAGAACCGGGAGTGCGCCTCACTCCGAGGGTGTTGAGAAGCCGCGGAGCGTGCCAGCCATCTGATACCATCTCCCGGATTTTGATGTGCGGTGAGGGGAACGATTTTCACGCGGAGGCGCGGAGAAAACAGAAGAGGCGCGGAGGGAACGCCCAAACGCCTCCGCGCCTCATCAGTTCCTCCGCGCCTCCGCGTGATGCTTGTCCGTCGTTCCTCTGATTGCACAACGAACTGCGAGAAACGGTATGAGACTGTGTTTAAGAATCTGATCTTTCAGATAGCCCGAAGATTGTTTTCCTGAGGGTGCGCGTCTCCTCAACTTGTATTCACTAAACCGCTTACGCGCGACCGAAGGATCTCGTCTCGGCGAGCGCGGGGCTGGCTTGGCGGCACAGATTCAGCCCTCGGGTGCTGCCAGCGAGATCCTTCGGTCGGCGCCAGGTGTCTTTGTGGCAGCAGGTTATGGACCGGCGCCTCCCTCTGGAAATCAAGCTCCTGATAGATTCTTGAGCACACTCCGAGGGAGCGCACCTTCATAACCGGCTCATCCACACTACCCTGGCGCCGACGGACCTTGCCGGCAGAAGCGTGAGGCTGGCTTCATGCCCCGCATCAGGCGCCACGGTGGCGGAGAGAAGGTCCTTCGGTCGCGCGCAAGCTCTTGTGGTCCTGAAGGTTCCGCGTGGCGCTCCCTCAGGATGACTGCGCGCTGCCGTACGAAGAACCGGGTTTCTCGATGCCCTCTCGGGATGACACCGATCCGCCGGACGGGCGGTACTCGTTTCGGTTTCCGAATCAGTCTTCCAGCAGCCAGCGAATGGCCTCTGCCTCGTTCAGAAAGATCTGCATCCGGGCGCCCACGCGTCCCTCGGTGAGCAGCTGAAACTGGCGGGTGCGGACGAAGTTGACGGGCGTGTTCACCAGGACGGCGGCCTTGCCGCTTCCGATGCGGCTGTCATGCTCGCGGTGGGTTTCGCCCGCCTGCTGCATGACTTCCAGCCCGCTGTCGCCAAAGTCCAGCTGGCGGTGGTCAAAGAGCACCGCCGCGTCGGCGTGCCACTCCGGCCGCGAGACGATGTCTTCCGTCATTCGCCGGTGGCCGTCCGACGAAAACACGCCGCGGGTAGTGACCACCACGTACTTCTCCGTCTGCCCGAAATCGACTCTCCAGTCCATTGCGGCCTCCTGTGCGACTCTGCTTCATCCTTCCGCCTTCCACCGGCGCGGACCGCTGGCCCCGCTCCCGTCAATCCTGCGCGCCGCCCTGCAGCAGCGGCTCCATCTCAACCCCCCGCGGCCCCCGTTCGTCGCACACGGCATAGGTGCCGCCGGGGTACAGGGTGACGCCGGCATGCTCGCCGCGGGCGTTCAGCACGTAGAACTGGATGCCGAAGTTGGGCGTGCCGCGGCTGTTGAGCAGCCGGCGCTCCACCGTATTCTGCACGATGCGCTTCAGCCCTTCCATCCCCGCGTCCCTGGGCGACATTCCGCGCCGCAGGTTTTCGACGATCAGGTACGAGGTCAGGTTGTACAGGTTGGCCTCGCCGCGCCCCGTCGATCCCGCGGCGCCCACGCCGTTGTCCACGTATAGCCCCGCCCCCAGGATCGGCGAGTCGCCCACGCGGCCGGGGATCTTCCACGCCAGGCCACTCGTCGTGGTGGCGCCGCAGATGTCGCCGCGGGCGTTGATGGCGTTGCAGTTGATGGTGCCGTAGTAGTGGTGCGGATGGATCAGCCCCTCCGCCACCATCTGCAGCCCCGCCTCGTGACCGGCCTGCGCGCGGCGCTCGGGGTCCAGGAAGCGGGCGGGGTCCGTGCGGCGCTTCCACTCCAGCCACAGCCGCCGCGACTCGGGCGTGTTCAGGTCGTCCTCGATGGCAAAGCCCATCTGCCGCGCGAAACGCTGCGCGTTCTCACCCACCAGCAAATGATGGTCGGTGTGATCCATCACCGCCTTGGCCACCAGCGAGGGCGTGCGAACCCCCTCCAGCGCCGCGACGGCGCCGGCGCGCTTGCGGGGCCCGTGCATCACCGACGCGTCGAGCGAAACCACGCCCTCCGCGTTGGGCAGCCCGCCAAAGCCCACGCTGGTGTCCGCGGGATCCAGCTCGTTCAGGTTGATGCCGGCGATGATGGCGTCCAGCACGTCGGCGCCCGCCGTCATCCGCGTAAACGCCGTTTCCACCGCCGCCATGGGCCCGCCGTTGCGGTACTCGTTGCCGTTCCCCGACGCGATGACCACCGGCCGCGCGTCGCCGCGCACGATGGCGGCCGGCGCGCCGGCCATCGGCCCGGGGAGCGCGGCCGCCACGCCCGCTGCGGCGCCGGTGCGTACGAAGTCGCGGCGGGTGATGGGATGGCTCATCGGTAGATTCGGGTCGTGGTGGATGGGAGACGCGGATGCAGCAGGCTAGCCGTCCGCCACCGGCCCGGCAAGGACGGGGAGTGCCTTGCCGCCCGCTTCCGAGACGGGGCTGCCACGCGGCCCCGGCAACGCTACTCGAGGCCGTTCCGATTCGCCGCTCGGAGGATTGAGGGACGCTACCCGCACGTAGTTGGGCGCACCCGCTCGATCTACCGAGGTGGTTTCGTAGTTCGCTTCACCAGGAAGCGAGCCGCCGTCCTTCCGTCGCAAGGAGGACGGCCTGCCACACTCTTCCTTGTGAGCATGTTCGAACGTACGTAACGTATGGCTGATCCAGGGCGACACCCAGAGGTCGCTACATCTTTGACCCTGCTCCTCCAGGAGGCGCGTCATGAAGAAGCTCAGGCTGGAGATGGAAGGCCTGCGGGTGGAGTCATTCCATCCAGCATCCACCAGCATGGATGACAGCGGCACCGTCCATGGTCACGCGTCGCTAAATGGCACATGCTTCCCCACGTGCGGAACAACGTGTCCCATCTCATGCCAAATGTCGTGCGGTAACACATGTCCCGGCACGTGTTACCGCACGTGCGGATGCCCGATCTGAAGGTGCCGCCGAAGCAGGAACCGGCACCGCGGGACGTGCCGCGGTGCCGGTTTCCTTTTTATCCGATCGAGTCCGCGCCGCGGCGGATCCCGGCGCTTGCCGCTAGTACAGCTGCAGCACGTACTTTCCCGTGGTGGCGTCGCTGGTGATCACCACGATCGCGTAGTTGCCGTCCGCGGGCGCGACCAGCCTGTCGGCGGCCTCTCCGCCGGCGGGATAGCTGTACCGCTGCAGGGCGAAGCCACCCTCGGTCGACACCCCGAAGGCCAGCGCCGCGTTCAGCCCCTCCTGCGGGCGCAGGCTCACGTCCACCCCCTCGCCCGCGCGCAGCCGCACGACGTAGTGGTCGTAGCGGCCGGGCGCGCCGAAGAAGTGGCCGCAGTTGTCCGGCGACAGGGCGCCCTCCGACACGGTGGGCCGCACCAGCCACACCGGCGGCCCCTGTCCGGCGTTGACGGTGCACGGCGGCGCGTCCAGGTCCCGCCGCACCAGGCGGTAGGTGGCGCCCGTGGCCGCCGGGTCCGTGACCGCCACCCACAGGCGGTACGTCCCCGGCTCCAGCAGCACGTTCATCCACCCCTCCGCCGCCGCCAGCTGCCGCGTCCCCTCCGCGTCCCACAGCTTGAGCTCGTTGCGGTACCCGCCGGCGGTCACGTCCAGCTCCAGCCGCACCAGCTGCCTGTGCTCCATCCGCAGCGTGTAGACGGCAAAGCGTGAGCGGCCGAACAGCCCCGGGTCCTGGTCGCAGTCCACCGACAGGATACGGCCGGCCACCTCGCCCGCGGAGAGCGTGGCCCGCGGGGCGCAGCGGTCCAGCGCCGTGGCCCGGAACTCCAGCGACTGCGCGCCCACGCCGGCGTACAGCGCCACGGGACCCGGCGCCGCACCCAGCCGCAGCGAGGTGGCCGCCATTCCGTTCGCGTCCGTGACCGAGGCGGGCGCCCCCGCCGTCGCGTTGCCCCCGGGCACGCTCCACTGCACGGTCACCCCCGCCAGCGGCGTGGCGTCGTCGCACAACGCCTGCACCTGCAGCGGCGCCGCCAGCGAGTCGTGCGTCAGCGCCGACTGGCCGTCGCCGCCGGCGATGCGCAGGGAGCGCACGATCCTCGCCTGGCAGTGGCTCTGCGCCGTGCCGGTGAACTCCACGGGGGCGAGCCCCGCCACGCCGGCCGTGACGCGCCAGGGCCCCGGCTGCGTCCCCAGCGTCAGCTCCGCCCGCGCCACGCCGGCCGCGTCGGTGCGCGACGAATCCACGGAGAGCCGCCCGCCCCCCTGCGGCACCTGCCACCGCACCCACACCCCCGCCATCGGCGTCTGCCGCGAGCTGGTGACGGCCACGCGCAGCGGCTCGGGGAGCGGGGCGCCCACCAGCGCGGTCTGGCCGCCGCCGCCCCGCGGCTCCAGGAGTGCCGGCACGGGCTCCGGCGGGATTGACGGCGTGGACTCGCAGGCGAGCAGGGACAGGGCAAAAAGCGCGGGCAGGCCGCGGAACATGCGGGACATGGGATGATGCGACGTGAACGGATTCCGGGGCTCGCGCGGGCGGGCACCGGGACGCGGGCAGCGGACGGAGCGTAAACCGGAATCCAGAAATCTAGCGTTTCACCGCCGGGACCGGAAGCGAAGGGTCGGATCGGGGTGGGGCCGCGGGGCGGCCGCCGCACCGGATTCGCCGCCACGATGGTCTGGGTTCTGCAAAACGGGGCCGTCATGCGTACTGCCCAACCCGATCAGCCGTCCAGCGGCCCGCACGCCGCGCCTGACCCATCCAGCCGCGTTCCGAACCTGGATGCGGGGACCGCCGAAAGCCCCGCCGCCCCGCCGCTGGGCGAGCCCGGCCGCGAGACGCTGGAGCGCGAGGAAGCCTGGCGCCGCGCCGAAGCCCTGGCCGCGCGCAGGGCCAGCGGGGAGGAGCCGCCGCGCGACCCGCACAGTGGCCTGGCGCACCCGGATCTTGCCCGCCAGGCGTTTGCCGCGCTTTCCGAGAACGTGCGCGACTACGCCGTGTTCCTGATGGATCCGGACGGGATCATCATCTTCTGGGGCGAAGGCGCGCGGCTGATGAAGTGGTGGAGCCGCGAAGAGACCGAAGGCGGGCACCTTCGCCTGCTGTACCCTGACGGCGGCTCCGAGGACGGCACCGCCGAAGAGCACCTGCTGCAGGCGGCGCGCGACGGCGAGTACACGGGCGAAGGGCACCGCGTCCGCAACGACGGCTCCACCTTCTGGGCCGGCGTCACGCTCACCGCGATGCGCGATCCCGGGGGAACGCTCATCGGGTTCGGCAAGGTGACCCGCGACCTTACCGCCCGCCGCGCCGCCGACGCCGCGCTGGTGGCGGCGCACGAGGCGGCGGAGCAGGCGCGGCGGCACGCCGAAGAGGCCAGCCAGATGAAGAGCCTGTTCCTGGCCACCATGAGCCACGAGATCCGCACGCCGCTCAACGCCATCATGGCGTACACGGAGATCCTGGGGATGGAGATGGCCGGCCCGCTCACCCCCGGGCAGCGCGGGCAGCTTTCCAAGATCCGCACCAGCAGCCAGCACCTGCTGGGGATCATCGACGACGTGCTGGACCTGTCGCGCGTGGAAGCCGGCCGCATGGTGGTGGGGCGCGCGGTGCTGGAGGTGGACGTGGTGCTGGCCGAGGCGCTCAGCCTGGTGGAGCAGCCGGCCGCTGAGCGGGGGGTGGAGCTTGCCAGCCTGGTTTCGGGGCTGGCGTCGAGCCTTACGGCCTGGGGCGACGCGGAGCGGGCGCGGCAGATCCTGCTCAACCTGCTCACCAACGCCGTAAAGTTCACCCCCGCCGGCGGGCGCATTACCGTAAGCGCGGGGGCGGCGCTGCAGCCCCCGGCCGAGGCGCGGCTGGAGGGCGAGGGTCCGTGGGTGTACCTGCGGGTGGAGGATACCGGCAAGGGGATCGCGGCCGAGCGGCTGGACGCCATCTTCGAGCCCTTCGTGCAGGCCGACATGTCGCTCACGCGGCAGCACGGCGGCAGCGGGCTGGGGCTGGCGATCAGCCGGCAGCTGGCGCGGCTGATGGGCGGCGACCTGACCGTGCGCAGCACCGAGGGGACAGGCTCGTCCTTCTTTCTCTGGCTGGCCGCCGCGCCCGCGGAGATGGTGCGCGCGGGGATGGGCGACCAGGCGGTCGCGGATCCGGGAAGCACTGCCGTGCTGCGCGAGGTGCGCGACGCCATCTTTGCCGAGATGGAGCGGCTGCTGTACGCGTTCGTGGCGCGCCTGCGCAGCGATCCCGCCACGCCCAACGCGCACGCCCGCAGCGAGGCCGAGCTGGAGGACCACCTGGCCAGCTTTCTTTCCGACATCGCGCAGACGTTTGGCGCGATGGACCTGGCGGCCGGCTCCGACGCGGATCTGATGCGCGACGGCAGCGACATCCAGCGCCGCATCAGCGAGCGGCACGGCGAGCAGCGCGCCCGGCTGGGGTGGGCCGAATCGGAGGTGGTGCGCGAGCACGAGATCCTGGCCGAGGAGCTGGCGGCCGCCATCCGCCGCCACGTGCGCCGCGAGCGCCCCCACGAGGTGGAGGAGATGATCGACGCGGTGCGCCAGTTCCTTTCCGCCGGCGCACGCGTGAGCCTGGAAAGCTACCGTCGCGCCGTGGGGGACCCTCACCCGCTCGCGTAGGCTCGCACCCTCTCCCGCACGCGGGAGAGGGTATACGCGTCCGAATGCCCGCGGTGCGTTTCACACGGGCACAACGGTCCGCGCCGCCAACATTACGGGCAGGCTAAAGCCTGCGGCTAGGACGGCCACAAGCCCCGCCCAAGGCTCGCGGAGCTCGCCAGGCGGGGCTTCACCTGCTCGTGTGGGAAGGTCCGCACTCCGTCGCCCGGCCATCGCGCACGACGACGTCGGCGTCGACCGTTGCGGACGCGCAGGTGCGTGGGACGCCGCACACGGCAGGGCCGCCGAGTCCACGAAGGTGGACTTTGTGCTGTTGTAGCGGCGAATTCATTCGCTCCTGCAGGCGGACGGCACGCGACCAGGTGGGTCGGATCGAGGGAGTACGCTCAACGCCGCCTGCTGATCTCGCCGCCTCCTCACCCGCCCCGTACGTTCCTCCCTACTCCCCATCCGCACCCTTCCGTAAACAAAAAGCTTGTCGACGAACATGCCGTGAATCATTTTTCCGCGCACCTCGTATATCCCGCCCGTTCTGCAGTTTCGTCTCACCTTTAGACCGGAAACCGCTGAATGCACAGACACCTGGCCGTTGCCGCCGTCACGCTCTCGCTAGCCGCCGCGCACCCCATCGCCGCCCAGGGCGGCGGGTTTGGAACCGCGGGGACGGTGCCGTTCGCCCTGCAGGGGCGCGTGTACTTCATCCCCGAGAACAGCGAGACGCTGCCGGACTTTTCGCGGCTGCGGCCGCAGGGCACCATCTCTACCACGGTGCTCAACATCCAGCCGCAGAGCTTTACGGTGGGCTTTCCCGGCGTGACGAACCGCTTTGAGTGGTTCGCCATCGACTACCAGGGCCGCATCATGCTCCCCCAGGCGGGCACCTACGCCTTTCGGCTGACGTCGGACGATGGGGCAAAGCTGTTCATCGACGGCGAGCTGGTGATCGACAACGACGGCATCCACGGCCCGGGCGCGATCGACGGCGAGGCGGAGCTGGCGGCGGGACTGCACGACGTGCGGGTGCAGTACTTTCAGGGTCCGCGCGAAGAGGTGGCGCTGATCCTGGAGTGGGGGCCGGACTCGGACAACCTGCGGCCGCTGGACTTCGCGGCACTGGCCCCGGCGCAGTTTCGCCGCGAGGGGAACCGGCTGCGCGCGGAGATGAGCGGCGGCGTGCTGTTCGCCACCAACAGCGCGCAGCTTACGCCGGCCGCGGTAACGCTGCTGGGGGAGATCAAGCGGACGATGATCGACCCGCACCCCAACGGCCGCATCACCATCGACGGCCACACCGACGACGTGGGGGCGGATGCCGCCAACCAGACGCTCTCGGAGCGCCGCGCGCAGTCCGTCGTGGCCTGGCTCACGGCGCAGGGCGTGCCCGCGGCGCGGATGCAGGCCACCGGGCACGGCGAAACGCAGCCCAAGGTGCCCAACACCAGCGACCGCAACCGCGCGCAAAACCGCCGCATCGAGATCACCGTCACCCTTCCCTGATCTCGCGCGGATGACGAAGATCGGCCGCCCGGCGACGTGCCGGGCAGCCGATTCGTGTTACTCCCCCGCTCCGCTGATTACGGGCGATAGCGGTTGGGGGCCGGCGGCGCGCCCGGCGCCACGGCGATGCTGCGGATGGGCGCGGGATGGGCTACCTGCCCCACCACCGTCACCTGCCCGCTGCGCAGGTTCACCGTGTACAGCCGCGACGGCCCGCCCGCCGTGCCCGCGGGGGTGAGCGTCACGTAACCCACGTCGGTGTCACCGGCGATGTCGAAGCCCACGTCCTCGGTGGTGTCGAAGCCCAGGCTGCCCACGGTGGTAAGCTGGCCGTCGTTGGGCGAGTTGAGGCGCGTAAGCACGTCCAGCCCGGCGTCGATGGCGAACAGCTCCGTCGACGTGGGCGCCGGCCGCACGCTCAGCGTGTACGCGGTGCCGGCGATCAGCGGATTCTGCCCGGCGTTCACGTCACCCGCGGCGTACGCCAGCGGCACGTCGACCAGGGTGACCAGCGGATTGGCCGTCTGGTTGACGCGAAGGTTCTGCTCGTCGCTGGTGTGGATGCGAAGCCGGTCCACCGCGGGGTTGAAGCCCACGCCAAAGGCCGTGCCGCTGAGCGGCGGGGTGATGACGCCGCCGCCCACGGCCGTGGCCAGCCCGGTGGACATGTTGATGGTGTACAGGCGGCTGGTGCTGCTCACGGCGTACAGCTGGTCGTCCAGGGGGCGGAAGTCGATGCCCACGATGGTTTCGCCGGCGGCCAGGCCGTTGATGCCGATGAACCCCACGCGGGTGCCCGGCGTAAGCGCGCCAAAGGTGATGAGCGTGTTGTTGTTGTCGATCGCGTAGATGGTGCGTCCCGAAAAGCTGGTGCCCGGCGATCCCGGCGCGCCCGGGGCTCCTGGCGCTCCCGGAGTTCCCGGCGTACCGGGGGTGCCCGGAGTGCCCGGGGTGCCGCCCGGTCCGGCGGGGCCCTGGGGGCCGGCGGGTCCCTGCGGCCCCGTGGGCCCGGTGGAGCCCTCGCACGCCGACAGCAGTACGGCCGACGCAACCAGCGCCGTCCAGATGGTCCCACGCCTGCTCTTGTTCATGCGCCCTCTACGAAAATCAGGTGAATGGCGAACCGGCGTGCACGACCCGGGGCACGTGCCGGTACTCCGGATACGGGGCCGAATCCGGGAGCGGATCTCTCGGCAATCCCTGCGCCATGATTGGGCATAGTTTGGACATCAGGTTCGCCTGGCGGATGACCGGACCAAGACGCAGCCACTTGCCTCGTTCCGAGTCCACAAACGACCTGGGCTCACACAGAGTCAGCAGAGTCAACAGAGTTGAGTCCGGTCTAACAGTCCGCATTGGCGGTCGACACCCCAGATTTCAGGGTCATGCGCACTATCCTGAAGTCACGATCGGCCGTCTGAGAGCATCCTTGAGACCCATTTTTCTCCACGTTGACGTGGAGAACGGCATTCGTGACTTCTTAGACCGGACTCAGAGTTTTCTCGTGCCGTTCCTGGGCATCGCGCTGGCGGTCGACCAGACACGAGATGGGGGATGTCGGAAACGGGAGAAGGAACGAATGCGGCAGGGAGCCATCCGCGTTTTTTAGAGAACGGATGTTGGTCCTGGATCCGCAAAAGAACGGGCCTCACAGGGAGTTAACGGGGTCAACGGAGTTTTCTCGTGCCGTTTCGTCTGCATCGTGCGGGATCGGCGGGGGCGCGGGATGCCGGAAACGGGAGAGGGACAGAATCCGGCGGGGAGCCATCCGCGTTTTGGATCGGCGTGCGGATCGGCGGATGATCTACGGAGTGCACCGGCAACCGTCGATCGCACCACCTGATGCGCGATCTGGAGAACCGTCCTGGATCCGGATGCCAGCACAGCGGCCCCGCAGCTTGAATGGCCGCGGGGCCGCTGATTCAGCGTGGAATGCACGTGGGCCGGAGCGGATCGCACGGACCCACGATCGAAGTGGACCTAGTTGCAGCTTGCGCCACAATCTGCACTCAACCATCTTCGCAGGACGGCACAGGGGCGGCTTTTCCGCCGCGAAGCCATTCTCCAGGGGCGACGAATGCGCCACCCCGGAAACCATCGACCACGTTACCAGGAGACAACGATGCAGAAGATGAAGCTCGATCTCGACACGCTGGCCGTGGAATCGTTCCGCATGGCCGGCGAAAGCTATGACGCCGGCACGGTGGAAGCCTACGAGGCGCCCACCCCGCCGTACGCCACCTGCGGCTGCACCACCGGCGCATCGTACGTGGCGCGGTTCTGCCCGCCGCCGTCCACCCGGACCACCTGCCGCGAGATCTGACGCCCCGCGGGTGACAGGACGAAGGGCCGGCATCCTCCACGATGCCGGCCCTTCGTCATTCGCCACGCGCAACGGTTCAGCCGTCCGCGCGCAGCCGCTCCAGCGCTTCGATGAGCGTGCGGAGCTTGGCGGGCTCGATGCGGCCGAATCGTTCGCGGATGGCGCCCTCCAGCAGCCCGTCGGTAGAGGCCAGCAATTCGCGGCCGGCGTCGGTGATGGTAAGGCGCAGGGTGCCGGTGACCAGGTTGCGCGAGCGGAGGGCATGGATCAGCGCGGGAAAGCGCTCGGTGTCGTGGATCATCCGCTTGCGCACCTCGCTGCTGGGGTGCCCCTCCGGCCCCGCGCCGCGCAGAATGCGCAGGATGTTGAACGTGTCCCCCCGCAGCCCCACCGGCTCCAGCACCGTGTCCGTCCACTGCTCCAGAAAGTGCCCCGTGCGCTGGATGTTCAGCGCCGCCTCAACCTCGATGGAAGCCACGGGCTTGCTGTTCTGCAGTTCCTGGTTGATCTGGCCGGACATACCAACCTGCATGGTCGCGAGGGTGTCGAGCGCGCCGGAAACAACAGGTTCCGCGGGCGCTGAATCTTATCCCCCACCCTCGCGTCCGGCAACAAGTGTTTGCAGCTCCGCCCACGCACGAGGAAGCATGAGGAGACCTGGCATGCAGGTGAAATCCTGGGGATGAGGATGTCATACCATCTCCCGGATTTCGATGTGCAGAGAGGGGAACGATTTTCACGCGGAGGCGCGGAGAAAACGGAAGAGGCGCGGAGGGAACGCCCAAAACGCCTCCGCGCCTCATCAGTTCCTCCGCGCCTCCGCGTGATGCTTTTCCGTCGTCGTTCCTCTGATGAGTGAACGGCGTGGGCGGCGAGCACAAGCGAGGCCGCCAGCGGTCAGGCTCCCCGATACTTGACGTTGCACCCGTAGGGCCGCGACGTGGGCGTGGAGACCGGACGCCCGGCCGTGGCCTGCTCCAGCGCGGCGTCCACGAGCTGGCGGGCGCGCGCCAGGTCCTCTTGCCGCGGTGTGGCAACGTCGTCGATCCCGCCCATGTAGACCAGCGTGCCCTGGGGGTTGATCACGAACATGTGCGGCGTCGTCCGGGCGTCGTACGTGCGGCCCACCGTACCCGCCGGGTCCAGCAGCACCGCGCTGGCGTTGCTCCTCATCCTCCCCGACTCCGTGTTCATCGCCGCGGGCGCAAAGTGGCCCTGCTCCCCGGGCGCCGAAGACATCACCGACAACCAGACAACGCCCCGGTCCCGCCACTTCTGCTGCTGTCGCGGGATGTTGCCGCTGTTGTAATGCTTCTGCACGTACGGGCAGCCGTAATTGGACCACTCCAGGACGACCCACCGCCCCCGGTACTGCGCCAGGGAGTGCTGCGCGCCCCGCGTGTCGGGGAGCGTAAAGGCTGGCGCCGGCCTGCCGATCTCCGGGGGCGCGACCACGCCCGCGGCCATGGTCCCAAGGCCCAGCGCCAGCACGGCCGCCATCGCGAACGGGGTCCTTCTCATGTCGTTTTCTCCGTTTCGAGGGTACCCAGGACGATCGCCGGCGTAAGCAGCGCGGGCAGCACGACGGGCTGCGCCGCGGGGTCCGCCGGGTAGTACACGTAGAGCGGGACGCCGCTGCGGCCGAACGAGGCCAGCGCGCCCGTGATGTCGGAGTCGCGGCGCGTCCAGTCCGCCTTCAGCAGCGCCACGTTCCGGTCCGTGAACGCCTGCCGCACCGAGGGCGTCTCCAGCGCCACACGCTCGTTCACCTGGCAGCTGATGCACCAGGCCGCGGTAAAGTCCACGAAAACGGGGCGTCCCGCGCTGCGGTGCTCCTGGACCGCGGCCGTGCTCCAGGGCTGCCACTCCATCGTCGCGGCCTGGTCCCCGCCGGCGGGGAGCGGCGTCTCGCCGCGGGTGGCGGTGGCACCCGCCGCCAGCGCGACAATCACCGCGACGGTGGCCAGCGCCCGGGTCGCCAGCCGCGTGCGGGTGGAGATCGAGATCGCGGGCCAGCGCCCGATCAGCCAGCCGGCGAACGCCAGCAGCAGCAGCCCGAACAGCAGCCGCGCGGCGCCGCCCATCCCCGTCTGCAGCCCGAAGACCCAGACCAGCCAGATGGAGACGGCGAACATGGGGAACGCCAGCACCTGCTTGAACGTCTCCATCCATCGGCCCGGCTTCGGCAGCCGCCGGGCCAGCGCCGGCCAGAACGAGAGCGCCACGTAGGGTGCCGCCATGCCGACGCCCAGCGCGCCGAAGATGAGCAGCCCTTCCACCGGCGGCCGGACCAGCGCCGCCCCCACGGCGGCGCCCATGAACGGGGCGGTGCACGGCGTGGCGACGACGGTGGCCAGCACGCCGGTCAGGAACGCCGATCCCTCGCCCGACCCGCCCAAGCCGCCCAGCCGCGTCAGCGACACGCCGACCTCGAACACGCCGGCGAGGACCAGCCCGATCACGAACATCAGGGCAGCCAGGGCGGCCACCATCGCGGGGCTCTGCAGCTGGTACCCCCAGCCGACCTGCGCGCCGGACGCCCGCACGGCCATCAACAGACCGGCCATCGCCAGGAACGTGACGATGACGCCGGCGGCGAACACCAGCCCGTCCCGCCGCATCCCCGCCCCGTCGCCGCCCCGGCCGGCCAGGCCCAGCGCCTTGAGCGAGAGGATGGGAAAGACGCACGGCATAAGGTTCAGGATCACGCCGCCAAGCATCGCAAACAGAACGGCGAGCAGAAGTCCCACCCCACCCTCCGCGCCCGACGCCTGCCCGGCCGCCACCCCGGCCGCCGTCACCGGCTCCGTGGCCTCGGCGGCCCAGGCCACCTTCGCGTCCGCCACCGCCGCGCGTATTACGAGGCTCCGGTTCCCCGCCGCGTCGAAGCTGCCGCCCTCCGGGAGGACCAGGACGCCCTCGATCCGCCGCGGCTCGCCGGGCAGGTACGCCGACTGCTTGAGCCGGAGGCGGTACCGCGCGTCCGCCGTGCGCCCCACGGGCTGATCGGCGACGTGGTCCAGGAGCACCGGGTCGGCGGGAAAGAAGTACGCCCCGGCCAGCGACCCCTTCCACCCCGCCGGCGGTGCCACCTCCAGGACGAAGCCGCTGTCGGTCCGGGCGGCGCGCGTGGCCCACTGCGCCTGCTCCACGGGCATTCGCCCGGCGAAACGGCGGATCAGCGCCGCGTCGGCGGAGGGTGCGGGCGGCGCATCGCCCGCGGTCAGCTCCAGCGACCGCGACGCGGTTGCGGGGATGCAGACGTCCGCGCAGACGAGAAATTCGGCCAGGAGCGTCAGCCGCACGGCTTGGCCCGCCTCGAGGCCGGCCGGAGGGGTGACCGTGGCCAGGAAGACGACCTCGTCGCTGTACCCGTAGTTCACCATCGGCGGATACGGGATGCGCTCGGGGACCGGGTACGCGAACGAGTCGGCGCTGAACCCGTTGGGCAGGGTCCACGTGGCGAGCAGCCCGTTGCCGGCATCCCCCGGGTTCTTCCAGTAGGTGTGCCACCCCTTGTCGAGGGTGACGTGCAGGCCCACCGTGAACGGCTTTCCGGCGCGGACCGAGGCGACGTCGCTCACCAGCCTGGCCTCGCTGTGCGGCGTCGTATCCTGCTGGGCGGCAGGCAGGGGGGCCGGCCCGGTCTGCGCGGCGAGCCCGGACCCCGCCGATGCGGCCAGCGCGACCCAAAGGGCCAGGGGTGCAGCCATGCCCGGGCGGCCTCCGGCCGGCTTCAGCGGGTGATTCGCTCTGGTTCTCATCTCAGCGATACTTGACGTTGCACCCGTAGGGCCGCGACGTGGGCGTGGAGACCGGACGCCCGGCCGTGGCCTGCTCCAGCGCGACGTCCACGAGCTGCCTGGCGCGCGCCAGGTCTTCTTGCCGCGGTGTGGCAACGTCGTCGATCCCGCCCATGTAGACCAGCGTGCCCTGGGGGTTGATCACGAACAGGTGCGGCGTCGTCCGGGCGTCGTACGTGCGGCCCACCGTGCCCGCCGGGTCCAGCAGCACCGCGCTGGCGTTGCTCCCCATCCTCCCCGACTCCGTGTTCATCGCCGCGGGCGCAAAGTGGCCCTGCTCCCCGGGCGCCGAAGACATCACCGACAGCCAGACGACGCCCCGGTCCCGCCACTTCTGCTGCTGTCGCGGGATGTTGCCGCTGTTGTAATGCTTCTGTACGTAGGGGCAGCCGTAGTTGGACCACTCCAGGACGACCCACCGCCCTCGGTACTGCGCCAGGGAGTGCTGCGCGCCCCGCGTGTCGGGGAGCGTGAACGCGGGCGCCGGCCTGCCGATCTCCGGGGGCGCCACCACACCGGCGGCCATGGTCCCAAGGCCCAGCGCCAGCACGGCCGCAATCGCGAACGGGGTCCTTCTCATGTCATCTCCTTGTGGTTGGGACAGGGATAGTTTTCGGAGGCAGGATCACGCCCCCGGCCAGCGCGGACAAAACGACGAAAAGGAGGGTCACTTCGCCGGCGGCGCCCGCCGCCGGAGCCAGCCCGGGCGCCGCGACTGGCTCGGTGGGCTCGGCGGCCCATGCCGCGTCCGCGACCGCAGCGCTCACGACCAGGCCCCGGTGCCCGGCCGAATCGAATGCGCCACCGTCCGGGAGCACGAGGATGCCCTCGATCCGCTTCGGCTCGCCGGCCAAGTATGCCGACCCGGTGAGCCTGACGTGGTACTCCCCGGCCGCCGTGCGCCCGATCGGCTGAGCGGCGGCATGGTCCAGCAGCCCCGGGTTGGTGGGAAAGAACCAGGCGCCGGCCAGGGAGCCGTTCCAGTCCGCCGGGGGTGCGATGCCGACGACGAAGCCGCCGTCGGTCCGGGCGGCCCGCGTTCTCCACCGTGCGTGCTCCACCGGCAGGCGGTCCGCGTAGCGGCGAATCAGCGCCGCGTCTCCCGACGTCGTGGGCGGCGCATCGCGTACGGGCAGCTCCAGGGACTGCTCCGCGTGCGCGGGGATGCAGGTGTGCCCGCAGACGACGTAGTCGGCCGAGAGGCTGAGCCGCACGGAGCGCCCGGCCTGCAGGCCAGCTGGCGGAGTGATGGTGGCGAGGATGACCACCTCGTCGTGGTACCCGTAGCTCGTGACGGGCGGGTTGGAGATCCGCTCGGGGATCGGGTAGGCAAGCGAATCGGCGCTGAACCCGCTCGGCAGGCTCCATGTCGCGATCAGCCCGTTGCCCACGTCGCCTGCGTTCTTCCACGGGGTCCGCCACCCCTCGTCCAGCGTAAGGTGGAGGCCGACGGTGAACGGCTCGCCGGGGCGGATCGAGGCGACGTCGCTCACCAGCCTGGCCTCGCTGCGCGGCGTCGTATCCTGCTGGGTGGCGAGCAGGGGGGCCCGCCCGGTCTGCGCGAGGAGCGCGGGCCCCACCGATGCGGCGAGCGCGACGAAAAGCGCCAGGAGCGCAGCCATGCCCGGGCGGCCGGACCGGCCTCCCCTGCTCTCCTTCAGCTGGCGACTCGCGCTGGTTCTCATCTCATCCATACGTGGCGTTGCACCCGCGCTCGCTCCCGGGGCAAACAGACTTCTCCGGACCAGAATACCGGCCGCGTGTGGTGCAAAGGAGGAAATTGTTCCCGACCGCGGATCCATGAGTACGAACGACGTGGGGAGGGGTACGAACGTCCTGGCTCGTTCCGGGTCCGCGACAGGAAAGCCTCACGCACAGGCATGGCGAATCCGCGAAAACAGTAGCTGTTTGGCGATCGGTGTCATCCTGAGAGGATTTTTTAAAACCTTGACCTCCCAGTCATCCTGAGGGAGGCGCCGCTCCGCAATCTGCTGATACACAACACTTCGGCGCCGACTGAAGGACCTTGCCTGCAGAACCAGGAGTCTTGAACGGCTCCCGAGGGCTGGGTCTGGTGCAACCAGAGAAAGATCCTTCGGTCGCGCGCAAGCTCTTGTGGCCATGATGGTTCAGGCGTGCGCTCCCTCAGGATGACAGTGTGCTTCTTGAGGAACAACTGAGGTTTTCTCAACACCCTCTCAGCTCAGGATGACGCCGCGCTTCTGTGGGGACATCTAAGGTTTTTCACCCCCCTCAGGCTCAGAATGACACCGTCCGCCAGATGATGTGGGTACTCTTTTGCCGGTTCGGCATCAGCTCTCCTTGCCCATCAGGGCGTGCAGGTTGCGGCGGTAGCTGCGGCCCGAGGTAAGCCTGGTTCCGTCGTGAAGCAGCACCAGGTACTCGCCGCCAAAGAGCGATTCCACCGCCTGGATGCGATCGACGTTCACGATGGTGGAGCGGTGGATGCGGCAGAACGCCGCCGGATCCAGCGCGGACTCGATGCGGCTCAGGTTCTCGCGCAGCAGGTGGGTTCGATCACCCACGTGCAGGCGGATGTAGTTGCGATCGGCCTCGATCCAGTCGATCTCCTCCGTCCGGACAAAGACGTTGCGGGGGCCGGTGGGCACCACCAGCCGCCGCAGGTAGCCGCGGTCCCCGCGCACCTCCTGCAGCAGCGCGCGCAGCTGGCGGTCAAGGTCGCCTCCCTGCTGCTGGCGGATCCGCTCGCGCGCGCGCTGCAGCGCCGCCTCGAAGCGCTCGTCGTCGAACGGCTTCAGCAGGTAGTCCAGCGCGTGCGCCTCGAACGCGCGCAGGGCGAACTGGTCGTAGGCGGTGACGAAGATCACCACGGGCACCTGACCCACGCCGATCGCCCGCAGCACGTCGAAGCCGTCGACCTCGGGCATCTGGATGTCCAGAAAAAGCAGGTCCGGCGGCGACTCATCGATGGCCTGGATCGCTTCCCTTCCGTTCGCGCATTCGGCGACGACACCGACGTCCCCTGCTTCCGCCAGCAGGCCGCGGATGCGCCGGCGCGCCAGCGGCTCATCGTCCACGATCAGGGCGCGGATCGTCATCGGGCGGACCCTTCCTTCCCTGCCCCGTGATCCGCGCGGCGGGAGGGGAGAGAGATCCGCACGACCGCCCCGCCCCCGGGGTGATTCGCGAACTCGAAGCGGTGCTGACCATCGTAGAGCTGTTCCAGCCGGGACTGGATGTTGGCCAGCCCCACCCCCTTGCGGGTTCCGGCCTGGACGTCCCGGTCCACCCCAGGCCCATCATCCCGCACCTCCAGGTGCAGAACGCGGCCGTCCGCCCCGCGGGTCGCGGAGATCTCCACCCTCCCCGGCCCGATGCGTGGCGCGATGCCATGGCGGACGGCGTTCTCCACCAGCGGCTGCAGCAGCAGATGGGGGACGCGCGCGTCCAGCGTCTCGGGCGCGATCTCCAGCGCCACCGTCAGCCGGTCCTCCAGGCGCGCCTGCTCGATCTCCAAGTAGGGCTGCAGAAACGCAAGCTCCTCGCGCAGGGTTACCTCCTGCGTGGCCTCGTGCTCCAGGGAGATGCGCAGAAGGTCGCCCAGGCGCGCGACCATTCGCCTGGCGGGCTTGGCTTCGTCGGGGATGAGCGCCGAGATGGCGTTGAGGGTGTTGAAGAGAAAGTGCGGCTGCAGCTGCATCTTGAGCGCCTGCAGCCGCGCCTCGGCCAAGCCCGCCGCCAGCCGCTCGGCCGCTCGCTCGCGCTCGCGATAGCGCCCGTGGTAGAGCACGGCGTGCGCGATGCCCAGCAGGAGCGCGTAGTAGAGAAAGTACTGGTGGAACCGTCCCCAGAACTGGCGATCGAAGCTTCGCTCCCCCAGCCAGTCCACGTGCCGGCTCACCTCCACGATGACGGCGACCCGCGCCAGCGAAAGGACAAGCGCGCAGGCGAGATGAACCGCGATGCCCCGCAGCATGCGCCCGCGCTCCAGCGGAAAGCGCCGGGCCAGCCAGAAGATGGCGAGCGTGGCGAACGCCCAGAGATACGCCTCGAACAGCCCCTGCAGCAGCGCGTGCCGCCACGGGATGGGACGCTCGAACAGCTCGAACTGCACGTAAACCTGGTTCGCCGAGATCAGTCCAAAGACGGTCCACGCGGCGAAGATGAGCGCCGTCTCCATCCAGAGCTGACGACTCCGCTGCTCCTCGACCATTCAACAAGATCTTTCTCTTGAGGACGAAGCTTCCGCGGCCCACTTGCGTAGCGTCAGGTTCCGGCGGCGCGCTCCCTCAGACGGTGTTGCCAAACCTCACCTGATGCTACCGGAGCCCCCACGCTCCCGCGGCGCGCTCCCTCACAGGGTGTTGCCAAACCTCACCTGATCCCGCCGGAGCCCCCACTGTCATCCTGAGGGAGCGCACACCCCTAACTTTGCTGACCACAAACACTTGCGCGCGACCGAAGGATCTTTGTCGGGTCGCGCAAGGCCCAGCCCTCGGATCTGTTCAAGATCCCTTCGGTCGGCGCCAATGCTTTGCGTGAAAGCAGTCTGTGGAGCGCCGCCTCCCCCAGGAAGTCAACATTGTGGACGATTTGGCGATATCATCCCAGGGGGTTGCTTGAACCTTCGCCGGGATCAGTCATCCTGAGGAAGGCGCCGCATCGTATCTTGCTCGTACCAAAAGCTTTGGCGCCGACCGAAGGACCTTGCCAGCAGAATCGGGAGGCTGGATTTCCGGCGTGGAGCATGCCTTTCTGCGATCGGAGAGAAGGTCCTTCGGCCGCGCGCAGGTCTTGGTGTGACTTCTGGTTACACGTGGTGCGCTCCCTCGGGATGACTGAGCTTCTGATCTGATGTGGAGGTTTGGCAACCCCTCTCAGGAGATCAAGGCTCGGGGATGAAGCCGGGTTCACTCCCGGTGAGGCTGCCGTGCATAGTGCCTCCTCAGCAGATCACCTCCAAAATCGTTCTCCAGATCACGCCAGACCGTGTGGATGTGGTTCGCGTTGTCCTGTGTGTTGTCGTACTCCACCAGCACGGTAGGTCCGTGGATGCGGTAGTAGTGCGGCTCGCGGGGCTGGTGCGCACCCGCCCAGGCAAAGTGCAGGCGCTCGAACCCCGCCTGTTCGATACGCTGCAACTGCCTGGATGCCGCGGAGTCCGCCATCCGCCCGGCGTACAATTCCAGCAGCCGGCGCAACTGCCGCTGCTGGGCAGCCGTCATATCGGCCGCGGGCAGGCCGGCGAATGCCATCGGTCCCACCACGGGGACGCTGCGGGTAAGAATTTCCCCGAACGTCTGCGCGGCGATGGTGGCGCGGGCAGTTTGGGCAGGATCGAGCATGTGCAGCAGCTCGAAGGCGAGGTCCTCTTCCGCGGCGAGCAGCCGAGTCCCTTGCCGCGGGCCGCTGGGAACGCGCGCCGGGGCGGCACCCATGAAGAGCGGCGCGACGATCTGCCCGTGTGGCCCGAGATCCGTGACGTTCACGGAGAGGTGATGGCCCTCGAAGCTCCAGCCCCAGGGGTACGGACCACCCGGCCCCGTGAAGAGTGACAGGTGGTAGAGCTCCGGATCGCGCTGCAGCCCCCAGGGACTCCCTCCTTCCAGGTCGCGGAGAATGCCTTCGAGTTCGATGACACCACGCGCGAGCCCCGTCCCGCGCTCACTCAGACCGGTGCCCAGGAACTCGAACGCTGCCGCACGCTGCCCGGCATCCATCGCCTGCAGAGGGATGCCGGTGCGCCGCTCCGGAACGTACACCCACCGGGTGCGCTCCGGATGGTCAAAGGGAAACAAGGCGTCGGCACGCTGCCTGTCGTTCAGCGTCGAGAGGAACGTCCGTGCGGTCGCGGCCAACGCAGAGGTGTCAGCAACGGATGCTCCCTGCGCACGTGCCGGCGCCTGGGCACCGCAGTTGGGAAGCCCCACGGCGAGGACGGCGGCGAACAGGCCTGCCGATCTGAAGCGCGTGTAAATGCCAGGTTCGGCCATGGAACTCACCGAAAAGGGAAGCACTCCGACGCCCTCAAGGTCAGACGCAGCTGGCCTGGAGCGCAAGTGTTCGCGACGCGCGAGGAGCTTACCCCCGCTGCTTCACGGCGCTCGCGACTTGCGGAAGACGTCTGCGGCGCGGCGGATCTCGGACACAAGTTCGAAGGATGACACGTCGTCCGACTGAGGACGCGAGATGGAGGGACACAAGGGTCAGGGGTGCGGGCCGGTGCAAGATTGTCGGCGGCGAAATCATGGACGGCCCCACATCCCCTGCAGCCGATTGTTAGGCGGCCGACTGTCAACCCCAGCGCTGAACCAGCGCACCGCAGGTGGTGGCGCCGCCGGGCCGCGGAGCTGGTGCGCACCGGCGTGGCGCGCACCCGGGCCTGGTTGTTTCAGCGGCTCGCGCGAGACAGCCGTGCCACACGTGTGCCCGCCAAAGCGCATCGCAGCTTGGTGCGCGGCGGTGATGCACGCCCCGAACGCCCTCGGCCCGGAAGCTTGCGGACCGCAGTCTGTCGCCGCACCGGAGCCTGTACCGGCGGCGCCTAACGACCACTGCAATCGCTAGTTCCGCCGCGGACTCTGTACCCACACGTCACATGGCACCAAACAAGTCATTGAGGCGCGCGCGTCTCTCGACGAGTCTCTCCTCAACCGGAGTAATGACACTAGCTGAGAGTTGAGCCAGAAGATGCTCCACGTTCGAGTATACGATGGGTGGTCCAATGACCCACGGGTATTCGACAAGATCATTGGACATCGAGTGAGGGCGCCTCCCTTCCTCGCTAATAAGCGCAAACGGCACCTTAAAGTGCGGTACCGTTGCATACAGTTCTTGTGGAACGGAAGGCCCGCTGAGGTCAGCGATAACAAATCGCGACATACCAACCAGCGTTTTGATGGTTTCGGTTAGGTTCCTGTCATCTGGACGTTCGAAATCGAAGATAATCGGAAGGTATTCAAGCTCCCGCAGTCTTGCCGCAATCGCTTGCAGGACCTCGATCCCACCACCCCCAAATCGGCCCAACAAGAGTACTCCACGCCGAGTCACCGCATTGAGCACGTTACGAAGTTTTCGGTGATTCAGAAGGAGGAACACGAACTGCGCTACTTCGAGATCGTCAACTCTCAGCTTAAACGGATCTGCATTCTCGCTGATAATAAGGCCGTCCTGTTTTGCCCGGTCGAGGTTGAGATTCCAAGCCGAAATTCCGTAAACGTGGCATTCCGAGATAGTTGCATCTGAGAGATCGGATTCGACCAGCCGAACGCTTGTAAGAAATGCTCGTCGGAAGTTGGCGCCTGATGCATTTGAAAAGCTCAAATCGGCGGAAACCAAGAATGATTCCTCGAAGTCTGCATAGCGCAGGTCAGCGTTAGTGATGGCCGCCATTGATAAATTAGCAGAACGCAGATTGGCGTTTTGTAAGTCTACCTTGCTCATGGAAGCCTTTACTAGCATTGCACCTTCAAGCGTTGCGCGCCGGAAAGACGCCCCGTCCATCTGCGACTCGATGAAGTTTGATTCCGTTAGATCGGCGCCATCAAGGTTGGCATCGTAGAACATCGTATTGCTACCCTTGGCGTTCACCAGCTTCGAATTTTCGAGGCGACACTCGAGCAGTTTAGCATTCGTCAGATTGGTATTCGACAGGTCTGCACCCGCCAGGTTGGCACCCGAGAGGTCCGTTCCAATGAGATTCGCCCCTTGAAGATTGACACCTTCAAGGCTCAGTCGTTGGAGACTAATGCCGTCGAGATTGGGTTGAGTTAACAACGGCCTGTGAGCGCGCCACCTATTCCAGGCGTCGCTCCCCTTTCGAAGCACCTTCAGAAGTTCTGAACTAGGCATGTTAATGAATATAGCTTTCTCTAATGTAGGGCATGGAGCAACGCGAAGCGTCCGAACGCCCCAACGGTCAGGGGTGCGGGGCCGGCGCGCAAGCCTGTTGTCGGCGAAAGCATGGACGGCCCCGGATCCCTGCAGCCGATTGTTTGCGGCTATCCCAAATCCTCGAATCGGCTTCGGAGGCGCTCCGCTAATGCAGTGCGACCTTCGTTGTTGTTCAGATAACGAACATATCGGAGGTGCCGAAGATCAAACGGGATGTCCTCTTCGGCTTGAGTGATGAGGATAACGTCTCTCCCCAGCGTATGAGCAATTCCTGCCTCATAAAAGACATTTGGATTACGCCGTGAGCAGTCGCAGATCACCAGGTTCGACCGATCAATCAGTGAGACAACATCTTGAATGACGGCCGGAGCCTCCCAAATGTCGTCTGCTCGGCGGCAACGTAAGCCAGCAGCAGCGGCTGTTTCTTTGATGACGTCATAGACTGGATCAAAACTAGGGTGAAACGGCATCATTACAGATACTAAAGTGGGTTCTACATTCTCGGGATCGGCAATCGAAAACACCTTCGGCATCTGTCGCCGCGGCTGCGCGTTCCGGAGCAATGCTCGGAAGATGTCTGTCTCCTTTACGGCCCAATGGGTTCGATGAAATTCGAAATCTTCAATCAACAACTCGCTGGCGAAGGCGGCGATTCGGCTGTTGGTCAGCGGGGGAATGTCCGAGTCATAGAAATATTCTAGCCTGATGTCGCGCCCAACAATTCTCGCATTTGTGATAGTGCCCACTCGGGCCACCGGATCATTCTCACGAGATGTCTCTGCCATAAAGAGGGATGGAAGCCAAATAAGTTGCTCAATTTCAAGGACCCCTTCGGGCTTGAACTGCTCAACAATGTGAGGTTCAGTGTACTCGAGTATGCGTCCTAACGGCATCGTGTCACGTCTTTCCCCCCAGCCGCTTCCACTTACCAACAGGTTGTACATCGCTTTCCCCTTAGTCCGTCAGCGTGGTTTCGTCTGGCTTCTGCTAAGTTTCTCCGCGAGTTCGATCAACTCCTCGCCGCGTGCTCGGGCGAGCTTCGATAGAACCTCCGGCCAACCGGGAGGAGGTGATCGATGAGCGCGCGCGTCGGCGGAAAGCCGATACTGGCGCACCGATGCCACGGAGACTCCGAGGGCCGACGCTACTTCTTCGTGCGTCACCCGCTCGCCCAGCATATCCAGAGCTTCCCGGAAATCCATGTATGCAGTTCGCTTGACAAGGTGTATGCAGTCAGCTATACTATACGTGGCAGGTGAGAAAAAACAAGGCGGATACATCGGCTCCTCCAGCAAGAGACCACCGATGCACCCGCCTGACCACGACCCGAAGGTCGCCGCGTCTCTACGGTAGCCCTGCTCGGCGGCGCGGGTCAAGAGATGGAGGTGAGCATGGAACAACACCAAACGCCTTCGCCCATGCGCTCGCTGGAGATCCTGAAAGACAGGTTCGGCGCGCTCGAGGCGGCGGCAAATTCCTCGATCAAGCTCGCCCGCTACGCACCGGAAGAAGAACTGGCGATGGATCTGCTAGTCGCGGAATCGGTGCTGGAGTTCGGCAGCAGCTTGCGCGAGGCGAGCGATGGAGCCTTGCAGTGGGCGAGGGCGCGGGGCGTAGGACCGCTTGCGTGATGATCGCACGGCAGCCGCGGGAGAGATCACCCGCGGCTGCGGCAATGCTTGTCCAGCGGCCTGACGGCACAAGGGCGAGGGGCGCGGGGCTTCAACCATGCCCGGCCACGGGTTGCTGCAGCGCCCGGCTGGGCTGGGCGCGAGTCAGGCCGTGGAGGATGCCAGGGTACGCGCCGAGGCCCCGCTCCGGCTTGCGATCGGCCGCACGCGCCACCGTCCGTAGGCGACGAAAGCAGCCAGGAGAAAGAGGATCGCGGTGGTCACGGCCGCGCTGGTCTCGCTCCTGGCGAGATGCAGCACGGTGGCGCTCGCGACCACAAAGGCCAGACAGCCGGCAGCAACGGGCGTCAGCCAGGGCAGCTTGCGGGTCATCGCGGGCAGGAGCAGGCCCACCGCACCCGCGATCTCCGCCACGCCAAGGAAGATGCGGAATCCGACGCCCAGCTGCTCGTTCATGATGGCAAGCAGCTCCGGCGGCGGGGAAACCAGCATCCATCCGTGCGCGGCGAACGCGGCGGCGAGCAGCACCTGCAGGATCCAGAGCGCTATGTTCATCGGAAATCCCTCGTTCTTGGTGGTGGTCGTGATCGGTCTCTCACCCTCTACGTCGAACGAGGGGCGGCGGAATCGACAGGACGATGTTGGCTCCGCGAAAAATCTGCTCGCACTCGGTCGTGGCGTTCACGATTGGCGCCGCGCCTGACAGAGAAGGGGGCGAGCCCGATGCTCGCCCCCTTCGCGCGTCGCCTTACCTGGCCAGCGGGTCCGGCCGTAGCTGGAAGCGGATGGCCTTGCTTGTCTGCCCCTTTCCGCCCTCCATGTGGAAGGGGGCGCGGGTGCTGATGGAGGCCCACAGGCCGCGGCCCTTCCAGCCGGCGTTCGGGTCGTCGATGCGGCCGTCCATCCACTTGGTGTAGAAGCCCATCGGATAGGGGACGCGCAGCACGACCCACTTGCCATCCTTGAGCACCAGCAGCCCTTCGGACTGGTTGCCGGTGTTGATCGGCACGTTCTCGCCCAGGCCCAGCGTGTTGAACTGGTCTACCCAGGTGTAGTAGCTCCCTTCCCCGCTCCCGGGGCTGGTGACGTTGCCCAGGTTCGGCAGCGGCTCGGCGTAGAAGCTCCACCCCTCGGGGCAGTGCTGGCCGGTGGCGGTGGGGCCGTTCAGCGGGCCGCGGCACTTGCGCCGGTCAAAGCTGGCCATGTGCCCGCTTCCCAGGGCGGCCCAGTACACGCCGTTGCGGTCCACGTCACCGCCGCGCGGGGAAAAGCCGACGTTCGCCACGGCCGGGTTGTTCCACGGGATCTCGAAGATCTCGGTGAGCGCGGTTTCCGGCGGATTGGCGCCCGGGCTAAGCCGGATGATGGCGCCGGGAAAGCCGAACGTCGTTCCCCACACCGATCCGTCCGGCGCCGGCGCCAGCGCGTACACCGAGCCGTACTGACCCGTGTTGATGCGCTTGTCCCTGGCGGGATCCACGGGCACGTTCGGCTCCACGTACTCGTCGCGCCGGCCGTTGCCGTTGATGTCCAGCACCAGCGCCGTCCATCCCTGCGCCCGCTCCTCGTCGCCCGTCTGGTCCCACAGCCGGGTGTTCAGCCACCCCACCACCGGTCCGCCGCCGCTGAACCACAGGGTGCGGTTGGCGTCTTCGGCAAACATCAGGTGGTGCGTGCCAAAGCAGGTGGAAACGTGCTTTATCTCCTTGGTCCGCGGGTCGTACACCGCCACGTGCCGGCCGGCGGCGTCCAGCGGAAAGAGGCGGGCCGACGGATGGCTAGACCCCGCCTTGCAAAAGGCCGGGTTGGGCGGCGGACGCACCCGGGAGGTGATCCAGACGCGCCCCTGCTCGTCGAACATGGGGTTGTGCACGTTCGCCCGGCTGTTCCAGATCGGCTCCGTCCCCCAGTATGGCGAGGCACCAAAGCCCTGCTGCGGCGCCACGGGTCCGGCGCTGGAGTCGCGGAGCGTGACCGGGACGCGGGTGGCCGTATGGGTATTGGGATCCAGCACCGGCATGTAGTCGGCGCTCGCCTCCAGCACGGCGTACAGCGGGCCGTTCGCGTTGACCGTGGGGTTGCGCCGGTCGGTGGAGACCAGGTCGTGCAGGTACGCCTTGGGGTCTGCCCAGTCCCACATCGTGATGACCACGTTCCGCTCCAGCCCCTGCGGGCGGGGCGGCGTGGGCGGCACCTCGCCCGCGGCGATGCGGTCGGTCCAGTCGGCGAACATCTGCAGCGTGCGCGGGCCCATGTTGTGGGCCATGCCGGTCATCGAGCCTCCGGCCTGGCCCGCCTGCAGCCGCCGCCGCCACGCCTCCACCGACGATTCGAAGGTGCCCAGCGCGGGGTGCAGCTCGCGCGTTCCCTTGCTCCCCATCTGGTGGCAGCCCAGGCAGGCGCCGTTCTTCAGCAGCCGAACGTAGTCCCCCTGCGTCTTGAAGACCGGGTTGATGCCGTTCCCCTCCGGCCCCGTGCCGGGAAACTCGCTCTCCGCCGGCACGCGCATGAGCGAGTACCAGTACCCGGCCGGGTAGTACTCCGCCGCGGCGCGCGGGTTGGGCGCCGGGGTGGCCTGCAGGTTCAGCGTGGCCCCGGGCTCCGCCTTCTGCTTGGGCGAATCGACCAGCCCGTACCCGCGCACCCAGACGTCGTAGTTGGCCCGCGGCAGGTCGGGGAGCAGGTAGCGCCCCTGGTCGTCGGTTACCACGATCTTGGCGAACTTGGTGGGAAGGTCCGAGGTCTCGGCGATCACCCACACGCCGGCCTCGGGGCCGCTCGCCCCCCTCACCACCCCCGCGATGTCGTCGCCATCGATCGCCACCCCGCCGGGGGCGGGCGGTGCGCCGTCCGTGCGGGCCACCCACAGCAGCCCGGAGGCCGCCACGGTCGCGGCCGCGATGAGTGCCTTCGTCTTCATCCGCCAGTTTCCTTGATGATGTGGGCCACGGTCCGATCAGTGGGAGGGATGACGCGTGCGGGTGCCGGTCGTCATGGCCGGGGCTTGCGGTCCGCGACGGGTTCGCGTCCGCGGGCGCGGGGCGCCTGCCGGGCGGCCGAAGCGGCCCGGCGGGAGTTGGGACGGGCGCTGAGCGCCGGGCCGCCGGCTCAGGTGGCCGGGGGGAGCATTCCCAGCTGCTGCTGCAGCCACACCAGGCGGTCGCGCGCGGCCGCGGCGGTAAGGCTGTGCCCCGCGTTGTACCAGCGGATCGACTTTGGCTCGCCCACGGCGGCGTGCAGCAGCTCGGCGATTGCCGGCGGCACGGCGTCGTCCTGCCGCCCGGACTGCAGCATCAGGGGCATCGGCGACGCAAAGCCCACGTACTTGATGGGCTCGATGGGGATCATCGACTCCAGCCAGCGCCGCCTGTCCTCGCAGGCAAGCCCGGGCAGGGCGGTGCCTGCGCCCGAGGGGCCGGTGAAGTGCGAGACGAGGCCCCCGTCGGCCACCACCAGGATGCCCGTCTTGAGCCGCCGCTCGATACCGACGAAGAGCGCGCCCATCGCCCCGCCGTAGCTTACGCCCACGTAGCCCAGCCGGCTCGCGTCCACGTCCGGGCGCGCCACCAGCAGGTCCACCGCCCGCTGCAGGTCGGTCATGTACTGCACCTGCTCGGCGCTGTCGGCCTCGGTAAAGCGCACCGGGCTGCCCGAGCGGCGCGCGAACGGGGCGTCCAGCGCCACCACCACCGCCCCGTGGCGCGCCAGCACCACCGCCTCGCCCGCCACCTGCTGGGCGTTGCCCGGCAAGCCGTGCCCCAGCAGCACCCCCGCGAACGGACCCGGACCCTCGGGCACAAAGAGCAGCCCCGTGGCACGGCCGGTACCGCGCGGGCTGCGGAAGCTCAGCTCGTAGATCCGCACGCCCGGCTGGGTGCCGGCCAGCTGGAGCTCCGGGTCGTAGTCCGCCGCGCGGTCGTAGTCGAACGTGGCCAGGGCCGAGGCGGGTGCCGGCGTGGCGCTGAGCGCCGGGACGGTGCAGGCAGGCAGGCCGGGACCGGGATCGGCCGGCTGGCTGCAGGCACCGGCGAGCAGGGACAGGAGCAGTCCAACGGAGCGCATGCGCATGGGGGTACCTCGGCGGGAGCTGGAACCCGGAACGCCTGTGCCGGTTCGCGCCGCGCGGACGGTCGGGCCGGCCTTGGGGTCGCCGACCGGGCCGTCCAGCCACTTCATCGTCTTCATCTGCCCATCCGTTGATGATGTCCGCCGCATCCGCACCGCTCCGCGATTCAGCGAGATCCAACCCGCGAATCGCGCCGCTGAGGATGGTGAACCGCGTCGCCGTACCGCCGGGTGTCCGGCCCCGATCGTATGATGACGAAATGGGGCGTCAACCGGCAAGAGGCAACGGCTGCGCCACCATGGCGCCGCGGCCGATCGCCGTCCCCCCGGGGGCGAGCTGCACCGTGTCCGCGGGCCGCGCGGGTCGTCCTTCGTAGACACGCGCGACGGGCGTCCCCCCTGCACCAGACCGTCCCGCCGGATCTCGTCCCGGCCATCGCGGGGCCGGCCACGCTGCACGGGTCCAGCCCCGGACGCTGCTGGCGAGATCCTTCCGCCGGCGCCAGATTCGTCGCACAGCGGCCTGCCGTCGGGAAATCAGCCGCTCAGGCGGATTCTCTGACACACACCGGGTGTACGCAGGCGCTTCTGCTAGCCGCAACGGTACGCGAGACGCCTGAGCCGGCACGGTACGTTGCTCGCGGCCGGAACATGGCGGCCTCGGCGCGGTTGCCGCGTCACGGCAGGCTCGACCTGGGCGCCGCGCTCTCGAACCATCCAGACATGCGTGACTCCGTTCGCGTTCGCGTTTCCAGGGATCTTTGTGGAGGTGCACGTCCCGATTTCGGGGGGCCGGCCACCGCGGAAGACCGAGACCTCTTCAGGTATGACGTCAACGCGCCACTGAATCTGCGGAAGACGGTCGAATCCACGAATGCCGGCGTGGAGGTCAGCCGCATCGCGTTCAGCAGTCCGGACGGCGGTCTGGTGACCGGAAGGGTGACGGCCCCGGTCACCCGCCCGGGTCCGCGTCCGGCCATGGTGCTCATGCACGGCATACCGGGCAACGCGAGAGCCATGACGGACATCGCGCAGAACTACGCACGGTACGGCGCCGTCGTACTTGCGATCAATGCGCCGTTCGTTCGCCGCGGAGGACCCGTCAGAAGGTTTACCGCTCAGGATCGGGCCGAGCAGATCCAGCTGATCAAGGACCTGCAGCGCGCCGTGGACGTATTGCGCTCACGCCCCGACGTCGACCCCGACCGCATCGCCTGCATGGGCGTCAGCTGGGGCGGCGCGATGGGTGCGCTGTTCGTCGGCATCGAGCGGCGCCTTGCGGCGGCGGCGCTCGTCGTGGGACACGGCGGTCCCGTCTCGCACTCCACCGGTCCCGATGGGTTCAAACACATCGCCCGAGTCCCGTGTGCCAGACGTGTCGCGTGGATTCAGGCGATGGCACCCATCGAGCCGATCCGGTTCGTGGGGCATGCCAACGCCCCGCTGTTGCTGCAGAACGGGACGCTGGACAGGCTGATCCCCGTCGCCGATGCGGCGGAGTTGCACGCAGCCGCGCCACAGCCCAAAACGAGTCTCTGGTATACCGCGGGACACAACCTCAATCAGCAAGCCGTGGCCGACAGGCATGCCTGGCTGGTCGAAACGATGGGTATCGACCCCATGTAGCGCTCGGCAACGGGTCGTGAAGCGGTTCGGCGCGGTGTCCGGTCCACGATCAACTTTCTGGACGGGGTTATGAAAGCTGTCGTCGCGCTTGTGCCTGCATTGTTGGCGGCCGCCCCCTTGGTGGCGTTCGCCACCCACCCGGCCGAACAGAACGGTCCGCTGCTCACGCGTGCCGCGGACAGCCTCGTGGTGCACGTGGGCGCGTCCGCTGGGGCGGCGGCGACGGTGCGCAACGCCAGCGAACCGGCGGTCCGCGTTCGCGTCTACGGCGATTCCTGTGGAGGCGCACGTCCCGATTTCGGAGGGCTGGCTACCGCGGCAGACCGGGACCTGTTCCGCTACGACGCCGATGCACCACTGAATCTGCAAAAGACGGTCGATTCCACGGCCAACGGCGTGGAGGTCAGCAGCATTTCCTTCAGCAGTCCGGATGGCGGCCTGGTGACCGGGTTGATGTGGGACCCGGTCACGCGCACGGATCCGCGCCCCGGCATGGTGCTCATGCATGGCCTGCCCGGCAACGCGAAAGCCCTGGAGGGCCTTGCGCAGAACTACGCGCGGCACGGTGCGCTCGTCATCGCGATCGACGCGCCCTTCGCTCGCCGCGACGGACCGCTCATGCGCTACACCGCCGCGGACCGGGCCGAGCAGATCCAGGTGATCAAGGATCTGCAACGCGCCGTAGACGTATTGCGCTCACGTCCAAACGTCGACGATGACCGCATCGCCTTCGTGGGCTTCAGCTGGGGCGGCGCGACGGGTGCGCTGTTCGTCGGCATCGAACGGCGCCTCCAGGCGGCGGCGCTCGTGGTCGGACACGGCGGCCAGGTTTCGCATGCCACCGGTCCGGAAGGGTTCAAACACATTTCCGGTTTCCCGTGTGCCACACGTGTCGCCTGGATTCGGGCGATGGCACCCATCGAGCCGATTCGATTCGTCGGGCACGCCAACGTCCCGTTGCTGCTGCAGAACGGGATGCAGGACATCTTCATACCCGTCGCCGACGCGGCGGAGCTGCACGCAGCCGCGCCGGAGCCCAAAACGGTTCTCTGGTACACGACGGGACACAACCTCGGTCAGCAAGCCCGGGCCGACAGGCATCGCTGGCTGGCCGAAATGATCGGCATCGACCCGCTCATGTAGCTGCACCGGCGCGTCGTGAAGCGGTTCGAATCGGTACCGATCCGAAAAAACAACATCGGAAGGTACAGAGGAACCGAGAACAGCCAGAGGAACAGAGGTGATCCGCATTCTGTCCTCTGTTCCTCTGGCTGTTGTCAGTTCCTCTGTACCCTGACCTCTGTTTCGTTTAGTCCGGCGAGGATTTCCCAGGCAGTTCTCTGCTTCCTCTGCTCCCTCTGCGTGAGAACCTGCAGTTGGGAACGATGAGTGTATTTGCGGATCCGGTATCAGTACTTCACGTCGCAGCCGTAGGGCTGCGTCTGCGCGACCGCGATGGGCGTCCCCGCCAGGCCGGCGTCCAGCGCGGCGCGGACGTAGTTGGTCGCGCCGGCGATGGACTTGGCGCTGGACGACGAGTTGCTGTCGATGGCGCCCGAGTAGCGAAGCACCCCCTGCGGGTCGATGATGGCGTACTGCGGCGTGTTGCGCGCGCCGTACAGCCGCCCCAGCGTGCCGGCCGTGTCGCGGATGACGGCGGTGGGCGCCGCGCCCTTCTTGCGCGTCAGCTCGTCCGCCTCCTCCGCCGTCGTGAAGCCCTGCTTTCCGGGCGCGGAGGAGACGACCGATAGCCACACGACGCGGTTGGCATAGTCGCGCTGCATTGCCTGCGTGTTGCCGGGACCGCCGTCGAGGTCCTTGTAGTGCTTCTTGGTATACGGGCAGTCGTGGTTGAACCACTCGAGCACGACCCACCGGCCGCGGTACGCCGCCAGCGAGTGCGAGGCGCCGCGCGTGTCGACCGCGGTGAACGCCGGAGCGGGCGCGCCGGTGGTAGGCGCGGCGCTCAATTCAGCAGGCGTCAGCTTGACTTCCTCCTGCAGGTGCGGGACGACGAACACCGCTCCGGCCAGTGCGACGACGATGACGACGAGGCCGGCCAGGAGAAGCGAGAGCTTGCGACGTATTGAGTAAGCCATGGTACGGAGCCCGGGATAAGAGGATGAAGGGGTGAAGTTCGGCGCGGCCGCGGCGGTCAGCGCGCGGGTGCGACGGAAAGCGCGGGCGCCGGGCCTGCCGCGGCGGCGTCCAGGGCGCGCGTGACGATCCCCGGCGTAAGGAGCGTCGGAAGAACCGCGGGCTCCGCGGCGCGGTCGCGGCCGTAGAGCACCACGAAGGGCACGCTGTTGCGGTTGAACTCCGCCAGGGCGCGCGTGATCGACGGGTCACGCGTGGTCCAGTCGGCGCGGAGAAGCGCGACGTCGTGCGCGCGCAGCGACGCGCGCACCGCGTCCGAGTTGAAGGCGACACGCTCGTTCACCTGGCAGGTAAGGCACCAGTCGGCGGTAAAGTCCAGCAGCACCACGCGCCCGCTGTCGCGCAGCGCCTGCAGCGCCGCCGCGCTGTACGGCCGCCAGGGGAGCGCGCCCGCGGCCGGGCTCGCCGCGGCCGTCGCCACCGCGGCGCCGGACGGTACGGAGCGCGCGCCGGTGATCACCAGCGCCAGCGCACCCGCGCCGGCCGCCAGGGCGACGCCCCGTGCGGCGCGGCGCCGGCCGGCCGACGCGACCAGCGTTCCGAAGCGGCCCAGCGCCCACAGGCCGAACGCCAGCAGCGTAAGCGCGCCCAGCAGCACCGTCACCGCGCCGGTCCCGGCCTGCCGGCCCAGCACCCACGCCAGCCACACCACGGTCGCGAACAGCGGAAAGGCGAGCGCCTGCCGCAGCGTCACCATCCACGCACCCGGCTTCGGCAGCCACCGGCGCACGCCCGGCGCCGCGGCCACCAGCGCCAGCGGCCACACCAGGCCCAGCCCCAGCGCGGTAAAGACGACGATCGCACTGGCCGCCCCGCCGGCGATCCCGTACGCCACCGCGGCGGCCAGGAACGGCGCGGAGCACGGCGTCGCCAGGGCGGTGACCAGGACGCCGCTCAGGAACGCTTCCGCCGCCGGCGGCGTGCGCGTCGCGGCGACGGAGAGCGTGCCGCCCACCGGGGCCAGCTCAAACACGCCGGCCATGTTGAGCGCGGCGGCGAACACGATCAGCGCCAGCGCGCCCACCATGGCGGGGCTCTGAAGCTGGTAGCCCCACCCGACCTCCGCGCCGGCCGCGCGCAGGGCCAGCAGCATCCCCACCAGCGCCCACATCGACGCCAGCACGCCCGCGGCAAAGTACAGCGCGTGCCGCCGCGCGGTCCGTCCGTCGTGCGCCGCCGCCTCGGCCACGCCCAGCGCCTTGATCGACAGCACGGGAAGCACGCACGGCATCAGGTTGAGCAGCGTGCCGCCCAGCAGCGCGAGCAGCCCGGCGGTCAGCAGCGCCAACCACCTGCCGCCGCTAGCGCCCCCCGCCCCGCCGGCCGGCGCGAGCTGCGCCATGGACACCACCGGCGCATCCACCTCTACCGCGAGGCCCTGGTCACCGCTCCCCGCGCCGGCGAACGCGAGCACGCCCGTGAGCCGGGTGGGGGTCCCGCTGGCGTACGGCGAACGCGTGAGCCGCAGCTCCAGTGCGTCGCCGTCCACCCGTACCGCGGCCGGCGCGGCGTGGTCGATGACGCCGGCCGAATCCACGAAGAACCGGACGGGCACGGCGTCCCCCGCCGCGAGCAGCCCCGACTCGGCCGGCGGGCGAACGCGCAGCACGATCGCGCCCGCGTCCACCGCCGACTGGAACGCCCAGCCGGCCGGGCGCGCCGGCACGCGGGCATCCTCGGCCGCGAACGCGCGGGCGGCGGCGGTGTCGGCCTCCGCGGCCGCGCCCACCGGCAGGGTAAGCGCAAGGTCCACGTCCGCGGCAAAGCACTCCTCCCTGCACACCACCCAGTTGATGGTGCCCCTGAGCGTGGCGGTCGAACCCACGCGCGCGGTGCTGGGAACGTGGACGGCGCCCAGCAGGTGCACCTCGCGCTCGTAGCCGTAGCTGGCCAGCGGCGGCGACGCGATCAGCTCCGGCGCCGGCCAGCGCAGCGGGTCGGCCGTGAACCCCTCGGGAAGCTGCCACTCCACCGACGGCGGGCTTCCCACGTCGCCCGCGTGCCGCCAGTACGTATGCCATCCGGGCTCCGGTCGAAGCCGGATCGCGACGGCCGCCGTCTCGCCGGGCACCAGCACGCGCGTTGCGCTCCGCAGCTCGATCTCCACCGGCTGGCTGGCGGTGGCGCGGGCGACCGCCGTTGCCGGCTGAAAGACCGACTGCGCATCCGCCGCCGCCGGCACCCCGCCGGCCGCGAGCGCCCACAGGGCCGCGAGGGTGGCGGCGCGGCGTGGTGCCGGGAGTCGTGTTCTATGGCTCATGCGTTCACAATGACGGGACAGGGATGGAGATGGGTATGGCGGTTGTGGCAGAGGTGGGTTTCTGGCCCGTACGACCACCTTGCGCCGAAAGTTTCGGGGATGCCGTGCAGCACATCCGGACACTTCGCATCGAAATACCATCTACACGATCCTGCGGATCGCTGTCATTCTGAGGAAGGCGCCCGCACGCTCCCGTCGGGATGCACCGAAGCCTGTGCGCCGCCCGAAGAATCTGCCGGATGGGCCCACCGCCCTGTCGGCTACGACTTGCTTTGGCGCGAGTCCCGCCCGTTTCCGAAAAGAGATTCTTCGGTCGGCGCACGGGCTGCCGCGCGGTTCCGCACGCCTCGTGGCGGGCGCCTTCCTCAGCCTCAGACTCAGCGTCAGGCTCAGAGGGTGTTGAGAAAACCTCGAATCGTGCCAAGTCATCCTGAGGGAGGCGCCGCTCCATAATCTGCTCATACACAATACTCTGGCGCCGACCGAAGGACCTTGCCGGCAGAAGCGTGGGGCTGGCTTCATGCCCCGCATCTGGCCCCACGATGGCGGAGAGAAGGTCCTTCGGTCGCGCGCGAGCTCTTGTGTTCCTGAAAGTTCCGCGTGGCGCTCCCTCAGGATGACTGTGCGCTTCGTACGAAGACCTCAGGTTTCTCAACACCCTCTCGGGCTTAGAATGACAGTGATCGTCCTAAAACTTTTTGCGGATCGTATGGTCCGTTCGCGACGCGACAGCGCCGCGGCGCTTACGAGCGCCTGAGGATGGAGTGCTCCGTACCCGTGTCGTACCGCAGTTCGGTGACCGGGCCGCTGTCTCCGTTCGCACGCCGGAAGCTCAGCAGGATGCCTCCCTGCCGAAAGGTGAGGCCGTCGACCCAGGCGAGGGGCTGCGGCGCGGCGTTGTTGATCGAGATCGTCAGCCCCGCTGGCCCGCGCGCCACCTGCAGGGTGGCCGGTCCCGCGCCCGTGGTCCCGCTGTACGTGCCGGCAAGCGCCTCCGCGTCGCCGGCGAACGGCTGTGGAGCGGCAAGCGTCCCCGGGAGCAGCTGCCCCGCGAGCTCATCAACCAGGGCGGTCGGCGACGAATCGAGGCTGTTGTTCATCAGGACGACGATGGCCATCCGCGCTTCCGGGTACCAGTTTGCGCGCGCCGCGTAGCCCGTGATCTCCCCACTGTGGCCAATGAAGGGGTTCCCGCGCGCATCCTGGCGCACGTCGACGCCCATGCCGTAGCGCAGCGCGGTGCCGTCGGCGAGGGTCGCCGGCCGGATCATCTCCGCGTAGGATGCGTCGGACAGCACCCTTCCGCCGTGCAGCGCCTGCAGCCAGGTGACCATGTCGGCCGCCGTCGAGCACAGGGCACCGGAGCCCAGGTCGGCCACGGGGACGAGCACCGGGGCGCGGCGCGTCTCGCCGTTGCGCACCAGGTAGCCCGTGGCGCGGCGGGGAAAGTCCGGCGCGCCGTGGCAGATCCCCGAGCTCGTCATCCCCAGCGGCTCGAAGATCATCCGCTGGAGGTACTGCGGATAGGTCATCCCGCTCGCTTTTTCGATGACCAGGTGCAGCAGCCAGTACGCCCGGTTGCTGTACATCTGCGCGGTACCCGGCGCAAACCGCGGCGGCGATCGCCTGATGATGGCGTAGATGGTGTCGCGTGAGGCGTTGGGATCGCCCCGGAACCGGTTGAGCTCCGGCACGTTGGGGATGCCGGAGGTGTGATCGAGCAGCCGGCGCAGGGGCATGCGGGCGCCGCGGGTGTCGAAATCGGGAAACCACCTGGTGATGTCGTCGTCCAGGGAGAGCTTTCCCTGGTCGCGCAGCTGCAGGATGGCCGCGGCCGTGAACTGCTTGGTGATGGAGCCGATGGCGAAGACGGCGTCCGTGCCCATCGCGACGTCGGACTCCACGTCCGCCTTGCCGTACGGCGCCAGGAACGGGGTCTCCGCGCCCTTCGCGATGCCGACGACGGCGCCGACGGTGCGGTCCCGCGCCAGGTTTGCGGCCGCGAGGGAATCGAACGTCGCGGCGCGCGGCTGTGCCGCCAGCGGCGATGCGGCGGCGATGGCGAGCAGCGCGGCGGCGCAGGAACGGCGGGTGATGGGGCTGAACATGAATCTCATCGCTACGGCGTGTCGATCGAGGCTGCTTCAATACCTTGATCGAAAGCTCGCACGCGATGAACGGGGATGCGATGATGCAGCCGGTGGGCGGCACAAATCGGCGACGAGCGGACGATTCCGGCGACGAACGGCGGGCGTGGCGCGCCGTCGTCCCCGTCGGCCCCTCATCCAAAAGCAGACCGCGGCTGCGCACCGTGTTCTGCCATGCCGTTAGCGACAGACGGGTCAGAGGTCCGGGGCCAGCGCACAACAACTTCCCCTTCCCCAAAAGCCCAGGGCCCCGTATCCCCTGCAGCCGATGGTTATCTCAGGCCGCGACGACGCCCCCATCGAACGCACACATCGATCAGTCGAGAACCAAGCGCCGCCCTACCCCACGAGTAGCAAGCTGAGACAGCCGCTCCGCACCGATCAGTCCGCCAATCTTCTTCCATACTACATTCAAGATTGCAGTCTTCCCCATCTCCATACCAAGACGATCGCTCAAACTGTGTACGGTTGTGGATGTGGGTGGGGAATTACGCGCTGACTCCATCAACATATCGAAGAAGCTGCCGAGGGTAAGAACGGCCCCTTCTGCTGCAATGAGCCGGGTAAGATCGATCTGAATCGCGGATTCAAGTTTCAACTCGACTGGCTTGTCAGGCGCTACTGAGGCATCGACCAAGATCAGATCCGCGTTTCCACTAAAACCGCGAACGCCCGTGGACTGAAGCAGTTGTTTCGCCGCGACGTAATCAGGAAGCGAGAACTGCAGGTGCTGATCCCCCTTGCCATCTGTTTCAACACGCCAACCAAGGTAATAGAAATCGATTGCGTCTCCAGACTCCAGGTTAAGGAGGTGGAAACGTTGAATCAGCTCTGATGCGACCGTGTTTCCGCCATGCTCAGAAGCCAGTACGAGACAGATACCGATAGGGATCGTGACTGAATCGGTCGAGCCTCGGGTATTCTGCAAGGATCGGAGCCGCATCGAGAGTTCACATCGCAACTCGGCCGTAGATCCTGGGGCAAACGCCTGTTGCATGCTTCTCTCCTAGGGTACAGGTCTGCACATGGTGGCCTGACGACACAAGAGTCAGGCGTGCGGGACCGACGCGCAAGCCGTTCCTCCAACGGAAGCCATGCAAAGCCCCGCACCCCCTGCAGCCGATTGTCAGGCGCCGGCGCGGATGCCGATGCTTGCTCTCCTCTCGCCAGCCCCTGATACCATCTCGCGGATTTCGATGTGCAGTGGGGGTAACGATTTTCACGCGGAGGCGCGGAGAAAACAGAAGAGGCGCGGAGGGAACGCCCAAAACGCCTCCGCGCCTCATCAGTTCCTCCGCGCCTCCGCGTGATGCTTTTCCGTCGTTCCTCTGATTGCACAACGAACTGCGAGAA
>NZ_JBMDXM010000060.1:0-2035 GCF_048594345.1 Longimicrobium sp.
CGCGCGGCCCAGGTAGCCGCGGGTCACCCCCGGGCCGCCGATGAGCAGCTCGCCCGGCACCCCCGCCGGCTGCGGGCGCAGCGACCCGTCCAGCACGTAGACCCGCGCGTTGGCGATCGGACGGCCGATGAGCACCGGCCCCTCCGCCCGCACGTCGTGGGTGGCGGACCAGACGGTGGTTTCCGTGGGCCCGTACATGTTCACCAGCCCGTCCGGCAGCACGGCGGTGATCTGCGCCGCCAGGTCCTGCGGCAGCGCCTCGCCGCCCAGAAGCAGGCGCCGCAGCGGGGCAATGGCCTCGACCCCGCTCTCCGCCAGCGTCATGGCCGCCAGCGAGGGAGTGCACTGCAGGTGGGTCACGCCGTGGCGGCGGATCTGCTCGGCGATGCCCTCGTCGTCGTCCCCCGCCTGGTCCAGCGGGCGGTTGGCCTCGCGGCGCACTTCGTCCAGCCGCGGCAGTGCGTCCAGCACCACGTCGGCGTCGGTGACAAAGTCGATCAGGCAGGCGATCTCGTCCACGCCGGCTTCCTTGAGCCGCTCCACCATCTCGCCGCAGCTCTCGGGGGTGCCCATGAGGGCGGCGGCCTGCCAGTAGCGCTCGAAGGCGTGGTCCAGGAGGGCGTCCATGTCGTCCTTCGACGCGCCCGCCACGTCCATCCCCTGCGCCTGCGCCACCGGCTTCAGCAGGTCGGCCGCCGTGGCCAGGTACTGCCGGAAGGGCGCGCGCACCGTCTCGCGCACCACCGCCAGGTCGTCGCCCACGAAGGTGTGCATCATCAGCGTGACGTGCCCCTCGCCCGGGGCGCCGCTTTCGCGGTACGCCTGCCGGTAGACGGCGATCTTCTGCGCCAGCTCCTCCACCGTCTGCCCCAGCAGGTGCGACAGGAGCGACGCGCCCGCCTGGCCCGCGCGGCGAAACGTGTCGGGCGAGCCGGCCGCGGTCACCCAGACGGGAAGCTCCGGCTGCACGGGGCGCGGAAAGACGCGGAAGGAAAATTCCTTCCCCACGCCGTTGGCGCGCGTAACCGCTTCGCCGCGCCACAGGGCGCGCACGGTCTCCACGTCGCGGAACATCTGGTCCTTGCGGTCGGCAAAGTTCTGCGGCGCAAGCACGAAGTCGTTGGGCTGCCAGCCGCTGGCCACGGAGATCCCCACGCGGCCGCCGGACAGGTTATCCACCACCGCCCACTCCTCGGCCACGCGCACCGGGTCGTGCAGCGGCAGCACCACGCTCCCCGCGCGAATCCCCACGCGCCGCGTGACCGCCGCCACCGCCGCGCCCGTCACGGCGGGGTTGGGGAACACGGCCCCAAAGGCATGGAAGTGGCGCTCCGGCGTCCACACGGCGTGAAAGCCGTTGCGGTCCGCGAACTTGGCCCCCTCCAGCAGCAGGCGGTACTTGCCTTCCCCGCCCTCCTGGTCTCCGCTGGAGAAGTAGAAGAGGGAGAAGTCGATGGGCCGGGTGGAGCGGCGGACCCGGCGCGCGGGGGCGTCGGCCGCCGCAGCCTCGGGCTTCACCACCACCTTGAAGCCGCGCGCCAGCGTCCACAGCAGCTCCAGCACGTGGATGTCGAAGCTGGTGCGCGTCACCGCCAGCCAGGTGCCGGGGATCGGACCGCCCACCCGCTCGTCCATCCCGGCAAAGAAGCTCACCGCGTTGCCGTGCGTCACCTGCACGCCCTTGGGCTTGCCGGTGGAGCCGGAGGTGTAGATGACGTACGCGGCGTTGGCCGCGTCCACCGCCACGGGCGGCGCCTGGGCCGGGTGGGCGGCGACGGCGGCCGCGTCACCGTCCACCGTGACCACGCGGACGCCGTCGGTCGGCAGCAGGGTGCGCAGAGCGGACTGCGTCACCAGCAGCGGCGCGCCGGAATCCTCCAGCATGTACGCCAGCCGGTCCGCGGGATACGACGGATCCAGCGGCAGGTACGCCGCGCCGCTCTTGAGCACCGCCAGCATGGCGACCACCATCTCCGCCGAGCGCTCCAGGCAGATCCCCACGAACGCTTCCGGCCCGGCGCCCAGCGCGGAGAGA
>NZ_JBMDXM010000061.1:0-5310 GCF_048594345.1 Longimicrobium sp.
GTCATCCTTGTGTGTTGACGATGTGCTAAGTTCACCTTCGTAGGGTCAACTCGTTCATCCTGTGGTTGACCAAACCGTCCCTCAGCCTGGGTGGCCCTACGGAAGGCGGTCGCAAGAGCTCGAACAGTTGGGTGGTCAAAGCCGCACTTGCAAGGTGGAGCCAAAAAGCGACCTGTATTTCGTTCAACCTCGGAGGGATTGGTCCGGATGGCAACGCAGTTCTTTGTGGGGATCGATGTTTCGAAAGCCACGCTCGACGTGTGCATTCTTCCGACGGGCGAGTCGTTTCAGGTCAGCAACGACACGGCTGGAATCGGCGAGCTTCTGAACCAGCTGCGCCCGCTTTCTCCGGAGCGGGTGGTGATGGAGGCGACCGGCGGGTACGAGACGGAAGCCGCGGTGACGCTCTTCCTGGCCCGCTTCAAGGTCTGTGTGGTGAACCCGCTCCAGGTGCGTTCGTTCGGCAGGGCGGACGGGCAGTTCGCGAAGACGGACCGCATCGACGCGGGCGTGATCGCGAAGTTCGGCGAGCGCATGCGGCCGGAGGTGCGCACGCTGGCGGACGCGGCGCTGCGGGAGCTGGACGCGCTGGTAACGCGGCAGCGCCAGGTGCAGCAGATGATCACGTCCGAGAAGAACCGGATGGGGGTGAGCGCGAAGGCGCTGCGCCCGCGCATCCAGGCGCACATCGACTGGCTCAAGCAGGAGATGGAGTCGATCGGTTCCGAACTGGAGGTGGCGCTCCAGAAGAGCCCTGTCTGGCAGGCGAAGGTGGCGCTGTACACCACCACGCCCGGGATCGGTGAGAAGACGGCGCAGAGGCTGGTCGCACAGTTGCCGGAGCTGGGGCTTCTTCGTGGAAAGCAGATCGCGGCGCTGGTGGGTGCTGCGCCCTTCCCGCGAGACAGCGGTGTCTTCAAGGGACAACGGCGGATCCGTGGCGGACGAGCAGACGTGCGCTGCGCACTGTACATGGCGACGGTGACGGCGAAGCGATGGAATCCGGTGATCAAGGCGCTGTACGAGCGGCTGCGCGCACGAGGGAAGCCGTACAAGGTCGCGATGATCGCGTGCCTGCGGAAGCTGGTGGTGATCCTGAACACGATGGCGCGCACCAACACACCTTGGAATCCGGCTCTCGCGACCAAGGCCTGAGACACAGTTGCTGAGGGAGCGCCCGCGTGTACTCAAAAGTCACACAACCGCTTGTGCGCGACCGAAGGATCTTTGTCGGGTCGCGCAAGGCCCAGCCCTCGGGAGCCGTTCAACCTCAGCCAGACAGACCAGATCCTTAAGTCGCGCACAAACGGTTGTGATCGTTCAGGTTACGTGTGGCGCTCCCTCAGGGAATCAACACTTCGGGGTTCGGGATTCAGCGACACACTCCACACCAACGCCACGGGGCAGAGGGTCCAATTCCGCCTCCAGGCTACCGCTTGGTGCTGATCCGCATCCCGTTGGGCGCAAAGCCGGGCTGCGGCGGCTCGGGCGCCCTGGGTGCAGGGGCGGCGGGTTTGCGGTCGCGAGACGAATCTCGGCTCGGCGCATCCTTCGATTGGGATGGCTTCCCCGCCCCGCCCTGCGGCGCGGACGCCGGCTTTCCACCGCCGGATGGACGTACGGCGCCGGGCTGCGTCTTCATCGAAAGGGCGATGCGCTTGCGGGGAACGTCGACCGACATCACCCGCACCGTCACCCGGTCGCCCACCTTTGCCGCGTCGTTGGGATCGCGGACGAAGCGGTCGGAAAGCTCGGAGACATGGACCAGCCCGTCCTGGTGCACGCCGATGTCCACGAACGCGCCGAACGCGACCACGTTGGTCACCGTCCCCTGCAGCGACATCCCTTCCTTCAGGTCCTCGATGGACTGCACGTCGTCGCGGAACGCCGGCGCCTCAAACTGCTCGCGCGGATCGCGGCCGGGCTTCTTGAGCTCGGCGACGATGTCCTCCAGCGTTGGCAGGCCCACGCCGTCGCCCACGTACTTCGTCAGGTCGATTCGCGAAACCGCCGCGTCGTTCCCGACGAGCGTGGTCATGTCGACGGACAGGTCCTTCGCCATCCGCTCCACCAGCTTGTACCGCTCCGGGTGCACCGCGGAAGAGTCCAGCGGGTGCGCGCCGCCGCGGACGCGCAGAAAGCCGGCGGCCTGCTCGTACGTCTTGGGTCCCAGCCCGGGCACCTTCTTCAGCAGCTCCGCGCGGCTGCGGAACGGCCCCTCGCCGTCGCGCTGCTGTACGATGCGCTGCGCCACGTTGGGCCCGATCCCCGCCACGTAGCTCAACAGCGCGGGCGAGGCCGTGTTCAGCTCCACCCCCACGCGGTTCACGCAGCTCTCCACCGTCTCGTCCAGGCGCCGCTTCAGGCGCGTCTGTGAGACGTCGTGCTGGTACTGCCCCACGCCGATGGACTTGGGATCGATCTTCACCAGCTCCGCCAGCGGGTCCTGCAGCCGCCGGGCGATGGAAACGGCCGACCGCATCGTCAGGTCCAGATCCGGAAACTCCTCCCGCGCGATGTCGGACGCGGAGTAGACGGAGGCACCCGCCTCGTTCACCATCACCACCGCCGGCCGGCGATCCCCCGGCAGATCGCGCACGACCTCCTTGGCCAGCCTGTCCGACTCCCGGCTCGCCGTCCCGTTGCCCACGGCGACCAGCTCCACCCCGTGCTGCTGGATGATCATCGCCAGCTCGCGCCGGGCGCGGTCCTCCTGGTGCAGGTAGACGATCCCCGTCGCCAGCAGCGCGCCGGTGTTGCTGACGACGGCCAGCTTGCACCCCGTGCGGTATCCCGGGTCCATCCCCAGCACCGTCCGTCCGCCCGCGGGGGGCTGAAGTAGCAGCGCCTCCAGGTTCTTGCCGAAGATGGCGATCGCCTCCTCGTCCGCGCGCGTCTTGAGCTCCATCCGCACCTCCACTTCCACCGACGTGGAGATCAGGCGGCGATACGCGTCGTCCACCGCCATCCCCATCTGCTCCGGCGCGCGGTGGCCGTCCAGAAAGCGGCGGCGCAGCGAGGCCGTGATCTCCTCGTCCGGCGCCACGATTCGCGCCGTCAGAAAGCCCTCGGTTTCGCCGCGGCGCACCGCCAGGATGCGGTGGCTGGGCATGTCCTTGAGCGGGCCGCTGAAGTCGTAGTAGTCCTGGAACTTGCTGACCTCGTTCTCCTTGCCGCGCGCCGCCTTGCTTTCCAGCACGCCGCGCAGCCGCACCTGGTCGCGCACGTACGCCCGTGCCGACGCGTCCTCGCTCACCCGCTCCGCCGCCACGTCGCGCGCGCCCGCCAGCGCGTCCTCCGCGCTCGCGACACCTTTTTCCGCGTCCACGAAGAATGCGGCCCGCGCCTTGAGCTCCGCGTCCGTCACCTGGCCCGCCCACAGCAGCTCCGCCAGCGGCCCCAACCCGCGCTCCAGGGCGATGGTGGCGCGGGTGCGGCGCTTGGGCTTGTAGGGCAGGTACAGGTCCTCGAGCGCGCTCTTGGTTTCCGCGCGGTCGATGGAGGCCCGGAGCGCGGGCGTGAGCTTGCCCTGCTCGTCGATGGACTTGAGGATGGCGGCGCGCCGCTCGTCCAGGTCGGCCAGGTACTCGTGGCGGTCGCGGACGTCGCGGATCTGCACCTCGTCCAGCTCGCCGGTGGCTTCCTTGCGGTAGCGCGCGACGAACGGGATGGTGTTGCCGGCCAGCAGCAGCTCCAGGGCGGCGGATACCTGGCCCGGGCGCAGGCCCAGCTCGGCCGCGATCTTTTCGGCGTAGACGGAAGACGGCACGGCAGTGCGTGAGTGCGTTAGTGCGTGAGTGCGGAAGTAGCCGGAGGGCCGCCCCCGCGAGCGCAGGAAAGGTATGCGAGGCGGCGGGGGAGGTCCACTCTTGCGGATCGGGAAGTTCTTGGTTGGAGGAGGAGGGCCGGCATACAGCCGGAGCGGCTGAAGCCGCCGCAACGACTGCGGAAAGCCCCACAAACTACGTGGGGCTTCAACTGATCGGGGCCGGCGCGCGGCAGGAACCGCGGCAATCGCCGTAATCGCGGCAGGAATCGCGGCAATCGCGGCACGCGGCAGGAATCGCGGACAGTGGAAACCCGTCGATCAAACCGGCGTCCGTCCGGAGCGGCTAAAGCCGCCGCTAGGAAAGCGGTAAGCCCCGCCCTGACAACGCTTCGCGTTGCCCGGCGGGGCTTCAACTGCTCCGGAGGTCAGCCTCTCAGCGCGGGACCGACGTCCGGCGGGCTCGATGCTCGCGCACCCCGCGGCACCTGCCCTGGTTGGATTCGATGATCCTTGACGACCAGTCTTACAAAGTGTATGCATGGAGTATGAATATTCCGAAACTCTCGGCGAAAGAGGCGGAAGTGCTTCGCCTGCTGATCGCCAACGGCGAGATGTACGGACTTGAGATGGTCCAGCGCTCAACGATGCTGAAGCGCGGAACCGTCTACGTTACCCTGAGCAGGATGAGTGACAAGGGGTACGTTGAATCCCGGCTCGAGGACGTCAGTCTCGGTGACGGTCCCGCGCGGCGCCTTTACCAAGTGACCGGGCTCGGCGTGCGTGCCTTCCGTGCAATGGAGCAAGCGGCCCGGGTGTTCGCGGGCGGGGAGATCGTATGGGGATACTGAACTGGTGGAATGGATCGCCTGCGCGGCCCTCCGGCGCCGAGATCTCCCAGGCTTTGGATAGCCTCGTACCTCCCCTCAAACCGCTTGACGATGACGAGTTGGCGGAGGTGCGGATCAGAGACGGACATGGTAACCGTGTCCGGGTCCGCCATATCCTGTTTCGCTTGCCGCCCAGGGCAACAACAGACGATCGAGCCAAACTCCTACAAATCGCTACAACTGTCAGAGATCGTGTGGAGCGAGGTGAAGACTTCGCGGAACTCGCTCGCGATGTCACGATGGAATTCGGAGGCCGGGGCTACGGTGGTGATTTGGAATTTTTTGAACGTAGTCGAATGGTGAAAGCGTTCGAGGCGGTCTTGTTCTCGCTGCAAGCCGGGAAAGTCAGCGGGCTAGTGGAAACGCCGTTCGGGTACCACGTGATCAAGGTGGTGGAGGGCAGCGAAGGCGCAATGCGAGACCACGCTGCGTTTCGGCAAGTCATACTGCGCGGAGAGCGCCAGCGAGCTGTAAGGCTGTACCTGGAGTGCCTGCAAATCCGCGCTTCGCTGCAGATACACAGCGATGCCGAGATAGTGCTGCGGGAGATGGCGAAGCGACCCGGCAAGAGGCCTGGTTTTTGGGCTGCCAAGCGCCCGCTGGTGCGCTTTAGTGGTGGAGCTCTGACAGTTGGAGAGATGGCCGAGCTTCTGA
>NZ_JBMDXM010000062.1:0-12055 GCF_048594345.1 Longimicrobium sp.
GGGGGGCGGGGGCCGCCGGTTATGCCGCGGGGGCATCGGCGCGGGGGCCGCGGGGGCGCCGCCCGCGGCCCGGCTGCGGAGTGCGGCTCAGGCCTGCGCGTCCGCAGCCGGGAACTCACCACACAATTGGCAAGCCATATCGACCTGGACCGCGAGATCAGTCATCCTGAGGGAGCGCCGCACCCAACCAGAATTCACGCAACAGGTTGCGCGCAACCAAAGGACCTTCTCTCCGCCATAGTGGGGCACGCTCGGCGGCAGAGATCCAGCCCCGCGGTTCTGCCAGCAAGGTCCTTCGGTCGCCGCCATAGATCCTGCAAGGGCAGCGGTTTGCGCGGCGGCTCCCTCAGGATGACTGACGCGCGGCGTTCGGGATTGACGACATCCCTGTTACGGCTCGTCCCAGGAGGCGCTGGAGCGCAGGTCGGCACCCTCCAGCGTGTCGCGCCGCGTTTCCACCATCTTGCCGTCGCGCAGCTCGCGGACAATGTGGACGTAGCGGTCGCCGTCGCCCAGCGCGTCCTGTTCCTCTTCCGCCACGGCAACCAGCGTGGAATCAGCCCAGCGCCAGCGCGACGCGGTCCACAGCCGGCCTCCATGGCCGCCGCGGTTGTAGTGCGTGTGCTCGCGCCGGGCGGAGTCGGGCGTCAGCGTCTGGAACTCGCCCGCGGGGATGAAGCGGCGCGTGCCGGGATCGAACCGCCAGTACTCGGACGACGAGTTGGCCATCGCGTGCATGTTCAGCAGCGCCAGGTCCGCATATCCGTCAAAGTCCAGGTCGATCGTCGACAGCCGCTCCGCTCCCATCTCCGGCGGCACGTGGTTTTCGCGCGGTCGCAGCGTCTGCACAGGGTGCTCATCCGCCCAGATGACGATGCTGTCCACCACCCCCGGCTGCGTCTCGTACAGCGTGGCCACGTGCGGGGGGAACGCCGGGTGGATGCGGATCATCACGCCCGTGCCGCCGTGCCGCACCGTGGCGGTGTCCGCGGCGGTGGAGGGCGTCTGCGCGCTGGCGGAACCGTCGGCCGCGGCGCCGGCGGCATCCGCGGGCGCCTGCTCCGCGCGCGAGCACGCCGCCAGCGCGCAGAGGCCCAGCATCATCCCCATCCTCCGAATCACCGCTGCTCCTGTGCCTGTGTCGTCCGAGGGATGCTGGTGGCGAACTCCTGGAGCGCGCGCCAGTACTCCTGGCCCGCCACCCACCCCAGGTCGTTGTGCCCGGCGCCGTCCACCCACAGCCGCTGCTTGGGGCCCCGGGCCAGCTCGTACAGCCGCTGGCCCTGCCAGAAGGGAACCACGCCGTCCTCCGTTCCGTGGATCACCAGCAGGGGCGCGGTGATGCGTGGCAGCTTGTCCACCGTGCGAAAGCGGTCGAAGGGGACCAGCGGGTAGGCGCGCACCACGCGAAAGATGGTGGTGAACGTGCTTTCCAGCACCAGTCCGGCCACGGGCTGCCGGGCGGCCAGGTCCGCCGCCACCGCGCCGCCCAGCGAGCGTCCGTGCAGGATGATGCGCTCCGGCGGCACGCCAGCCGTCCTGGTCAGGTAGTCGTACGCCGCGTCGATGTCCACGTACGCGGCGCGCTCCGACGGGCGGCCGGTGCTCAGGCCGTAGCCGCTGTAGTCGTACGCCAGCACCTCGAAGCCGGCGTCGCGCATGCGGCCGGCGAACTCCAGGTTGTGCCCCAGGTCCTCGCCGTTGCCGTGGCTGAAGAGGATGGTGTAAAGCGCGTGCGGATTGCGCAGGTGCACCGCCGCGATGCTGCCGCCGCCGGCGCGGGGGATCAGCAGCATTTCCTCCGTGCGCGCGTAGCCCTCGCGCGGCGGCAGAAAGATCAGCCGCTCCGCAAACAGCCACACCAGCCCCACGAACCCCGCGTAGGCCAGGATGACGAGCAGCAGCGAGCGCAGGAGCACGCGTTTCCAGGATCGGGTGGCGGACACGTGGCGTGGGATCAGGAGTGCGCCAGTCGCGGTTCGCGGCCGGCTCAGCAGCACCAGGCGGGGAGCGGGCCGTCCGTGAACGTCTCGTCCCCGATCGCTGAAATCACCCATCGGCCATCCTCCAGCCGCCACTGCACGTAGATGGGCGACGAGTCCGGCTCGTCCGCGGGGACGAAGCGGTTACCGGGCGCGCGGCGCCACCGGGGGCGGCGGATCACGATCTGGTGCGAGAGCGAGCCGACCCGATGGCCGTGGTAGTCGACGACGAGCACGTCCTCCAGCGTCAGCGGCCCCTTGTACGCCGCGTGGAAATCCGCCGCGGGAAAGCGCCAGATCCCCACCTGGTCGCCATCCTTGCGATGCGTCGTCTCCACCCAGGTAAAATCGCCGGAGCGCGGGAAGAAGGCGGCCGCGCGGTCCTCGTCCTCTCTCACTTCGCGGGTGAGGAACGCGTCCATCCGCGCCTGCAGCGATGCCTCGCCCGCCGCTGGCCGGGCCTGGCTGGCGGCGGGCGCCGCCCAGAGCGAAACGGCAAGGAGCGCCGGGACCCAGCGTGGAGCGCGCATGGGAGTGGAAGGTGTGGGATGAAGCAAGGGCGGACGCACCGCGGCGCCCGCCCTGGAAAGACTACTTCGCCGTCTTCGCCTTGCGGCCGCGCGGCTTCGACGCCGGCAGCGGAGCGGGGACCTGCTCGGGGACCACGTTCAGCATCGGCGCCAGGAACTGGCCGGTAAAGCTGCGCGGGTTGGCCGCCACCACCTCCGGCGGCCCCTCCGCAACGATCTCGCCGCCCTTGGGGCCGCCTTCCGGCCCCAGGTCGATGATCCAGTCCGCCGTCTTGATCACGTCCACGTTGTGCTCGATGACCAGCACGGTGTTGCCGCGCTCCACCAGCCGGTGCAGCACCTCCAGCAGCATCCGCACGTCTTCGAAGTGCAGGCCGGTGGTGGGCTCGTCCAGGATGTAGAAGGTCTGCCCGGTGGCGATCTTGGACAGCTCCGAGGCCAGCTTGACGCGCTGCGCCTCGCCGCCGGAGAGGGTCGTCGCGCTCTGCCCCAGGTGGATGTAGCCCAGCCCCACGTCCGACAGCGTCTGCAGCTGGCGCTTGAGGCGCGGCACGGCGTCGAACACCTCGCACGCCTCGTCCACCGTAAGGTCCAGCACGTCGGCGATGGAGTGGCCCTTGTAGAACACCTCCAGCGTCTCGCGGTTGTAGCGCCGCCCGCGGCACACCTCGCACGGCACGTAGACGTCGGGCAGAAAGTGCATCTCGATCTTCACCAGGCCGTCGCCCTGGCACGCCTCGCACCGCCCGCCCTTGACGTTGAACGAAAAGCGCCCGGGCGTGTAGCCGCGCATCTTGCTTTCCGGCAGCTCGGCGAACAGATCGCGCATGATGGTGAACAGCCCCGTGTACGTCGCGGGGTTGGACCGCGGCGTACGGCCGATGGGGGACTGGTCGATGTCCACCACCTTGTCCAGCATCTCCATCCCCGTGATGCGGTCGTGCTGGCCGGGGACGGTCTTGGCGCGGTAGAACTTGCGGCCCAGCGCGCTCCACAGGATGTCGTTGATCAGCGTGGACTTGCCCGATCCGGACACGCCCGTCACCGCCACGAAGCACCCCAGCGGGATGCGCGCGTTCAGGTTGCGCAGGTTGTGCTCGCGGGCGTTGTGGATCATCAGCTCGCGCCCCTCCACCGGCACCCGGCGCACGGGCGGGATCTCGATGCGCCGCTCGTTGCGCAGGTACGCACCCGTCAGCGACTCGGGCTGGGCGATCACGTCGTCCACCGTGCCCTTGGCGATCACCCGGCCGCCGTGGCGCCCGGCGCGGGGGCCCAGGTCCAGCACGTAGTCCGCCGCGCGAATGGTGTCCTCGTCGTGCTCCACCACGAGCACCGTGTTCCCCAGGTCGCGCAGCGCCTTGAGCGTCTCCAGCAGCCGCATGTTGTCGCGCTGGTGCAGGCCGATGGAGGGCTCGTCCAGGATGTACAGCACGCCGACCAGCCGCGAACCGATCTGCGTGGCCAGTCGGATGCGCTGCGCCTCGCCGCCGCTCAGCGTTTCCGCGCTGCGCCCCAGCGTCAGGTACTCCAGCCCGACGTTGACGAGGAACGACAGCCGCTCGCGCACTTCCTTCAGGATCGGCCCGGCGATGTCGCGTGAGATGTGCGGCAGCGTGTCGACGATGCCAAAGAACTCCAGCGCCTCGGCCACCGGCATGGCCACCACGTCGCCCACCGACCGGCCGCCGACGGTGACGGCCAGGCTTTCCGGCCGCAGCCGCGCGCCCTGGCACACGGTGCAGGAGAGCGTGCTCATGTACTCCTCCAGCATTTCGCGCACGCTGTCGCTGCTGCTTTCGCGGTAGCGCTGCTCCACGTCGCGGATGATGCCGGCCCACTTCACCTTCTTGGCGCCCTTCGGCCCCGAGCCCGCCCTGCCGCCGGCGCGGCTGTCCATGCCGTACATCAGCACGCCGCGAATGTCGTCCGTCAGCTCCTCCCAGGGCGTGTTGAGGTCAAAGCCCAGCGCCGACGCCAGCCCTTCCAGGATCGTCCCGCGCAGGTGGCCGCGGGGCACGCCCCAGGGAAGGACCACGCCTTCCAGGATGGAAAGCGAGTGGTCCGCCAGCACCAGCTCGGGGTTGGGCTCCTTGCGCGTTCCCAGCCCGCCGCACGCGGGGCAGGCGCCGTACGGCGAGTTGAAGGAAAACTGCCGGGGCTCCAGCTCGGGGATGTTGATGCCGCACTCCGCGCAGGCGTAGTGCTCGCTGAACAATTCCGGCTCCGGATCGTGCGCGTCCGGCGTGTGGGCGACGATCTGGACGACACCATCCGCGTTGCGCAGCGCCGTCTCAACGGCGTCGGCGATGCGGGAGCGGTTGTCGGCGTCCACGGCCACCTTGCGCTCCACGTAGATGCTGATGTCGTGGTTGGCGCGGCGGGCCAGGGCGGGCGGCTCTTCCAGCCGGTGGACGGCGCCGTCGGTGCGGGCGTGGGTAAAGCCCTTGCGGCGCATCTCTTCGAACAGGTCGCGAAACTCGCCCTTGCGGCCGCGCACGGCGGGGGCCAGGACTTCCAGCCACGTCCCGGCGGGAAGCGACATCAGCCGCTCCACGATCTGCGTGGCGCTCTGCCGCTCCACGGGCTTGCCGCAGCTGGGGCAGTGCGGGGTGCCGGCGCGCGCCCACAGCAGGCGCAGGTAGTCGTAGACCTCGGTGACGGTGCCCACGGTGGAGCGCGGGTTACGGCCGGCGGTCTTCTGTTCGATGGAGATGGCCGGCGACAGACCCTCGATGGAGTCTACGTCGGGCTTTTCCATCATCCCCAGGAACTGCCGGGCGTACGCGGATAGCGACTCCACGTAGCGCCGCTGCCCCTCGGCGTAGATGGTGTCGAAGGCGAGCGACGACTTGCCGCTCCCGCTAAGCCCCGTGATCACGGTCAGCTTGTCGCGCGGGATCTCGACGTCGACGTTCTGCAGGTTGTGCTCGCGGGCACCACGGACGATCAGGTTTTCTTCAGCCATCCCGAAAAGTTACCGCAGAGAGCTCCCTTATTCAACTGTCCGGGGTCACTCTCGCCAAAGTCGTCCCCGTGGCGCGGCGGACGGCTCCATCCTCCTCCTTCCCCCGCTCCCCCGGCGGCGTCGGGTGACCGCCGCCGAATCCAGCCGTTCGCCCCTCGTCCATCGGCGGCCGGGCCGTATCGGTGATGAGGAAGAGCGTCGTGAACTAACGGGATGACGCGGAGCAGCGACCGTCCGCGGCGACGCTGCCTCTGCCGGCGAGAGGTCAGTGCGCAGCATTTGTTTATGCAAATTTTGATGGAATCGTCAGCCTGCAAAGCGTGGTGGCGCGGAGTGCGCTGTCGTTCCGGGACCACGGGTTTCGCTGCATCGGCCGTCCATCGCCGCTCGTCACAAACCTTCTGAATCGTCAGAAAACGGCCGGTCAGAAAGCCGGTGGGATGGTGCGTTGCCTTGGTGAACGGACGGCGGCACGCCGCGGCTGCCACGCTCGTTTCACCCGTCTCTCGTCAAACGCTGAAGAGCCTCTTCCGCCCGGGAGAGAATCGCCCAGCCGCCGAAGACGGCGCGCGCCGGCGCCCCCGCCGGCGTTCATCCCACCCCCGAAGGAGTTGGCCCCATGAATCGCTACACCTGGTTGTCGGCACTGCTGGTCGCGGGTACCCTGGCGGGCTGCGCGGACGTGGCGGGTCCCGCCGCGACGGGCGCGCCCCGCTCTCCCGCCCACTCCCTTGCCGCGGGGAACGGGCAGCACGTGGTGGTCTTCAAGGGCAACGGCATTCCCGCCGGCTTCGCGGCCCAGGTCGCGGCGCTGGGCGGCACCGTGACGTTCGCGCACGCGGGGGTGGGCTTCGCCATCGTAAGCGGGCTGGGCGACGCGGCCGCGGCGCAGGTGGGGGGGATGAGCGGCGTGTCCGGCGTGCAGGCGGACGAGGTGTTCCAGGTAGAGTCCACGGTGGCGGCGGCCGGGGCCACCGTCGAGCTGGGGGCCCAGAGCCAGGCCGATCCCGCGACGGCGGCGGTGGCCATCCTGGATTCCGGGCTGGACTACGACGCGCCGGACCTGAACGGGCTGGTCGACCTGTCGCGCTCCGCCTCGTTCGTCCCCTCGGACGACGCCATCACGGCGGCGTACTTTCCCGATCGCCACCCGGTCAACGACTACAACGGGCACGGCACCAACGTGGCCACCCAGGTCAGCAGCAAGGCGGTCGCCATTGCCGGGGTGACCTCGCGCACCACGCTCATCGGCGTCAAGGTGCTGGGCGCCAACAACTTCGGGTCGCTGGCGGGCGTGCTGGCCGGGATCACCTACGCGGCCGACCAGGACGCCGACATCGCCAACCTCAGCCTGGGCGGCGGCTTTGCCAAGGCCGGCAGCGGGGCGTTCGTGGGCCTTATCAACCGCACCCTGGCCTATGCCAACCGCCAGGGAATGCTGGTGGTGGTTTCCGCCGGCAACGGGGCCAGCGACATGGACCACGACGGCAACACCGCGGTGCAGTACTGCGGGGCGCCGCACGTGGTGTGTGTGTCCTCGGTGGGGCCGGCTACGGGGATGCTGGATCAGGACGCTCCCGCGTTCTACACCAACTTTGGCCGCTCCGCCATTTCGGTGGCCGCACCCGGCGGCAACGCCGACGCGGCGAACGGCTTCCCCGCGTCGGCCCGTCCCTGGGGCAGCGACTTCGCCTCGCGGGTGTGGTCGCTCTGCGCCAGGTACGTCATCGCGGGCTATACCGCGACGGGCGCTCCCATCCTTACGCCGTGTGCCGCCGGCAACCGCCTCAACGGCCTGGTGGGCACCAGCCAGGCGACGCCGCACGTGACCGGCCTGGCCGCCCTGCTGATGGCCGAGCACGGCACCCGCAACCAGCCGTCGGCGGTCAAGCACGCCATCGAGCGGTCGGCGGTGGACCTGGGTGCCACGAGCACCGACCCGTACTTCGGCCGCGGGCGCATCGACGTGGCGCGGGCGCTCGGCCTGTAGCCTTTGCGACACCGCTGCACCGAAGCCCAACGCGGGCGGATCCCATCCGGGGTTCGCCCGCGTTGCTTTCGATCGATCCCGCCGCCTCATCGCGAATCCACAAATCACTCGTTGTATCCCAACGGAAGGTTCTCACGCAGAGGGAGCAGAGGAAGCAGAGAAAAACGGGGATCGGGCAGTTCTGCGCTTCCGCTGCTCCCTCTGCGTGCGGGGTTTGCGGATTCTGCTCGTACGCACCGCGCCCGCGTGGGCCGCCGCGCACGATACCGCGAATGCTGGGCGCGACAAGACGGCCAATCAACGTAGCGTCCCTAAAAACCTGCGAAAAATTTAGCCGGAGTGGATCCAGAATCTGTTCCACCAGAACGGGAATGTGGAAACACGGGCAGGTAAAACAAGCAGATGTGTGAAAAAATACGCAGGAAAGGATGGCTTAACCGCCACGTGACTGTTGCGTGGTCGGGGAGGTGTAGCTACCCTATGACTGTCGGCTTGTGACGGTATGGCCCAATCCACCGTCCGCGCGCGCGACCCCACGTGGCACGCGCTGGCCGGCGTCTTCCGCACGCCGCCACGGACACCTGGCTGGCGACGCGCGGCGTGTGCAGGAAAGCGCCGCGCTCTCACCGCCGCCTTTACGCCCATCCCCCAAGGAGGTCCCCCATGAAGCGCAGTCCGGTATTCGCTTTCGCCGTTCTCGCGGCCGCGCTGGCCGCGGGCGCGTGCGCGGACGGAACGCAGTCGACCGCCGTGCAGGCGCCCGACGGCGCGCCCGCGTACTCCAGCGCGCCCACGGAGACGGGCAATCACGTCGTGGAGTTTTCGGCCGACGCGGTGCCCGCGGGCTTCGCGGCGCGCGTGGCGCAGCTGGGCGGCACGGTGGTCAACACGTGGGGCGGAGCAGGCATCGCGGTGGTGTCCGGCCTGAGCCCGCAGGGCGTGGCGCAGCTGGCCGCCAGCAGCGGCGTGTCGTACGTGCAGCCCGACGTCCGCATCCGCGGCGTGGAGCCCACCGTGGGCACCGCCACGGCCGCCAGCGTGGGGGCGAACAGCCCCACGTTCCCCAACACGGCGTTCTTCTATGCCCGCCAGTGGAACATGCGCGCCGTTGGCGCCGACGTGGCGTGGGCGGCCGGCTACCTGGGCAGCCCGGGTGTGAAGGTCGCCATCCTGGACACCGGTATCGACTATGAGCACCCGGACCTGGCCGGACGCGTGGACCTGGCGAGCTCGGCCTCGTTCGTTCCCTCCGACGACTCGCTGGTGGCGGAGTATTTCCCCGGCAAGCACCCGGTGACCGACCTGCAGTACCACGGCACGCACGTGGCGGCCACGGTGGCAAGCAACGCGGTGGCGGCCGCGGGCGTGACGTCGCAGACCACGCTTATCGGCGTCAAGGTGCTGGCGGTGGATGGGTACGGCTCGTTCAGCGCCATCCTGGCCGGCATCATCTGGGCGGCGGACCACGACGCCGACGTCATCAACATGAGCCTGGGCGGCTACTTTGACCGGCGCGAGGCGCGCGACCTGGTGCGGGCCATCCGCAGTGCCTCCCGGTACGCCCGGAAGCAGGGTGCGCTCATCGTCGTGTCCGCGGGCAACGATGCCATCGACCTGGACAACAACGGCACCGAGTACGCGGCCTTCTGCGACGCGCCGCACGTGGTGTGCGTGTCGGCCACCGGCCCCACGGCCAGCGGCGGGACCAACGGCCCCTGGACCAACGTGGACGCGCTGGCGTCGTACAGCAACTACGGCCGCCACTCCATCAGCGTGGCCGCGCCGGGCGGAACCGGGTTCGGGTACGTGTCCGCGGCGTGCTCGAGCACCAGCCTGGTGATCCCGGTGTGCCAGACGGGCTCCTACGTGATCGGGCTGGCCGGCACCAGCCAGGCCGCGCCGCACGTGTCGGGGCTGGCGGCCCTGCTGGTGGCCCAGCGCGGCCACGGCAAGCCCAACCAGGTGCGCAACGAGATCCGCAGGGGCACCGACAACGTGGGCCCGCGTGAGTACTTTGGCCGCGGACGCATCAACGTGCCCGAAACGCTGGGGCTGTAGGCGCGCCGCGGGCGCTCGGCCTGCGGCCGTCGCCGGACCCCTGCACTGACGTGCGACGCGGGCGGATCCCATCCGGGTTCCGCCCGCGTCGCCTTCCATCGATTCCGCCGGAGCTTTCTCTGCACCGGCCTGTTCCGCACCCCTCCGGCGGGGCACCGCCACGATCGCGTCGTGGGGTCATGGTTCTCAAGATCGCGCATCAGGTGGTGCGATCGACAGCCTTCGATGCGCCGTGGAGAGCATCCACCGATCCACATCCCTCGTCGAAAAAACGCGGATGGCTCCCTGCCGCATTCTATCTGTTTCCCGTTTCCGACATCCCCTGCAAAAGGGTGTGCGTCGTCGGCAGCCATACCTGCACCCGACACCGGGCAATCCGGCTTCAGACCGCGGCGGCGGAGGAAACGGCACGAGAAAACCCTGGTGTCTCTGCTGACTTTGGGTGAGGCCCAATCCTTTTGCGTGTGGGAGAGGAGGCCTGTTCGCGCGGCGGGCCCCCTGCAGACGATGGGTGGAGTTGAGCGGCTGGCCAGGGGACGTATTCGGAAACGTTCGTATAATCGGGATTGGAGGTCCGAAAAGGTGCGTGCGAAAGAGTGCCTTCCGCTAATTTTTTAGCGCGGGTCTGGCTTCGCGCCAAGTGATTGCATCGCAACGGATTGGAGTGTGTCTCGCGATTGCGGAAGGTGTTGCGGGGGTGTTGACGAACGGACGTTCGGTAGATAGATTGTGGGACGGGAAACGCTGCGTTGGTTGTGCAGCCGATCCTGGAGACGGCGGCCCGGTTGAGGTCGCCTTCGTTTTGCCCGGCCACACACTCCCCCACCACCGACAACGGCACCCCGGTCGCGAGGCCGGTCCGCAAAGCCAGGGGTCTCACTGAGACAGCCCAGCCGCCGAAGAGGTTCGCAGCCGGTCGACATACCGGCAAACCCCTCCGTGTCTTTGGAGCTCCCCGATGAAGCGTCTTGCCCCGCTGTGCCTGTCCGCGCTGGTCGCGCTTGCGGCCTGTTCCGACGAGATCACCCCGCTGGAGACGTCGGCCGCCGCGCCGAGCCTCAACGAGTCTGCAGGTTCGTCCGACACCTACCTGGTCCGCTTCAAGGGCAACGGCGTTCCCGCCGGCTTTGCCTCGCAGGTCGCGGCGCTGGGTGGTGAGGTGATCTTTGCGCACCCGGTCGGCATTGCCGCCGTGTCGGGGCTGAACACCGCCGCCGCCACCACGCTGGCCGCCAACTCCAGCGTGGCCGCCATCGACGCGGACGCCTACACGCTTCTGGAAGAGGGCGACGCCGCGACGATCGAGGCCGGCGCCGCGATCGAGAGCCCGGCCGACCCCACGACCGCCGTGCGCTACCCGCGCCAGTGGAACATGCAGGTGATCAAGGCCAACCAGGCCTGGGCCGCCGGCAAGGTGGGCAGCGCCAGCATCAAGGTCGGCATCCTCGACACGGGGCTGGACTACCTGCACCCGGACCTGGTGGGCCGCGTTGACCTGGCCCTGTCGAAGTCCTTCCTGTCCGCGGCCGAGAACGCCCGCGTGCAGGCCGCCAACCCCGGCGCGCACGAGATCGCCGACCTGCACTACCACGGCACGCACGTGGGCAGCACGGTGGCCAGCAACGGCTACCTGGCCGCCGGCGTCACGTCCGGGATCCAGCTGGTTGGCCTGAAGGTCTGCACGCCGGGCTCCGCGGCGACCGGCTTTGCCGCCAGCTGCCCCACCAGCGGCACCCTGGCCGCCATCCTGTACGCGGCCGACAACGGCATTCCGATCATCAACATGAGCCTGGGCGGCAGCTTCAACCGCCGCGACGCCAGCGCCGCGGGCGGCAACGGCCCCTCGTTCCTGGCCACGATCAACCAGGTGTTCAACTACGCCCACCGCAAGGGCACCACGGTGGTGGTTTCGGCCGGTAACGCCGGGCTTGACCTGGACCACGACGGCAACGGCTACAAGAGCTACTGCAGCGTGCCCACCGTGATCTGCGTGTCGGCCACCGGCCCCACCAGCGGCACCACGGTGAATGGTCCCTGGGCCAACATCGACAACCTGGCCACCTACAGCAACTTCGGCCGCTCGGCGATCAGCGTGGCCGCCCCCGGCGGCAACGGCGTGTCGGTCACGGCTGCCTGCTCGGGCATGACCATCCACTCCAGCCTGCTCGCCTGCCGCAACCGCTTCTTCACCTCGGCCTCCAGCTGGTCGGCCTTCTCGGTGGGCATCAGCGGCACCAGCATGGCGGCCCCGCACGTGGCCGGCCTGGCGGCGCTCATCGCCAGCGAGGGCAACACCAGCCCGGCGCACATCCGCAGCCGCCTGCAGCAGTCGGCTGACGACCTGGGCCAGGCCGGCACGGACCCGTCCTACGGCAAGGGCCGCATCAACGTGGCCGCCGCCCTGGGCCTGTAAGCCTGGCGACGGACGCAGCATGAACAGCGGGGGGGTGGCCCACGGCCCCCCCCCCCCGCTTGGGGGGTGCGGGGTCATGTCGCCCCCCCCCACACACCCCCCCATGGGGGGGGT
>NZ_JBMDXM010000063.1:0-37832 GCF_048594345.1 Longimicrobium sp.
GCCATGGGAGCCGGGAGTGCCCGAAGTCCGTGACCGAACCCGCAAGGGACGGAGCGGCCGAAGGCGAGCTCGGTGACTGGGGCGAAGTCGTAACAAGGTAGCCGTAGGGGAACCTGCGGCTGGATCACCTCCTTTCTGGAGCGACGAGTAGACTCTTCGGAGAAGAAAGTCCTCACAGGTCGAACCACACAGACATCTCCGACACACTGGTTGAAGGGCCTGTAGCTCAGTTGGTTAGAGCGCACGCCTGATAAGCGTGAGGTCGGCCGTTCGAATCGGCCCAGGCCCACTGCCCTGACTTCAAGCCCCTGAGTGCTCACGCGCTCGGGGGCTTGTTGTGTTTGCGGAGCTTTGGCGGTGAACGTTGAGGGGCTGGTTCGGATGAGCGGCAAGAAGACGGTCGTAGGGCGCGTTTGAGGCATGCTGATCGTTTTCGACGGCGCCGTCTGTTGGTCATCGAGTGTGCGCATCGGCGCCAGGCCCGAAGGTGCTCACGCGCTTCGGGGCTCGTCGGTCGAGCCGTGGGCTCATCTTGATTGCCCGTTAGCCCGGAGGCACGTCCGATTCACCGGCGCGGCCCGCCGCACCCTCGTCCCCGGGGGGCAGGCCGGGAGACAAGGGTTTCATCGAGATTCACGCCGCGGCGGATGCGCCGCACCGGCAGAGCGGCCTGGGGAGTCCCCTCCAATTCCAGCCGTACGACCCCGAACTCGAACGCGGTGAGCACGGTGCATCCCATCCCCAGCGCGCTGTAGAAGGCCTGTGCAAACACGGCGGCCGACTCCTCGCCGGCGGCGCAGCGCATGTCGACCGTGTAGTCTATCCCCTCGCTGAGTGCCTCGACGATCCGCATGGTGCCGCAGCCGTTCAGCACCACCACCCGTGCGGAACCCCTGAGGGCGCCCAACAGACTGCCCATCCCATCCGTTTCCACCGCCCGCGGATGTCCGTGCTCATCCGCCAGGTAGAGGGCGTCGTGCGCGTCGCCGGGGCCGGCGATGTGCACAATCCGCGGCTGATGCCGCAGCAGCGCGTCCCGCAGGTCTGCCGCGCACGTGGCCAGGTGCGGCACCAGTTCCAGCGTGTCGGGCGCCGGTCCCGTCCGTACGCCGTGCTCGATCGTCCGCACCACCTTCTCCAGCCGTGCCGCCGCGTCTGCGTGGGCGGGATCCGCGGCAAGGAGCAGCACCTTGATCGTTTCGCGCATAAGGCGTTTCGGTTCGTGAAGGGTCCTCCGCCGCACCTGCGCCGCGGCGGGACCGGAGTGCCGGACCGGGGCGCCCGGTTACGGGCGCGCCGGGTCAGGGCGTCCGCGCGCCGCGGAAGTGCCGCGTTTGGCGCCGGTCCAGGTGGAATGCGGGCTCCAGGGGAAAGGCGGGATCCGGCACCCCCAGCATCAGGATCTGCGGGGTCTGGCGGGCGCGGCACATGACGCGCGCGTGGACTTCCCCGTGCAGGTCGCAGAAGGTGTCCCGGAAGGCGCCGCCCTTCCACACTGCCAGCAGCTGTTCGGAGTACAGGCCGTCGATCGCGGGTTGCTCCTTGCACGATGCGCAGAGCATCAGCACGCTAGCCTGGATTCCGTCCGCGTCGTGCGGCGGTGTCGCGATGCACGACTCCGCCCACCCTCCATCCTGCGCTTCCCCGCGCACGGGGCCCCGAGTTCGGCCGCGCGTGGGGAAGCGCGCCCCGCGCATGACGGAGGGTGGTGCGGGCGCCAGTCCGTTCGCGGGTGCCGGTTCGCACCCGGGTCGAGCCGTGTAGAGATCTCCGGTGCGCCCCGTCCCGCCGCTGAAGCAGCTTTCGACCACCACCAGAATGCGCACCCCGGAGGCGAACAGCCTCCAGAAGCCGGCGAGCTTGTCATCCAGCAGGATGTCATCGTACAGGCACCACGCCTCATCGAAGCCGGTCCGGTCGTCCCGGTCCAGGTCATTCTCACGCGAGCCGTGGCCCGAGAAGGAGATGAAGACGATGTCTCCGGCCGCCGCCGTTTGCGCGGCGCCCGCCAGGGCGTCGTCCACCGCCTGGCGGGTGGCTTCGGCGCCGCGCAGCACGCGGAGCGAGTTGTAGCCGGCCCGGCTGGCCAGGTCCGCCATCCGCCAGGCGGTCGCCTCACTGTGGCGCAACGGCTGGCCCGGGTACCGGGTCTGCGGTTCGTTCACGCCGATGTGGATGGACAGGGCTCGGGGCATGGCTCTCTCCTGTAGGGGGCCGTGCGCCGCCGCGGGGGGCGGCGGCGCGATGAGGGGGTGGGGCGCGGGGTCAGCCGGGTCCCACGCCGGCGACCAGGCAGGTGAGCGGCGTGCCGCCCATCTGCGGGGGGAGGATGGCGCAGGGGTCCGCCAGCGGCGGGCAGTCGGCAAGCGTGCCCCAGTAGCGCGGCAGAACCATGGGCACGGGCCCGCCGAACACGCCGTAGAAGGCGGAGAAGTGCTTGGGGTGATCTCCTGGCATGGGCGCCGGCTGGTGATCCATGGGCATGGGGTCGGGGGGAAGATCCTGGGGGGTCTCGTGAAACACCTCCAGGTTCACCCGTCCGTCCACCGGAAACAGCGTTCCCAGCGCCCGCGACGCGCCCCCGCCGCCGATGGGCGCGGTTTCGAGGATGAGCGAGTCGCCCTGCACGTCGGGAATGTCCCACTGCACCCGGTGGGCGATGGGCCGGAACTCGCCCGGCCGCCATTCCCAGCACACGCCCGGTGAAACCCCGGTGATCTCCCCCGCGCCCAGGGTGACGCGCGACACCAGCTTGCGTTTGGTGTCGGGGCCCAGGTGGTCGGGGTCCACGCCGCGCCCGGTGACGCCGCGCAGATCCACGATGTGGTCGCACAGGTGCAGGTTGGCCCCGTCGCCGTCGGCGATGACGAGCTCGTGCCCGGTCAGCTTCGCCAGCGCCGAGACGCCCATGGCGGCGGCGCCCTGCACCAGGTGCCCGGTGTCGTAGGCCAGCACGGGGACGTGGCGGTCGGCGCCGTGGTGGTGGTGCCCGAACATCCCGGGCATCAGCACGTGCATGCGGCCGGTGGTGCCGCCGGGGGTGGCGGGCTCGGGGACGAACAGGCACAGCCCCGAGAAGGTGATGCGGAGAGTGAAGGCCATGGGCGACTCGTGCGTGAAAGGTGGTGGTTCCATCCCGCCCCGGCGGCAGGGCAGGTCCGCGGCCGGCCGGCTGCGGACCATCTGACGGACGAGCCCCCTGCTTTTCACTTGCCGCCGCCGGACGCTCACATGCGCCTGGAGGCCGGCGCGGCGCATTTTCGCGCCTCCCATGTTGATACGCGTGCCCGGAGCGGATACCTTGGGTGCAGTTCCAGACTTCTTGGTGCGACCCTCCGTCCGCGCTTCCGGATGCTTGACCGGCAGAACTCCGAGGCCCTGTTCCTCAAGCACCTCGGCTGGATCGAAAAGGTCGCCGCGATTGCCTGCAGCAAGGCGGGCGTGTGGGACGCCGAAGCCGAGGATTTTGCGGCGTGGATCAAACTCAGGCTGATGGAGGACGACTACGGGGCGCTGCGCAAGTTCCGCGGAGAGTCCGAGATCAAGACCTACCTGGCCAGCATCGTGGTGCGGCAGTTCCACGAGTACCAGCGGGGGCGGCGGGGGCGATGGCGTCCATCGTCGGTGGCGGAGCGGCTGGGCTCGCCGGCGCGCGAGCTGGAGGCGCTGGTGTACCGCGACGGCTACCGGCTGGAGCAGGCGGGCGAAAAGCTGCGCACGGCGGGAGCGACCGCCCTTTCCGACGCGGAGCTGGCCCGGCTGCTGGCCAGCCTTCCCCAGCGCGCGCCGCTGCGACCGGTAGAGGTGGTGTCGGAGCCACTGCTCTCCGCGGCCGAGGCCAATTCCCGCGCGGACGAGCGCGTGGCCGCCGCCGAGGCGGCGACGCGGCACGGCGAGGTGATGGGCGCGCTGGGCCGCGCCATGGAGCAGCTGGAGCCCGAAGAGCAGGTGATCGTCCGGATGCACTTTGCCGACGGGCACACCCTGGCCGATGTGGCCCGGGCCCTGCGCCTGGAGCAGAAACCCCTGTACCGGCGGGTGGAGCGGCTGCGCACGCGGCTGCGAGGGTACCTGGAGAACGACGGAGTGCGTGGCGCGGACGTGCGCGGCGTGCTCTGGGAGCAGGGGGCGCCATGACCGCACGGGGATCTTCGCGGCGCGTGTCCGTCCAATCGAAATACGGTGCGCCCACGGCGGGAGGTTGCCGGTGAAGGAGCCGAAGAACGACGACGAGCGGCTGTCCGCGCTCCTCGACGGGCGGGTGGACGGGCGCGAGCGCGAAGAGCTGCTGGCGCACCTGGCCGCGTCCGACGACGACTACTACGTCTTCACCGACACCGCGTCGATCCTGCGCGAGCTGGAAGAAGCGGAGGCCGGTGCGGATGAAGCGCCGGAGGATGAGACGGAGCGGGTTTCCCCGGAGGCGGACCCGGAGAAGGGGGTAATCCCCCTGCGCCCCGGGGAGCCCGTGCGGGCACGGCGGCGTGCGGCGGCGTGGACAGGCGTGGCGCTGGCGGCGGTGCTCGCCGGCGTGGTGCTGGTGCCGGCGCTCACCCGGGACCGGGCACCCGCGGCGGGCGGACCCGTCCAGCTGGCCGACCGGCTGGGGCCTGCCACGGGGTTGCCGGAGGGCTGGGCGGGGCGCGCCCTGGGGCGTCCCACGCGTGGCGACGAGACGCCCGCGGCCGCCGTGACGGGGGAGCGCGCCGCCCGCGCGGTGCAGGCGGGGGCGCTGCTGGTGCGGCTGTCGGTGGCGGTGGGGGCCCGCGACGCGGAGGACACGCAACTGCTGGCGGGACAGGTGCACAGCCGCTTCGACGCCCGCGCGGGGGCGGCCGGCTCGTTCCGGCAGATCGGCGAACGCGCGGGTGCCCCGGCCGACTCGCTGCGTCCACTGCTGCAGCAGGGGACGCAGCGGATTTCCGGCCGCATGGAGCGCGACTACCTGCGGCTGGGTGCCTGGGCCGAGGCGGGGAGCCTGGCCGCGCATGCCCGCGACGACGCCTTCTTCCGCGCCGAGGAGGTGCGGACGTTCCTGGAGTCCGCGGAGAAGCTTACCGCGGACAAGCCCGCGGCGGCGGCGGCGGTGGCGCGCATCCGCGGGATCCTGGAGGCGCAGGGCACACGGGACTGGGACGCGCTGCGCGCCGCCTTCGACACGCTGCTGTACGAGGCGGCGAGTTGAAGCGAGCTTTCCGCCCGCGATGATCCCGCTGCTCTACGGGTGGCGATGCGCGGCACGCGGAGGGCGCGGAACGAAGAGCGGACGCGGAAACCCCCTGGTCTCCGCGTCCGCTCTTTGTTTCCGCCGCGTCCCGGCCCGTTGCGCCGTCAGCGTCCCGCGTACCGGAACCCGGCCCACGCGGCGGGGGAGCTCTCGTGGGGATCGGTGGAGTTTCGCAGTTCGAGCTGCGCGCGACGCAGCGCCTCGTCCGAGTCTCCAGACTCCTGGTACTCGCGGTGGAACGCCAGCATCAGCGGCTGCGCGAGACGGTCGTCCACCTGCCACAGGCTCCCCACCACCCCTCCCGCGCCGGCCGCCATCAGCGCGCCTGACAATCCCGCGAACGCGCCCGACCGCCCCTGGCGCGAGCGCAGCGTCCCACACGCGGAGAGCACCACCAGCCGCACTCCGCCCAGCCTCAGCCGGCTCACCGCCTCCGCCGTGAAGCGGCCGGAGGTGTCGGCGCCGGCCAGCAGCAGGAACGAGCGCTCGGGGCGGGTGTCGTCGAACACGGCGTGCCCCGCGTAGTGGATGACGCCGGCGCCCGGGGCCAGCGCGGCAAGCGCCTCGCGGGTGGCGTCGGGGCCCGTCAGACGCCGGCTGTGCGGATAGATCCGCTCCAGCGAGTCCGTCTCCGCCAGCGCGCCCTCCAGGGAGTCCAGCCTGGGGTAGGCGATGCGATCGAACGCGGTGCCCGCCACCAGCAGCGCCAGCCGTCCGGGCGCGTACGCCGGCCGGGGGCGGCGCGCATCAGCCAGGGTGGGAGCAAAGCGCAGCGTGTGATCGTCCAGCAGGTACCGTCCATTGGGCGCGTCCAGCAGCGCGGCGAACGGCACGCTGGCGATCTCTCCGTCGGCCAGGATCACCAGCGGCGTTCCCCGGCTCAGGCGTCCCCGCACCGGGCGGATCAGCACGTCGTACAGGTACGCCAGGTCCGCGTCGGCATGGGCGGCGCGCGCGGGGGTCTCCAGCGCGGCCCCCACGCGATGGATCAACTGCAGGAGCGCGGTCCGGTCGACCACCTGGCGGTGCAGGTGCACGGCGGTGTCGCGCACGGTCCAGGTGAGGACGGTGTCCCCGATGAGCGCATACTCCACCGCCACCTGCCGCAGCGGCGCCCGGGACCGCGTCCCCACCTCCCGGCGGCGCGCGTCCGAGGCGGGAACGAACGAAATGCGCCCCTGCTCCAGCGCCTGCAGCGCTTCCGCGTTGCTCCCCGCGCGGACGTGCAGCATCACCAGCTGATCGAACCGGCTGCGCGCCTGCTCGATGGCCGCGGCGCGCAACTCGGCGGTGCCGGGGAGCTCGCGGATGCGCAAGGTGGCTGCGTCCAGGTCTGCGGCGGCCTGGGGCAGATCGCCCCGGGCAAGGCGCATGTCCGCGCGGCGCATGAGGGCGGGGAGCAGCCAGACGACGTTGTTGTCCGTGAAATACTCGATCGCGGAGTCCAGCGCATCCGTAGAAGCGAGGGTTGCGTTCGCCGGCTCGGCCAGCGCCCGGGAGACATGGAAGACTTCCCCGAACCTCTTGCGCGCGGTTTCGCCCCGCAATCGTTCTACGAGCGGAGCCGCGGCGTTCACGTCCTGCAGGGCGAGATCCGTGTAGCCCGAAGTTGCGCGTAGTCGTGCACGCGCCATCAGCGACTCCACGCGGATGTGCGCACGGCCCGAACGGGCGGCTACCGCGACGCTCTCGTCCTGGATAAGGGCGGCCGCCATTGGCATGCCGTCCTTGAGCGCGGAGCGCGCCAGCACCAGCAGCAGGTTGTGCAGCCACACCGAGCCGCGGTAGGGGCGAAGGACGAGTTGCGCACGACGCATGCTTCCATACGCGGCGAAGGTATCGCTCTGCTCGTAGGCCACCTCGCCGGCCAGATACACCATCGTACCGTAGAATTCTCGCTCGCCCAGGCGCGAAAAGCTGCGCCCCGCGGCTTCGTACCCGGCCCGTGCCTCCGGGAGTTTTCCGTCCCAGAACCGAAGCGTGCTCCGCATCCAGCGGACCCGCGCGGCGAGCGCCGGGTGCCGGAGAGAGTCCGCGGTGGAGAGCACCCGGTTGAAGGTGCTGTTTGCAGCCTGGAGCTCGTTCAGGTAGACCTGCGTGCCGCCATGAAACGCCTGGGCCCATTGCACGAGCGCGGCGGAAGGTGGCCCTGCATCGATGACCGCGGTGAACGAATCCGCCGCCGCCGCATGCTGGTAGTCCGCGTACAGCGCCTGGCCGGCTGCGTACGCCCGGTGCGCGCGCGCCAGTGTGCGGGTGGCTGCCAGGTCGGCGGCCGCGGCGTGGATGGCGCGCACGGCGTCGGCGAGCGTGGCGTCGCCATTGCGCCGCTCCAGCGCCTGGCCCAGGCGCTCCGCCAGCTGCAGCTGAGAGGTGGCGTCCGCCGAGTCGCCGCGCAGCATGGCGGCGCCCCAGGCGCCCAGAACGTGGTCCCATCCCAGCAGCCGCGCCTCCTGCGGATGGCGGTCCGCAAACGCCTGCACCTCCGCCTCGGCGCCGCGCAGCCCGCGCGCGCGCGCCGGGGCCTGGCGCTTCAGCAGCGCGTCCCTGTGGCTCCGGGCCTCGTCGGCCCAGCCGGTGGCGGGGTCGGCGGCCAGGTATGCATCCCAGAATCGAAGGGCGGGATCGTCCAGCGCCAGGTACTCCAGCGCCAGCGCGGCGTTGAACAGCGCCGCGGCATTGTCTGGCTCCTGCTTCTGCGCCTGCAGCGCATACTCCAGCCCCGCGATCAGGTTCTGCGCGGTTTGCGTGCGCTGGGCTCGCACCAGGTACGCGGCGGAAAGGTCCACCAGCAGCGACACGTAACGCGGGGACCATCGCGGGGACAGGTGGAGCGCGCGGGTGAGCCGTTCGATCGCGTCGTCCAGCGAGGGATCCGCCTCGTCCCACCAGATGATCGCCGCCAGCGCCGATGCCCGCAGCGAGTCGGGGTTCGAGCTTTCCGCCGCGATCAGCTCGTCGAGCCCCGCGGGCGCGTCACCGGGCGGTGCGCACGTGTGCCGCGGGATGGCGCCCTCGGGCCTGGCCGGCAGCGGAGTACAGGCGTGGTACGGGGTGGTGATGGAGAGCCGCGGCGCAAAGGTGCGCTCCGGGCGGGATCCCGTAAGCTCGTGCAGCGGGTGCGCGTCGGCCGCGCGCCCCAGCGACGGCCCCATGCCCACCGCGGCAAGCAGCGTCGCGGTGAGCAGAAGAAACGCCAGGCGCTTCATCCGGGCACCGTGGCGGTGCGCGGGATTTGGAAGCGGGGTTGCGGCCGGGGGGTAGCGCGTCCGGTGGATCCGGGATACGGGAGGGGTGGAAACGGTCGCGGCATGATGGATCTGCGGACGGGACTGAACGCGGAGGCGCGGAAAGACAGCGTGAAGAAGGTCGCTTTTCCCTTGCGGGAACACAAGCTTCCCGTTCTTCGCAGCTGCCTTCCACTGTCCGGCCGCGCCGGCCTCCGCTACGGCACCCGCTGCACGTACGCCTCCACGCCGTCCTCGATCTTCTCCATCTCCCGGCGCTTCCACTCGTCCACCAGCCGCTCGGCGAGTTCCGTCTGCGCGTCGGCGATGTGCTGGATCAGCGCCTCGTTGGCGCGGAGTTCGGCGTCCAGGCGCAGCTGGTTCTTCTCCGTGCTAAGGCGAAGCTCGGCGTCCATGGCGAGCTCATCGTCGGAGATACGCCGGTCGGCAAGGGCCTTGAGCTTCTGTTTTCGGACGCGCACCTGCTGCCGCGCTGCCTCCACGATCTCGAACTCGCGCTTTTCCAGCAGTTCGTCGTACGGCCGGAACGGGCTAAGGGTGGAAAGCAGCTTCACCATCACCGGCGCAATCTCCAGCGCAACGAAGAGCATGGTGATGAACAGGCTGGCCCGTTCGATGGTCTTGCTGTTCTTCTTGAGCACGCCAAAGGCTTCCATCCTGTTCAGGAAGCCCAGCGCGCCTTCGCGCACGCTGTCCGTTCGCGCGATCAAGCCGTTCTGCTCGTCCTCCAGGCGCTTGATCTCCGCGTTGTTGCGCGCGAGCACGGAGTCGTTACGCGCCTCCATCTCCGTCATCTGGCGCGTCGCTTCCTCCAGGGCCTTTTCCCGTTCCCGGAACACCGGCCCAGGGCCGGGGATCCCGGTGTCGCCCGTCCCCGCCTTCTCGCGGATCCAGGCTTCCTCCGCCGCCCGGTGCTCCTTTCGTTCGGCATCGACCTCCGTCTTGAGCCGCACGTTTTCGGCGCGAAGCTGGGCAAGGCGGCCGCCGTGGCCACCCTCGATGCGCTTCATGGCGGCGTTGCGCTCGTCGATCTGCATCTGCGCCCACTGGTTGCGGATCTCGGCCTCGAAGAGCTTGAGCTCCAGCGGGCGCGAGATGACCACGGCGAGCAGAAAGGCGATCCCCAGCCGCGGAAGCGCGTAGCCCAGGTCGATCAAGGGATGCTTCTGCTTTCGCATCCCCGAGACGATCACGCGGTCCAGGTTGAAGATCATCACGCCCCACAGCACCCCGAACGCGGCCGCCACCGGGATGGACCGGAACACGGTGAAGAGCGCGTAGCCGCCGGAAAGGCTGGCCAGGACCGCGGTGAGCAGGATGGTGGCCCCGATGCCGGCGTACTTGGACTCGTCGGTAGGGCACGCCTTGAGGATTGTGGTGTTGGCGCCCGAGCAGAAAAGTAGAAAGCGCTTCATGGCTTGGCTCCGAACCTCGTGTTGAGCTCCGCCTTTACGCGCTCGTAAAGGCGGTCGAAAACGCCGATCCCGACATACGCTTCACCCATGGCCGGCGGGCGGGTGCGGCGCGAAGCGGGGCGGCCCCGGCGGCAGACCGGGCGTGGGCTGCGCCGCCGCGTGGGTGGAGAGCAGCTTCACGACCACCGGTGCGGTTTCCAGCGAGATGAACAGAAGGAGGATGGTCAGGCTGGCCTGGTGAATGGTCCTGCTCTTCCTCTTGAGCGCGCCGAAGGCTTCCATCCTGGCCAGCAAACCGGGCGAACCCTGGCGCACCTCGTCCGCCCGGGCAATGAGTTCCTGCTGCTCGCCCTCCAGGCGCTTGATCTCCGCATCGTTGAGCGCAAGCAGCGAGTCGTTGCGCGCCTCCATCTCCGTCATCTGGCGCGTTGCTTCCTGCAGGGCCTTTTCCCGTTCCCGGAATACCGGTCCGGCGCCGGGGATCCCCGTGCCGCCCGTCCCGGTTTTTTCGCGGATCCAGGCTTCCTCCGCCGCGCGGTGCTCGTTGCGTTCGGCATCGACCTCCATCTTCAGGCGGTCGTTCTCGGCGTGGAGCTGGGCCAGGCGGTCGCCGTGGCCGGCCTGGATGCGTGCCATGGCGGCGCTGCGGCCGTCGATCTGCATCCGCATCGACTCGTTGTGGATTTCGGCCTCGAACAGCTTGAGTTCCAGCGGGCGCGAGATGACCACGGCGATCAGAACGGCGATCCCCAGCCGTGGGAGCGCGTACAGCAGGTTGATCAACGGGTGCTTCTGCGTGTGCATTCCCGAGACGATCACGCGGTCCAGGTTGAAGATCACCAGGCCCCACAGCACGCCGAGCACGGTCGCCACCGGGATCGAGCCGAACACGGTGAAGAGCGCGTAGCCGCCGGACAGGCTGGCCAGGACCGCCGTGAGCAGGACGGTGGCCCCGATGCCGGCGTAGCTGGACTCGTCGGCGGGGTACGCCCTGAGGCCCGTGGTGTTGGCGCCCGAGCAGAAGAGTAGAAAGCGCTTCATGGCTTTGCTCCGAACCTCGAGTTGAGCTCCGCCTTCACGCGCTCGCAAAGGCGGTCGAACACGTCACCGATTTTCGGCACCCGTCCCATCCACCCCCACCCGGCGGTGGCGCCCGCCGGTGCCTGCGCCGTGGCGAGGGTCGGCGTCAGGAGCGCGGGCGTGGGCTGCGCCGCCACGTGGACGGACAGGTTCAGCCCCAGCGGGATGCGGATGTCCGGTGCGCCCAGGCGGACAACGGGGCGGGGGAGCGCGATCGCGGGCGCCGCCACGTGCACGTCCCGCAGCACCACCGTGTGCGACAGCTCCGGCGCGGGGACCGTCAGCGTCCGCATCAGCGGCGGGGGGAACACCCGCACCGAAGCCGTCTCCGAGAGTTCCGAGCCCCCGCGCGCCGTGGCGGTGAGCGTCCAGGAGGTGTTCCGCGGCGGGACGACCTCGCACGTCCCCGTCTCGCCCACCTCGCCCACCCCGGTGTCGATGGTGACCCAGCGCGATCCCGTCACACGCCAGGTGAGGCGGACGGCGCTCCCTTCCAGCGTTGCCTCCGGCTCCACGTGGAAGAGGATGATCTCCAGTGGCTCCTGCGCACCCCCCAGTTCCACGATCCACTGGTAGGGCAGGGCGCGCCGCCCGGGCTGCACCGCGCCGCGGTTCAGCGCGTCCGACATCCGCTTGCGCACCCCGGCAGGAAGCTCCCCCAGCATGGCCAGGTACGCGTCGTGGTTGTTCTCCAGCCCGGGCGTGAACAGCGGGTCCCGGGGGGCATACGCCGGCCAGCCCACGCCGGTCACGTACTCGCGGATGTGCTTGCTGCTGGACCGCTGCAGGACGAAGAACGGCCCGCAGAGAAAGAGCAGGTAGTGGATCCCTACCGTGAGCGCCCAGTCGTCGGTGTAGCGGTCCACCCGCACCTCGACGGGGCCGGCGCGATGGCCCAGGATCTGGTCCATGATCTCCGGCGCCACCCACTCGCCGTCCGTCTTCTTGCCGAAGGTGGTGGGCGTCTCGTTGGGATCGGCCGTCACCGCGCCGCTATCGAAGTCGATGAGCGCCGTGTGGCACTCGTCGATGTTGACGAAAAGGTTGGGCGGGTTGATGTCGGCGTGGATGTACGACAGGCTGCGCAGCGCCTGCATTCCGTCCGCCAGCTCGTGCGCCAGCAGCAGCCGGTCTTCGATCGAGAGCTCCGCCACGTACCGGCGCCGCGGCTCCGGGTCCTCGTCGGGGTCCAGCACCTTCGACAGCGGAAGGTATCCCGCGGTGTCCAGCCGGTCCGCGGAGTAGCCGTATACCGCCTTGCTCCCCATCTGCCCCTGAAAGCTGAACTGCGGTAGCGCGCGCAGGGCGGGAAGGGTCTGGATGAGGGGCTTTCCCGACGCCGCCCGGTCCCGGTTCCCGTCCAGGATCTTGCGCTGCAGCTTCTCGATGGTCTCAAAGCCGCGCCGCGCGCTGTCGAAGCCATTGTCCCGAAATACCTTGACAATCTGCGGCGAGGGCGGTGGCGCGCCGTTGACCGCCACCAAGTCGTACACGTCACCAAAGGCGCCGCTGTCGAACACCGGACCCTGCAGCTCCAGCGTCCGCACGCCCCCGTACGCCGGCGCGAACCCCGAACTCAGGCTGCCGGCGACGTCGATGCGGAGCATTCCGCGTTCTCCCGGGCGTAGGGTTGGCCCGCGGCCACAGGCTCATCGGTCACCGGATTCGCGGCGGGCTCCGCGCTGACATCCCCGACCGTCTCCCCTGCCCGCGCGGTGGAGCCGTCGTCAGGCTCCGCGCTCGAGGCCGCGGCCGTCTCCGTTGCTTGCGGGGCGGCGGTGAGGGCGGTGCGTGCCGCCCGCGCCGCGCGTCGGTAGCGCAGCGCGTCCGCGGTTACGATCACGCCTACGGTGGCGTCGTCCTCCAGCATCCCCGCGGCGCGCAGGCGACCCAGGCATGCCTGCAGCGCGTCGTGCAGCGGCAGCCCGGCCTCGCCGTCCCACGCATCGAACAGCTCGCGCAAGGCGTTGAACAGCGCCACCATTGGCGCTTCGGCGCTGATCCACACAGTGCCGCCGGCGTCGGTGCCGTGGGTGACCTGGTCGGCGGAGTAGACGCCGTCGGTGCAGAGCAGCAGGATGTCGCCGAACTCCGGGTCTTTGCGCACGGAGACCACGGCGGGTACCGGCGGGGACGGGTCGGCCGCGTCGACGATGCGGTACAGGATCTCTCGCCCGCCGCGCAGCACGGTGTGCGGGTTGAGCAGGTTCACCGCGCTCCATGGCACCCCGGCGGCAAGGGACTCGTCGAAGTTGCCGCGGATGTGCCAGACGGCGCCGTTGCCGGCGTACGCCGCCACCAGCTCCGCGCCGGCATCCACCCCCACCAGCAGCGTGGTGCCGAACGCCCCCGGTTCCGGCTCGCCCCCGTCGGCCTCTTCGCGCAGGCGCTTTCGCAGCTCCGTGTGCACGTGGATGAACAGCCGGGGCAGCGTGCCGCGCCCAAAGTGCTCCGTCTCGGTTTCCAGCCACGCCGCGGCCTCGCGCGCCACCTCGCGCGCGGCGCGGCCGGCCTGCGTGTAGCTTCCCAGTCCGTCGGCCACCACCACGCCGCGCACCCCGGCGTGCGGCACCCGCACGGCCTCGCACGCGTCCTCGTTGTGCTCCGGGTCATCCCTGGGCGTCACCGTCACGGCGCAGACCAGCGTTTCTCCGGACGCGCTCATTGGATCACGAGGTTGGTTCCGGTCGAGACCGAAGCGATGAAGAACTTGCGGAGGGTTTCCGCGTCGTAGATGGTCTTGAAGCCGGTGGCGGGGGAGGTGGCCAGCGCCTTGAGGTGCTCCTGCGCCCCCGGCTCCACCGCGCCCACCTGGCTGAAGTAGGTGGCGCAGATGGTGATCGACGGGTTCTTCTTGATCTCCTCGGCCAGTCGCAGGCTACCGGAGGGGTCGCCGTCCTCCCCGTCGGACATGACGACGATGACCACGCTGGAGGGGATGTCTTCGGGCGCGGTGTGCAGGAACTCTTCGGCGATGCGCTTCGCCTCGCGAAGGCCGGCGCCGATGTTGGTCCCGCCGCCGTGCATGCGCATGGGGTCGTAATCCGCGTTGTCGTCGATCTCCGCGGCGGGCGTGAGGGGCGTGTGGACGCTGGCTCGCCCGTCGAACGTGACCACGGCGAACGAGAAGTTGCGCTTGTGGCGCGAGACGCTGAACCGGGTGAGCATCTCGCGCACGCCGCCGTTCACGGCCTGCGCCTTGGTGATCTTTCCCTCCGACATCTCGCCCATGCTGCCGCTGCCGTCCAGCACCAGGATGCCCAGCTGGCTGAAGGTCTGCGGCGCCTGCACGACGCCCACATCCATGGTACGCGCTCGTTCCGGCATGTCTCCTCCTGCTGTGGGGTGTGGGGTGGATGAGGGAGCCGCGCCGCAGGCGAGCTCCCGGTCGTACCGGCCGCGGCGGTCCGGGCTGGACAGGATGGCGTAGGCCTCGATCACCGCGCGGAGCTCCGCCTCGGCCCCCGGCCGCACGTCGGGGTGGTACCGCCGCGCCAGCGTGCGATACGCCTTGCGGATCTCGGCGCCGGTCGCTTGCCGGCTCACCTGCAGCGTGTCGTAATGGGTGGGCCCCGGCATGGCTCCGTCGCGGGTGGGGTGCGGGGCCCGCCGGCCCCTGCGGCGCCGTCGCTATCCACGGTCGCCCGGCTCCCGCCGGTGCCGCGTCCTGCTCCGCCGCTTCCGTCCCCCCAATCGTCGGACGCGCCTCCCGGTTTTCTCCGCGTCCCCTTCGGTCCTCCGTCCAGGCCGGCAGAAACGGCTGTCCCGACGCCACCGCGCCGGGACAGCCGTATCTCCGTGTCCCCTGTGCGCGATCCCGCCGGATCGCTCTCCGCCCCGTGCCGCGCGGGGTCGGTCGGATGCGCGGTGCGAAAACGGGGTCCCTGATCCGACTAAGGTGCCGTAGCGCTCACGTGGGCACCGGGCGCGGTGCCCACTTCGGAGACGAAACCCCTCGAATCGAGATCATTCATGTCCGGTACGATCAAGGTGCTGCTGATGGCCGCCGACCCAGGCGAAGGCGTGGCGGGACTGCGCCTCGACCGCGAGATCCGCGGCGCGCTCGAAGCCATCCGGGCGGGGCGCGGCGTGAACGAGCTGGAGATCGCCACGGAGCTGGCCGTGCGCGCGGACGACCTGGGCACCGCACTCCTTCGGCACGATCCGCAGATTGTCCACTTTGCCGGCCATGGGGACGGGGGGTACGGCATCATCATGGACGACGAAGAGCGGGTCCCCGCGGATGAGCTGGCGGCGCTCTTCACCGCCCATTCACAGCTGCGCGTGGTCGTGCTGAACGCCTGCGATACGCTTCCCGTGGCGCAGGTGCTGGGCGAGGTGGTGGACTACGTGGTGGCCATGGAGGCGGTGATGGACGACGACGCCGCCATCCACTTTTCCGGCGCTTTCTACGCCGCGCTCGCATTCGGCCGCGCTGTCCCCGTCGCGTTCGAGCACGCACGCAGCGCCACCCGCGGCCGCTTCGGCGAGCGCCGGGCCATCCCGCACCTGCTCGTGCGCGCGGGCGCCGACGCGCGCCCGCTGGAGGGAACGGCCGCGCCGGAGGAACCGCGAAGCTCCGCCGATCCCGACCGGCAGGTAACCCGGGTCGAGGACATCGAAGCCGCCGTCGCCGCGGACATCGTCAACGAAGCGGAAGGCGGGGGTGGGGCTCCCATCTCACAGGAGAACCACGTGAGCCGATCGAAATTCCAGGGCCCGCTGAAGATCGGGAACCGCCTGACCAGGTAGCCGCACGTCCCATCGCCATCATCCGCCGTTCGCGTTACGCGCGGCGGCGGACCCGCGGCGGACCCAACCGCCAGGAACGCGTCAACCGGAGATTTCGATGAGCAACCTTACACTGGACGAGAAGCTGATTCGCGAGCACAAGGCGGAGCCGCTGGAGGGGCACACGGTGGTGGTGCTGGAGCGCGTGGGCGAATCGGGGGAGAAGTTCCACTCCCTGCTGGAGCCTGGCGCAGACCGTCCCCGGCAGGGCCTGATCTCGTACCTGATGGGCAAGCCCAACGTCTACTTCGCCTATGCGGTCGATGCCACCAAGGGCCGCTCGCTCATCTTTACGGAGCACGTGGAGATGGCGGAGCGGGCACACGGCTTCGACCTGCAGTTCAGCCTGTGGTACCGCGTGTCCGATCCGCAGCTGCTGGTGGCCACCCGCAGCAGCGACCCGCTGGAGCGGGTGCGGCGCAAGGTGGCGGAGGTGATCACCGAAGAGGTGGCCGAGCTTCCCTGGACGGACGTGTGGCACGCGTTCCGGGCGTCCAGCGACGCCGTAGTGTCCGCCACCATGACCGAGATCCGCAACTTCTCGCGCGAGTACGGCATCTCCATTACCTCGCTGCGTCTGCGGCCCACATTCTCGGCCGACGCCACCGATCCGGACCGCGAGATCCACGCGGCGCGCGAGAAGGGACGGGTGGCGCGCGAGCGCATGCGGGTCGCCCGTGACCTGCAGAACGAGAGAAGCAGCCTTTCTCGGGAAAACGCGGAGCGCGACGAGGCCGACCGCGGCTACGCGGCGCACCGCAAGCTGCAGGACACCGTCGTCAACGCCACCACGGAAACGCTGGGCCGGCTGATCACCGGAGCCGGGAGCGTGAGCGAGCTGCGTGACGTGCAGGTTGCGCTGGGCGGCGTGCAGGGCGGCGCCGGTCTTTGGGGTTCCGGCGCCCACAACGGAACGGGGATGCTGGGCAACGGCCACGCCCAACCGCAGGGGGCGATCACCGCCGGGGGCGGCGGCCTGCCCGCCGTGCTTTCGGACCTGGTCACGCTCACCCAGCAGCTCGACACCGAGGGCCGGCGCAGGCGCGTGCGCGGCATCCTTCTGCACCTGGTGGCCACCGTGGTCGCCGACGACTCCACGCACGTGTCCAACGAGCAGGCGGACTACGCCATCCGGGCGCGCGCGGAGATCGATACGGCCACGCACCTGCCCGTGGACCGGCTGGAGGCGCTGCAGAGCCTCGCCGACCCGCAGCTCCTGCGCGATCGGCTGTACCCCTGATCCCCGGCTTTCCAGCCTCCACACGTAGACACGGTACACACTCATGTCTTTCGATTCGCTCGCGGATGCCGCCGATGCATCCGTCGCCACCGCCACGCCGCCGACGCCATCGACGCCATCGACGCCATCGACGCCAACGGCCGGTTCCGACGGCTCCACGGCGACGCAAGGGAATACCCTGTCGGGGATCGAGGCGGCCGGCGACGTCAGCGTCGAGAACTCCATCTTCAACGGCGACGTCTACCACATCATGGAGGCGCAGCGCCGCACGCTGGTGCGGCAGTTTTCCTTCTCCGACGGGCGCGTGGTCACCGAGACGGAGGAGCGGTGGGCGGTGGAGTACTTCGCCGGGATGGAGGGCGAGGCCGCCACCCTGGTGCGGCACCTGGAGGAGCAGCGCGTGCTGCTGCTCACCGCCGAGCCCGGCGCCCGCAAGGTGACGGCGGCCACGCACCTTGCCCTTCAGCTTCGCCAGCGCGGGCTGTGCTCGCAGCGGCCGATGGTGATTGACGCGGTGGACAGGCACGTGCGCGTGGACGTGCGCCGCCTGCCCCTGAAGCACGACCAGCTAAAAGACCGTGTGGTCATTTTTCGACACGCCCTGTCGCGCGGAAACCCCGACATGACGGAGGCGTTCGCCAGGACCGACTCTCCGGGGTGGTCGCAGCTGGCCGACTGGCTCCGCGAGCGCAACGCGTACCTGGTGTTCACCGCCACCCCCACCGAAACCGAGCAGTTTCGCGACGTGCGGGCGCTGCACGGCGTGCGGCGTCCGCTGCCGCCCCACACCCCGCAGGTGCGGGCGGCGCGGCTTCACGGACACCTCGACGCGCTGGGGGAGCGCGCCCCCGCGGCCGCGGAATCGCTGCAGGCGCTTCGCGGGCTGAGCGAGGGGCTGGTGGGGCGCTTCGATTTTGCCCCGCAGCTGGCGGACTTCGTGGACTTCTACGTAGACCTGGGTCAGCCTGCCCTGGGGCTGGACGAGGCACTGGCGCTGTTCCAGGACGCTGACAAGCGCCTGCTGCACGACCTGGACGACGACTTCGAGGGGTGGTCGTTCGGTTTTGCGCTGGCGCTGGCGCAGTGCACGCCTGAGGCGGGGGGCGTGGCGTGGGTGGACTTTGACCGGCTGTACCGCCACCTGCGCCGGTGGCTGCGCCGCGACCTGCAGATTGCCGGCGGCACGGCCCCGGACGAGGTCGCCGAGCCCAGCGAGGTGAGGCTGCAGCTGTCCGACGACTCGCTGCTTACCCGCAGCCGCGCCCGCGTGCGGAAGGATCCCGCCACCCTGGCCGACAGGGTCCAGTTCTGCGACGGACGTCCGCCCCAGGCGTTCTGGGGCATTCTTCTGGACCGCCACCGCCGGGTGCTCACCGCCATCATCCCTCGGCTGCGCGAACTGGCCGAGCGGCCGGACCAGGACGGTCCCAGCATGAGCGTGCTGGCCGCTCAGATCATCGGCCGCATCGGCGAGATCGACTACGAGCGCGTGGTGGTGCCCATGATGGAGCGCTGGGCCACGCTGGCGAACGGGCGGCACCGCGGCCTGATTGGCGCGATGCTCGAAGGCGTGCTGGGAAGCGGCGACGCCCGCTACCGCGCCCGCTGCCTGCAGTACCTGCGCTCCATGCACGCAAGCGGCACGGGCGCGCGCGGAAACGCCCGGCTGGAGTCCGCGATCGCCGCGTACTCGTGGGTGGGCTACTACGATTTCGCGCTGGCCATGCGCGAGCTGTACGGCATCGTCCGCGCGCAGCTGGTGCCCATGATCGAGGACGCCGCGCGCATGTCGCGTCTGGCCGCGCGCATTCAGCGCGACATCGAGCGCGCGGCCGGCGACGGCGACGACGACGTGGTGCGCGCGGCCAGGGAGGTGCTGCGCGATCTGGTGGACCGAATCTACGCGGGGCGCGGAGGCGTTTTCCTGGGCGTGCAGTTCGCCCTTGTCTCGCTGTGCGGAACGCACGGCGTCGCGCCCGTTCTGCGGGAGCTGCGCGAGTGGATCGCCAGGGGCGGGGCCAGCACCGGGGTGCTGGTGGCGCTGATGTTCATGCACGAGAGCGGCATCGCCAACCAGTTGCGCGATGAGCGCACGGAGTTCCCCCGCGGTGAGGGGCTGCCCCCCGTCTCCTGCGGCCAGTTTGTCCGGGCGCTGGCCAATGGCGATGAGGACGTGCGCCAGGCCGTCCGCTTTCTGGGTGACCTGTACGACAGCGTAACGTGGCCGTGGGCCGCGGAGACGCTGGTGCGCCGGCACTTTCGCGAACGGTTGCAGGCGCACCTGCTGGAATGGGTGCGGGAGGCGCTTGCCATCCCCGAGCTGGCGGCACCCATCCGCACTTTGGTGGAGCAACTGGCCCGCACGCACGAGGGCAAGATGCGCGAGATGATCTCCCAGGTGGTCAACGGCGGCGAGTTCCGGCGCAAGCCTGAGATGAAGGCGTTCGCGGCGTCGCTGCACCTCTGAGCGGCGGCCACGGCGAGGGTCCGGCGGCGACCCGCGAAAGGGGCGGGGCGCTGCCGATATTCCATCCGACGCTGAGCAGGAGCACGGTCGGAACGCGAACTTTCCAGGGCGGCAGACCGGCCAAGGTGCGCGGCCGAGTGGCCGGTTCCCCGTGCGGCTTGGGCAAGCGGGTGCCGAAACCTGTGCATCTTTCCATCTTTCTCCGGCACGGATTCCGATGAGAGTCTTGTATTTTCGGTCTATAAGCGCGTCTTTCAGGGTGTCTCGCTCCAGATGAACGCCGTGAGGCCTATCTCGCTGCGCTCCCGCATCCTTCACCGAAAGGACACCCATGCAGAACTCCCGGAAGCTCCGCCTGGCGCTGGAAGACATCCGCGTCGAGACGTTCAAGACCACCGACGGCGACAAGGCGGACAGCGGCACCGTGCGCGCCCACCAGTACGGCAGCGACTGCAGCGAGTGCAGTGGCATCGCCGCTAGCTGCTACTGCCCCTCGGGCGGCGACGAGTACCCCTACAACACGTGCGCCGGCAGCTGCATCATCTTCCAGGGCGAGATCATGGTGATCCCCTGCTGAGTTCAGCGGCTGGCCGTGCGCGGAGAAGGGCGCTGCAACGCGAACGTTGCAGCGCCTTTTCATGTGGCGGCGAATCTCTGGACCGCGATGATCGGTCATCCCCGGCCAACACCCGTGTCGTAGAGTAGTGGCGGCGCATCTCAACGCGGTGGATCCTCCCGGACGTTGCTTGACTCGCCTATGCGCTTTCCGTAGTCTTCCCTCCAGACCGAATCCCGGCCGAAAGGCGTTTGATTTCCTGCCCGGGTACCGCGCTGAAGCACACCGTGGACAGATGAGCATCGACCTGGACGAGCTGCGGCGGCTGCGCCGGGCCCGCGACCGGATGGACCGCGAGTACTCGCAGCCGCTCGACGTGCCGGCGCTCGCCCGCACGGCGCTGATGTCGCCGGCGCACTTCAGCCGCCGCTTTCGCGCGGTGTACTCCGAGACGCCGTACTCCTACCTGATGACCCGGCGCATCGAGCGGGCAAAGGCGCTGCTGCGCAACGGCGACCGCAGCGTGACGGAAGTCTGCTTCGCGGTCGGCTGCACCAGCCTGGGCTCCTTCTCCGCCAGGTTCACTGAGCTCGTCGGCGAGACGCCCTCCATGTACCGCGCCCGCGACCACGACGAGCTGCGTGTGATGCCCACCTGCCAGACCATGGTGCTGACCCGGCCGCGCAAGCGCCGGGATCCGGAGCCCGCGAAAGAGAGCAGTTTTGGAGAAGCAATCGCCGCGGCACCCGCGTAGGTTCACGTCGTGACCGATTCACTCCACCGCCTACAAGCGAGGTGCCATGTCCGTCTCACTCAGTACCGTGCACGTCCTCGTCGACGACCCTGACGCCGCCCTCGGCTTTTACCGCGACATCCTGGGTCTGACGGTGCGCGACGACGTCGCCCACGGCGGCTTTCGCTGGATCACCCTGGTCCCCGCCAACCAGCCCGAGATCAAGATCGTGCTGTCGCAGCCGCACGCCGGGCGCTCGCAGGAGGACGGCGACGCCATCGCCGCGCTGCTGGCCAAGGGTGAGCTGGGCTCGGTCTTTCTGCGCTCGGACGATCTGGACGGGACCTTCGCCCGGATCGCCACCGCGCCCGGCGTGGAGGTGCTGGAAGAGCCCGCCAACCGCTTCTGGGGCGCCCGCGACGCCGCCGTGCGCGATCCCGCCGGCAACCTCGTCCGCATCGAACAGGCGTAGAGGCGGATCGAACGCCGCTGGACCGGGCCCGGCGGCGCGGTCCAGCGGCGGAACGCGGATCAAGGGGATCGTATGGCGGAGAACGGGCCAGGCCAGACGGCTCACCGGTGGTATGCGCGCCCGGTCTTCTTTGTCGCCGACGTGAACCGCGCGGCCCGGTTTTACGTCGACATGCTCGGCTTCGAGAAGGGCTGGCATGAAGCCGATGGTGCAGGAACCGTCTGCCAGGTCAATCACGGAGAGTGCGAGATCATCCTCTGTGAGGACGCCACGCGCAGCGACAAAGGGCGCCTGTTCATCGAGCTGACAGCGGAAGGGCTCGCGGACCTTCGCCGGGAGCTCGCGGGACGCGCCGTTCCCACCCGCGAAACGTGGTGGGGCTACGACGCGCTGCAGGTGGACGACCCGGACGGCAACGAGCTGCTCTTTCCGACGCCCGACTGATCTGGTGGCCCGGACAGCTGCCGGCGGATTCGGCAGGACGCCAAACGGGTGGATGCGGGTTGCGGGGGACGGGATTCTGCGGTTATGCTGGCGGAAACCGTTCCACGTCTGCCATTCACCTTGGAGGAGCCGATGACCCGCAAGCTCACGCTGCACCTGGACGCGCTTACCGTGCAATCGTACACCACCGGCGCCGGCGAGGCGATCCCCGGCGGCACCGTTCGCGCGCACGAGGCGCTGGCGCCGTGCACGATCGGGTACCCGCTGAGCTGCCCCGGCACGTACCACACCTGCGCCTCGTTCGACCGCACCTGCCGCGCGGAAGCCTGACGGCAACTCGCGGGAGGCGTCGTGGGTCGGGGGAGGGCCGGGATCGATCCCGACCCGCATCTCCGCACCGCCTGCCGAGGACGGCTCGGAGGCCCTGTATCGCAAGCCGGTGCAGGGCCTTCGCCTGTCCAGGGCCGGCGGCGGAATCCGAGATCGGCCCGGCATGTCGATCGGATACACGCCCAAACGTCGCCTGTTTGAGCGGCGGGCCGTCCGCTCCCGATGCTGACCGCCCCCGCGGGCCAAACGCCCGCGGGGATCTTCATCAACCCGTGCAGACCCGATCGCGAACATGGCCTCCAGCCTTCACCCCGCGGACACCCACGACCTGATTCGCGTGCACGGCGCGCGTGAGAACAACCTCAAGAACGTGAGCGTCGAGATCCCGAAGCGCCGGCTGACGGTGTTCACCGGGGTTTCCGGCTCGGGAAAGAGCTCGCTGGTGTTCGGGACGATCGCCGCGGAATCGCAGCGGATGATCAACGAGACGTACAGCGCCTTTGTGCAGGGCTTCATGACTACCCTGGCGCGGCCGGAGGTCGATCTGCTGGACGGGCTGACGACGGCGATCATCGTGGACCAGGAGCGGATGGGCGCCAACCCGCGCTCCACCGTAGGCACGGCGACCGACGCGAACGCCATGCTCCGCATCCTGTTCAGCCGTTTGGGGCAGCCCCACATCGGCCCGCCCAACGCGTTTTCCTTCAACGTCCCGTCGGTGCGGGCCACGGGCGCAATCACGGTGGAGCGTGGCGCCGGCAAGAACAAGCCCGAGAAGGTGACCTTCAACCGGCTGGGCGGGATGTGTCCCCGCTGCGAAGGGATGGGCTCGATCAACGACATCGACCTGTCCGCGCTGTACGATGACGCAAAGTCGCTCAACGAGGGCGCGCTGACGATCCCCGGCTACAGCATGGAAGGGTGGTACGGCCGCATCTTCCGCGGCTGCGGCTTCTTCGATCCCGACAAGCCGATCCGGGAGTTCGGCAAGAAGGAACTGCACGACCTGCTGCACAAGGAAGCGACGAAGATCAAGATCGACGGAATCAACCTGACGTACCTGGGACTGATCCCGCAGATCCAGAAGTCGTACCTGTCCAAGGACGTGGAGTCGATGCAGCCGCACATCCGCGCGTTCGTGGAGCGGGCGGTGACGTTCACCACCTGCCCCGAATGCGGCGGCACCCGGCTTAGCCAGGAGGCGCGGTCGTCGAAGATCAACGGAAAGAACATCGCCGACGCCTGCGCCATGCAGATCAGCGACCTGGCCGAATGGGTGCGCGGCCTGCGCGAGCCGTCGGTGGCGCCGCTGCTGGCCGGGCTGCAGCACCTGCTGGACTCGTTCGCGGAGATCGGCCTGGGCTACCTTTCGCTCGACCGGCCCACGGGCACGCTGTCGGGCGGCGAGTCGCAGCGGACCAAGATGATCCGCCACCTGGGCTCGTCGCTCACGGACGTGACGTACGTCTTCGACGAGCCCACGATCGGCCTGCACCCGCACGACATCCAGCGGATGAACGACCTGCTGCTGCGGCTGCGGGACAAGGGAAACACGGTGCTGGTGGTGGAGCACAAGCCGCAGACCATCGCCATCGCCGACCATGTCGTCGACCTGGGCCCCGGCGCCGGCACGGGCGGCGGCACCGTCTGCTACGAGGGGAGTGTCGAGGGGCTGCGGACCAGCGGCACCATCACCGGCCGGCACCTGGACGACCGGGCGTCGCTCAAGCCGTCGGTGCGCAAAGCGTCCGGCGCGCTGCAGGTGCGCGGCGCCGGCAGCCACAACCTGCAGGACGTGGACGTCGACATCCCGCTGGGCGTGCTGGTGGTGCTGACCGGGGTGGCGGGATCGGGAAAGAGTTCGCTCATCCACGGCTCGGTGGCGGGGCGCGACGGCGTGGTGGCGGTGGACCAGTCCCCAATCCGCGGCTCGCGGCGCAGCAACCCGGCCACGTACACGGACCTGCTGGAGCCGATCCGCAAGGCGTTCGCCAAGGCCAACGGGGTAAAGCCGGCGCTGTTCAGCCCCAACTCCGAGGGCACGTGTCCCACCTGCAACGGCGCGGGCGTCATCTACACCGACCTGGGGATGATGGCCGGCGTTTCCACGGTCTGCGAGGACTGCGAGGGGAAGCGGTTCCAGGCGTCGGTGCTGGAGTACACGCTGGGCGGCAGGGACATCAGCCAGGTGCTGGCGATGCCGGTGACGGAGGCGGCGGAGTTCTTTGGCGACGGCGCGGCGAAGGTCCCGGCGGCGCACGCGATCCTCTCCCGGCTGGCGGACGTGGGGCTCGGCTACCTTTCGCTGGGCCAGCCGCTCACCACGCTCTCCGGCGGCGAGCGGCAGCGGCTCAAGCTGGCCACGCACATGGGCGAGAAGGGCGGGATCTACGTGCTGGACGAGCCCACCAGCGGCCTGCACCTGGCGGACGTCGAGAACCTGCTGGGGCTGCTGGACCGGCTGGTGGAGGCCGGCAAGTCGGTGATCGTCATCGAGCACCACCCGGCGGTGATGGCGCACGCCGACTGGATTATCGACCTGGGCCCCGGCGCCGGCCACGACGGCGGCCGCATCGTTTTCGAAGGCACCCCCGCGGACCTGGCGGCGGCGAAGTCGACGCTGACCGGCATGCACCTGGCGGCGTACGTGGGCGGCGGTGCGGAGGCGGTTGCAGCCCGCTGAATGGGCGGATGAATGTCGCGAGAGTGCTGGAAAGATTCACTCACAACGTGGGCGCGTGATGGCCAAACACCGGATCTTTACGACGAGTGTCGCGAGCGTCTATCCGCATTACATCACAAAGGCGGAGAAGAAAGGACGTACGAAAGCGGAGGTCGATGAAATCTTCCGCTGGCTGACCGGGTACACCCAGGAGGCGCTGGAAGCGCACCTGGGTAATCGCACGGACTTCCAAACCTTCTTCGCGGACGCTCCGGGGATGAACCCCGCGCGGGCTCTGATCAAAGGCGTGGTCTGCGGCGTCCGGGTGGAAGACATCGAGGAACCGACCATGCGGGAAATCCGCTATCTCGACAAGCTGATCGACGAGCTGGCGAAGGGCAAAGCGATGGGGAAGATTCTGCGGACCCCGTAGCTGCGTGCAGGCCGGACCTTCAGGCGGCGAGTGCTGAACGTACTCGGTGAAGACGCGGATCGGGACACACCTGGTAACACCATTTCTCGCAGTTCGTTGTGCAATCAGAGGAACGACGGAAAAGCATCACGCGGAGGCGCGGAGGAACTGATGAGGCGCGGAGGCATTTTGGGCGTTCCCTCTCCGCGCCTCTTCTGTTTTCTCCGCGCCTCCGCGTGAAAATCGTTCCCGTCACTGCACATCGAAATCCGGGAAATGGTATACGTTGCGGCACGGCGGTGATGGTCATCCAGCACCGCCGGGTCGTCATGGCTGGGATCATCGCCTCCGGTGCCTGCTTCCGATGGCATCTGCGGCTTCACTTGTTATCCCTATCAAAAAACGCTACTTTCTGAATAAGGGCGACCTCGTCAACGGGACGGCGGGCAGGACGGGATGGTGCCAGTTGCCTGTCGTCGCGTTGCGTCGCGTCCAGACCGATGGTCATCTACACTTTCACGGATGAGGTGCGGTATGAAGAAGCGCAAACTGCGGCTGGATGAGCTGGCGGTGGAGACGTTCTGGGCCACACCTGCGTCCCATGAGCGCGGCACGGTGATGGCACACCTCACCCGGGTTGGCGGAACGTGCCCCGGAACGTGTCCGTCTGGTGCCACGTTGTGTCTTTCGTGTGGCGGAACGTGCCTCGATTCGTGTGCCGCATCGTGCTTCTGCGGCACCAACGGCGTGTTCACCTGCGATCCGGCCGGCAGCTGCAACCCCGACGCAACCTGCAACGGCTGCTCAGACTACGCCGTTCAGTGCTGACGGACGCTCACCGTCGCAAGCACGCGGCGGCGTACGCCGGCTGATGGACAGGCTGTCGCATCCCGCCCCGGCCTGCGCCGGGGCGGCTGAAGTTCCCGGTCCACCCTGCAACCCCGATCTGCCCGTGCGCCGCTCGCTCCTGCTGCTGCCGCTATCCGTCCTGGTCCTTTCTGCGGGCGAGGCCGTGGCCCAGGCCGCGCCCGTTCCGCACCCGGTGAGCATCACCGTGCCCCCGGCGAAGCCTGAGGACGTGGCGTCCATCGACGCCATCATCGCCGCGCTGTACGACGTGATCTCCGGGCCCGCGGGACAGGCCCGCGACTGGAACCGCATGCGCTCGCTCTACATCCCGGGCGGGCGGCTGATGCCGACCGCTGTTCGTCCGGACGGCTCGGTGGCAATGCGCGTCATGGAGGTGAACGACTACATCGCGACCTCCGGACCGATGGTGGAACGGGCGGGGTTCAGCGAGCGTGAGATTGCGCGCCGGGTGGAGCAGTACGGCCACATCGCCCACGTCTTCAGCACCTACGAGGGGCGGATGGAGACGGAGCCCACGGTGATCCGCGGCATCAACAGCATTCAGCTGCTGAACGACGGGACGCGCTGGTGGGTGGTCTCCGTCTACTGGGAGGCGGAGCGCCCCGACAATCCGCTCCCGGAGCAGTACCTCCGCGCGCCCTGATCGGCCTCGCACCGGACGAGCACGGCCCCTGTCCCCGATCCCGGGCAGGGGCCTCGTGGTTCAGCGCGCCATCGCCCGCTCGCTTGCCGCAGTACAGCCCGTGATGACGCACGGTCGGTCCGATCGGGATGACGGCGCGTGTCCAACCATTCTCCTTCCGACGGTAGAACCAGATGGGCCGAACCCCGTCCGGGGCTCGGCTCTTCCCGTTGATCCGACGATCCGCCGGCACGGTCCGTTGCGCCCGCCTGCGTTGTCGGATGCCGTGCGGCACCCTATCCTTGAGGCCCGGGCCCCACCATGCCTCACACCAAGCCCTCGATGATGCCGAACGACCCGACCGCCCACGGACTCCTTACGCGCAGGGAGATGCTGGCCGCGCTTGCATCCATCGCCGCGCTGCCGCTGGTTTCCGCCTGCGGCGCCGCCCGCACGTCGCCCTCATCCGCGCCAACCGACGCCGACCGCGACGCCATCATGCTCCTTGACCGCATCGGCAACGACCTGCTGAACCTTTCGCCCGAGCTGGCGACCTCGCTGGGCCTGGACGTGGGCGCCCGGGCCGAGCTGCGGTCCCGGCTCGTGGATCGCTCGGCGGCGGGGCAGCGGCGGATCGCGGAGCAGCTGCGCGCGGACCTCGGCGCGCTCGCGCAGGTCGACGCCAGCCGCCTTTCGCACGCCGTGCGGACGAGCGTGGAGGTGGTCCGCAGCGCCTATACGACGGCGCTGGAAGGCTTCGCGCTGCCGTACGGCGACATCACCGTCGGCGGCTGGCGCAACACGCCGTACGTCGTCATCCAGAACGTGGGCGCGTACCTGGACATCCCCCGCTTTCTGGACAGCGACCACCGCGTGGAGAACGCCGCCGACGCCGAGGCGTACCTGGCGCGGCTGCAGTCGTACGCGCGGCAGCTGGACGGCGAGCTGGAGCGCATACGGGCCGCGCGCGGCATGGGCATGGTGCCGCCGGCGTTCCTGATCGACAAGGCGCTGCCGCAGATTCGCCAATCGGCGCAGGGTGCACGGGCGGGGGGGATGCTGGTGGAGTCGCTGGAGCGGCGGTCGCGGAATGTCCCGGGCGACTGGGCCGGGCGCGCGCGGCGGATCGCGGCGCAGGAGATCGCGCCGGCGCTGGACCGCCAGATCCAGGAGCTGGAGGCGCAGCGCGCGGTGGCGACGAACGACGCGGGCATCTCCGCGCGGCCGCACGGCGAGGAGTTCTACCGCTGGGCGCTCAAGGCATCCACCACCACCACCCTGTCGCCGGACGAGGTACACGAGCTGGGCCGGAACGAGCTGGCGCGGCTGCACGGGCGCATGGATGCCATCCTCAAGGAGATCGGCTACACGCAGGGCAGCGTGGGCGAGCGGATGAACGGGCTGGCGAACGACCAACGCTACCAGTTTGCCGAGGGCGACGCGGGGCGCGCCGAGATCCTGCGGTTCATCGACGACCGGCTGGCGTGGATCCGCGCGCAGATGCCGCGGGCATTCAACACGCTCGTCGATCCCAACATGGAGGTAAAGCGCCTGCCGCCCGAAGAGGAGCCGGGCGCGCCGGCGGCGTACGGCGGCGCCGGGTCGGTGGACGGCAAGATCCCCGGCCGCTTCTGGATCAACCTGCGCACCACGGACCTGCACAGCCGGTACAGCCTGGCGGACCTGGCTTTTCACGAGGCGATCCCCGGCCACATCTGGCAGGGCGAGTACACGCACGACATGCCGCTGGTGCGCCAGATGCTGTCGTTCAACGCGTACTCCGAGGGATGGGCGCTCTACGCCGAGCAGCTGGCCGATGAGCTGGGTGCGTACGAGCAGGATCCCGTCGGCCGGCTGGGCTACCTGCAGTCCATCGCGTTCCGGGCGTGCCGGCTGGTGGTGGATACCGGCCTGCACGCCAAGGGGTGGACGCGCGAGCAGGGCGTGCGGTTCTTTGTGGAGGTGAACGGGTCGAATCCGCTGGAGGTGGCCAGCGAGGTGGATCGCTACTGCTCGTGGCCGGGGCAGGCGTGCGGCTACAAGGTGGGCCACAGCGAGATCAACCGGCAGCGCGAGCGGGCGCAGGCCGCGCTGGGCGCCGCGTTCGACCTCAAGGCGTTCAACGACACCGTGGTGCTGGGCGGCAACGTGCCCCTTGACGTGCTGGCGACCAACGTGGACCAGTACCTGCGGCGGTAGCGGGGGATCCGCGGCGGCCGCCGGGCTCACCCGGTCCGGCCGCCGCGCGGGTCAAGCGCCATGAGCGGGTGTCGCTACACTCCCACGCGATCAGTCATCCTGAGGGTGTCGCTACACCTCCCCATCAGTCGCTACACCTCCCACGCGATCCGTCATCCTGAGGGAGGCGCCGCGCTGTATCTTGCTATCACAGAATAGCTTGGCGCCGACCGAAGGACCTTGCCGGCAGAGCCGAGTGGCTGGATTCATGCCCGGATGCCTGCCCCCCGCGGGCGGAAAGAAGGTCCTTCGGTCGCGCGCAAACGACTGCGTGAGTTCAAGTTATTGGTGGCGCTCCCTCAGGATGACTGGCTTGAGGTGAGCTGGTGAGGTTTAGCAACACCTCCAAGGTGAGAAAAAGGTAGAGAGGACTACGCCCTGCGTACCGGGTAGCGCAGGTGGGTAACGCCGACGCCCGGCGTCACCGTCGGGTCGCCGAGGACGGCTGGCGTGGCGGCGAGGTGGTCGAAGAGCCGGACTCCGGAGCCAAGGAGCACGGCCGCGACGTCAACGTGGATTTCGTCGAGCAGGTCGGCGTTCAGCAGCTGCTGGATGGTGTCGGCGCCGTGGACGCCGACGGACCTGCCCGCGGCGGCGGCCTTGGCCTGGTTCACGGCGCTCTCGATGCCGTCGGTCACAAAGTGCACCGTCGAGCCGGGCCGCGGCCAGCCGTCAGGGACGTGGTGGGTCAGGACGAATGCGGGTCCCCACGCGTGGTTTCCGCCCCAGCCCTGTGCGGCGTCGAAGGTGCGCCGGCCGGTGAGCATGGCACCGAACTCGGACCAGAGGCCGCGAAGGTGTTCGGCACTGGGCTCGGACACCTTGAAGGTCATGGGGTCCGAGCCGCCGGTGTGGAACTCGACGTCCCCCGAGTGAAAGTACCAGTCGAACACTTCGTCCACGCCATCGTTGGGATCGGCGACGTAGCCGTCCAGCGACATGGACATGATCGCGACAACCTTTGACATCGGGATGATCCTTTCCGAGGGTGGAGTTGACCTCAACGTCCCCCTCCGTATAGGTTTACGGCCTCACACCCAGAGCGGGGACGACCCCGCCTCTCTTGTACGCACGTGGGGACGGCCCCGCACCAGGCTCACGGGCGAGTCATGGCGTGGGGCATTTTGCTTTGCGCCGCTTCGCCTGGTGTGGAGGACAGAATGGAGAAGCACCCATCCGCAATCAAGCCGGAATCGTGGCTCGTTTCGGCGGGCCGCGCGTCCGAACCCGGCGCTCCACTCAACGTGCCGCTGGTTCCCGCATCTAACTTCATCATCGACAGCGGGCGCAGCTACTCGCGGGATGATGGCACGCCCACCTGGGAAGCGCTTGAAGACGTCGTGGGCGGGCTGGAGGGCGGCAGGGCGGTGGCGTTCGCGTCGGGCATGGCCGCCATCGCCGCGGTGTTCGACCAGCTCTCGGCCGGTGCCGTGGTGGTGCTGCCGGACGACTGCTACCAGGGCGTCGCGGGCCTGGCCGCCGCCGGGGCGGAGCGGGGGCGCTGGTCGGTGCAGCGCCTGCCGCTGGACGATACGGACGGCTGGGTTCGCGCCTGCGGGACCGCGGACCTCATCTGGCTGGAATCGCCCTCCAACCCGCTGCTGACGGTGGCGGACCTGGAGGCGGTCTGCGCGGCGCCACGCAAGCCCGGAGCGATCGTCGCGGTGGACAACACCTTCGCCACGCCGTTGAACCAGCAGCCGCTGGAGTTTGGCGCCACGGTGTCGCTGCAATCGGCGACCAAGTTCATCGGCGGTCACTCCGACCTGCTGGCCGGCGTCGCCACGACGCGGGACGATGCGCTGGGGCACGGGCTGCGCACGTCGCGCGAGCTGAACGGCGCCACGCCCGGCACGCTGGAAGCCTGGCTTGCCGTCCGCGGCGCCCGAACGCTGGCGATTCGCCTGCAGCGGGCCCAGCAGACGGCCCAGTCGCTGGCGGAGCGGCTGGAGGCGCACCCACTGGTGGCCCGCGTCCGGTATCCCGGCCTGCTCTCTCATCCGACGCATGCGACCGCGCGGCGCGTGCTGAAGGGATTCGGGAGCATCATCTCCTTCGATCTGCATGGCGGGGCGGAGTTCGCGGATGCGGTCTGCCGCAACGTCGGGCTCATCCGCCACGCGACCAGTGTGGGAGCGGTGGAGTCCACGATGGAGCGAAGGGCGGCGATCCCGGGCCAGACCCATCTGCCCCCGTCGCTGCTGCGCCTGAGCGTAGGGATCGAGGACGCCGAAGACCTCTGGGCCGATCTGGACGCCGCGATCCGCGCCGCGGCGCCGTAATCTTCAACGGCGCGGCGGAGGGCTGATGTGCAAAGGGCCGAACCCTGCCCCGGGGGCTCGGCCCTTTCGCATGCCGCGCCGGATCATACCCATCCAGACTTCCCCGATCAAAACCACGAGCCCGTCATCCTGAGGGAGCGCACCATGTGCACCCAGAAGTTCGCACCATGACAGGCGCGCGACCGAAGGACCTTCTCTCCGATCACCGAGGGGCATGGTCCACGCCGGAAATCCAGCCCCTCGGTTCTGCTGGCAAGGTCCTTCGGTCGGCGCCAAAGCCCATCGTACGAGCAAGATACGGCGCGGCGCCTCCCTCAGGATGACTGATCGGGGCGGAGGGTCAGCAACACCGGAGCACCCCTCGCTCGGGAGTCCGCGGCGTTGTGTCCCGATTCCGAATCAGCCGGCGGACTGCGCCGCGGCGGGGGCGGGTTCGGCCAGCACACCGTCCAGCTGTCCCAGGGCGGAGCGCAGCCCCTCTTCCATCCCCATCTCCACCAGCTGCCGCATGGCCTCCACGCTGGGAAAGTGGGTCACGCTGGTCATCCGCGAGCCGGTGCCGGTGCCCTCGAAGGTGAAGACCATCCGCATGGACGGCATGGCCTCGTTGGGCGTGCCGTCGTCGTTCGCGAAGCCGTCCTCCACCTCCATCCCCCGTCCCGGATCCACCGAGACAAAGCGCCACCAGCCGCGCGACTTGCTGCCGTCCGGGCCGGTCATGTAGTACTCGGAGCGGCCGCCGGGCGCCATGTCGTGGCGGGTGAAGGTGGCGGGGTACGTCTCCGGGCCCCAGAACCGCTCCAGCTGCCGCGGGTCGGCGTACGCCTGCCACAGGCGCTCCACCGGCACGGGATAGTCGCCGACGACGGTGAGGGTGAGCGCGTTCTGATCGGAGGATACGGAGCTGATGGGCATGGCTTACTCCTGGGAACGGGTGTCCGAGAAAAGGGTGTCGATCTGGCTGAATCGGGCCTTCCACAGCGCCTCCAGCTGAGTGAGCAGCTCACGCGCGCCCGCGATCCGCTCCGGGTTGCCGCGGACGATTCGCTCGCGGCCCTGCGCCTGCTTGGTTACCAGTCCGGCTTCCTCCAGCACGGCGACGTGCTTCTGCACCGCCGCGAACGACATCTCGTAGCGGGCCGCCAGCGCGGAGATCGACGCCTGCTCCCCGGCCAGCACCCGCGCGACGATGTCCCGCCGCGTGGCGTCGGCCAGTGCGTGGAAGACGCGGTCGATCTCCGCGTCACTGAGGAAGCAATATGCAACCATGTGGTTGTATATAAAGGATGGGTGCGTGGAACGCAAGCGTCTCGTATGCTGATGCGCTTGCGGGTTCGGCGAGCGGGCCGCCGGGCTGTACCGGCCCGGCCCGGCGTCGCTGCGCGCGCCGCGACCGTGCCCATACGCCCAGCGATCGAACCGATGTCGATCTTGCCCCTGCTCGTTCGATGCATGGGTAAGCCACCACGAAACGTTCAATCGGAGACACTCATGAAGATCACCGTAGAGACCAACGTCAACGCCGCGCCGGGCAAGGTGTGGGATGCCTGGAACGCCCCGGAAGACATCAAGCAGTGGAACTCGGCGCACGAGAGCTGGCACACCACCCGTAGCGAGGTCGACCTTCGCGAAGGCGGGACGTTCGTGTCGCGGATGGAGGCAAGGGACGGCAGCGCGGGCTTCGACTTCGGAGGCACCTACACTCGCGTGGTGCCGGGGCAGGTGATCGAGTACCGGATGAGCGACGGCCGCGAGGTTACCGTCGAGTTCGTCGAATCCTCCGGCGGGGTCCTGGTCCGGGAAACGTTCGACGCGGAGACGGACAACCCGCCCGAAATGCAGCGTCAGGGCTGGCAGGCGATCCTGGACAACTTTGGCCGCTACGTGGAAGCAAAGGGTTGAGCGGAGCCGGCGGCGAGACGATCGCCCGATACCGGATGTCAGGATTCGCTGTGCACGGAAGCAAAGAAATCTCACGAGGAGACGCGCAGTGGGAAACGCAGAGCCGCGAAGGATGCACCGGATTTCTCCGCGGCTCATCCGTTCCTCCGCGCCTCCGCGTGAGATTTTTCGTTCGAGCGATGCTCAGGCGTCGCGCCGGAATCCTGGGCTCTGGGAGAATGCCGATCGAGAATCCGAACCGATAACGTGCCGTCCGCCTGCTGCACAAAGTCCACCTTTGTGCCACCTTCGTGGACTCGGAGGCCCGACTGTGTGCGGCATTCAATGCGCCGACGCGTCCGCAACCGGGAGATCACCGGATCGGATCGCAATCGGCATCATCCACGCTCTTGCGCGGGCAGCATCCAGGGTGCTTCCTTGTTGCTTCCCCGCCCGCAGCACGTCCACACCCTCCCCATCGCCCATCCATGCCCTCGCCCGCACGCGAACGCTTTTTCCCCCGCTGGACCCCCGTTGCCGCCGGCGTGATCGGCCCCGAGGAGCGTCTGCCGTGGGGGCAGACGCTGGTGGTGGGGCTGCAGCACGTGTTCGCCATGTTCGGCGCCACGGTTCTGGTGCCCATCCTGATGGGCTTCGACCCCAACACCTCCGTGTTCTTTTCGGGGATCGGGACGCTGATCTTTTTCGTGGTGGTGGGCGGACGGGTGCCCAGCTACCTGGGGAGCAGCTTTGCCTTTCTGCCCATCACCCTGACCGCCACGGCGTACGCCGGCAGCGGGCCCAACCCCAACATCGGCGTGGCGCTGGGCGGCATTATCGCGGCGGGGGCGCTGTACGCGCTCATCGGGTTCATCGTCATGGGGACGGGGTACCGGTGGATCGAACGGCTGATGCCCCCGGTGGTCACCGGCACGGTGGTGGCGGTGATCGGGCTGAACCTGGCGCCGGTGGCGGTCAAGTCCATCAGCGGCAGCGGCTTTGCCACGGCCATCGGGCTGGCGACGGTGCTGGCGACGTGCGCCGTAGCCGTGTACGCGCCCGGACTGCTGCGCCGCGTGCCCATTCTGCTGGGCGGCGTCATGGGCTACCTGCTGTACCTGGTGCTGGCCAACGGGATGGGGATGGGGCCCGCCATCAACTTTGCCCCGCTGCGCGAGGCGGCGTGGATCGGCTTTCCCAACTTTTCCACGCCCGTGTTCCGCTGGGACGTGGCGCTGCTGTTTGCGCCGGCGGCGCTGGTGCTGGTGGCGGAGAACCTGGGGCACGTCAAGGCGGTGGGCGCCATGACGGGGCAGTCGCTGGACCGCTACCTGGGCCGCGCGTTCGTGGGCGACGGGCTGGCGTGCATGGTGGCCGCGTCCGGCGGCGGCACGGGGGTCACGACCTACGCCGAGAACATCGGGGTGATGGCGGTAACGCGCATCTACTCCACGCTCATCTTTGTGGTGGCGGGTGTGGCGGCGATCGTGATGGGGATGTCGCCCAAGTTCGGCGCGCTGGTGGGGACGATCCCGGGGCCGGTGCTGGGCGGGCTGTCGGTGGTGCTGTTCGGTCTGATCGCGGCCACGGGCGGGCGCATCTGGGTGCAGAACCGGGTGGATTTCTCCAACAGCCGCAACCTGGTGACGGCCGCGGTCGCGCTGACCGTGGGCGCGGGTGACCTGGCGCTCAAGATCGGCGGATTTACGCTCCCCGGCATCGGCACGGCCACGTTCGGCGCGATCATCCTTTACCAGCTGCTGCGCGAGCCGGCGGGGGAGCGCGACGCCCTGGCCACCGCGGACGCCGGCGGGGACCTGGAAACCGCGCGGTCCCACTGATTTTGTGACGGGCCTCTGACGAAAAGATGGTAGGTACAGAGGAACAGAGAACAGCCAGAGGAACAGAGAATATGTGCGTCTCTGTTCCTCTGGCTGTTCTCCGTTCCCCTGTACCCTTCCTTGTTTGCGGATTCGGTTTCAGGCACCTTCGCTGGCGAGCAGCGACTGGAGCCGGTCGAGGTTCTGCTCGTTGGCGGGTTCGCTGATGCGGCGCATCTTCGCGGCCATCTCCGCACTCTCGAACTCCTGCACCCAGGCCAGGTGGGTTTCGCCTCCGCGCTCGGCCAGCGTCACCGTCAGCCGGTACCACGGCTTGACGACGTGCTCGATGACGATCCGGGTGTGCGGCTCGATCTCTCGGAAGACGCTCTCGTTGGGGTAGCTGGCGCTGTTGGGGCCGTGCATCACGAACACCCACCGGCCGCCGGGCTTGAACTCGAAGTGCTCGAACGTGTTGGTGAAGCCGCTGGGCCCCCACCACCGGGCGAGCTTGTCCGGCTGCTCGAACGCGGCGAATACCGTTCGCGGATCGGCTGAAAGCACCCGCTCGGTGCGGACGGCGGCGTTCGGATCAGTGGCTTGCGACATGGGCAGCTCCTTCCAGGATTCGGATACTCACGCCGCTCTGGCGGGAGGGGGAGAGGACGTGCCTCAGAGGCCGCTGCTGAACCCGCCCGTTAGGATACGCGCGACGCCTTCCGTCAGGAAGCCAACGCGTGTGGATGGCTGGATGACACCCGCTACGGATTCGGCCGTGGTTACGGTGGATACGAGCGAGGACGCCCCGGTGGGGGGCGCCCTCTTGCCGATCAGGCCGGGATGGGTCCGCGGATCAGTTGTACGTGCGGCCGTGCTGGTCGATGCGTGTAGCACAGGTCCGGCAGAACAGCAGGGGCGCGCACAGCTTGCGGTTCCAGTTGCGGTGCCTGCAGCGGGGACAGGACGGAGTCATGTAGTGACGCAGCACCCATGCGCCCGCGACCGCGGCGCTCAGGAGGAACAGGTAGATCATCGTGCTCGTGGTTCAGTTCGGTGCGGGCCGCCGGCCGGAAAACACCGGCGGCCAGTCTTTGGGGGCAATCCGCCGGCCAGTCCTGAATCACCAGCGCCGGCGCCAGATCGCCGCTCTCCCGGCGTCAGCACTCCGCGCGTGGCGAGCACGAGCGCCCCGCTTGGACGATGATGGGTTCGACGGGGATCACGAGTGGGCAGAGTTGATCGGCGCGAAACCCTGCACGCATTATGCCGCAAAACGTCGCCTGGCGCGTGGGCCCGCGCCGGGCGGCCATCTCGTCGCCGGCGCGATCGCGCGGCCGGCGTCCGCTGGGGGCATCCGCCGCATGATCGCGGCGGGGACACGTGGCGGCACGTGAGGTGCTCTTCCGGTGGCGGAGCCACGGCTGAAACCTGCTTCCGCGCATCCCCCGTGTCCGCATCCTTAATTCCCCCTGCCCGGCTAACCCCGCTCAACACCGCCAGGGCCGATCCGTCGCGCGGCATCATCCTGTACTGGCAGGTGATGCAGCGGCGCACGCGCTACAACTGGGCGCTGGAGCACGCGATCAAACTTGCGCGCGAATGGGGCCGGCCGCTGGTGGTGCTGGAGGCGCTGCGAGCCGGCTATCCCTGGGCCAGCGACCGGCTGCACCGCTTTGCGCTGGACGGAATGCGCGACAACGCCCGCGCCTACCGAGCCGCGGGCGTGGAGCACGTGCGCTACGTGGAGCCGCGTTCCGGCGACGGCCGCGGGCTGCTGCTGGCGCTGGCGGAGCGTGCGTGCGTGGTGGTGACGGACGAGTTTCCCGAGTTCTTTCTGCCGCACATGCTGCAGGGCGCGGGGCGCAAGCTGCAGCGCGCGCACGTTCGCCTGGAGGCGGTGGACGGAAACGGGCTTCTCCCCCTGCGCGAGGGGGAAAAAGCGTGGACGGCCGCCCCGCACTTTCGCCGGCTGCTGCAGCGCCAGCTTCCCGACGCGCTGGCCCACGCACCCGCCGCCAATCCCCTTCTTCGCGCGCGGGGGCTGCCCGCCCTGGAGGGAGAAGCCGCCCGCTGGCTGGACGGCATCCGCACGCGCTGGCCGTCGCCCGCGGAGGCGCTGGTCGGGGACGATGCGGGCGAGGCGGCGCGGGCGCTTGCGGCGCTCCCCATCGACCACGGGGTGCCGCCGGTGGACTTTCGCGGCGGGCAGGAAAAGGCGCGGCGGGTGCTGCGCGCGTTCATCGACGGCAAGCTGCATCGCTACGCCGAGCACCGGAACCAGGTGGAGGATGCCGCCAACAGCGGCTTTTCCCCCTACCTGCACTGGGGATTTCTGAGCGTGCACGAGGTGTTTGCCGCCATCGTGGACCACGAGGGGTGGACATCCGCGCGCCTCGCCCCGCGCCCTACCGGCAAGCGTGAGGGGTGGTGGGGGATGAGCCGCGACGCGGAGGCGTTTCTGGACGAGATCGTGACCTGGCGCGAGCTGTCGTACAACACCGCGCACTGGATGCCGGATCACGACACGTACGCCTCGCTCCCCGAGTGGGCGCGCGCCACGCTGGACAAGCACCGGCGCGACCGCCGCGCGGAGCTTTTCAGCCGCGACGAGCTGGAGGCCGGCGCCACCTACGACGCGCTGTGGAACGCCACGCAGGGCCAGCTGCGCACGGACGGCCGCATCCACAACTACCTGCGGATGCTGTGGGGCAAGAAGTTCCTGGAGTGGACCGAAACGCCGGAAGAGGCGCTCGCGCACATGCTGCACCTGAACAACCGCTGGGCGCTGGACGGGCGCAACCCCAACTCCACCAGCGGCATTACCTGGGTGATGGGACGGTACGACCACGCGTGGCAGGAGCGCCCGGTGATCGGCAAGGTGCGCGCGATGAGCAGCGTGGCCACCGCAAAGAAGATCGCGGTCGGCGGCTACGTCGAGCGCTACGGCGCCACCCTTCCCGGCCGCACCGCGCCCCACGCGGACGCCGGCGGCCGCCGCGGCGAGACGCCGGCGCCGCGGCGCGAGCGCCGCACCCCGCGCGA
>NZ_JBMDXM010000064.1:0-51685 GCF_048594345.1 Longimicrobium sp.
CGACGAGGCGCGCTACATCCAATCGCTCTGGGCACGCCGCTCACCCCTGGTGAAGCGGCTCGGCGTCCCGGCACCGGCCTGAACGAAGGGGGTCCGCCACATACGAAACCGTTGACGGACCACCTCAGATGTCTCTGTACCTTCCATCTGTTACGGTGCTTGACGATGGCAGGGAGCAAGCGGCAAGTTGCGCGCTCTCTTTCACCTGAAGCGATGAAGGGCAGGAAGACCACGCATGAGCGGAATCCCGCACACGGAGCTGGAGCGCTGGCGCACCGAGTTCCCCATCCTGCAAACGCGCACCTACCTCAATTCCTGCTCCCTGGGCGCGCTGTCGCGGCGCTCCATGGGCTACCTGGGCGAGTTTCAGGCGCTCTGGAACACCATGGGCGCCAGCGCCTGGTACGAGCTGTGGATGGGGCGCCTGGGCGAGCTCAAGCAGTCCGTCGCCACCATGTGGAACGCGCGGGAGTCGGAGATCGCGCTCTCCCCCAGCGTGAGCGGCGCGCTGTCGTCCATCGCCTCGTCCATCGACTACCGCACGCGCAACAGGGTGGTCGTCGCCGACCTGGACTTTCCCACCCTGGTCTACCAGTGGCTCGCCCGCCCCGACGTGGAGGTGGTGCGCGTGCCGTCGGATGACGGGATCGGGGTGCCGCCGGAGCGCTGGGCCCAGTACGTGGACGAGCGCACCGCCATCGTCGCCACCAGCCACGTGTTCTACGGCACCGGCTACGTGCAGGACCTGTCCGGCGCGGCCGCCGCGGCGCGCAAGGCGGGCGCCCTGTTTCTGGTGGATGGATACCAAGCCGCCGGCCAGATCCCCGTCGATCCCCGCTCGCTGGACGCGGACGTCTACGTGGCCGGCCCGCTCAAGTGGCTGTGCGGTGGCCCCGGCATCGCCTTTCTGTGGGTGAAGCAGGAAAAGATCGCCGAGCTGCGGCCCACGATTGCGTCTTGGTTTGGCGCGCGCGACCAGTTTCTGTTCCGCAACGACGAGTTCGAGTACCGGGAAGATGCGGGGCGCTTCGCCATGGGCACCCCCGCCGTCCCCACCGCCTACACCGCCCTTGGCGGCCTGGAGATTTTTGCCGAGGCGGGCCACCAGAAGATCTACGAGCGCATCGCCGCGTTGACGGCGGACCTCGTGGGGCTGGCGGAGGAGGCGGGGTTCGAGATGAAGATCGCCCGCGACCCCGCGCGCCGCTCCGGCATCATCCTGGTCCGCCACGACGACGCACCCCTCGCCGTGCACCGCCTGGCGCAGCAGAACATCATCGTGGACTACCGCGCCGGCTACGTGCGCGTTTCGCCGCACTTCTACAACACGCCCGACGAGAGCCGCCTCTTCGTCGAAGCGCTCAAGGGCTGCTGATCCGCATCCGCCAAAGGATTGCACGCGGAGGCGCGGAGAAACCGATGAGCCGCGGAGAAAGGACCGTCCTTCTCCGCGGCTCTTCTTTTCCTCCGCGGCTCCGCGTGAGATCTGTTCCGTTCCCGTTACGGAACACGCCGGCGTTCCCGATCGGGAACACGGTCCCGCTGGACGACAAGGAGAAACGACGGTAAATTGTTGTCACATAATTAGATAGTGCATCATCCGCACGTGGCATGTGCGTTGCCCCTCTCCGGCGCGGCAACGCGGGCCATCTGCCGGACCTTCCGGAGCGCCCCGCCGCAGTGCCCCCCAACCTCCCATCGTTCCGAGGACCGACAATGAAGAAGATCGCCCTTTCGCTGGCTGCCCTCTCGCTGTTCGTCGCGCCCGCGGCCGTCAGCGCCCAGACCGCCAGCGCCACCGTGAACGCGAGCGCCACCGTGCAGGCCAGCCTGACGGCCAGCACCACGCACCAGCTCAAGTTCGGCACCCTGTCGATGGGCAGCAGCAGCACGCTGGCCAGCAGCGGCGCCAGCCAGGCCGCGCTCTCGGGGCTGAGCACCGCCGGTCTGGGCCAGATCCAGGTGGGGCACAACAGCAACGTGAACGTCACGACCACCGTGCCCACCGTGCTGACCAACTCCACCAGCGGCCAGACCCTGGGCTTCTCGGCCAGCTGCGCCACGGCCAGCACCAGCGGCGGCACCGGCGCCGCGGCCGCCAGCTGCGCGTCGTTCTCGTTCAGCGCGGCCGCCCCGGGCACCGTGCAGAGCACCTACGTGCTGGTCGGCGGCACGGTGACCGGCAACGCGGCGTCCGGCGTCGGCATCTTCTCGGCCGACATCGACTTCACGTTCACCGCCGCCAACTGATCGCGGCCATGGCGGGGCGGACCGGGACCTCCGCGCCTTTCGGCGGACGGGGCGCGTGGCTTGCCGCCGCGCTCCTGGCCCTCCTCGCCACACCGTGCCCTGCCCTGGCGCAGGGCACGGTTTCGGTTCTTCCGGTGCAGGGGCTTCGCTTCGGCATGCTCAGCACTGGAATCCCCACGGTGATCAGCCCCCTGGACGCCAGCCGGCGCGCCACGGTAGAGCTGGTGGGATCCGGTCACGTGACCCTGCTGTTCGAGCTTCCTGCGGGGCTGCGCGCCGGGCCCGGCGGTCCGCTTCTTCCGCTGCGCTTTGGCGCCACGGACGGGCGGGTCACCTTTCCCGGCTCGGGCGCGGTGCTGGTGTTCGATCCGGCGGCGCCGGTCTCGTTCACCCTTCCCGCGGGCCAGGGCGGCGCCACCATCTGGCTCGGTGGCTCGGCGGAGCCCGCGGCGGCCCAGCCGCCCGGCGCCTACGACGCCGCCATCACCGTGCACGTAGTGGTCGCGAACCCCGCGACCTGAGGTTCTGGCACTTTTCGGCAGGATACCGATGGTCCGCAGCGCCGCTCGCACCCTCTTCTCCGCACGCACCCTGCTGGCCGCGCTTGCGCTGCTGGCGGGGGTGGCCGCGCCCGCGCACGCGGTGTCGGTAAGCCCCACGGCGCTCTACATCGACAGCCGCACCCGCACGGGCGTGCTGACGCTCTACAACCCCGGCACCCTCCCCGAAGAGATTACCGTCGACTTTGCCTACGGCTATCCGCAGTCGGATTCCACGGGCAACGTCAGCGTGGCCACCACCCGCGAGCCCGCCGCCGGCGAGCCCTCGGCGATGGCGTGGATGCGGGCCTTTCCGCGCCGGCTGCTGCTGCAGCCTGGGCAGCGGCAGGTGGTGCGCGTTCTGGTGGAGCCGCCGGGCGACCTGGCCGACGGGGAGTACTGGGCGCGCGTGCTCATCTCGTCGCGCGGCGGACAGCCGCCGATCGAGCAGACGCAGGGCGATGTGCGGCTGCAGCTGAACGTGCAGACGACGCTCGTCATGGCCGCCAACTACCGCAAGGGCGACCTGCGGACGGGGGTGGACGTGACCGAGGCGTCCGCGCGGCGCACGGCGGACGGAGTGCAGCTGCAGGTGGACCTGTCGCGCAGCGGGAACGCCGCGTTCCTGGGCCGCATGCGCGCCGAGCTGCTGGACGCCGGGGGCAGCGTCGTCTCCACTCTTTACGACGACGTGGCCGTCTACCGCACCATGCGGCGGCGGCTGACCTTCGCCGTTCCCCCCACCGCGACCGGCGCGCTGGCGGTGCGCATCCACATCGACACCGAGCGCGAGGACCTGCCCCCCGGCGGCGCCCTGCCCGCGGCGCCGATCGACCAGCGGATCCCCGTTCAGTGACGCTTCGCGGCGCGCTCCCGGCCCTTTTCGCCCTGGTGCTGCTGATGGCGGCGCCGGGCGTGGCCGTGCGCGCCGCCGCGCAGACGACGCCTCCGCCGGAGTGGAAGTCGTCCGTCACCGCCAGCGTGCAGGTGGCGCCGCCGCCGATCCTGCTCACCACCACCCGCGACCTGTACTTTGGCAACGTGAGCCCCGGCCAGGTGGTCTCAGTCCCCGCACGGCCGGTGTACCCGGTGGGCACCTGGGCGGCGGGCGCGCGCTTCAGCAACCTGCGCAAGACGGTGACGTACGGCATCCGCTTTACCCTGCCGTCGCAGCTCACCAGCGGCACGTCCACCATCCCGGTAAGCTGGGCGGGGACGCAGTATGGCTGGCTGTGCGTGTGGAACACGACCAGCGGCACGGCGGGAGTGTGCGCGGTGCAGGACGCCTCGTTCAGCCCGGCCTCGTACACGGGCACCAACCTGGTGGTGGACCTGCCCAACAACACGCCGCAGAACAACGTCTTCGCGGCCGACGTGTACATCGGCGGCCAGCTGACCGTCCCCGCGGGCACGCTCAAGCCCGGCACCTACTCGGCTCCCATCACCATCACCGTCGCGGTGATCGGCTGACGGCCGTGCCCCACCCCTGGCGCGCCCGCGCCGCTCTGCTGCTGCTCCTGCTCATCGCCGTAGCCCTGCCCCGCCCCGCCGCCGCGCAGGAGGAGGGGCTGTTCGAGCTGCACCTTACCGCCATCCCCGACCTGCGCACCGTCACCGTCGTGCTGGACCCGCGCGGCCAGCCGCTGGTGCCGCTGCGCGCCACGCTGGAGTACCTGCAGATCCCCTTCGAGGACCGCGGCGACACGCTGGCGCTGCAGTGGCCGCCCGGCGTGTGGAGCACGCGGGTAGACCTGGCCACGCGCACGGTCTCGTCCGGCGGCACCTCGTTCATCGTGGGCGAAGAAGAGTGGCTGCGCCGCGAGCGCGAGGCCTTTCTTTCCCCCGCGGCGCTGGGGCGGGTGCTGGGCGCGCAGGTGAACGTGGACTGGGAGAACGTCAGCATCCTCTTCGTGGGCCCGGTGGAGTTCCCGGCCGTGCGCCGCGCCGGCGACCTTGCGCGCCGGCAGGGGGGCGCGCGCGGCCCCGCGCGCGAGGCGGCGGAGCCGGACGTGCCCTATCCCGCGCGCACGGGCGGCGTGGCGGCGGGGTGGGGACTGGCGGGGACGGTGACCAGCACGGAGTTCCAGGGGCGGCTGCGGACGGACGTGGGCGTGGCCGTGGGCGGCGGCGCGCTGGAAGGGGGCGGCGCCGCGCTCTTCGACACCGCGGGGATCCGCATCGCCGATCCGCGGCTGCAGTACGCCCGCGCCTTTCCCCGCAGCCGCATCGTCCGCCAGTTGCGGCTGGGCGACGTGCTGAGCGAAGGGCTGGTTTCGCGGACGATGTTCGGCTTTACGGTGACCAACGAGCCCATCTACGCGCCGGCGTACTTTGGCGAGGCGCTCATCCGTCCCGTGGTGCCCGCGGGGTGGGAGTACGAGGTGTACCAGGGCGAGCAGCTGGTGGGCGTGGGCACCCGCAACGCGCCGGAGCCGGTGGCGGCGCAGCTGGGGTACGGGGCCACCCCCGTGCGCATTCGCCTGCTGGGCCCCGCCGGGCAGGAGCGCACGGAGGAGCTGACCTTTCTGGTCCCCGCGCTGCAGGTGCCCACGGGCGAATGGCGCTACCGGGCAGGCGCCGGCGCCTGCCGCTACACCACCTCGTGCGAGGCGTTCGGCTACGGCGACGTGCGGTACGGGGCCAGCCGCAGCCTTACGGTCGGCCTGGGCGGCGAGCACACGGTGCGCGACAGCGGATCCGCCGCGCGCCCGTACGGCATGCTGAGCTACGGACTGCGGCCGGACCTGCGGATGGAGGTGCGGGTGCGGGCCGGGGCGCTGTCGCACGGCACCCTGTACCGCTACGACCGCTTCGGAGGCTGGCGGGTCTCCGGCGGCTGGCAGCGGCAGGACGAGCTGGCCTCGGTGGCGGAGCCCGTCTGGTTCGGGGAGGGATCCGCGGCGCTGAAGGGCGTGTTCCCGGGGCGTGGCCGTGCGCTCATCGTGCAGGGGCGGGCGCGGGGGCGGCCGGACGGCGCACCGCCCGCCTGGCAGACGGGCGTCACCTCCGGCTACGGACGCGTGCAGGTGGCGCTGGGGTACGAGAGCGGCTTTCAGCCGGTGGACGTGGCCACGGTGATGGCGCACACCTTTCTGCCGCGCCACCTGCTGCGCCGGCTGCGCGACGTGAACGTGAACGCGCGGGTGGACTACGGCGGGTCCATCGTGCAGAACGCCTCCATGGGCCTCACCTTTCGCACCGGCGAGTGGGCCAGCATGAGCATCGCGGGCGGCTGGCAGGGCTCCACCGGCGCGCCGTCGCTGGCGCTCACCTTCATCACCCGCGCCCCCGCCGCGTACTTCCAGGCCAACGCGTTCAGCGAGGCGCGGCGCTCGGGCCTGTTCCTCACGGCGGGCGGCGGGGTGGCGTACGGGCCGGAGGGGACGGCGGCCACCCCGTTCGAGACGCTGGGGCGCGCGGGGGTAAGCGGGCGCGTGTTCGTGGACGAGGATGGCGACGGGGTGATGGATCCCGGCGAGGAGCCGGCGGCGCTTGTGCCGGTGGTGGTGGGCGGGGAGCGGGCGATGACGGACCGCCAGGGGCGCTACGCCGCGTGGGGACTGCTCCCCTACGCGGTGCTCCCCGTGGGGATCGACACGCTGAACATGGCCATCACGGAGCTGGCGCCCGGCCTGGCCGAGTCGCTGCTGCGCCCCACGCCCAACCTGTACACCCCCGTGGACCTGCCGCTGGTGCGCACCCGCGAGGCGTACGGCCGGGTGCAGTGGACGGGCCCGCCGCGCGGCCTGGCCGGCATCACCGTCGAGGCACGCCGCGCGGGCGAGGCGTCGCCGCGGCGCGTGGTTACCTTCAGCGACGGAGAGTTCTACTTTCCGCGCCTTCCCGCCGGCACCTGGACGCTCACCGTCGCCGCCAGCTCCCTGCAGGCGCTGCGTGCCGCGCCTGATCCGCAGCCCGTTACCTTTACCGTTCCGGCCACGCCTGGCTCCAACCCCGTTCAGGTTCCCGCGCTTCAGCTTCGTCCGGGCGACTGAAAAGAGTGGGTCTCACACGGAGTCAACGGAGTTAACGGAGTTTTCTCGTGCGGCTCCGCTGGCTTTGGCGCGAGCCGCTTTGGGGCCTCACGCAGAGTCACCAGAGTTAGCAGGGTTTCTCGTGGTTTACCTCAGGATTCGAAAGCATTGACCGATTTTTGAACATCGCATCCAGAATCATCAACAACCGCAAGGCTGAATCAGCAGAGGATTGGGCCTTGTGTCGTTTTTCCGTACAGCGCCGCCCGCACCATCATTCTTTGTAAATTGCTGCGGAATAGATACTTAGCTTCTGATTCCATCGGGTGCGGGGTGTGCCTTCTCACGGGGCAACCTGAACCCGTGGGATCTGATGAACGCCGTCGTCATCGCCGCCTTCCTGCTTGCTACCTTTGCCGCCCGCTCGTGTGATGCGCAGCAGACGCGCGTGCAGATGACCGCTTCCGTGACCGTCGTCGAGGCGTTGGCGGTGACGGCGGGCGCTACGGCGGTCTCGCGGGCGAGTGGCGGCGCGCTGGACGTGACCACGCCGCTGTCCATCCGCGGCAACGCGCCCCGCGTGGTGCAGGTGGTGAATGGCGAGCAGGCGCGCCCCGTTTCCGCGCAGGTTCGGACCGGCTGTGCCGCCGGCGCATCGGCCGACAAGCCCCCGTGCGACGTCCAGACGCGCCTCCCCGCCTCGGCGCCCGCGGGTCCGACCATCCTCACCTACATGGTCGCCACCGTGAACTGACGGAAACGGCACGAGCAAACTCTGTTGACTCTGTTAACTCTGTGTGAGGCCATTCTGTTGCTGAGCCGGCCGAACACAAAAAAGCCCCTCGCACGCAATCGCGGTCGAGGGGTCCAGCAACATCAAGCAACCACATCAAACCAGCCAATCCAGCGTCAGGTAGCCGAGTAGATGTTCTCCGAAAGCCATTCCGCCAGGCGCACGAACATCTGCCCGTCCTTGCGGATGAACTCCAACCGTCCTGAATCCGCCGCCGCGTCGACGATCGCGCGCGGTGAGGTGGAGCTCACAAAGACGGTGGGCACGCGCGCGTAGCTGCCCAGCGCACGCAGCTCGCGGCTGCTCTGGATGCCGTCGCGGCCCGGCATGTCGATGTCCAGAAGGAAGGCATCCACGTGGCGTTCGCCCGCGGAAGCCCAGGAAAGCAGCTCGTCGCCGGAGGGAAAGTGCATCACGCGGAAGCCATGATGCTCCAGCCAGGTGCACACCAGCTCCGCGTGCAGCTCGTCGTCGTCCGCGAGCGCCAGCATGGGAGGATCGGTCATGGGCAGATAGGCATCGTCAAACACGGTACCGGACATGGCAAGGATCGGCCCATCCGCCGGGTGATCCGCAACCCGCCATCCCGCAATGCTTTACCCTTTCCCGACGCGATGCGGGAAGGGGCATCCGCGTTCCGTCCCGGGAACGCGCGCTCCCGAACGGGAACGCACATCACCCCTCTTCCGTCTCCGCGCGCAGCAGGGCCACCAGCCGCGCCACCTCCGCCACGCCCTCCCCCGCCCGCACCGCCTCCTCCGCCGCGCCGGCCGCCTCCGCCAGTGCGTCGTAGCCGTATCCCCCCGCCGTTCCTCGCAATTTGTGCAGCTCGCGCCGCAGCGACTCGCGGTCCCCCTGCCCCTGCGCCGACTCGATGGACAGGCGCCGGGATCCCAGCCCGGCGCGAAAGCGGGCGCGCAGCGGAGCCAGAAAGTCATCCTCGTCCGCGTCGCGTTCCGCATCGGCAACACGCGCCGCCAGCGTTTCCACCGCCGCGTCCACCTGGGCCAGCAGCGCATCCGGCTCCACCGGCTTGCTCACGCGGCCGGCGAAGCCCTCCATCGGCAGGTCGGCCAGGGACGCGGCGGTGAACGCCAGCACCGGAACGGTGTCCAGCGCCCGGATGGCGCGCAGCTCCGCCAGCGCCTCGATCCCCGTGCGCCCGGCCAGGTTCATGTCCAGCAGGATGATGGCCGGCCGCGCCTCCGCCAGCCGCCCCGCCACCCCGGGCGCGCCATCGTCCGCCGCCGCGCGGTAGCCCGCGCGCTGCAGCACCGCGACGGCGTACGCGCGCAGGTCCGGATCGTCGTCCACGATCCCCACCGTCTCGGTGCGCCTGCGCGGCGCCGCGGAACGGGCGGGCGCGGCCGCGGCGCCCGCGGGGTCCGGCGCGGCCGGGAGCGCGACCCAGAAGGTGCTCCCCCGCCCCGGGACCGACTCCACGCCGATGCGACCGCCCATCGCCTCCGCCAGCATCCGCGAAAGCGCAAGCCCCAGCCCGGCGCCGATCACGCGCATCCCAGGCGGATTGACGCGGGAAAACTCCTTGAACAGCCGCGCCTGGTCGCGGCGCGAGATGCCGGGGCCGCGGTCCTCCACCTCCACGCGCACGCCGTCCTCCGCCCCGCGCGCGCGGACGATCACCTCCGCGCCGGGCGGCGAGTACTTGATGGCGTTCTCCATCAGATTGAACAGCACCTGCCGCAGCCGTCCGGAATCCGCCAGCGCGTACGGCGCGCCGGCGTCCTCGATGGTGAGGCGGATGTCGCGGTCCTCCGCCGCCGGGCCCAGCGCCGTCACCACCGCGCCGATCACGTCCGGCACCCGCACCGGCGCCAGCGTCACCTCCAGCTTTCCCGCCTCCACCTTGGAGATGTTCAGCAGGTCGTTCACCACGTGCAGCAGATGGCGCGCGTTGCGGAGCACGATCTCCAGGTACTCCGCGCGGACCGCGGGAGCCAGCACCTCACCTTCGCCCTCGCGCTGCAGCAGCGCGCCAAAGCCGATGATGGAGCTGAGCGGCGTGCGGAACTCGTGGCTCACGTGGCGGATGAAGCGCGTCTTTTCCTCGCTGGAGCGCTCCGCCTCCTCCAGCCGCGCCCGCAGCTCCTCCAACTCCGTCGCGGCTTTCGATGAACGCGGCACCTATTCCCTCCCCGTGAGCAGGCCGTGCCGCTTCCTCCGCTGCCACAGCACTTTGCGCGACACGCCCAGCTGCTCCGCCGCCGCCGTCACGTTGCCGCCCAGCCGGGTCAGCGTCTCGTCGATGTAGCGCGCCTCCACCTCGTCCAGCGTCAGCCCGCTCGGCAGCACCAGCCCGTCGGTCGCGGGCTCGGCGGCGGCCGGCGGGGCGAACGGCGCCAGCTCCACGATCCGCAGCCGCGGTCCGCGGGAAAAGATCATCGACCGCTCGATTACGTTGCGCAGCTCGCGCGCGTTGCCGGGCCAGTCGTAGCGCTGCAGCCGCTCTTCGCTCTCCGGCTCGATCTCCGGCAGCGGCTTGGCAAAGTACTCGGCCGCGCGCTTGGTAAAGTGGCGGGCGATCTCGGGGATGTCGCTGCGGATGGCGCGCAGCGGCGGCAGCGTCTGGCTGGCCACGTTCAGCCGGTAGTACAGGTCCTCACGGAAGCCGCCACGGGCCACCTCCCCCTGCAGGTCCGTGTTGGTTGCCGCCACCACCCGCAGCGTCACGCTCTGCTCGCGCGTGCTGCCGATGCGGCGAAAGGCGCGGCTTTCCAGGAACGTCAGCAGCTTGGCCTGCAGCTCCAGCGGCATGGAGCCGATCTCGTCCAGAAAGAGCGTGCCCCCGTCCGCCACCTCGACGAGCCCCTTCTTGGCCTGCCTGGCGTCGGTGAACGCGCCTTTCTCGTAGCCGAACAGCTCCGCTTCCAGCAGGTTGGCCGGCAGCGCCGCGCAGTTCACCTCCACGAAGCGGTGCCCCGCCGCCCTGCTGGCCGCGTGGATCGCCCGTGCGACCAGGTTCTTGCCCGTCCCCGACTCGCCCAGCAGCAGCGACGACACCTGCGGCACCGACCCCACGTTGGCGATGAACTCGCGCACCTCCTCGATCAGCGGGTGCCGGCCGATGATGGCGTGGGGGTCGAATTTGGCCTGCGTGAACGACTGCAGCAGCTCTTCGCGCGGCGCCTGCTCCAGCGCGCGGCGGATGCGCGTTTCCAGCGCGCGCGGCTCGATCGGCTTGGTGACGAAGTCGGTGGCGCCAGCCTCCAGCGCCCGCTCCGCGTCCCCCTCCGTCCCCCGCGCCGTGGCGATGATGATGGGGAGTGAGCGGTCGATCTCGCGCACCCGCCGCACAAAGGCGATGCCGTCCATCCCCGGCATCACCAGGTCGCAGACCACGGCGTCGGGGGGATCGGCCCGGATCTCTTCGATGGCGCTCTCGGGGCGCGTGAACCCCTTGGTGGCAAACTGGCGCCCGCGCTCGATCTGCGCGGTCACCAGCGCCACCTGGTCCGCGTCGTCGTCGATGATGAAGACGGTGGGATTCATCGAAAGAAGTGCGGGAGTGCGGGAGTGCGGGAGTGCGTGAGTGCGTGAGTGGGTGATCGACGGGCATCGAGCTGCGTCGGCGGGGTGCCCCTCCCCCGGCCCCTCCCCGTTCGTTCCTCACGGAGAGGGGAGAAAGTCGATAGCGGTTCGGAAGGTGCGTCGCACCTCCCTCCCCCGCGCAGTTTGCGGGGGAGGGTCGGGGAGGGGGGCGGCCGACCACCTCGCACCGCTCCATCCGAAGCGCACCGCCCCCTGCCCCACACCTCAACCTCCCCCGGCAGTTTCGGGGGAGGTGGGCCGGTGGTCCCGGCCCGGAGGGGGCCTGCGCCGAGCCATCCGAAGCGCCCTACATCCTGCTCAATCCTTAACCTCCCCCAGTCTTTTTTGGGGGAGGTGCGAGCCTACGCGAGCGGAGGGGGCGCCGCGGGTCGCGCTAGAACCAGCCATTCAGACCGTACCCTTCATCCACCTTCCGCCTACAGCTCCACCCCGCCCTCGCCCTTGCGCTCCCAGCGGTTGGCGTCGCGGATCTGGTACTTGGAAAGCGTGCGGCTCGCGGCGTCGGACAGGTCAATCCCCATCTGGTTGGCCAGCACCACCACCACGAACAGGATGTCGCCCAGTTCCAGCGCGATATCGCCCTCGGGCTCGTCGTGCTTTTTGGTCTTGGGGCCGTACGTGTGGTTGATCTCGCGCGCCAGCTCGCCCACTTCCTCGGTGAGGCGCGCCAGGTTCACCAGCGGAGGAAAGTAGCCTTCCTTGAACTGGCCGATGTACGCGTCCACCTGCTGCTGGATTTCGCGGAGATCCATTGACGTGCCGTCGCCTGGGTTGGAGCGGGGGTGTGGCGACAAGGTAGGCGTGTTCCCAAATGGAAACAAGGAGGCGGCCGGTTGAGGTACGAGGGTACGGAGGTACTTGCCCAAGGGAGGGGCGACGGACCCGCGGACGCAGCGCGATGTCAGCCGTCGCGCGATCGAAGTTCTCCCCTCTCCGTGAGGAACGAACGGGGAGGGGCCGGGGGAGGGGCACCCCGCGGACGCCAGTTCGACCCCGTTCGCCGATCCGCCGATCCACCGATCCACCGATCCACCGATCCGCCGATCCACCCATCCACCGAAATCCGCCCCCCAAATGCACACGGGGCCGGCGCCCTTCCAGACGCCGGCCCCGCGCGTTTGTCTCCCGTGCCTGCCGATCAGCGCTTGAAGACGCGCCCGCCGGCGGCCGAGGCGAACAGGTCGGCGCCGCTGCTCGTGCCCCACAGGGCCTGGATGTGGCTCTGCCCGTTGAGCGCCTTTTCGGGAATCCAGTTCGTACCGTCGAAGCGGTACAGCACACCCGCCCCGCCGCCCACGTACACGTTCGACGCGCCGGATCCCCACACCCCGTACAGCACGTCCCGGCGCGGCAGGCGAACGCGCGACCAGCTGGTGCCGTTGTAGCGGAAGACGATCCCGCCGTCGCCCACCGCGTACACGTTGCTCGCGGAACTCCCCCACACCGACCACAGCGCGCCGGGCGCCTGCACCCCGGCTACGAACGACCACGCGGTGCCGTTGTAGCGCAGCAGCCGCCCCGTCGACGTGACCGCGTACACGTTGGTGGCGGAGCTTCCCCAGACGCGGTTCAGCTGCGCCGTGGTCCCCGTCGTCATCCGCGTCCAAGTGGTGCCGTCATACCGCAACACCACGCCGCCGTCGCCCACCGCAAACACGTTGGTGGCCGAGCTTCCCCACACGCCGCGAAGCGCGTACGACTGCGCCGGCGTATCGAAGTTGCCCAGCGGCTGCTGCGTCACCGACGTGCCGTCGTAGCGGTGGAGCGTCCAGGCGGTGCCGTTCCAGCGCACCATCTCGCCCTTCTCCCCCACCGCCCACACGTCCGACGCGGAGCTTCCCCACACGTCGTGCAGCGTGCGCCACTGCAGCTCGGGGACGTACGCCCACGCGGTTCCGTTCCAGCGCAGCAGCCCCGTGTAGTTGGCCGCGTACACGTTCGACGCGCTGGTTCCCCAGATGCCGCGGTTCCCCTGGTCCGTCCCCGTGGTCATGGTGTTCCACGCGCGGCGCGTGTCCGTAACCGTGATGGGGATCTGCACTTCGATGTCGTAGTACCACGCCCACAGGATGGTCGTACCCGGTGTCTTCGCCACCACCCAGCCGCTGTCCAGCTGCGCCACATCCGGGTTGTCCATCCACCACAGCGCCGTGTCGGCCATCGGCTGGCCGCGAAGGTCGCGCAGCACCGACGACACTGAGACGGACGCACCCACGTTCAGGTTGATGCTGGCGGCCGAGACGGTGATGGAGCCGGGGACGCCGGTTTCGATGCGGAAGTACACGGGGAGCGTGCTTCCCGCGAACCACGGGATGTAGTCGTTCGTGTCCGTGGTAAAGAACTCGAACCAGCTGCCCACCATCTTCACGTCCATAAAGCCCAGCGTCCGCGTGCCCACCGAAACGGAGACGCGGTAGATCTGCCCCGTCTGGGCGTTCACCGAGGCGGTGGGCCAGTCCACCTGGTACCGCTCCTCGGACGTGTTCACCGTCACGTAGCGGTTGCCCCACCACGGGCTGGTGCGCGAGGCCGTACCCAGGTTGGATCCGCACACGCCGTTGGTGATGCGGCACACGCGCACCGTGGGTGACACGTTGGGATCGAACGTGCCCAGGGCGGAGTCGCCCGGAATGATCCCGTTGTAGAAGTAGAAGCCGGGATAGCCGGTGGTGGAGGCGTGCTGCACCTCGCGCGACGGCGGGGCTTCGGGCGTGGCCAGCGTGGGCGAATCGGCTACGCCGCACGCCGACAGCGCGCAGAGCGTGACCGCCATGAACAAGCGACGCATCGTCATCACGGGCGTGGGATTAGGGGGAGGAAGGTAACGCGCCATCCACCGGAGAGCTTCCCCGGACGCCGAATGGGGGTCTGGCCGAGCGTGCCACACGATAGTGTCGCAGCCCGGCGAGGGAAAGCATGTTCGCCGCCGCCGATCCCATTGGCCGATTCCATGACGCGGCGGCGATCAACCAACCTCCTTATCCCAACCTCCCCCGGCAGTTACGGGGGAGTTGGGCGAGGTTAGGAGCCCGGAGGGAGCGCCGGCGGACGCAGCCCGAGCCTTTCGTCGATCCCTCAATCCAGCGGCATCCCAACCTCTCCCGGCAGTTTCGGAGGAGGTGGGCCGGTGGTGCCGGCCCGGAGGGGGCCTGCGCGGAGCCATTCGGAGCGCACCTGAGCCTCCCCCACACCCAACCTCCCCCAGTCTTTTTTGGGGGAGATCGGCGAGGTTTACGAGCCCGGAGGGGGCGCCGCGGGTCGCGCCGGACCAGCAATGTGCAATCACCCGGCACACGTTGTACCGTAGCCTACGTTACAGTACATTGCCGCCCCGAACCCAATCCACCCCACCCCGCACGCCCGTACAGACAGTCAGGTGAGCGAAAACAAGCCGCGCGTCGGCATCATCATGGGCAGCCGCTCGGACCGCGAAACCATGCAGGAGGCCGCCCGCGTCCTCGACGAGCTGGGGATCGCGTACGAGATGGAGATCGTCTCGGCGCACCGCACCCCCGACCGCATGTTCCGCTACGCCGAAGCGGCGGAGGGGCGCGGCATCGAGGTCATCATCGCGGGCGCGGGGGGCGCGGCGCACCTGCCGGGGATGACCGCCGCCAAAACGGTCCTCCCCGTCATTGGCGTCCCCGTCCTTTCGTCGACGCTCAACGGGCTGGACTCGCTCCTTTCCATCGTGCAGATGCCGAAGGGGGTGCCCGTCGCCACGGTGGCGATCGGCAAGGCGGGGGCGGCCAACGCGGGGCTGCTGGCGGCGCGGATCATCGGCAGCCGCGACGCGGAGATGCGCGGGCGGCTGCGGGCGTACGCGGAACGGATGGCCGAAGACGCCCTGCGGCCGGAGCCGGCGACGTGACCGACCATCGCATCGCGGCGCCCCTGCTGCCGGGCGCCACCATCGGCATGGTGGGCGGCGGCCAGCTGGGGCGGATGTTCGCCCTGGAGGCGCGGCGGATGGGGTACCGGCTCATCGTGCTGGATCCCGGCACGGACACGCCGGCCGCGCAGTTCTGCGACCACCACATCCGCGCGCCGTTCGAGGACCTGAACGCGTGCCTGGAGCTGGCCCGCCGCAGCGACGTCGTCACGCTGGAGTGGGAGAACGCGGACGTGTCCACGCTGCGCGCGATGGGCGAGCACGTGCAAATCCACCCCTCCCCGGACGTTCTGGAGGTAGCACAGCACCGCGTGCGGGAAAAAGACGCCGCGCGCAGGCTCGGCGTGCTGACGGCGGAGTACCGCGCGGTGCGGTCGAAGGAGGAGCTCGAGGCGGCGCTGGCGGAGATCGGCGCGCCCGCCATCCTCAAGACCGCGCGGATGGGGTACGATGGCAAGGGCCAGGCGACCATCCGCGACGCCGCGGAAGCCGGCGCCGCCTGGGAAGAGCTGTCCCGCGAGGGCGACGACTTCATCCTGGAAGCCAGGGTGCCGTTCTGGATGGAGGTGAGCGTGATCTGCGCGCGCTCCGCGTCTGGGCAGACGGCCTGCTTTCCGGTGTCGGAGAACGAGCACCGCCGCGGCATCCTGCACCTGACGGTGGCGCCTGCGCGGGTGCCGGACGAGATCGCGGAGGAAGCGCGGCGGGTAGCTACGGCGCTGGCGGAGGGGCTGGGCGTCGTGGGCCTGCTGGCGGTGGAGATGTTCGTGGATGCGGACGGGCGGATCTTGATGAACGAGATCGCCCCGCGCCCCCACAACAGTGGCCACCACACCTGGGAAGCGTGCGGGGTAAGCCAGTTCGAGCAGCAGCTGCGCGCCGTCTGCGGGCTGCCGCTGGGGGATCCCGCCCTGCTGCGCCCCGCCGCGATGGTGAACCTGATGGGTGAGGACGCGGGGACGGGGCTGGGCCGGGCGGGGGTGGCGCGGGCGCTGGAGATTCCGGGGACGGCGCTGCACCTGTACGGAAAGCACGAGGCCCGCGCCGGCCGCAAGATGGGGCACCTGACGGTGCTGGCCGACTCGGCGGACGAGGCGGCGCGGCGGGCGCGGCGGGCGTGGGAACGGATCGCGGCGGGCGGATGAGCGACGAGACTCTTGCGCGCCCATATCTTGTGGTGCAATTGTAGGAACACCGCACCATGTTCCGGTGCTCACCCACACCTCCCGCTGGCGGACCTTTCCGCCGACCGGGGAGCCGACGCCCCGCGGAATGCCCACCCGTGTAACACCCTGCGGGGGGTCTTTGTTGAAACAAAAAGCGTTCGCCGGCGTAAGTATGGGTAGCGGAAGGGCTTGGCATACGGGCCGATTGTGGCCCGGCGATTGCTTTGCTTCCGCGCGAGAGCAAGAGCCCCGGGAGGGAGGTCCCGATGATTCTTCACTGCAACTTCGAAGAGCTGCGCGCGCTGGCATCAGCCGGCGAAACGGTGGTGTCCGCCGCCGAGGCCGCGTCCGCGGGTGCCGTATCGGCGCCGGCGGAGGGTGTGGCCAAGGTGGAGATGCTGCTGCCGCGCCTGACCGGTGACTTCAGCATCGATACGCTCGACGACCAGCGCCGCGTGCGCCACGCCGTCAGCGTGATCGTGAACGACCTGCATTCCAGGCTGGACCAGACCATCATCGCGTTCAACCCGGCCCACGAGGACGCGGTGACGCTCTACTTTGACTACGGCCACTCCCGCTCGGTGCTGCACCGGCTGGACGTGATCGGGGCCGAGATGGAGGCGATGGTGGACCTGATGACGGGCGGACGCCCGGAACTGGGTGGAAACATCACCTTCCCGGACTGACCCGCGTCGCCTGGATCGACCGCAAGCCCAAAGCCCCGCGCCCACCTCCCGGCGCGGGGCTTTTTCGCGTCCCCTGCTCCGCGACCCAGAGTCATACCTGATTTGCTGATTATTGTGCATTCGACCTCGATTATGGAAAGACTTGTTTCACACGGGGACAACGGGGTCAACGGTTTGATCTTTACCGTTGACCCCGTGTGAAATCTCCCGTTCTGGAGGTGCAGCTGGGTACTCACCCGCATTCGCCACGAGTGCGAACTGTGAGAAACGGTATCACAGCGTGATTCACCGGCGCACCGGCCGCTCAGGGCAAGCGACCCACAGTTGCAGGTGTGACGTGCGCCCCTATGGGGAAGTACGCAGGCCGATAACTGCTTAATCGTATTTATAATGGCTGAGCCGAAGAAGACGCACGTTTCCCTTGTGTTTTTCCCTGCTCCCGCAGCACCTTGCATTCCGTCTCGATCTGCCACAAGCCTGCTACTCAAGAGCCGTGCGTGCGTCCCACCGGTCCAACTGCCACTGCACTTCTTCCCTTGTCTGGATCGGGCGGGACGTACCGCTCCCGGGCGTCCACCCGCACGCGAAGGGCAGCGGCCTTGTTTGCGATTGCCTGGGTGTCGGCCAGCTGCCGCGAGGCATCCGGCTCTCCCCAGTTGTCGGCGGCTCTGGAAGGCGTGCATGGGATCGCGCCACGCCTCTCCCTCGCTTCCTCGTTCCGCGCCTGCTCCGAGCAGCAGCCGCAGGCCGGCACCATCACGCGCGCCAGCTGCCCCGCGCCTGAAAAACCCGACTCGCGCTACCTGACGGAAGTCGCGCGCGAGGCCCTGAAGGCGGGAGCCGACCCGCAGGCGCTGCACACCCTCGCCATTCTGGACCTCGTCGTCGCCGACGCGCGCGGAGTCGCGCTGGACCGGTCCATCACCTCATTGCGGCGCTTGGCGGCACGGGTGGACCACCCCGCGCCCGTGCTCGCCGACCTGGCCGCCGCACTGATCGTCCGTGCCGAGCGCACGCAGGCTCCACGCGACCTTCTGCAGGCATACGGAACAGCGGAGGACGCGCTCCGGCACGACCCACGCGACTCTGGTGCGTTGTACAACGCGGCCCTTGCGCTGGACCGCTTCGGCCTGGTGGATGAGTCGAGACGCGCCTGGCGCGCCTATCTGGCTGTGGATTCAGCCTCCGGGTGGGCTGACGAGGCCCGCCGGCGGCTGGCGCGGCTCCAGCAACTTGCGGCGCGGCCGTCACCACCCGCGGAGGATGCTCCCCGGGATACCTATGGCGCGTACGCCGCTGCAGACCCGCAGGGCGCGCGCGAACTCGGCATGGACCGGCTTCTGGGCGCATGGGGAGTCGCGGTCGCCGCCGCGGACTCCTCACTCGCGACCAAGGCCCTTGACCGCGCCACCGCGCTCAGCAAGGCGGTCGCGCGGCGCCCCGGCTGCGACGCCGGCCTGACCGACGCGGTGCTCGCCATCCGGGCCGCTGAGGCCAACCCGATCGCTCTCCGGACGCTGGCCCGCGCGCATCGCGAGTACGCGGCGGGCCGGGCGGCGTTCCTTGCGGCAGACCTCACCGGCGCACGGTCGCGGTTCGCCGCGGCTGCCGAAGCCGCGGGCGCGTCGCCGGTTTTGCGGCAATGGGCTCGGGTTCACCAGGCAGCCGTGCTGCACCAGTCCGGCCAGGTAGACGAGGCGAAACGCATCTGGGGAGAGGTCGCCAGGGCCGATTCGTCGCGGCATCCCGCGCTGGTGGGCCGGGCGCGGTCGCTGCTGGGCCAGACCATGGCGGGAGGCGACGGGTGGGAACGCGGACTGCAGCTCGCGCTCGCATCCGCACGCCTCTTCGCTTTGGCCGGCGAAGGGCAGAACGAGGGTGCGGCGCTGGCCACCATCGCCGACGCGCACTTCGTCTTCGGCGAGCCGGACTCAGCATACGTCGCCCTGCACCGCGCGTTGGATCGGCTGCGGCGCGACCGTGGGTCGGTGCGCCTGCACAACCTGCTGCTGGGAGCCGCGGAGAAGACAGCAGACGATGGCCTCCTGCGCGCCGCCATCCGCCTGCAGGACGAAGGGGTTGCCGTCGCCATGCGGAGCGGCAATCCGCTGTTCGCGTCCGAGGCACGGCTCGCGCGGGCGCGGCTGTTGGCAGCCGCCACGGCGCACGGGCGGGCACGGGAGGACATCCGGGCAGTGCACGGCGTGTTGAGTGCGATCGCCGATTCACAGGCCCGTGAGTGGATTCACACAGAGATGCTGCGCGCCGAAGCCGTCGTGTCGCTGCGCAGCGATCCGCAGGGCGCAAGCGGGGCGCTGGATTCGGCTGCGGCCTTCTTCGCGCACATCCCGCTCCTCACCCTGCCCGCGCTGGTGCAGGGTGCCGAGGCGCGGCTGCTGGCGGGCGACGCCGCGGGTGCGGTGCGGCGGCTGGAGGCGGCGGTCACGCTGCTAGACCGGCGGCGCGACTCGATCCGCGTAGAGCCCCGCCGCGCCGCGGTGTTCGAGGCGGCGCGCGGGGTGGTGGACCGGCTGGTCCTGCTCAAACTGGCTGAGGGGCGCGTGGTCGATGCGCTGGACTACATGGACCGTGCGCGTGCCTCGCTCACTCCCACCGGACGGGCCGTGGAGGCGCGGACGGAGGCGGTGCGGTCACCACCGGGCGAGGTGGTCGTGGAGTACGCGCGTATCGCGGACACGCTGCTCGCCTGGACGGTCGCTGGGCAGACGGTGCAGGTTTCCCGCACCGTGATTGACACCGTCCGGCTGACGCGGACGCTCGCCACACTGGAGGAGCGGCTGCAGGGCCGCACCGGCGAGGCGGAGGTCCGGCCGGCGCTCTCGGAACTGTACGAGTGGCTGGTGCGGCCGGTGGAGGGACGTCTTGGCGGCGTGGAGACGCCGGTGGTGATCATCGCCGACGGGGAGATCGCCGCGGTCCCGTTCCCCGCGCTCTTTGATGCGCGCCGGGGCCGCTACCTGCTGCAGGACCACGCGCTGCGCTTCGCGGTGAGCCTCAGCGAAGCGCGGCGCCGGCCAGCGCAGGCCCCGGCGGACGGGGTACTGCTGATCGCGGACCCCGGCTTCGACGCGCGCGAGCATCCGCTGCTAGAGCCCTTGCGCCACGCGCGGGCAGAGGTACAGGCCATCGCCCCGGGCTACCCGGGCGCGACGGTGCTGGAGGGACGGACGGCCACGCGCGCGGCGCTGGAGTCCGCGCTCGCCGGGTCAGGCGTGGCCCACTTTGCCGGCCACGCCGTATTCGACGATGAGCGGCCCGAGCGCTCACACTTGGTGCTGGCGCCGGCAGGGTCAGTTGCGGGGCGAATCACTGCCGCCGAACTGGTCGCGCTGGACCTGCGGCACGTGCGGCTGGTGGTGCTTTCCGCGTGCCGCACCGTGCGTGGAGGAAGGAGCCGTGCGGGCGGCTACACCGGCCTGGCGGGGGCGTTTCTCGCGGCCGGGGCCCAGGGTACCGTGGCGAGCACCTGGGACGTGGACGACCGGGCTACCGCCGCACTGATGGCCGAGTTCCACCGCGCATTTGCCCGCGATACCGGCGGTCCCGCTGCCCTGCGCCGAGCGCAACTCGCGCTGCTGCACTCCGCCGATCCGGCCCTGCGCTCCCCCGCCTCATGGGCGGCCTTCCGCTACGCGGGAAGGTAGGGCACCCGTCGCATAAAGAGATGCCCACGTCCATGTTTACATCACACCTCGTCACCACGCCCGAGTCCGAGTGCCGGTCGCGGGTGGAAAACACTGCAGTGATCCCTCCTAATGACCCGCAGATCCGCTCCGCGCAGAACCGCTCCTGAACCAAGGATGATGATGCCGTACGCCACACTTCGCCGCGCCGCAGTATCCGCCACGCTCCTTACATCCTTCCTGCTCGGCGCATGCAAGGGGGGTGGAGATGACCCAGAGGCACCCGTTGCCGATGATTCTTCGAATCAGAACCCGGCCGGTCGGGCGACTACGCCGGAGCAGACGTCCACAATCTCCATCGGTCTGACCGGGCTTATCCTCATGCTCCCGGTCAGCAACCCGGCGGGGACCGGGCTGTTCATGCCCAAAGACGCCAAGGACCACGTAGCGTACGTCGGATTCAAGTCCGACAACAAGAACTGCGACGGGTACAATCCGTATCTTGGAATCTGCTTCGTGAGTCTGGAAAACTCGACGCTACTGCCGATCGGTGTGCAGTCCAACACTCCGCATGGCGCCACTCCCCACGTGGTGAGTGTTACGCGCAACTCCGGTGGCAAGAAAGGGGAAGCCGGAAAGGTTGAGGCCAAAAGCCGAGCACGGGCCACGCTGCTTTCGGGATCAGCGACGGAACCTTGCGCGCTGGCCCGGTGGACCATCGATCCACATCCCCCCGGCGAGCCTGTGGACGTGATCGAGCCCGCCAACACGCTTACCTGGGTGATCCCCAATTTTCCCGGGACACAACTCGTTCTAGAGCGTCGTGGAGGCTCTCCCGTCAGGAGGGACACTCTCCGTGCGCAGCAGGGAAGGATCGAACTGTTGATTGTTCATGTCCCCACGAAGGAATTCGCGGCGCTTCTGGAGGCCAAAGCACCCGCTGGCGGGTTACCGGTGGACGTGGGATCGACGCAAGTCGACACGGCAGAGATCAACCGACATCTGGACAAACTCTACGGACTTATCGAGGTGCCTGACAGCCAGCGGCCGCGTCCTTCGAAGGTGGAGCCGAAAGGGAATGCAATCTGTCCCATCAATGTGCTGGGCCTGCAGAACGCAGTTTATCCAATGCTGGACCCAAAGAGCGAGCGCCTCGAACCGCAGGCCAGAACCGGCATCCGGACGTACAGCTGCATCATCGGGGGGGCAGATCCTCAAGCGCGGTAAATCAACCCTCGCGCACTTCCAAGCGTCGCTCGACAAACCGAATGAAAAAGCCCCGCGCCCACCTCCCGGCGCGGGGCTTTTTCGTGCCCGCGATCCAGAACACCGGGCGCTGGCCACGTTTATCTCCCCGGGCGTCAATCCCCGCTCCTCAGGACGGTTTCGATCCACATCGTGCTCGCCGTTTCCATCGGGCGCTGCCCCCGAACCGGAACCTGCAGGCCCGCGAAGCCGTACGACCCTGTACGGCCTCACGTCGTAACCCGATGAGGCGCATCCACATCCAGCGAATGGGGTGCTTCTGTCCGGCACGTCCTCGCGGCGCCGCCGCCCGCTTCTTCTGCGCTGTACGCTGGCGCTGCTGCTCGCCGCCCTGGCCGGGTGCGGGCCATCGCGGCGTACCCCGCCGCCACCTCCCGCGGCCGCGGCGGAGCTGGAGCAGGCATCGAATTGGGCCCAGGGGCTGCGGGCGCGGCAGGCGGAATCGCTGGCGCCGGACGAGCTGGTGGCGCTGGGATACCTGGAGCGGCTGCGGCTGGGGATGGGCAGCCCCTTCCGGCTGATGGACTACGCGCTGCAGGACCCGCGTCTCCCGCCGCGCACACGCACGCGCGTCGCCGGGGCGCTGCTGCACGCCACCGCGGAGGGACGGAGCTACGCCGTGGACCCGATGGCGTTGGCGCCCGCCGGCGTGGACGCGGCCGGCCGCACGCGCCAGGCGGCACTCCGCCACCTGGCCCTAGTCGAGGCCGCCGTCGCGTCCGCGGACGACGCGCGCGTGGGCGAGTTGGCCGTACGCGCGGCGTACGGGGTGGCGCTGGCGGAGAAGGCCGTGGGCCCCACCGCGCCCACGCTGGCCGCCGAGGCCGCCGCGCTGGTGCGGGACCGGGTGCTGGCGCGCGGCGACGCCCGGATGCTGCTGGAAGAGTCCGGCCGCACGGGGCGCCACCCGCTGGTGCTGGTGCGCGAGTGGCGCGCCGCCCGCCGGCTGCAGGTGGAGGCGCCTACGGGCGCGGAGCGGCCGCCGTATCTGGACGTGCTCGCTTCCGCGCGGGCGCTGCCGCTGGCCCGCGCCGTCCGCGCCGCCGCCGCGCCCCAGGAGGTTGCGTTCGCGCCCTCCCCTGCCTTCGAGGAGCCGTTCCTTTCCCCCGCGGCGGCGCGGCGGCTCTCCGCCCTGGTGCGCAGGCAGGCGCCGCCGCCCAGCGCGCCCATCCGCATCACCCTGGACCGCTACCGGCCGGCGCTGCTGGCTACAGGGGATGGGGACGGCGCGATGCCGCGGCTGCTGCGGTCGGGCGCGAGTGAAGAAGGCTTTGTCGCGGAGCTGGCGCGGCTGCCAAAGGGCGCGCGCACCCACCACCTGGCGGTAATGCAGGTGGAGGCGGCGGTCGCGCTGCGGGCGTACGCGCAGGAGGCGGTGTGGCACCCGGGCTTTCCGGCGCCGTCCACGGCGGACCTGAAGCGGGCGTATGGACTCAAGGCGGTGGAGTTCGACGGCGACGTGCCCCCGCACTGGCGCCCCTACTACCGCCGGCTGCTGGACCACGCGCTGGCGGACCTGGAGTCGGTGCTTCCAGGGCTGGACGTGCAGGGGCTCACCATCCGCTTTGGAAGCACGGGGCGCGAGGGGGCCGCGGTGGCCATCCACGACCCGTACAACCGCGCGATCCACCTGCCGCCCGGCACCGGCCCCGGCAGCATTGCGCACGAGGTGGCGCACGACGTGGACTGGGCGCTGGGGGTGCGGCGCTACCGCACGCGCGGCTCGTACGCCACGGACCTGGCGCTGCGGCGCGACGCCGCCGACCGGTTCGCGGCGGCCGTGCGCGCGCTTCCCCTGGCCCCGGTGCCCAACATGCTGGGCGGCGCCGAGCAGCGCCGGCGGTACGAGGCGCGCCCGGCGGAAACGTTCGCCCGGCTGTTCGACGGCTACGCCACGGCCATGCTGGCGGCGCGCGGGCGCAGCAACGGCTACCTGAGCTCGCTGCAGGACGACGTGCTCACGGGCCACGGCACCGCGCTGGCGCCGGACGCCCGAGGCGCGGCGGTAGACGCGTTTCTTCCGCTGCTGATGGAGGCGGCGCCGCTCGCGCCGGGGCAGGACGCGACGTTCCGGGCGCGATGGAGCCGTCGCACGCCCGGGCCGCTGGCGCTGGCGGCCGAGGTGGCCGGCGGCGCGGGCGACGCTGGCCCGGACGAGCCGCACGCCACCGGGCTGGGCCTGCTGGACCGCTCGCAGCTGGGGCCGCACGTGCGCGCGCGCATCGCCCAGGTGCAAGGGCGGCGCGAGCAGGCGCTGCGCACGCGCGCCGCCCTGGTGTGCGCCAACCCCTTCCTCTCCCCCGTGCACGACGGCGAGGCCGCGGTGCGCGCGCTGCTGAACGCCGCGGCCGACGCGCGCATCCGGGGCATTCTGCTGGGCTGGAGCCGCGCCCGCGGGATCACCGAGAACCCTGAGGTGCTCAAGCGGGCCTGGGTAGACACGGCGGCGCCGGGCGAAGAAGCGGATCCCGACGCGCCCTGGTTCGCCGCGCCCGGCGGGGGAGGCCTCGCCCGCTTCGCCGGCTGCGGCACGGACGGCGGGGCGGCCCCGTAGCCGCTCGCGCGAAATCGTCCGACATCGACGCTCCGTCCATGAACGAAGAGCCCTGCACCTGCGACCGGTGCGGGGCTCTTTCCTGTCCGGGGATGCGGATCCGTAATCGCCCCGGAATCCATTCCGCATCCCGATCATCGAAGAGAGCGATGGTTCTCCAGATCGCGCATCAGGTGGTGCGGACGGCGTGCTCCCGTGCGTTTGCGCAGACCATCCACCGATCCGCATCCCCTCCAAAAAAAATTCACATGGCCCCCTGCCGCATACCATCTGCTTCCCGTTTCCGACGCCTCTCCCCCGTTCGTGCCTCGTCGACTGGATCACGATGCGAAGCCCCTCATCCTCCATGCGGACGGCTGAGGACACAGCACGAGAAAACCGTTGACCCCGTTGACTCCGTGTGAACCTGTTCGTTTTTGCCCGCCCAACGTCGAGGGAGGCAGCGCTTTAGCGGCTGATGAGAAGAAGGATTCGCTCACAAATCTTAAGACAAACATTCAACGATAAACGTATGAATATGCGTGTTGCAACACGCTTCGGGTGATCCACCCAGCGCATGCGGGCAAGTCCGCAGAGGAGCGCTCACGGGATTACGTACGATGCGCTTGGGTTGGGGCTGACTGGCGCTGCATCCAACAAGCGTATCAGCCACGCTCGGGCCTCTCTTTTCGGCAGTGAGCGTGGGGACAATTCTGATCGACACTTCGCAATGGTGTCGTAATCTGAGCGGAAAATTGACAAGGGGCTGGACATCCGCCGCGCGAATGCACTATCCTGTTTCCATACTTTCTGATTCAGCCGCTTCCGGCTTTCCCGTGCAACGGCGCGGGAGCCGTACGCGCCGTGCGAAGCTCACGCGCGCGCGGACGATCGAGCAGCCCCACCCGTCACATCCGCTCGCGCATGACCCATCCTCCCCCCGTTTGCGGCTCCCGGCGCCCACCGCCTGGCCCCCGATCCGGCTACTCGCTGGTGGAGGTGATGCTGGTGCTGGTGCTGATGGGGATCCTGCTTGCCCTGGCTGGGCCGCGGATCAACCTGTCGCCCACGCGCACGGAGGCGGGGGTGCAGGCGCTGGCCAGCGAGCTGATGGCCGCCCAGCGCGCCGCCGTCAGCGGCCAGCACGACGTGGTGGTGGCGTTTGACCAGGCGCAGCGGCGGCTCCGGGTGCACTTTGACCTGGACAACGACGGCGTCATGGACAGCGGCGAGCCCGTGCAGATGAAGCCGCTGGAGCGCGGCGTGGTGTTTGGCCGCGGGAGCGCGGGAACGCTGGCCCAGCTGGGGTCGCAGCCCGTCTCGTTTACCCGCACGCAGGGCGGCCTGCGCGCGGTGACCTTCAACCGCGCGGGGAGCGCCAGCGAAGAGGGCGGCGCGTACCTGAGCGCCCTCCCGGCCGTCTCGCCCCCCGCCTCGTCCACGCGCGCGGTGCTGGTGGACCGGGCCACGGCGCGCGCGATGGTGTGGCGGTACACCGGCTCTGCCTGGCAGCGGAGATTCTGATGGAAGACGACGACATGAATCAGCGGCGCCGCGCGGACGACGGCTTTACCCTGCTGGAGGTGCTGGTGGCGATGGTGATCCTGGGATTTGTGGTCCTGGGGGCGCACGCGACCATGACCGACCGCATGGTGCGCGACCTGGGCCGGCAGGAGACCCGCCTGCGTGCCAACCAGCTGGCCCTGGACCGCATCCACGCCCTGCAGGCGGACCCGGTCTACGCCACGCTGGCCACGCGCTACGGCGGCGACGAGGCCACCATCGCCGACGCGCCCGGGTTCCAGCGCACCACCCGCTTCACCGCTACCCAGCTGTCGGTGGGGAACACCTACCAGACCGTCACCGTCACGGTGACGCACCCCCGGATGCCCAGGCCCGTCTCCCGAACCGTGGTGATCGCGAGCCCATGAGCCCTGTACGCCTGGCCGGCTCGCGCGCCGGCATGACGATCCCCGAGGTGCTGATCGCGCTGCTGGTGGGCGCCATCGTGGTACAGGTGGCCGTGGGCTTTCTGGCGCAGCAGGGGCGCAACTTCAGCCGGGGCACGGTGGCGATGGCGACGGCGCAGAACGCCCGCTACGCCGTGAACGCGCTGGAAAAGGACGTGCGCACCATGGGCACCGGCGTCCCCGGCCACCAGCCGCAGCTGGTGTACGCCGGCCCCGACGTGCTGGCCTTCAACGCAGACTACGCCACCAACGACCCGTCGGACGTGTTCGCCGTCTACCTGGAGCGCGACGCACCGCCCGCGCAGCTGCAGGCGGCCACCCGCGCCACGCGCTTCACCATCCCCATGACGGCGGTAAGCTACCCCGACACCACGTACCGGGAGAGCGGAAGCAACAGTCCGGCAGAAACGCTTTCGTTCTTCTTTCAGCCGGACCCCACCACCCCCCGCGGCGACGACTTTGCCCTCTACCGGCAGGTGAACGGCGGCGCCCCCGCGGTGGTGGCGCGCAGCCTTCTCAAGACGGCGGGGAAGGATTTCTTCGAGTACATGGTGCTGCAGGTGCCGCTGGACGCGCCCACCCGGCTGGTCTCCGCCGGCGGCGGGCCGCTGCGCCACACGGCCGCCGTGCACGCGTCGCCCCAGGACACGGGACGGCTGGCGAAGGTCGACAGCGTACGGGCCGTGCGGGTGCGCTTTACCGTCACCAGCGGCGAAACCGGGCCCGGCGAGCTGAAGCGCGCCATGGAGCGCACCATCCGCCTTCCCAACGCGGGGATGGCCGTGCGCAGCATCTGCGGCGACGACCCGCAGGGCGCGGGGATCGGCGCGCAGGTGGTGGTGATGCCCGACGGCACCCGCGTGGTGGCGATCACCTGGGGCCCGTCGGTGGACGAGACGGCCGGCGAAAACGACGTGCTGCGCTACATCGTCTGGCGAAGGACGGACGGCGCGACGGAGTGGGGCGACCCGCTGCTGAGCATTCCCGCGGGGCTCGCATCCTACAACTACGTGGACCAGTCGGTGCTTTCCGGCCACTCGTACCAGTACGCCCTGGCGGCGCAGGACTGCACCCCCTCGCGGTCGCCGCTGCAGGTGAGCGCCACCGTGTTTCCCTGAGGCTTACGATGACGACCATGGACTGCATTCCGGGCGCGGCGCGCGGGCGCGGCGGATACGCGCTGCTGATGGTGCTGCTGGTGGTGATGGCGGTGGGGATCCTGGCCAGCGCCGCCGTGGCGGTGGTGGGCAACGCGGGACTCATCACGGCGTACGAATCCAAACGCGCGGACCTGGAAACGCTGGCCGACGCGGGGGTGGAGATCGCCCGCGCCCGGCTGAACCACGACCCCGCGCTCTACCCGGTGGAGGGGTACGCCACGCTGGAGAACGGCGTCACGCCCAAGGACGCGGCGGGCGCCCCGATCACCGGCGTGCGGCGCTGGACCTACGCCGGCCCCGTGGGGCAGACGTCGGGGCAGTACGGCGTGTTCGGCAGCATCGTCTCCGTGGTGCAGGCGGGGAACGCAAAGGTGGTGCGCCGCGGCGACGTGGCGCAGGAAAGCTTCGCCAAGTACGCCTACTTTACCGACGTGGAGCCCAGCAACATCGCGTTCGGCGGCGGCGACATCATCTCGGGGCCGGTGCACAGCAACGACGGCATCCAGATCTACAGCTCCCGCGCCACCTTTCGCGGCCCCGGCGCGGTAACCACGGCGGGGACCATCACCGGCAAGCAGTACGGCACCTTCACGGAGGGATACACGGAGCGCGCGGCCACCATCCCCCTTCCCACGGTGGCGGACCTGGCGCGCCTGCGCGGCTACGCGCAGGAAGGCGGCACCGCGTTTACGGCGCCCAACGGCGGCACGGCGGTAGAGGCGCGGCTGCGCATCGAGTTCATGACCATCGAGCTGAACGACAACAACCGGGTGGACGAGGACGAGGGCTTCTTCCGCGTCTTCCGCAGCACGGGCCAGCCCGGCTACCTGATGGGCAAGGCCAACGGCCTGGGCTGGGAGGCGTCGGAAAACTGCGGATGGTACGACAACAACAACGTGTTCCGCACCATCGCCAACACGCCGGGCAACGCCACGGAGCGGCGCGACAAGCTGCGCACGGCGCGCGCGCGCTGCTACCTGGGGGGCAGCGACTCGCTGTTCAACGGGCAGTTCGCGCCCGCCATCAACGGACGCGGCGAGTGGGTGCGCCGCGGGACGGCGCTGACGTCCGTCCACCCCCGCCTGGCGGGGCGCGACGACCTGGACTTTCTGTTCCCGCTCAGCCGCAACCTGAATCCCAACTTCAAGGGCGTCATCCACGTTACCGGCAAGGTGGCGGTCAGCGGGACGCTGCGCGGCCGAGTGACGCTGGCGGCCACGGCAGACATCTTCATCGCCGACGACGTGGTGTACGCCGGCGAGGGCAGCGCGTGCGGCGACATCCTGGGGCTGTTTGGCGGTGCCGACATCGTCGTGTCGGACAACCTGCTCAACACGCCGCAAAAGCTGACCAACGCCAACAACGAAACCTGGCGCAGCTTCGACAGCACGCCCAGCGAGTTCATCAACGCGGTGGTGCTCACGCTCAGCACGTTCACGGTAGAGAACTTCGACGGGGCGCCGGTGAATGGGGAGCTGTGCCAGCAGTCCTTCTTTGGCCGCGGCTGCCTGTTCCTTACGGGCGGCATCATCCAGCGCACGCGGGGCGGGGTGGGCACGTCCGGCGGTACGGGCTACCTGAAGCGCTACACCTACGACACCTGCGCCTTTACCGATCCGCCCCCGTACTTTCCCACCACCAACCACTTTGCGCGCGCACGCTACTACGAGGTGAACCCGGTGGGCTTTACGCCGGGCGATTTCTTTGATCGGATGACGCCGGATTGAGGTGAACGGGTGAACGGGTGAACGGGTGGGATGGTGGCCCAAACCTCTCGTCGCATCGACTGAAATCCTGCCGGCCGCCGGGCGCCCCCTTACTCGCTTAGGCTCGCACCTCCCCCAAAAAACCCTGGGGGAGGTGGACTTCGATCCCGCTGCGACAAGCACCAGAGTACACCACGCCACGCCAACCTGGTCTTACATCAACCTTTCCCCAGGGGTTTTGGGGGAAGGTGGGCGGGTGGTGCCCGCCCGGATGGGGGCGCGCCACGGTTCGCCACGCCGCATCAAGCCTCGCCTTGCATCAACCTTCCCCCAGGGGTTTTTGGGGGAAGGTGGGCGGGTGGTGCCCGCCCGGATGGGGGCGCGCCACAGCTCGCCACGCCGCATCAAGCCCAGCCTTGCATCAACCTTCCCCGCTTCCATGGGGCTCACCGGCGCAGGCTCTCCGCTCGTCACAGGGGAATCACCGTTCATCCCAAAGCCGTACGAAACGTGGCGGCTGAGGCGTTCCAGCCGAAGAAGGGAGAGGCGGACCATTCGGCGCGGGAGGGACAGATGCGGCGCGTTGCGATCATTGGAGCGGGGATCAGCGGGCTGGTGACGGCCAAGACGCTCCTGGAAGAAGGATTTTCGGTCACGCTGTTCGAGACGGAGTACGAGGTAGGCGGCGTGTGGGCGCGCTCCCGGCGCTATCCGGGCGTGACCACGCAGAACCCCCGCGACACCTACGCCTTCTCCGACTTTCCCATGCCGCGCTCGTACCCGGAGTTCCCCTCCGGCGAGCAGGTACAGGCGTACCTGGCCGCCTACGCCGACCACTTTGGCGTGACGGAGCACGTGCGCTTTCGCACCGCGGTGGAGCACGCGGCCCCGCGCGGCCAGGGGTGGACGGTGCGCTTCCGCACGCTGGACGACGAGACCACGCGGACGGAGACGTTCGACTTTCTGGCGGTCTGCAACGGCACCTTCAGCACGCCGTCCGTCCCGGAGGTCCCGGGCGAGGCATCGTTCCGCGCCGCGGGCGGCACCGTGCTGCACTCCACCCGCTTCAACACGGTGGAGCAGGTGCGCGGGCGGCACGTGGTGGTGGTGGGCGGCGCCAAGTCAGCCTGCGACACGGCGATGGCGGCGCTGGGGACGGCGAAGCGCACGTCGCTGGTCTTTCGAAGCGCGAGCTGGAAGATGCCCAAGAAGTTCGCCGGGCTGGTGCCGCTGCGGTACGTGCTGACCACGCGCTTCAGCGAGATGCTGTTCCGCGACCGCGAGCTGCGCGGCATGGAGAAGGTGCTGCACACCGTCGGAAAGCCCGCGGTCTGGCTGTTCTGGCGTGGCGTAGAGGCGGTGCTGCGCGCCACCTACCGCCTGGGCGAGTGCGGGATGATGCCCGACGACCGCATCGAGCGGCTGGTGAACTGCATGCTGGGGCTGGCCACCGACGGCTTTTACGAGGCGGTCCGCGCCAAGCGGATCGAGACGCACCGCTCGGGCATCCGCGCCATGCACGCCGGCGCGGTGGAACTGGAAAACGGCAAGCGGGTGCGCGCGGACGTGGTCGTCTTCGCCACCGGCTTTCGGCAGGAGGTGCCGTTCCTGGACGAGTCCGTCCGCCGTACGGTGCAGGACGAGGCGTGCGTCTTTCACCTGTACCGCAACCTGATGCACCCGGACGTGCCGCGGCTGGCGTTCGTAGGCTACAACAGCAGCCTGTACAGCCAGCTCACGTCAGAGATCGGGGCGCGGTGGGCGGCGCGCTGGTTCATGGGCGAGCTGCGGCTCCCCCCGCGCAAGGCGGTGCTGCGGGAGATGGAGGCGCGGTGGACGTGGGTGCGCGAGAACCGGCCGAACGGCGTGGCCAGCGGCACCTGCATCGTCCCCTTTACCTTTCACTACGTAGACGACCTGATGCGCGACATGGGCGCCCGCACCGTACGCCGCCCCCTGAACCGCATCCGCGAGGTGATGCTCCCCTTTGACCCCTCCGTCTACGCCAACCTCAAGGCGGAGCTTGATCGCAACCGCGCCCGCCGCCTTGCCGCGGCCCCATCCAACCGCCGCAACCTGCAGTCGGCGTAGACGGCGCCGTTCAGGAGAAGGGTGATACGGACGCAGGGCTCGCCTCCTGTAGAGGAGCACCGTCATCCTGAGGGAGCGCACCACGTGGAACCGTAATCCACACAAGAAATTGCGCGCGACCGAAGGACCTTCCCTCCGCCGCCGCAGGGCACAATCATGAGCACTGATCCAACCCCACGCTTCTGCCGGCAAGGTCCTTCGGCCGCCGCCATGGATCCTGCAAAGGGAAGGATCTGCGCGGCGGCTCCCTCAGGATGACTGCGTTCGCGGCGCTTCGAAGATCAGCACGGATCGCGGGACCTGTGATCCACGGCTCTGGCGCGCGGGGCGGGGGCGCGTAGCTTGAGCATCCGCATCTCCATTCCGCGCGGACGCCTTTCGTCGGGCGACTCCTCGCGTCTTCCCTGCTCTCCCGGCCCGTCATCCACATGCACGCGACACCCGTGATCACAACGCACGCTTCTTCCGCGCATCCGTCGGCGGGAAACGGGGACGGGCTGCCGCGCAAGCTGGGGGTGTGGAGCGCCGCCGCGGCCGCCGTGGGGCTGACCATCGGCAGCGGGATCTTTCGCGTGCCGGCGACGGTGGCGGCGGAGTCGGGGAGCGTGGGGGCCATCGCGCTGGTGTGGATCCTGGGCGGCGTGATCACGCTGTGCGGCGCGCTGACCATCGCGGAGCTGGCGGCGGCGTTTCCGCGCGCGGGCGGCATCTACGTGTACCTGCGCGAGGCGTACGGGCCGCTGGCGGCGTTTCTGTTCGGCTGGTCGTGGTTCTTCATCCGCTCGGCGGCGTCGGCGGGGACGGCGCTGGTGTTCGTGGCGTACCTGGGAACCTTTGTGCCGATGGGCGGGCTGGGGCAGCGCCTGGCGGCGATCACGCTGATCGTGCTGGTGGGCGCGGCCAACTATCGCTCCGTAAGGTTGGGCGCGGCCATCCAGGATGCGTCGACGGTGGCCAAGGTGGCGGCGATCCTGCTGGCGGCGGCGGCCATCTTCGCGCTGGGCCAGGGCGGCGGCGCGCTGGCCCAGCCGGTCACCTTTGCGCCGGCGGGACTGGGGGGGATTGGCGTGGCGCTGGTCGCCGCGCTGTTCGCGTACGACGGCTGGATCGCCGCCACGCTGATCGCGGGGGAGGTGCGCGACCCGGGACGGGCGCTGCCGCGGGCGCTCACCTGGGGCGCGATCGTGATCGTCGCGACCTACCTGACCATCAACGTGGCGTACCTGTACGCGCTGCCGCTGGCGGAGTTGGCCGCGTCCAAGGCGGTGGCGGTGGATGCGGTGACGCGCGTGGCGGGCGCCGCCGGGGCCGCGCTGATCGCGGCGCTGGTGATGCTCTCCACCTTTGGCGGGCTTAACGCGGGGCTGATGACGGGGCCGCGCGTGTACTACGCGATGGCGGAGGACGGGCTGTTCTTCCGGCGCGTGGCGGCGGTGCATCCGCGCTTCGGGACGCCGCACGTGGCGGTGGTGCTGCTGGTGGTGCTCACCGCGCTGAACGCGTCGGTGCGCACCTTCGAGCAGCTGGCGGAGGCGTTTGTCCTGCTGCTCTATCCGTTCCTGGCGCTGACGGTGGCCGCGGTGTTCGTCCTGCGCCGCCGCCGTCCCGACCTGGCGCGCCCGTACCGCACCGTAGGATATCCGCTGGTCCCCGCCGTCTTTCTGGTCGGCACGCTGGCGATGATGGTGAACGCGCTCCTTGAGCGGCCGGCGGCGACGCTGCTCGCGGCCGGGATCGTGGCCATCGGCGTGCCCATCTACTTTGCCTGGCGCTCTGCGGCGCGCCGCCAAGCCGCGAGCTAGGGTCCGGGTCCGCAGAAGAATGCCTCACACGGAGTGAACGGAGTCAACGGAGTTTTTACGTGCCGTTTCTGACGCGCTCATCGCGTGCGGCAAACGAATGGGCCTCACGCAGAGTTACCAGAGTTAGCAGAGTTTTACGTGCCGCTTCCTCCGATCTCGCGGCCGGGGATTCCCAGGTGTCGGGTGCAGGTGGGGCGGTCGACGAGGCACCAATCTTTTGTGAGGATTTCGGGAACGGGAAGCAGGTGGAATGCGGCAGGGGGCCATCCGCGTTTTTTTGAAAAGGCATGCGGATCGGCGGATGATCTCTACGGTGCGCAGAATCAGGCTGATCGCACCACCTGAAGCGCGATCTGGAGAACCATCCACCCGCTCCGCAACCCGCTTGGCGCGTCGTGGCCTCCATTTCGGGTTCAACGCAACGCGAAGCCGGTCACCCGGCTCCGCTTTTTCGTATCTCGATTCTGCCGCGTCTGATTGGACGGGAAAGCCGCTGATTTCTGATTGGACGGGAATGCCGCTGATTTCCTGAGGGAGCGCCACACCGCAGCCTGAATCATCACAACCGCCTGCGCGCGACCGATCGATCTCGTCGGCCTGACCGAGAGCCTTGAACGGCTCCCGGGGGATGGGCCTCGCGCGACCCGACAAAGATCCTTCGGTCGCGCGCAAATGGTTGTGGTCATGAAAATTACGGGTGTGCGCTCCCTCAGGATGACAGCGCACCTCTTGTTCAGCAGCACCCGATGATCACTGAGCCTGAGGATCAACTGTGCAGGTCGAAATCCACGTACACTGTAGCTGTTAACCCTCGTCCGGCTTCGATAGCTTTCATCGGCGAGCCGCGGATGCGTGCTGCTTCGGTATCCCGAATCTCCCGAGAGAGCTTGATGATGCGTTTCTCAGTCGTCGTTGCGATTCTGTGGATGCTGAGCGGTTGCGCGGCGGCGGTGCCAGCCGCTGCCCCGGCGCCGATCCATCGCTCCGACATCGTGCCGCTGGCCGACTACCACGTGCACCTGCTGGGTCCCTACGCGCTTCCCCTCCCCGACCCGCCCGCGCCGGAGGTTGAAGTCCCGGCGGAGTTGTCGCGCCTGCTGCACGACCGGGCGCGCCTGTTCGGCAACGTCGAGCGCATCGAGGAGTTCGGCGGCGTCTTTACCGCCGACGCGCGAATGCTGAACGCGCACGTCAATCCCACAGGATGGATGGACGACAGGCAGTGGTTCATGCGGTACATCAACCTGTGGCCCAAGACGGCGCGCGTGCGGTACGTGCCCAGCGTGTATTCGGCGGGGGATACGCACGGCTACGTTGCCGGCACCGTGGTGGATTCGGCAAGCGGCTCACACTTCCAGAACTTTTCGCTCGGCATCCGCAGGGGCGACGACGGCCGCTGGCGCATCGCCACGGAGAGCACGACCAGCAAAACACCGCCCCGCTACACGCAGCCCATCACCGCGGAGCGCCTGATCGCCGACCTGGATGAAGCCGGCATCCGCCGCGCCGTGGTGATCTCCGCGGGCTTCTGGCTGGGCGAGGGTGGGACCCGGCGGATGACGCCGGTCGAGGACGGGGCGACCGCGGTGCGGATGGAGAACGACTGGACCGCCGAGCAGGTGGCGCGCTATCCGGACCGCCTGGTGATGGCGTGCGGCATCAACCCGTTGCGCGACTTCGCGGTCGCTGAACTGGTCCGGTGCTCGCGGATCCCGGGCGTCATCGGCATCAAGATCAACGTCGGCGACGCGGGCGTGCGCTTCGACGATCCGGCGCACGTGTCGAAGCTCCGCGCGCTCTTTGCCGCCGCGAACCAGAACGGGATGGCGATGATCGTCCACCTGGAGCCGGGGAGGTTCTACGGGCCCGCCGAGGTGGAGCTGTTTCTGAACGAGATCGCCTCCGCGGCGCCGGACGTCACCATCCAGATCGCCCACCTGGCCGGCAACGGGCCCGGCATTACCTCGCCCGAGGCGCTGGAGGCGTTCGCCAGGCTGCGGGCCGCCGGCGACCCGCGCACCCGCAACCTGTACTTCGACTTCGCGGGGCTGGTCTACGCGGGGATCAGCGCGGCGCAGGCGGAGCTGATGGCCACGCGGATGCGGCAGATCGGGCTGGATCGCATCCTGTTCGCGTCCGATGCCTCACCCGGCACCAACGCGAACCCCTCCGCCGACCGCCACTGGACCGAGGTCCGGCGCCGGCTGCCGCTCACCGACGAAGAGCTGCGGATCATCGCCAGCAACGTCCCGCCGTATCTGCGCTGAGCCGGAAACGTCCTGCCGCCGGGGCGGGACGGGCCGCGCGACCTCGCATCCCTGCCCGCGCATGCGTCACCGCGCCGACCCAGGCCTCGCTCCGCCGCCTCCCCCACCCCGCAGGCGCCGCACCGCCGCCAGCAGGCGCGGCACGTCGTCACGGGCGTGCGCGATGAAAAGGTGGTCGTCCTCCGTGGGGCCATCCAGCTCAAAGTAGCGGCCGTCCGCCTCCCTCAGGAATCAAGCTCATGGTCGATCCTTAAACACGCTCTTAAGGCCTGACGCGCCGGACCGGATTCAGTGAACGTGCCTCACTCCGGGAACAGCTTCTCCAGGGCGAGGCGAAACCAGGGGGTGTAGCGCTCCGGGGCGGCCGCGACGTCGGCGTGCAGGTCGGCGATGCTGGCCCAGCGCCATTCGGAAACCTCGTCCGGGTGCGGAACCGGCTCTCCCTGAAAGACGCCCACGAAGATGTGGTCGAGCTCGTGCTCCACCAGCCCGGCGCCCACGTCGGCACGGTAGAGCATCGTGGTGCGGTGCTCCAGCGGGCACAGAAAGCCCATCTCCTCGTCCAGGCGGCGCGCCGCGGCCTGGGCGGTGGGCTCGCCGGGGCGCGGATGGCCACAGGCGGTGTTCGACCACAGCCCGGCCGAGTGGTATTTGCCCTCCGCGCGCCGCTGGAGAAGCATCCGCCCCTCCGCGTCGAAGACGAAGACCGAGAATGCCCGGTGCAGGCGCGGATCCATGTGCGCCGCCAGCTTGGGCGCCACGCCCACCTCCACGTCCTGCTCATCCACCAGAACGACCTGCTCCTGCTCGTCAATCACCGTTCATCTCCGGCTATCTAAACCCTTGATTCGAAAAAGACATGCGGCTCTCACAAGGATGCCGCACATCGTAATCATCGAGTGGATGGATGGTTCTCAAGATCGCGCACCAGGTGCGATCGACTGCGTCCGCGGTCACCCTCTCTCAACGCGTACCGCGAGAAGAGAGGAAACGCCACGAGAAACTCCGTTGACTCCGTTGACTCCGTGTGAGCCCCTTCTTTTCCTTATCCGGAAGAATCAGACCGACGGCCCGGCTCTCGCGCAATCCGGCATGGATCCTTCGTCCGCGCGCAACCTGTTGTGCAGATGTGGAGAGTACCATTCGCGTGGTGGGCTCCCTCATTATCAGGATCAGAGGGTTTTGAGAAACCTCGAATCGTGCCAGTCATCCTGAGGGAGGCGCAGTTCCATAACCTGTTCATACACACTACTCTGGCGCCGACCGAAGGACCTTGCCGGCAGAAGCGTGAGGCTGGCTTCATGCCCCGCATCTGGCCTCGCGGTGGCGGAGAGAAGGTCCTTCGGTCGCGCGTAAGCTCTTGTGTTCCTGAAGGTTCCGCGTGGCGCTCCCTCAGGATGACTGTGCGCTTTGTACGAAGAACTGAGGTTTCTCAACACCCTCCCAGGATGACAGTGCGCCTCCAGGAGGCGGTGATGATTCACATCCAACAAGGCTGAATGATGCGTTCGGTTCTGCTGTTGATCTGCCTGCTCGCATCGGGCGGGTGCGCCGTCTCGTCGCAGCACGAGTTCGACTGGCGCGGAGGGGGCAATACGGAGGTCGCGGCGATCGAAGCGGCGAGCCGGGAATTCTCGGCGGCGTACGTGCGCGGGGACGTGGACTCGATGCTGGCGCTGTACACGCCCGACGCCGTGATCTTTCCCAACAACAGCGAGATGATCACGGGAGCCGACGCCATCCGCGGCTACTGGACGCTCGGCGCCGGCCAGACCGTCACCCATCACCGCGCCACCCCCACCGAGATCCGCATCGACGGAAACCACGCATACGACTACGGCGTGTACGAGATCTCCGGGACGGTGAACGGCACTCCGTACGGGCCCACGCACGGAAAGTACGTCATCGTGTGGCGCCGCACCCCGGCGGGGTGGCGCATGCACCTGGACATGTGGAACGCGCGGCCGCGCCCGTGAGCGGGCAGAGGGACGGAGCGGCGGTCCGGGCCAGGGCGGTCGCCATCATCCGCGAAGGAGACCGGGTGCTGGTGGAACGCGGACATGACCCCGCGGACGGCACCCGCTTCTACCGCGCCATCGGCGGCCACATCGAGTTCGGAGAGCGCGCGGCGCAGACGGTCGCGCGCGAGTGGAAGGAAGAGTTCGGACTTACGCTGCGCGACGTGCGGCCGCTGGGCGTGCTGGAGAACCTGTTCACCTACGCGGGCCGCCCCGGACACGAAATCGTCTTCGCCTTCGAAGCGCGCGTGGCGGAGCCGCACGTCTACGAAGCCGGGGAGTTCGAGGGGATCGATCCGGAAGGCGGGCGGCACCAGGCGCTGTGGATCTCGATCCATGACCTGTCGGCCGGCGGCATCCCGCTCACCCCCGCCGGGCTGCTGGATCTGCTATGAGCAACACGGAGCCAGCGGAACGCGCGGATGGTCATCCGCCCGTTCCACCGTCCCCGTGCCAGGCTCCTCCATCAGGCGATGGACGTCCGCGGGCCGGCCAACGCACCACCGTTGGCCGGCACACGATACCACCCCCGCGAGGCACAACCAGGCCGGCCGAAGCCGGCCGGGGTGTTACTCGCTGATGGTCTGGACGTTCTCCGCGCGCGGACCCTTGGGATCCTGCACCAGGTCGAACTCCACCCGCTGGCCCTGCGAAAGCGACTTGAAGCCGCTGCCGCCGATCGCGGAGTGATGGACGAAGACGTCCTTGCCACCGGAGTCAGGCTTGATGAACCCGAAGCCCTTGTCGTCCATGAACCGCTCTACAGTGCCCGTCTCGCGTGCCATCGTCTCCGTCCCATGTCCCTGTGATTGCCAACCTGCCTTCCAACGGCAGCGTACGTCTGCAAGGGCCATGCTCAGTCGTTCAGCAGCCCGTCCGCGCGGCGCCTTTTGTCGGCAAATCCCCCCACCCGCGGCGCGTTTCCGGGGCGTATCGCCGAAAGGCGTTCGGGGTTAGCTTTGGAGGTACGGGGCCGTGGCCCGCGCTTTTCTTTCTTGGGACGTGGTTGAACGATGAAGATTCAGACGGACTGGCTGACGCAGCGGGTAGAGAACGCGCCCACCTCGTACGACCAGACCCTGCCGGACCGGGCGGGGCTGCGCAACCGCATGGCGTGGCAAAAGCTGCAGCGCCAGGCCGCCGCCGGCGACGAGGTGTGGGCGTTCTCGGACCCCTCGTCCGGCAACAAGCAGGGCCGCGTGACCGGCTACGCGCTGGTGCGCGACGGCGAGATCGTGGAAAGCGTCACGCTGGCCTGACCCCTCGCGCGTCCGCCGGCCCGGCGGACGCGGCTCCCACGCCGCTGGAGCGAACGGTTCGCCGCTGCGCCCGCCAGAATCCGCCCACACGGACCCGGCGGCGGGGCGGCGTACGTCGTTCCGGCCACCCGCGCGCCCGCGGCCCGCGCAACGCGGCTTGGGTGTGACCGGCGCAACCGAGACGGCGCGTTCGGAGCCCCGCCTTGCCGCCGGGACCGCGCAGGCCTTAGCGTTCCACAACGCTTTTCTATCGCAGATCCGCAGCATCCACTCTCCCCGGCCCGAGCGGCTGAACGCGCCCCGCCGGGTCCGCGGCACCCTCACCTCCCCGGCATGCCACACGAGATCGCCCGCCGCGCCGGCGCATTTCCGGAGAAAGAGGTGCTTACCTACCGCCTGGTGGCCGCGCTGGCCGCCGTGGCGGTGCTGGCGTTTGGCCTGGTGTACCGCGCGGTGCTGCCGGAGGCGAACGATCCCTGGCTGTACCGCTTCGTGGTGGCCGCGGCGTGCCTGGTGGTCGTGGGGCTTTCCTTTGGCCCGCGGACGCCGCTGCTGCTGCGGGGGATGTACACGCTGTTCGGCGTCATCACCGGCTGGGTGCTGTGGCTGCTGCTGCTGAACGACTTCGCGCCCGAGTACGCGCTGGGCCTGGTCGTCATCAGCGCCATCATCTGCACGCTGTTCCGCAGCACGCATGCGCTGGCCGTGTACGGCGCGCTCACGCTGGCAGGGGTGGCCGCCGTGGCCTCGCGCGTGCCGGCGCCGCGCCTCAGTCCGCTGCTGTTCGGCAGCTACCTGGTCGTCATCCTGGTCCTGTTCTTTGTGGTCGTGCGCAACCGGCTGCGGGGGGAGCGCGAGCTGGCCGCCAGCGAGCAGCGCTACGCCCTGGCGGCGCTGGGCGCCCACGACGGGCTGTGGGACTGGGACGTGCGCGCCGGCACCGTCTACTTTTCCCCCCGCTGGAAGGAGATCGTGGGCGGCGAGATGGGCACGGACCCGGCGGCGTGGTTCGCCCGCATTCACCCTGAAGACCGCCAGCGCGTCCACGCGGAGCTCACGAAGCCCGCGGAGCCTTCCGGAAACCACTTCGAGTCCGAGCACCGCATCCGCCACACCGACGGAAGCTGGCGCTGGGTGCTGGTGCGCGGCGTGCGCGTAGCGGACCGCGACGGCGCCACCGTGCGCATGGCCGGCTCGCAGACGGACGTGTCGCAGCGCAAGCAGTACGAAGACCAGCTGCTGCACGATGCGCTGCACGACACGCTGACCGGCCTTCCCAATCGCGGGCTTTTCCTGGACCGGCTGGAGCGTGCCCTGGCCTACGCGCAGCGGCATCCGGAGCACCACTTTGCCGTCATCTTTCTGGACCTGGATCGCTTCAAGGTGGTTAACGACCGGATTGGCCACGTGGCCAGCGACCAGGTGCTGATCGCGCTGTCGCGCCGGCTGGAGGCGTGCCTGCGCCAGGGCGACAGCGTGGCGCGGCTGGGCGGCGACGAGTTTGCGCTGCTGCTGCACGACGTGGAGAACCCGTCGGCCGTGGCGCACCGCATTCAGCACGAGCTGGCGCGTCCGTTCGACGCGGCGGGGCAGCAGGTGCTGGTGACGGCCAGCCTGGGGATCGCGGTAAGCTCGATCGGCTTTTCGCGCCCCGAGGACGTGCTGCGCGACGCCGACGCGGCCATGTACCGCGCCAAGGCCCGCGGCCGCGCCCGCTTTGAGATCGCCGACGCGGAGCTGCACGCGCGCTCGCTGGAGCAGCTGGAGATGGAGAGCGAGTTGCGCGAGGCGGTGGAGCGCGGCCAGCTGCGGCTGTACTTTCAGCCCATCGTGGTGATGGACACCCGCGAGCTGGTGGGCTTCGAGGCGCTGATGCGGTGGCAGCACCCGGTGCACGGCCTGCGCTCGCCCGACGACTTTATCCCCCTGGCCGAGCAGACGGGGATGATCATGGCGCTGGGCGGATGGGCGCTGCGCGAGGGGTGCCGGCAGATGGAGGAATGGCGCCGCGCCTACGCCCTCACCGAGCCGCTGTGGCTGAGCGTGAACCTGTCCAGCCGCCAGTTCCTGCACCCCCAGCTGGTGCAGGAGATCCACGATATCCTGCGCGAGACGGGCTTTCCGGCCGACCGGCTGCGGCTGGAGATCACCGAAAGCGTGATCATGGACGATCCCGCCGCGGTGGGGCTGATCCTGCAGCGGCTGCGCGCCAGCGGAATCCGGGTGGCGGTGGACGACTTTGGCACCGGCTACTCGTCGCTGGCGTACCTGCACCGGCTGCCGGTGGACACCATCAAGATCGACCGCTCCTTTGTGCACGACATGCACGTGGATCCCGCGCTGGTGGCGGTGATCAAGACGGTGATCTCGCTGTCGGGAAGCCTGAAGCTGGAGACGGTGGCCGAGGGGGTGGAGACGGACGAGGCCGCCAGCGCGCTGCACGAGATGGGGTGCCACCTGGGCCAGGGCTTCCTGTTCTCGCAGCCCCTCCCCCCCGAAGCCGCAGCCCGCCTGCTCGCCGACCTCCCCAACGCCGCCGTCGAAGGCTGACGGCGGCGCCGGTATCGTCCGATCCGGCACATCCGCGCGCCAGCCCAACACCGTGCCGTCCGCCCGCGGAGCCAATGATCCCGTTGGAACTCTGAACGGGTACTCCAGAATCCGGGAAACAACATCGGAAGGTACAGAGGGACTGAGCACAGCCAGAGGAACAGAGGTGATCCGCATTCCGTCCTCTGTTCCTCTGGCTGTTGTCTGTTCCTCTGTACCCTGACCTCTGTTTCCCGTAGTCCAGCTTGAGGTGAGGTGTTTTTCCGGATCTGGTATAACGTTCCGCCCACCCGGCGCGTCCGCTACCGGAGAGTCATCGGAACATATCCGCGAGCAATGGAGTTACCGCCGAAATCCCGCTCATTCACGAGACTCCTGTCGCGATGGAACAGGGCTGCGCGTTGTTCCCTGCCCCGCTCCCGAACCCTTCCATCGCCCGCGCCACTCGCCTGATGATCAGCTCCATCCGCCCCGCCCTGCTCCGCCTGTTCCTCGGCATCCTGCTGACGAGCCCTGGCCGAGCCGTGGCCCAGGACGCGTCCGACGCGGAGCGCCAGCCGCCTGTGCGGGTGGATTTGGCGATGGGGCTCGCCGCTCTGGACGCCATCCACACCATCAACGCCTCCCCGCTCTTCCTGACGCCCGGTGTGCAGGTGCGCACGACGGGACGCGTGTTCGCGTTCGCCGACGCGCGGGCGCTGGTGTTCGCGATCCCCATCTCCGGGTCCGGCGCCGAAGGCGTGGAAGACGAGGAGGGTCGGTCCGGCTTCCGACGCACGGGCGGGCTGGGAGGCGGCGGATGGGTGCGCGCCGGAGTCGGCGTCGCGCTCACGGCCAGCCCACGCGCGCCCACCCTCACCGTCGCCGGGGGGACGGTGGGCGTAACGGCGGACGCGCATCCGTGGTTCGGCGCGGCGGCGAGCGTGCAGGTGCGCGGCCGCTGGCGGTTCGAGGCGGAGGCCGGCGCCGACCGCAACTGGGTGGAGGACACCTTCTATGACTTTGATCCATCGCCCCCCGGCCCTCCCGAGTTCGCCTACGTCCGCCGCACCGAGGGCTGGTACCCGACCATCCAGCTGGGCCTGCGCTACGTTCGCTGAGACGCACGGCCTGGAAGAAAAATGTTGATTTCCTGAGGGAGCGCAGCCCGAATCCCTGCCGCCCGCAACACGGTTGGCGCGCGACCGAAGGATCTTCTCTCGGCCACCGTGGGGCTGGCTCTCCGCCTCGAATCTGACTCCGCGGTGGGGCTACCGAGATCCTTCGGTCGCGCGTATGCGGTTGTGTGGAGTACGGTTCCGCGTGAGCGCTCCCTCAGGAAATCAACGCGTTTCTTTTCGGTTCCGGATCAACGAAAAATGCGCATCAGCCCAGATCGATGCGGCGGTCGATGCCGATCTCCCGCAGGAACGCGGCGTCGTGCGAGACGACGAGAAGGGCGCCGTCGTAGCCGCGCAGCACCTGCTCCAGCGCCTCCAGGCTGTCCAGGTCCAGGTGGTTGGTGGGCTCGTCCAGCAGCAGCAGGCGGGGCGGATGCCAGCCGTTGAGCGCGCACGCCAGCGCCGCCCGCAGCCGCTGGCCCCCGCTCAGCGAGCCGGCGGGCTGGTGCACGGCATCGCCTTCGAACAGAAAGCGGGCGAGCGCGTGGCGGGCCGCCGTCTCGTCCACGTCGGGATTCGCTGCGCGGTAGTTCTCCAGCACCGACGCATCGTCGCGCAGCCGCCGTGTGTGCTGGTCGAAGAATGCGACCTCCTCCGCCGGCGGCCCCAGCCGCACCGTGCCGGCGTCCGGCCGCAGCTCGCCCGTGATCAGCCGCAGCAGCGTGGTTTTTCCGCTGCCGTTGCGCCCGACAATGGCCACGCGCTCCGGCCCCGTGATCCGCAGCGACACGCCGTCCACCACGGCCGACGCAGCGCCGGGATGCGCGTACGTCACGCCCTCCAGCTCCACGACGGTCTTGCCGGCGGGCACGGCCGCGGAGGGAAGGTCCAGCGCCAGCCGCGCCTGCTCGTCCACGCGCTCGCGGGCGGCGTCCAGGCGCGCGCGGCCGTCCTCCACCAGCCGCGCGCCCGTCTCGCGCACGCGGGCGCCGGTGCCCTCCGCGCGCTCCTTCATCATCCCCAGCATGATCTTGGGGATGCCTCCCGCCGCGGCCAGGCGCTTTCCGCAGCCGTCGCGCCGGTCCTGCCGCTCGCGCATCTGCTGCGCCTCGCGTTTGGCGCGGCGCAGGGTAGACTCCGCGCTGGCCAGCTCGCGCGCGGCCGCCTCAGCCTCGGCCGCGCGCTGGGCGCGATACAGCTCGTAGCCGCCGCCGTAGACCCGCGCGCCGCCGGGCGTGAGATCGACGATACGCTCCATCCGCCGCAGCAGGCCGCGGTCGTGGCTCACGGCCAGCAGCCCGCCCGTCCAGCCCTCCACGAACGCGTACAGCGCCTCGCGCCCGGCGGCGTCCAGGTTGTTGGTGGGCTCATCCAGCAGCAGAAAGTCGGGCTCGGCCAGCAGCACGCCGGCCAGCGCCACGCGGGTGGCCTCGCCGCCGCTCACGTTGAGCACCGGGCGGTCGAGTGACAGGTGCGACAGGCCCAGCCGGGCCAGCACGGCCTCCGCCCGCTCGCGCAGGTCCCAGTCGCCGCCGATGGAATCCAGCTCGTCCGCGCTGGCGTGGCCCGCCAGCACACGCTCCACGCGCGCCAGACGATCGGCGATGCCCAGCACGGCCGCGAGCGGCTGGTCCGCGCGCACCTGAAAATCCTGCGGCAGGTAGCCGAGGGTGCCCGCGCGCACGACGCTGCCGGCCGACGGGCGCACCTCGCCCGCCAGCAGGCGCACCAGGGTGCTTTTGCCGGTGCCGTTGGCGCCCGTGAGCCCCGTGCGCTCGCGCCCGAAGCCGAGGGTTAGATCGGAAAAGAGGGTGCGGCCGTCAGCCAGCGAAAAGGCCAGCCGCTCCGCGACGACGCGAACGTCGGTTGGGTGAGTAGACATACGCATAGACTCCGTTCCTGACGGTGAAAGTGGGGTGAACACCGGTCAGGATCAGCGGGATGCGTATGTCTCGAATCTGGTGGATGGAAGGCCGGCCGGGTCCGGGTGTGCCGGATGCGGCGGGCAGGGGAAAGATGGATGGATGCCGCGCGTTTGTCCACCGGGTCAGTCTACCCCGTCTCTCCACACGCACGGATGGGGACGACTCCATGGGAGCGCATTGTGCGGATGGGATTGCGTCATGCGCGTTTTTTGCGCAATTTGTTTCCTTCCCCACCCCACATCTGCAAACCTCCTGATCCACCACTCCCGTGAAGCCCTGCCGAGACTGCGGAAACGCGACCGCACCCAGCGCCCGCTCGTGCCCGCGCTGCGGAATCCTGAACCCCGTGCTGCAGTGGGTCGCGCTCCCCGACGGCTCGCACCACACCGCTCGCGTGCCCGTTGGCGGCGCCGCGGCACTCGAGCCGTTCACGCCGGCGCCGGCCTATGCGGGTGCCGCGGGGAACGCCGCCGCCATGGCCGGTGCCACCTTCAAGCTGCAGGGCCGCGCGACGCAACGTGCGGGCGTCCGCCAGCACTTCGCCGGCATCGCGGACTCGGATGACGCAGTGCAGGCCATCCGCACTGCCTCCCTCCGCTTCTTTTTCCTGGCGGCGTTGAACCTGGTGTTCGGCTACACGAACCGGGAAAGCATCGGCTCGTTGTGGTATCTGGATTTCGTGGTCGTGGGCGGGCTGGCGCTGGCGCTGCGCGAGATGCACAGCCGCGTCGCCGCCGGCCTGCTGCTGGCGATGTCGGTGATCACCGTGCTGCTGCAGGTGCTGGCGATGATGGCCGGCGTGTTCCTGCTCGGGCGGATGATCGTCTGGGTGATCATGTCCGGCATGTCGTACCGCGCGTTGCTGGCCACGATGAGCCTGCACCGCGGCCGTGCCGCCGCCACCGCGCTCGCCTGATCCGCCTCGCCCCGTTCCAACAGCGCGGGCGCAGACGTGAAGACAAAGGACGCGGAGGGAATCCACCCTCCCGCGTCCTTTCTTACTCCTGCGCCGCGCCGTGAGCTGCTTTAGGAGCCTTGAACGGCTCCCGAGGGCTGGGTCTCGCGCGACCCGACAAAGATCCTTCGGTCGCGCGCAAGCTTTTGTGGCCATGAGGGTTCCGGCGTGCGCTCCCTCAGGATGACAGTGTGCTTCTCAAGGAACAACTGAGGTTTCCAGCACCCTCTCACAATGACGCCGTTTGCCAACTTGTATCCATACTCTCGATCCGGTTCCGACATCGCACCGCGAGAGGAGAGGAACCGGCACGAGAGAACTCTGTTGACTCTGCTAACTCTGTGTGAGGCCCAATCTTTGGGAATTCGCACCGCAAACAGAGGAACCGCAAGAGAAAACTCCGTTAACTCCGTTGACTCCGTGTGAGACCCATTCTTTTGCGGATCCTGCCCAAACGAAACCGCCCGTGCTCCGGAGAGCGCGGGCGGTCGTCATCCATCATCCACGGAAAGCTGGATCAGGCGGTCTTGGCGACCTCGCGCGACAGGCGGTACATCTCGGCCGCGCGGTCGTGGTTGCCCTTGCGGTCGTAGGCGATGCCCATGGCGTAGTAGGCCTTGCCGTTCTCCGGCGCCAGGCGGATCGCCGACTCCAGCGCGTCGATGGCCGCGTCGCTGTCCGCCATCTGGTTGAGCGCCTCGCCCAGCACCAGAAAGGCGGCGGAGTGGTCCGGGTCAAGCTCCACCGCGCGGCGCAGCTGCGTGGCCGCGGCCGCGTACACGCCCTTCTTGTACAGCGTGTAGCCCAGCTGGTAGTTCACCTCGGTGTCGTCGGGCGCCAGCTTGAGCGCGCGACGCAGCTCCTTCTCCGCCCCGTCGTACTTGCCCTGCGCGGCCAACGCTGAGCCCAGGCCCAGCGCCGCCCGCAGGTTGTCGGGCTGCGCCGTGGCCACGGCCTGAAACTGCTCGGCGGCGTCGACGTGGCTGCCCGCGGACTCCAGCTGCTCGGCACGCTCCAGCCTGGCCGCCCACGGGTCCGGCCCGTCGGCGGCGGGGCCGCCGGCGCGCACCGGTTTGCGGGAGCCACGCTTGCGCGGAGCCTCCTCCTCGACGGCGGCGGCTTCCTGGGGCTGCTTCTCGGCTTCGTCCTCCGACTTGATCATCCGAGCCATGTCCGCTGCAAAGTTCCACGGGCGCCGGCCCCTCCGGTCCTGCCCTGCCCCCTCATCATCCCTCCGTCTCGTCCCGCACCCAGCGGCGGTACGGGTCCAGTCCATCCACTACCGCCGTCACCACCAGCTCCGGCACCTCGTACGGATGCAGCCGCGGCAGACGCTCCTTGAGGCGCGGCACCAGCGCGTGCCGCGTCTTCATCACCATCAGCACCTCCGCCTCGGCCTGCACCGCGCCCTCCCACCGGTAGATGGAGGTTACACCCGGAACCAGGTTAGCGCAGGCGATGAGCCGCTCCTCAACCAGCGCACGGGCGATTCGCTCCGCCTGCTCCGCGTCCGGCGCCGTCGACAGGGCCAGCACCAGCTCCGACGCGCCCTCCGCCGTCACAGGTCCAGCTGCAACTCCGACGGCGCGCCCTCGCCCTCGCCGGTGAGCTCCGCCAGGGTGGCGCGGGCGTGGGCCACGTGCCGGTCGGCGTTGCTGGCGGGCGGGCGGGCCAGAAAGGCGCGCAGGTGCGCCACCGCCTGGTCGGTGCTTCCCCCCTGCAGCAGCAGAAAGGCCAGCCCGTAGTGGGCTCCGGCCGCGTGCGGCTTCAGCTCCAGCACGCGGCGGTACGTCTTCATGGCCTCGTCCGTCATGCCGATGCGGGTGTAGGTCACCGCGATCTGCTGCAGGACGTCGGTGTCGTTGGGGCTTTCGCGCAGTGCCAGCCGGAACGAGGTAAGCGCCTCGTGATACTTTTCCTGCATCAGGAGGGCGGCGCCCTCTTCGTAGTAGTCCGGCTCTCGCTCGCGCGAGTCGGAACGGCCTCCAATCAGGTTCGTGAGCCAGGACATGGTCACAAATGGGGAGATGCGGGATAGAACCTGGGGGTACCGCCCGGGCGGCGGCGATGGCCGGCGGGCGAGGGCCGCGGCTGCGCCTTCGGAAGCGATCCAAGGTACTCTGCCGGGGCGGTGCCGCGCAACCAAATGATCACGATTTCACCGCACCGCGTTGCGGCGAAGCTCCACCGGCCGGCCCGGCGCCCGCGCCACCACCACGCCGTCCTCCTCCAGCAGCACCTCCGCCCCCAGCGCCCGCAGCCGCTCCGCCGTGTCCGCCTCCGCCCCGTCCACCACCAGCCGCGCGCCGGCCTGCAGCACCCGCAGCCCCTCGCGCAGCCGCGCGTCCCCCGCCCCGCCCGTGAGCGCGGCCGCCCGCAGCGCGCCCCCGCGAAAGGGCAGCGCGTCCCCCGCCGCCAGCCGGCTGACCCCCGGCTCGCGCGCGGGATCCATGTCGGGGCGGTCCGTCACCGCGACCACCTCCAGCTCCGGCACCAGCGCGCTGACCGCCGCCGCGTGGCGCGCGCCGGGTCCCGCCACCATCGCCAGCCCGCTGGCCCCCGCCAGCCCCATCAGCGCCGCCAGCCGCATCGCCCCCTCCGCCCCGTCTTCAGTCGGCCCAGGCTCAGCGGATTCCGCGGCCCCGGCGGATTCGGTCGATGCGGCCGATTCCGTCGCCGCCGACGCGCCGGCGCGCAGGTCGGCGGCGGCGTTGCGGATGGGATACGAGGTGCGGCAGTTGGGGCAGCCCAGTGCGCCCTCGATTACCCGCCGATCTTCCATGCGGTCCGACAGCACCAGCAGGCCAAAGTCGGGGCCGCAGCGGGGGCAGGTCAGGGCGTCGGTGAGCAGGATGTACATCCGCCGGTCACCAGGTGGGCTTGAGCGAGTACTGCGCCCACTGGTTGGGCGTTTCCCACACGCGCACGTAGGCCAGGTGCTCGGCCACCTCGGCCCCCAGCCGCGCCTGCATCTGCTGAAAGATCCACCGCGCCTGGTTCTCCGCGCTGGGCTCCAGGGTGGTGAACGGCTCCAGGTCGTTGATGTTCTGGTGGTCCAGCTCGTTGGCGATGGCGCGCAGGTGGCGCTTGGCGTCGGTAAAGTCGAACGCCATGCCGCCCTCGCCCACGTCGTCAAAGGCGAGACCCGCCTCCACCACGTAGTGATGGCCGTGCAGGTTCTCGCAGCGGCCCTTGTAGTTGCGCAGAAAGTGCGCGGAATCGTAGCTGGCCTTTACGTTCAGCAGAAACATGGCCTCAGCCTGCCGCCTCTACGGCGATGCTGGAGATCTGCACGCCCGCGGGCTGCGTCGCGGCAAACAGCACCGCGCGCGCCACGTCTTCGGGGCGCAGCATGGACGCGCGCGACGGAAGGTCCGCCCGCGCGTCGGGGTCGATGGGGTCCCACAGCGGCGTGTCGGTGGCCGCGGGCTCGATGAGCGTGGCGCGCACGCCGGTGCCGCGCACCTCGGCCCGCAGCACCTCGTGCAGCCCGCGCACGCCGAACTTGCTGGCCGCGTATCCCCCGTTCTCCGGGAACGCCGCCTGCCCGGCCACGGAGCCCACGGTGACGAAGTGGCCGGTGCGGCGGCGCAGCATGGCGGGGAGAAAGGCGCGCACCAGCAGAAACGGGCCGCGCAGGTTGGCGGCGATCTGCCGGTCGAAGTCCTCGGGCGACGCCTGGTCCAGCCGCGCCAGCGAGAACGCGCCCGCCGCGCTGACGATCAGGTCCGGCGCGTCGCCCAGCAGCTCGCCCACGTACGTGGCCAGCGTGTGCACGCCCTCCGTCGTGGACACGTCGCCGGGGATGGCGTGGCCGCCGATGCCCTCGGCGGCGCGCGCCAGCGGCTCGGCCGTGCGCGAAACCATCGCCACCCACGCCCCCGCGCCGATCAGCTCGCGCGCGATGGCCAGCCCTATGCCTCGCGAGGCGCCGGTTACCAGCGCCGTCTTGCCCTGCAGCTCACCCGCCATGCCCGCCTCCCCTCACCTGGTCTTGTAGCGTCGGAATGATCGTGGACGTAGATCAAGACCGGAACGATGGAACCAGCCCATTACATTTTGCCGACAAATCGCGGCGATACGCCAGGCACCGCACTGCGCCCGACAGGGTGCCCCTCCCCCAACCCCTCCCCGTTCGTTCCTCACGGAGCGGGGAGAACTTCGGTCCCGCTTCGACGGACAGGTGCGTCGCACCTCCCTCCCCCACGCAGTTTGTGGGGGAGGGCCGGGGAGGGGGGCGGCCCACCATCCCGCACCACTCCATCCGAACCCCGCGCCTGCCGGCCCCAACCCAACCTCCCCCGGCAGTTTCGGGGGAGGTGGGCCGGTGGTGCCGGCCCGGAGGGGGCCTGCGCGGACTTTCCGAAGCACTCCAAATCCTGCCCCAACCCCAACCTCCCCCAGTCTTTTTTGGGGGAGGTGCGAGCCTAAGCGAGCGGAGGGGGCGCGCCCCTCGCGCGGGACCCTCCGAAGCACTCGCCCCCCTGCCCCACACCCAACCTCCCCCAGTCTTTTTTGGGGGAGGTGGGCGAGTGGTGCGAGCCCGGAGGGGGCGCCCCCTCGCAGGTACCGTCCGGAGCGCTCTGCGCCTTACCCGTTGCCCGGGTGCACCAGGCGCAGGAACTCCTCGCGGGTGCCCAGGTCGTCCAGGAACACGCCCTTCATGGCGCTGGTGACGGTCTTGGAGTTCTGCTTCTCCACGCCGCGCATCATCATGCACAGGTGCGCGGCCTCGATCACCACGCCCACGCCCTGCGGCTGCAGCACCTCCATCAGCGCCTGCGCCACCTGCTCCGTAAGCCGCTCCTGCACCTGCAGGCGGCGCGCAAAGATCTCCACCACGCGCGGCAGCTTGCTCAATCCCACGATGCGGCCGTTGGGGATGTACGCCACGTGCACCTTGCCAAAGAACGGCAGCATGTGGTGCTCGCACATGGAGTACATCTCGATGTCCTTGACCAGCACCATGTTGTGGTGGTCTTCCTCGAACACCGCATCGCCAATGGCGTCGCGCACCGACAGGCTGTACCCGCGGGTGAGCCAGCGCAGGCTCTTTTCCACGCGCTCGGGCGTCTTGATCAGGCCGTTGCGCTGGGGATCCTCACCCAGCTCGCTCAGCATGCGGCGCACGAGCGCCTGGAACTCCGTCTCCGGTTCGGCCGTCACGGTCGGCTCGCCGTGCGGCGCAAGAATGTCCGTCATCTACTCTCCAGAATATTCCGCGGAATTGCGCGGCGTTTCCCACAGCACCAGGCGAACCAGCGTTCCCCCGGCGGGGATGCGCGGCTTGAGGCGCTCCCAGATGGCCACCACCAGGTTTTCGGTGCTGGGGATGATGTCCGCCAGCCAGGGCACGTCCAGGTTCAGGTTGCGGTGGTCCAGGTCGCCGATCACCTCTTCGGCGGCCTCGCGCACCACGCCCAGGTCCACGACGTACCCCGTCACCGGGTCGGGGCTGCCCTCGACGGTGACGTCCAGCTCGTAGTTGTGCCCGTGCCAGTTGGGACTGTTGCACAGGCCAAAGATGCGCCGGTTCTCCTCGTCGGAGAGTGCCGGACTGTGCAGACGGTGCGCCGCGCTAAAGTGCACGCGGCGGGTAACGCGAACCGTGGGCACGAGGCCTCCTGCTCAGGGAGCGAGAAAAGGCCAGCCCCGCAATACGGGGCCGGCCTGGGCCGGGCGGCAACGGGAAGGATTTTTGAAGCCATGTCGTAACATGTTGGGTGGCTTCCTCGCGGCATTCCGCCTTCCCGCGGGGGGCGTGGCGTCGGCCGCAAAAGATGGCCCCGGCTTCAAAACTGTTGGCTCAAAAATGGAGCTTCCCGTTACCTCCGGCCTGGACAAGATAGCTACGGCCCCGCCCACGTCAAGCCTCCCGCCTCGCCCGTTCGCAGCCGAGGGTACGACGGCGATCCCTGGTTGCGCCAAACATGAAAATGGATTATCATTAATCATCTGCCGGGAGCGCCGCATGCGCTTCCGGCGCTTGTTTTCTCTGTGGAGGATGGGGTATGACGCGGACGGAGGGTGGAAGCGCGGCGATCGACTGGGCGGCGGCGGTCCCGTTGCTGTGCGCGGTGCACTGCCTGGCGTCGCCGGTGCTGGTGATGGCGGCGCCCGCGCTGGCCCTGGGGCACCGCGGCGAGGCGGTGGTGCAGGCCACGTCGGCCGTGCTGGCGGCGCTGATGGCGTGGAGCGGGATTCGCGCGCACGGCCGCCGCGCCGTGCTGGTGCCCATGCTGGCGGGCCTCGTCCTCTGGTCCGCGCCGGCGCTGGCGGGGTGGACGGGCGCGGCGGAAACGCTGGCGCACGCGGCGGGGGGCATGCTGCTGGCCGGGGGGATGATCTGGAGCGCCCGCCTGCGCCACAGCGCCGCCTGCCACCATTGCGGCTGCCCGGCCCACGCGGACTGATCCGGCGCGGCACTCCGCCGGCGCGACGCAGGTTTTACACGCGGGGGCGCCATCGCGCTGCGCCCGCGGCGGGCCCCCCCCCGCCCCCCCCCCCCCCGGGCCAGCCGCGGGGGGGGGAGATAGGGGGCGCGGCCGGGACCCGGGAGCCCCGGGGGG
>NZ_JBMDXM010000065.1:0-53524 GCF_048594345.1 Longimicrobium sp.
CAGTTATCCGTAGCGCGGCGGTGCGTGTGTGCGAAAAACAAGCTTCCGGCGGAGTTATCCACAACCTGCTGCGGGGAGCAACGCGTGGGGGCACTCTCCTCGCAGCCCGTGGATAACTCCGGAATAACTATAAGGAACAGGCAACAGCCAGAGGAACAGAGGACGGAATGCGGATCACCTCTGTTCCTCTGGCTGTTCTCGGTCCCTCTGTACCTTCCGATGTTGTTTTCCGTATTGCGATTACGGCCGGATCTGCAGGTTTCCCCGTACCAGGTCGTACATCGGCAGCACGAGGGAGGCGTTGCTGCAGAAGAGCTGCGGCTGTCCCGGCTGCTGAAAGCTGAAGGCCTGGCTGGACTGGTCAGGCGCCGCACTCGCCCCCTCGCCGTTGTCGACCATCACCAGGCGGAACGAAGCGTACTCCTCGTACGGCACGCCGTTCACCTTCGTGAGCACGCCGCCCACGTAAGCCCGGTTGCCGACGATGGTGAAGCAGACGACGTCGGCTTCGTACGTGTCTTCATCGCCCCACCGCTGTTTGAGGAAGAACCTGCCGCTGACGGTTCCGTCCGCCGACTTGCGGGCGTGAATCTCCATCCTGCGAAGTCCCTCCGGGGCCTGGATGTCGGCGTTTCCGTTGATCGACTGCACGACGCCGTTCGACGCGGAAGCAGCGGACACGCGCATTTCCGCGGGAGTGGCGGGCAGCTGCGGGTGGTCGGCACAGCTGGCGAGGGCAAGGACGCTGGCCGCCAGGGCGATGAAACGGGATCTCATGATGGTCCTCCTCGATGAGTAATGAACGCGCGCCATGCGCCTGCACGGCGCGACACAATCGTCCGCTCGGGTGTGATGCCGAGCGCCACGAGTGTAGGTCCGGGCAATCCGTGCTGTCAACGAAAAAAAGCGTCCCGGCGTCGTGCTGATTGGCCTGGAGTGGTTGAAGCGGTGGAGGAGGTGGAGATCGAGTACTGAACGTGAGGATTGGGTGCGGCTCTCCGGGAGATACAAAGGACCGGCCTCCGAAGAACCTCGGAAGCCGGTTTTCCTTCATTGCGCCGATCCAGGAACAGTCTCATACCATCTCCCGGATTTCGATGTGCAGTGAGGGGAACGATTTTCACGCGGAGGCGCGGAGAAAACAGAAGAGGCGCGGAGGGAACGCCAAAAACGCCTCCGCGCCTCATCCGTTCCTCCGCGCCTCCGCGTGATGCTTTCCGTCGTTCCTCTGATTGCACGCCGAAGTGCGAGAAATGGTATCACGTCTTTGGCGGCGCCGGATCGTCGGGGGGGACAAAGCTGGAGAGGAAGGTGGTTTCCCGCGCCGTGAGCGATCCCAGTCCGTGCGCGGTAATCTTTTCGAGGATGCGGTTGATCTCCTCGCGGTTCACCTCGTGCACCTTGGTGAGGTCGATGGCCCGGTAGCCGGCCACGCGCCGCACGGCGTCGGGCGGGGCGGCGGTGGCCATGCGCTTGAACGCGGTGCGCTTGTGGTCCAGCCAGCGCAGGTACAAAAACGCGCCCAGGTAGCCGCCCAGGTGCGCGAAATGCGCCACGCCGCCGCCCACACCGCCAAAGCCGCTCCACAGCGCGAACAGCGTGGTGACGGCAACCAGGACGCGCGCCGGCACCGGCAGGACACCCCAGATGAAGATCCTTTCGTCCGGCCAGAACCAGGCGAACGCCAGCATTACGCCAAACACGCCGCCCGAGGCGCCGACGATGGCCGAGTGGGGCGAAAAGAGTACCGACAGCAGCGCGCCGGTAATGCCGCTCAGAAAGTACAGGATGGCGAACGGGCGCGAGCCGATGCGGTCCTCCACGCGCGGTCCGAAGAAGAAGAGCGACAGCATGTTGAACAGCAGGTGCATCAGGTCGCCGTGCAGGAACATGTACGTCACGACGGACCACGGACGCACCAGCGCCAGCGCCGGCACGAAGACAAAGGCGTCCGCCAGGCCCTGCAGCGACTGCTGCAGGAAGAACGCGGCCACGTTGGCGATGAGCAGTGCGCGGACGACAGGTGTCACGGAGGTGGCTTCCGGGGCATGGGTTCTGGCTTCGGCAGGGAAGATAGCCCGGTGGCGCGCCGCGGCGGTAGGCTGCGGCGACAATTGCCCGTGCGGCGGCCGTTCCTGGCGAAGGTGTGGATCGTCTGGGGCGTGCTGCTCACGGCCTGGCTGCCCGTGATCGGGCGCTGGATGCGCCGCACGCTCGCGGTGGGTCCGCGTCCGCCTTTGGAGCGCGTGGAAATGGAATCGCGGAACGTGCTACCGTCCCAGGCTCCGTAGCGCCTCGGCGCTCGCGGCTCACGGGGACGAACGGCGGCCGCTTCAGCGGGGGCAGCAGGTCGGTGCCGGCACTCCGCTATCTGCACGTCAGATACACCAGCTCCGGCCGCAGCGTCTGGACGGCCGTGACCGCCGACCACAGCGGGCCGCTCGCCCGCGACGGTTACCCGGTCGAAAATCGCCAACATGGCGCGTGGCTGGGAGGGGCGGCAGAGCTGTTCGAACGATGGCGTCATCTGTTCCTATGATACTTGACGGGAATGGTGGGGCAGGCTATCCATGTGTGGGCCGTGACCCGTTCGTCCCGCCGGACGCGCCGCGGGCCAGGGATCCTGTCGCAATCCGCGCGGGCACGCCTCCGTAACGTCCATCCCCGCTCGCGGGGAGCCCCGCCGTACCCCTCCAGCCAGAAACGGTCGAGCCGATGAGTGTTGCCACTGAGTCCGCACAGGTGTACGCGATCGCTCCCGACGACGACGGCCGGATCGCCTTTCCGCCGGCCATGGAGGCGCGCTTCAGGCCGGCGCTGGCGGCGGTGTACGACGAGATGCTTGCCCGCCAGGATGCGATCGCGCTTCTCTGCTTTGGCTCGGCGCCGCGTGGCGAGGCCAAGCCCAACTCCGACCTGGACGTCTTTGCCGTTATCCACGGCACCGAGTACTGGAGGCAGAGCCGCATGATCAACGGCGTGGAGGTGCAGCTGCAGGTGGGGCCGCTGCAGTTCTGGCGCGTGCAGATTGAAAAGGGGCACCCCGTCCTGATCGACGCGTTCGCCACGGGCGAACTGCTGTTTGACCGGACGGGCGAGGCCACGGTGCTCAAGCGTGACGCGGAGGAGCGCTATCACAGAGGGCCGAGGGAGCCCGCCCCCGAGTACTTCGAGCGGCAGCGCTACATGATCACGAACTCGGTGCGTGACCTGGAGGACATGTCCGAGGACAGCGTGGAGGCACGCATGCTGGCCGGTGTCATGGTGTTGGAGGCGCTGAACTTCTGGGGCGCGAATCAGCTGATCTGGCCGCACCGCAAGCCGTCCGTCATGCTGCGCCGCCTGCAGGGCCGCGACCCCTCGCTTGCCGCGAAAATCGAGAGCTTCTACGCCTCGTCCTCGCCCGCTCACGCCATCGCGTTTACGGATGCGGTGCTGGAGCAGGCAGGCGGCCGCCTGTACGTGTTCTCCACGGACCCCGAACCCGTGTAAACGCCGGCGGTCCATTTTCGCACCAGCCCCCGATGCGCGCCCGCGCCTCGGGGGCTGGTTGCTTCTACTGTTGATATCCCATCCGGCAAACTGTCACGGTTCGTTGTGCACTCGTAGCGAATCCGGGTACACCAGCTACCTCCAGAACCGGATATCTCCTCATCTCACACGGAATCCGGGAAACACCTGTCATTCTGAGCGAGCGCCCCCGTCGGGCTCTCGGGAACGCCACGAAGCCAGTGGCGCGACCGAAGAATCTCCTTCCCCTCGCGCGGAACCCCTTTCCGGGCAACGCCCGGGAACCCCGTCGTGACGGAAAGAACCGCGCGTTTCAGCATAGAGATTCTTCGGTCGGCGCCATGCTCCTGCGCGAGCGGAGAGCGTTGCTCGGCGCCTCCCTCAGAATGACAGTTTTGTCGAATCTTGTATCGCATCACACGGGGTCAACGGTAAAGAACAAAACCGTTGACCCCGTGCCCGTGTGAGACAAGTCCTTTTTCCATGATCTGGGATCGGGTGCACATTCCGAGAGGAGGCGTCGCACAGCCGAGGCCGGCTACCGTCCCAGGCTCCGCAGCTCCTGGGCGCGCGCGCGGCTCACGGGGACGCGGGCGCCATCGAGCAGCTCCGCTTCCAGGTTGCCGCGGGCGTCACGGCGAAACGCGCGCACCTGGTCCAGGTTCACGATGTGGGTGCGGTGCACGCGCACAAACCGGCGCGGGTCCAGGCGGGCCTCAAGACGGCTGAGCGAAAGGTGCAGCAGGTGCCGGGCATTCCCGGCGTGCGCGGTCACGTAGTCGCCGTCCGCCTGGAACCACGACACGCGCTCCACCGGGATGGGCACGAGCGTTCCGCCGCTCCGCACGAACAGGCGACTGATGGGCCCGCCCGCCAGCGCGCCGCTCAGCCGCTCGAAGGTGTCGGCCGGGGCGGGCCCGCCCAGGGCAGCGCGCACGCGCTCCATCGCCGCCGCCAGCCGCCCGGGGCCAAACGGCTTCAGCAGGTAGTCCACCGCGCCCAGCTCAAAGGCGGTCACCGCGTGCTCGGAGAACGCCGTGGTAAAGATGACGAACGGCGGCCGCTCCAGCCGGCGCAGCACGTCCGTCCCCAGCAGCCCCGGCATCTGCACGTCCAGAAAGACCAGCTCCGGCCGCAGCCGCTCGATCTCCCGCAGCGCCCCCTCCCCGTCGGCCGCCTCGCCCACGACGGTCACCCAGTCGAACGCCGCCAGCATGGCGCGCAGCCCCGCGCGCGCCACCGGCTCGTCGTCCGCGACGAACGCGGTGACCTTCACCGCTCCCTCCCACGCGTCCGCGGCACCACGAGGGCCGCCTGGTATCCGCCGTCCCCGGCGGGGCCGGCTTCCAGCCGCGCCGCGCCGCCGTACAGCACCGCCAGCCGCTCGCGCAGCCGCGCCAGCCCCGTTCCCGCGCCCGTCGCCGTCGCGGGCACGGGCCGGTCTTCATCCCCCGAGTTCCGCACCGAGAGCGTCAGCGCGGAGCCGCTGCCCGTGGCGGTGACCACGATCTCCGTCGCGGCCACGCGCGGCGCGGCGCCGTGGCGCACGGCGTTCTCCACCAGCGTCTGCAGCGCAAAGGCGGGGACGCGCGCGTCCAGCAAGTTCTCGGGCACGTCGGCGCGCACGATCAGCCGGTCGCCAAAGCGGATCCGCTCCACGGCCAGGTAGCGGTCCACGAAGCCCCATTCATCCTCCAGCGTCACCTCGTCGCGCTGCTCCTCCAGGGTGGCGCGCAGCAGGTCGGCGACCAGCTCCGCCGCCTCCATGGCCCGCGCCGGATCGGCGGGGATCAGCTGCACGATGGTGTGCAGCGCGTTGAACAGAAAGTGCGGGTGCAACTGCGCCCGAAGCGCCGCCAGCTGCGTGCGCGCCGCCACCGCCTCGGCGCGTGCGGCGCGCGCGCTTCCCTCCACGGCATGGGCCACCCCGGCCACGATCGCGTAGAAGATGATCCCCAGGATCAGGTGCATCTCCACCCGGCTCGCCCCCTCCACGTCGGATACGTATCCGGGAATGAGCATCGCCTCCAACGTGGTCGCGAGCGCCATCCACAGCAGGCCCGCGGCCGGCGCGGCGACAAGGTGAAGCGCCGCGAACCGCGGGCGGAACGGCCGCGGCCACGGGACTCGGCGAGCCAGGCGGTAGACCAGGTAGGCGACCACGGCCCCGGTGCCGAACGTGATCGCCGCGGCCGCCTTTTCCCCTTCCCGCCACACCGGCGCGGTCTGCTGAAGGGAGGTCGTCAGGATCAGGTGCATCGAATGGATCGCGGGCAGAAGGCGTAGAGGGCGTGGCTCCCCATGATGATACCAGCCCCCAGGAGGTGCCGGCGACCTCCGGACGCCCCATTCGACCGGCCCGATCTGCCGTTCGGCGAAGGGCGGCTTCCGGGAGTTCGCGCGGCCTTCCACCTTCCGTCAGCGAACCGGTCGATCCTTCCGTTCCACCCCCATCCCTCTCCGAGAATCCCGATGCTGGACCTTCACGACGTCAGCCACGTCTACGCCAACGGCACGCGCGCCCTCGATCACGTAACGCTGTCCATCCCGCGCGGCATGTTCGGCCTGCTGGGCCCCAACGGCGCCGGCAAGTCCACCCTGATGCGGACGATCGCGACGCTGCAGACGCCCACGGAGGGGGCGATCCGCTTTGGCGACGTCGACGTCATCCGCGAGCCTGAGGCGCTGCGGCGCACGCTGGGCTACCTGCCGCAGGACTTTGGCGTGTATCCGCGCGTCTCCGCCTACGAGATGCTGGACCACATGGCCGTGCTCAAGGGCGTCGCGTCCGGCGCCGACCGCAAGGCTACGGTGGAAACCCTGCTGCACCAGGTGAACCTCTGGAGCGTCCGCAAAAAGGCCCTGGCCGGCTTTTCCGGCGGCATGCGGCAGCGCTTCGGCATTGCGCAGGCGCTGATCGGCAACCCGGGGCTGATCATTGTCGACGAGCCCACCGCCGGGCTGGATCCGGAGGAGCGCAACCGGTTCCTGAACCTGCTGGCGGAGATCGGCGAGAGCGTGGTGGTGATCCTTTCCACCCACATCGTCGAGGACGTGGCGGACCTGTGCCCGCGCATGGCGGTGCTGGCGGCGGGCCGTGTGCAGCTGCAGGGCGCGCCGCAGGAACTCATCCACCGCACCCGCGGCAGGATATGGATGAAGGACGTCCATCGCGGCGATCTGTCTTCGCATCGCGAGCGGTACGAGGTGCTTTCCACCCGACTGTTCGCCGGCCGCACCATCGTCCACGTGCTCGCCGACCAGGATCCCGGCGACGGCTTTGCCCCGGTGGACGCCGGGCTGGAGGACGTCTACTTCTCCACGCTGGCGCAGTCGCGCCGCGCGGCCTGAGGCATCACAATGCTGATCGACATCGCCCGCTTCGAGTTTCGCTACCTGCTGCGGAACCCGCTGCTGTGGATTACCGCCGCGGCGACCTTCGCGCTGTTTCTCGTCACCACCAGCATGGGCTTCGGGCTGGCCGCCGAGGGCGGGCTGCTGGAGAACGCGGCCTGGGCCACGCTGCAGAAGTACCTGATGGTCTCCGTCGTCTTCATGTTCGTGACGACGTCGTTCGTGGCCAACGCCGTCCTTCGCGACGACGAGACCGGCTTTGGCCCCATCATCCGCTCCACGCGCATCGGCAAGGCCGGCTACCTGATCGGCCGCTTTGGGGGCGCGTTCGCCGTGACGGCGCTGTGCCTGCTGCTGGTGCCGCTGGGCGTCTGGCTGGGCTCGCGGATGCCGTGGGCCGATCCCGCGGCGCTGGGGCCGGTCCGGCTGGCGGACCACCTGTACGGCTACCTTGTGGTCGCGCTGCCCAACCTGCTCATCCACTCCGCCGTCTTTTTCGCCCTGGCGACCGTCACGCGCTCCATGATGGCCAGCTACCTGGGGGTGATCGGCTTCATCTCGGGCTTCTTCGTCCTGCAGGGTGCGTTCGCTGACCGGCCTCAGCTGGATGCGCTCGTCGCGATCGCGGAGCCGTTTGGCGGGCGCGCGCTGACGGACGCCACACGGTACTGGACGGTAGCGGAGCGCAACGTGGCGCTGCCGGATCTCGCTGGCGTGCTGCTCTACAACCGGCTGCTCTGGATCGGCATTGCCCTCCTTTGCCTGGCGCTCGCCCATGCCGCCTGGCGCGTAGCGGGGCAGGGGATGTCGAAGCGCGAGCGCCGCGGGCAGAAGCTCGCCGAGCGCGCGTCCGCGGAAGCGCCGCGCGCGGCGGAGACGGGGGTGCTGCCCCGGCCGCAACACGGTCCCGCGGCGCTGCGGGCGCTGCTGTGGATGCGCACGAGGTTCGAGATCAAACAGGTGGTCCTGAGCCCGGCGTTCGTGGTGTTGACGGCGTGGGGGATGTACATCACCCTGCTGGTCCTGACCACGCAGCGCGACCCGGACGGCCGCCCCACCTATCCCACGACGCTCTCGATGATTCCGGAGATCGCGGAGGGGATGGGGATGACGCCGCTGATCGTGGCCATCTTCTACGCGGGCGAGCTGGTCTGGCGCGAGCGCGACCGGCGGATGCACGAGTTGGTGGACGCGGCGCCCATGCCCAGCTGGGTGTACGTGGTGTCCAAGACGCTGGCGATGGGGCTGGTGCTGATGACGATGCTGCTGGCGTCCGTCGCCGCGTCCGTCGCCCTGCAGCTGTCCCTGGGATTCACGGAGCTGGAACTGGGCAAGTACCTGCTGTGGCACGTGCTGCCGACGACGTGGGACATGCTGCTGCTGGCGGCGCTGGCGATCTTTGTCCAGGCGATCAGCCCCCACAAGGCGGTCGGCTGGGGGATCATGGTGCTCTTTCTGGCGTGGCAGCAGCTGAACACGGCCGTCGACCACAACCTCCTGCGGTACGGCGGGACGCCCGGCGTGCCGCTGAGCGACATGAACGGTGCCGGGTCATTCTGGGTGGGCGCCTGGACGTTTCGCGTGTACTGGGGCGCCTTTGCCGTGCTGCTGCTGGTGGCCGCGCACCTGCTGTGGCGGCGCGGCACCGAGGTGCGGCTGCGGCCCCGGCTGGCGTTCGCGCGGCGGCGCCTGAGGGGTGCGCCGGGATGGCTGGCGGGCGCGGCGCTGCTCGCGTTCACGGAGACGGGCGCGTACGGCTTCTACAACACCGACGTGCTGAACGAGTACCGGACGCAGGGCGCCGGCGAGGCGCACATGGCCGCGTACGAAAAGAAGTACGGACGATACGCCGACCTGCCGCAGCCCAGGATCGTGGAGCTGACGCTGGACGTCGCCCTGTACCCGGAGGAGCGGCGGGCGGTGACGAAGGGCCGCTATCGGCTCCGCAACCTGACGGCGCGGGCGATCCCCGACATCCACGTCCGCGTTCTGGGCGACGATCTGGAGCTTGCCGGCGCGACGATCCCCGGCGCGCGGCTCATCCGCGACGATGCGGAGCACGGCTACCGCATCTATCGCCTGGACCGGCCCATGCAGCCCGGCGAGGAGCGGGTGATGGCCTGGGAGACGCGGCTCCAGATCCGCGGCTTTCGCAACCAGCCTACGTTCACCCGGCTGGTGGAGAACGGCACGTTCCTCAACGAAAGCCACCTGATGCCGGCGATCGGCCTGGCTCGCGCCTTTACGCTGCAGGACCCCGAGGCGCGACGGAAGTACGCCCTGCCGCGGGCACCCGGCGTTCCGAAGCTGGAAGACGTGGCCGCCACGGCGAACACCACGTACGGTCGGGGATGGGCGAAGTCCGACATCACCGTGTCCACGTCGGCGGACCAGACGCCGCTGGCGCCCGGCAACCGGGTTTCGGACGTGGTGCGGGGCGGCCGGCGCACCGCGCGCTTCGTCTCGGCCGTGCCGATCCACCCGCGCTTCTCCATCCAGTCCGCCCGCTACGCGGAAAAGCACCGCCGGCACGCCGGCGTGGACCTGGCCGTCTACTACCACCCCGCCCACGCGTGGAACGTGGACCGCATGCTCGACGCGATGGCGGCGGCGCTGGACTACTACCAGGCGAACTTTGGCCCGTACCCGTTCGACCACGCCCGGATCGTGGAGTTTCCGGGGTATCTGGACTTTGCGCAGGCGTTTCCCGGCACCATCCCCTACTCCGAAGACGTGGGTTTCGCCTCCGATTTCAGCGCGCCGGAGTCGATGGACTACGTAACCTACCTTACCGCGCACGAGCTGGCGCACCAGTACTGGGCACACCAGGTGGTCGGGGCCGAGATGGAGGGCCGCGAACTGCTCTCCGAGACGCTGGCCCAGTATTCGGCGCAGATGGTGGTGAAGAAGCTGCGCGGGGAAGATTACATGCGCCGCTACCTGCGGTACGAGCTGGACCGCTACCTGGAGGGCCGCGAGTACGCGGCCGGGGCGGAGCCGACGCTTACCCGCGTGGACGGGCAGGACCACGTCACCTACCGCAAAGGCGCGCTCGCCATGTACCTGCTGCAGCGGCGGATGGGCGAGGACGCCGTCAACCGGGCGCTGCGGACGCTCCTGGGCCGCTACCGGTTCGCGGGCGCGCCGTACCCCCGCTCGCTGGATCTGGTCGCCGCCCTGCGCGCGGAGGCCCGCACGCCGGAGGAGCAGGCGCTGATCACCGACCTGTTCGAGCGCCTGACCCTCTACCACCTGCAGACCACGCAGCCCACGGCGGTCCGCCGCGCGGACGGCCGATGGGACGTGACGGTGCCGGTGGAGGCGAAGAAGCTCTACGTCGATTCCGCGGGTGCCGAGACGGAGGTGCCGCTGGCCGAGCGCATCGAGATCGGCCTCTTTACCGCCGAGCCGGGCCGCGACGCGTTCGATCCATCGCACGTGGTGCTGCTGGAGCGCCATCCCATCCGCTCCGGCCGCCAAGTGCTGCGTTTCGTCACGGACAAGAGGCCGACGCATGCCGGCATCGACCCCTACAACTACTACATCGACCGCAACTCAACCGACAACGTGCTGGCGGTGAAGTAGAGGGCGGTGCAACAGCCGCGGTGAAGTCTGCCGCGCCTGCTGCGCGTTTGTCTCCGGCGCGGCGTCGTTGAGGAGCCTGGAGGGCGGGCAGCGACTCGGACCACGGAGCGCGCGCACCATCGAGGGGATGGTTGACGTCTACCAGAGGCTGGCCTATGCTTAAGCATAGGTCAACCGGAGGTGACTCGTGAGCGCACAACGTCGCGTCAAGCTGTTCAGGAACGGTCGGAACCAGGCAGTACGCATCCCTCGCGAGTTCGAGCTGTCCGGCGAGGAAGCCATTTTGCGCAAAGAAGGCGAGCGGCTGGTCATCGAACCCGCGCCACCCCGGTCGCTGCTGGCGTTGCTGGCGACCCTGGAGCCGATCGACGAGGCGTTCCCGCCGATCCCGGAGCTATCGATAGACTCGGTGGATCTCTGATGCGCTACCTGCTGGACACGAACATCCTCTCGGATCTCGTGCGTCAACCGCAGGGCCTTGTTGCTCAGCGCATTCGCCAGACCGGCGAGGCGAACGTTTGCACGAGTATCGTCGTGGCGGCTGAGCTCCGGTTTGGCGCCGAGAAGAAGGGTTCGGCGCGGCTCACGGCGCAGGTGGAAGCGGTGCTTGGGGTTCTCGATGTCCTTCCCGTCGAGGCCCCCGCGGACGCGGTGTACGGGGCCCTCCGCGCGCGCCTTGAACGTATGGGTCAGCCGATCGGCGGCAATGACCTGCTGATCGCCGCGCAGACGGTTGCCCTCAGCTATACCCTGGTCACCGACAATGAGCGGGAGTTCAAGCGGATCGCGGAGCTGCCCGTGGAGAACTGGCTTAGATAAGGCGGCTGCCATCGCCGGGGGCTAACTGGAAAGAGATTCAGAGCCGATGGCGGCGGTGTGCTGGGGCGGCTGCTGGAACGCCGCGGTCACGCTGGCCGGGAAGCAGCAGGACTAAGTAATCAGCCCTACCGAGTGGGGAGCACGCCACCGCGGCGTGCTGGCCACAAGAGAGGGGGCTCCGGGTCGCGGAGCCCCCATCTTTTATCTCTCCGTGCTCCGCGCCCTTGCGAGCGTGGGTGCGAGCGCCACCTTTCTGGCCGCGAACGCACACACGACCTCATGCGGACCACCGGATCAAATGAGCATCGAACGCCGCTTTGAAGGACTTCTCTGGAACAGCCGCCTTATCGTGCTGGTGGCCGTGGTGGCCAGCCTGGTGGTCGCGGGCGCGATGTTCTTTGTCGCCACCATCGACGTCATCCAGCTGGTGAGCCACCTGGGCGCCTACGCCGACTTTCACCTTGCCCCGGAAGCGCGCGCCGCGCTGCGTTCGACCACGGTGACGCACGTGGTGGAGGTGGTGGACGGGTACCTGCTCGCCGCCATCATGCTGATCTTTGCCCTGGGGCTGTACGAGCTGTTCGTGAGCCGCATCGAGGTGGCGGAGGGTTCGGAGTTCGCCGAGCGGCTGCTCCTCATCCGCAGCATGGACGACCTGAAGAGCCGCCTGGCCAAGGTGGTCCTGCTCATCCTGGTGGTAAAGTTCTTCGAGTACGCCCTGCAGATCGAGATCAACACCGCGCTGGACCTGCTTTACCTGGGGCTCGGCACGCTTCTCGTTTCCGGTGCGCTGTGGCTGAGCCACGGCAAGGAGGGCCATCCTCCGCACACGCCGGCGGACGAAACCACCAGGTAATCGAGCATCGGCCTGACGCAGAATCCGCACAAAGAATGAGTCTCACACGGAGTCAGCAGAGTCAGCAGAGCAAAAACTCTGTTGACCCTGTTGACTCTGTGTGAGACCCTGTTTTTTGCCTCCGACTCCGCGGCGATCAGGGCCGCGGACTCGTCCCCTGCGGCGGCGCGGCGGCGGGAGCGGCGGCCGGCGCGGGCGGCAGCTCCCGGTGCCCCAGCAGCGTCTGGGCGCGGCGCACCAGCGCACCCGTCTCGCCGGCCATGTTGGCCAGCGCCACGGTGATGGTCCCGCTGGGCCGGTGCACGGCCACGTAGTCCGAAACCCCCGGCCCGCCGCCCGTGTGCCCGGCGATGTTGCCGCTGGGGGAGAGAAGCTGGATTCCGTACCCGTACGACGGCGATCCCAGCGCGGGCTTGGGCGTCAGCATGGCTTCCGTCATCCGCGGGCTGAGCAGCTGGCTGCCCACCAGCGCGCGCATGAAGGTGTACAGGTCGCGCGCGGTGGAGTAGCCGCCGCCGGCGGGCGTGCCGCGCACGGGCATGTCGAACGTCACGTTGCGCCACCCCCGGCCCGCGGCGCTGCCGGTAAGCTCGTAGTTGGAGGCCAGCCCCTCGACCACGGCGTCGCGCGCGTACGCCTCGGTGTCCGGCATCCCCAGCGGCTGAAAGAGAGTCCGGCGCACGTGGGCGTGGTACTCCTCGCCGGTCACCCGCTCCAGGATGGCGCCCAGCACCAGAAAGCCGGTGTTGCTGTACCCCCACCGGGTGCCGGGCTCAAAGTCCAGCCGGTCGTTGGCCAGGTGGGGCAGAAAGTCGGCGACGCCGCGAAACGTGGCGCGGTTCAGCGGCGCCATCTCGGGCGTGAACAGAAAGTCGCCCAGTCCCGACGTGTGCGTCAGCAGGTGCTCGATCCGCACTTTGCGGGCGATCGCCGTGTCCAGCACGCCGGGAAGGTGCTTCTCCACCGGGTCCTGCAGCGACAGCCGGCCGCTTTCCACCAGGCGCAGGATGGCCACCGCGGTGAACATCTTGTTGATGGAGCCCAGGTTGTAGCGGGTGTCAGGCCGGTTGGGGACGCGATACTCCCGGCTGGCCAGCCCGTATGCGTCCTCGTGGAGCACGCGGTCGCCCCGGGCCACCAGCAGCGCGCCCGAGTACAGGTTCGCCTCCGCCAGGCCGACCGCATAGGCGTGCAGCTGGCGCATCGCCTCTTCATCGCTCGCGGCGGCCGGCGCGGGTGCGCTGGGCGGTCCTCCGCCCGGCTGCGGCGGGCCCACCTGGCGCACCTGGTACGGGGCCGCCGTATCAACCAGAACCCGGAAGCGAAAATACTCCTCCGTGGCCGGGCTGTAATACACGAGCGTCACGTCGCCCGGCGCCGGTTCCGACACCGAGCGCAGCTCCCGCCCCGCCAGCCGTCCGCCGATCTGAAAGAGCGTGCCCAGGTGCTGCGGCATGGGCGCAATGCGCATGAACTCCGGGGCAAAGCGTTCTTCCACAAAGCGGTGCATGGCCGCCGAGTCTGCCGCGATCGCCAGCCGCGCCAGCTCCTGCGCGCGCTCCACCCGGGGAGAGGCGGCCGCCGCCGGTTGCTGCGCGCCCGCCCCGGCCGTGAAGGCGAACAGCGTGCCCGCGCCCAGCAGGGTGATGAGGTGTCGCCGCATGAGCATCCGGGTTTCGGTTGATGAAGGAAAGAAAGGTGGCGCGGTCGATCCGGGGCGATGCGGCACCGATCATACCACGATCTGTCTACGCCCAGCCGTCCAGGGGCGGCGTCGCGCCCTCGACATCCGGGAGCGCCACGCCTCGTGCGGCGGGCGCGAGGACGACGTATGGTGTACGATCACACGCGGCGTCGTCCTGGCGCAACACTCGACTGCTCACCTGGTTCAAAACTCCATTGATGCATCGCCGCCTCCGCTCCCGCTGGCTCCGCGCGCTCGTCGTCGCTGGCGGACTTCTGCTGTCCGCCACACCAGCCCTGGCGCAGAGGGGCGCAATCCTGGGCGACGTGCCGGCGCAGGTACGCCCCGATGCACGCTACCTGATCTACCTGCACGGACGAATCATCGAAGAGCAGGGCCCTCGTCCCACGGACGAGCGCTTTGGCGTCTACGAGTACCAGCAGATCCTGGACACCCTGGCGGCTTCGGGCGTCGAGGTCATCGCCGAACAGCGTCCGCGGGGTACGGACTTTCGCGCGTTCGGATCGCACGTCGCGGAGCAGGTACGCCGGCTTTTTGCGGCGGGCGTGCCCCCGGAGCGGATCGCGGTGGTCGGGTTCTCCAAGGGCGGGGCCGTCGCGATGATCGCTTCGGCGCTGCTGCAGGACGCGCGAGTCACGTACGTGTTTCTGGCCCCCTGCGGCGACTGGGTAAAGGGCCGCGGCGACGTGGACGTGCGCGGGCGCATTCTCTCGATCTACGAGGCCTCGGACGAGCTGGGGACTTCGTGCGAGCCCCTGTTCGCGCAGGCGACTGCGCCCGGCGAGCACCGGGAAATCCGCATCGATACCGGCGCCGGACACGGCGCCTTCTACCGCCCGCGCGCCGAGTGGCTCGATCCGTTGTTCCAATGGATCGGGACTCGGTAGAACGGCCCGTCGCGCTCCCGCCCGAGATCGACGCCGTCCGCGCCGTGCTGCGGGAACTCGACGCGCCGTGGGCCGTCGCCGGCGGGTGGGCGATCGACCTGGCGCTGGGCCGCGTCACGCGTGCGCACGGGGATGTCGACGTGGCGGTGTTCCGCGAGGACCAGCAGGCACTGCGTGCCGCGCTCCCCGGGTGGGACTTCGCGGCGGTCGTCGGCGGGCGGATGACACCGTGGGAGCGCGGCGCGCGCCTGGAACCGCCGGTGCACGAGGTGCACGCGCGATCTCCCACCGGCGCGCCGCCGTTTGGACTGGAACTGCTGCTGAACGAACGCGACGGGGCGGACTGGGTGTACCGCCGCGACCCCGCCGTGCGCCTGCCGCTCGCGCGGGCAATCCGGCCGGGTCCCGGCGGCGTGCGGGTGCTGGCGCCGGAGGTGGTGCTGCTGTACAAGTCGAAGGTGCCGCGGCCCGCGGACGAGGCGGACTTCCTGACGGCACTGCCGCTTCTGGATAGGGAGGCCCGGACGTGGCTGCGCGCCGCACTGCTGCGTGCCCGGCCCGATCACCCCTGGGCCGCGGCCCTGGCTCCGCGTGCCTGACGGATCGTTTGGATCAACCGCCTAGGTTCCGACCATCGGGGTGTCTGAGCACGAAGTCTGAACGGCCTGGTTCTCACGCCAAGCGACGGGGATACGACCCAAGCTGCGCTTTCGATCCACCACCATCCATGAGGCGTCAATGAAGAAGGTGCGTCACATCGTGCTCTTTACGTACGCGGCGGGGGCGCCCGCCGAACAGATCCAGCAGGTGACGGATGCGCTCGCGAGCCTGACGAGGAAGATCCCGGGGATCAGGTCCTTCGAGCACGGGATCAACGACAGCCCGGAAGGAAAGAGCCTGGGCTTTACGCACGTCTACCAGTTCACCTTCGACAGCACGGCCGCGCGCGACACCTACCTTTCTCACCCCGAGCACAAGCAGTTCCAGCAGTTCCTCACCGACCTGCACATTCTCGACAACGTTTTCGTAGCGGACTACCGGGTTTCTCTCGCGATCGACGCTCGGGACGATTGAGCCGGCGACCGCGGAGGCGGTACGCCGGCTCCCGGCAGACGCGGCGAGAGGGTCAGCCCGCCGCGACGGCTTTCGCGGCGGGCTCGCTGGGCCCTCTGCCCGCCGCGGCGACCAGGGCCTCGGGGGTGGTGGCGACGGTGACGGGAGCGCGCGGCGCCGCCTGCGGACGGCCGCGGGGAGCGGATCCGACTCGGTGGGCGTCCGTGGCAGGGTTTCGGGAAGGGTGGGTGAGGCGCAAACGTCTTCCGCTGCTTGCCCGGGGAGCGCAGATTGCGTCCCTTCGCCGCGGCCAGCCGCTCACTCCCGCACCCTTCGAACCCCGGGCCATGCCGGAAGCCCAATCACCCGCCTGGATGCAGGCGCTGCTGCCGTACGCCGAGCGCAGCGACTTCCGGGTTCCGCTCAAGGTTCCCGTCCACATGCCCAGCGGGCGGATGATTCACGACGTGGCGGGGGTGTACCTGCGCCTTCCGCGCTGGGAGGGCGAGCCGTTCGCGGACGACTTTGGCAAAAAGGCGGCGGGGATGGTGCAGCTGGATGGCGAGCACACGTTCGCCGAGCTGGCGGTGCTGCGGCTGCTGGAGCGCGACGGGTGGAGCGGGCGATGGGTGAACACGTACAGCGCCAAGGGCGAGGTGTGGAAGTACCTCACCCGCTGGGACAACGTGCCCCGCGCCGAGCAGCGCAACCGCGTGATCGAGGACGAGGATCCGCGGGTGGTGCTGGCCGGCGTGGCGCGGCGGGCCAAGAAGCGCTACGCCGGGTGCTGGGACGTGTACGCCTGGCGCGGTGACGATTTCGCCTTTCTGCAGACGAAACGCGGCGCGCCGACGGCCAAATCGGAGCTGGGAGCCGCCCAGGCGGAGTGGCTGCACACGGCGCTGCTCTTTGGCGACCAGCGCATCACGCAGGCGTCTTTCGCCGTGGTGCACTGGGACTACCGCTGACGCGGCCGGCTCCGCGATGGGGGCACGCGTCTGATCTCAGCGGCCCCCAGTCGTCGCTGAGGTGTTCGAACGGGCTCGTACATGGGTCGCCACGAACGCCCGTCTCGCAGACGCTGCTGATCTGGACCTTGACCCCACGCCGACCAGCCGGCGCAGGGGGCGGGCCGGCGCGGGATCCCGCGCGGCGGCGGGCGTGGATCAGCAGGGACCGGGCGGAGCGAACGCCAGCAGCGCGCCCTGATACACCTCGTGGACCTCGGCGATGGGGAGGTTGTCGCGGGCCAGCAGGACGGCGCGGTGCTCGAACAGCGCGCCGGGAATGGCGAGCGGCCCGGTGCTCAGGCACGGCGGCACGGACTGGAACGTACGCTCCCACCCTTCCGGCAGCGGAGACCAGAGCAGCCGGGCCGCGAACGTCTGTCGAACCGGCTCCAGCGGCGCCACCACGCGGCCGAACGGTGTGCCGCCGGTTTCCAGCGCGCGGTTCATCTCCGCCGTCAGCCGCCCGGGAAGGTACCAGTTCTCCGCCTCGGAAAGTACGTGCTCGCCGCAGCGAAGGCGCACGCGCCGATACCGCACCACTTCGCCCAAGTCCGCCCGCAGCCGCTGGCGCTGTTCCGCGGACGGCGCGACCGGCTCCCCGTCCAGCACCTCCGCCACCACCCGCGGCTCGACGGCCAGGGCATGGTCGCGGCACCACTTCTCCAGCGTGGCGGTGGCGCTGCGGCTGGCCAGGATCTCGGCGTTCAGGCCCTGCACCAGCGCCAGCGCCTGGGTGCGGGGGAGCAACGCGTCGGGCCACACGGGCGCGTGCTGCGCCTGCACGGGTGCCGCGAGCAGCAACGCGGCCACGGCCATCGCCCGCCATACCGGCGAAACAAGGCTGGGCAGGCGGAAAGGGATGAGGCGCACGCGTTCGATCGTCCGGTCTATCGGGGAAGGGAAGTGAGTACGGGCGAAGAGTAGGGCTTTCGTACGAGCAACGGAAGCAGGCTGGAGAGAACTTCGCTCCGCGCCTCCACGATACAACGACCGCATCGCTTGCGTCTTTGTACTTTATACTATAAAGTACTTCACGTTGTAGAAAGCTGTCGGTTCGAAATCCTGAATCCACCCATGCGACTTATGCGCTACCTGTCGAAGACCGATGCCGTCGGCACCCCCGCGCTGAACGGCGTCTCGCCCGCCGCACCGGGAGCACGCCGATGAGCGCGCGCGTGGACGTGCTGGTGGTGGGCGCGGGGCTGGCGGGGCTGGAGTGCGCCCGCCGGCTGGGCGAGGCGGGGGCGCGGGTGATGCTGGCCGACCGCAAGCCCACCGTGGACCACGCGGTGCATACCACCGGCATCTTCGTTCGCCGGACGCTGGAGAGCTTCAGCCTTCCGGACGACTGCCTGGGGCCGCCGGTGCGGCGCGTGGCGCTGTACTCACCGCGCGGGCGTTCGCTTACGCTGGAGAGCCCGCACGATGAGTATCGCGTGGGCCGCATGGGCCCGCTCTACTGCCGCGGTCTGGACGCGTGCGTGCGCGCCGGCGTGCAGTGGGCGCCGTCCACCAGCCTGGCCGCGCTGGAGCCTGACGGGGCGGGTTCCGCGGCGACGCTGGAGCGCGCGGGGCGGCGGGAGCGGCTGCACGCGCGTTTCGTGATCGGCGCGGACGGGGCCGTGTCGCGGGTGGCGCCCGCGCTGGGGCTGGATGAGAACCGCGAATGGATCGTGGGCGTGGAGGAGGTGTTCCGCGGCGTACGCACCGGGCACGCGCCCGCGTTCCACTGCTGGATCGACCCCGAGGTGGCGCCCGGCTACATTGCGTGGGTGGTGGACGACGGCGAGGAGGTGCACGTGGGCGTGGGCGGCTACGCCTCGCGCTTCAAGCCGGCGGAGGCGCTGCGCCGCTTTCAGGCGCGCGTGGCGCCGCGCTTCGGGCTGCAGGGCGTCGCGCCGTGCGAGCGGCGTGGTGGACGCATTCCGGTGGGCGGGGTGCTGCCGCGCATCGCCTGCGCGCGCGGGCTGCTGACGGGCGACGCGGCCGGCGCGGTGTCGCCGCTGACGGCGGGCGGTCTGGACCCCTGTATCCGCCTCTCCGCCCTGGCCGCGGAGGTGACCACGGAGTTCCTGGCGACGGGCAGCGAGGCCGCGCTGGCGTCGTACGACGGGTCGGCGTTACGCGCCCGCTTCCGCACCCGGCTGCTGATCCGGCGCGTGCTGTCGGCGGTGCGCTCGCCCGCCGCGGCCGAGTTGGCCGTCGCGGCGCTCCGCCTGCCGCCGTTCCGGGCGGTCGCGCACAACGTGTTCTTCGGCCGCGGATCGTTCCCCGACGTCGCGCGCCAGGCGTAATCCGCCCCTCGATCGTGGAGCGGGTGAATGGTTTCAGGGATCGCGCATCAGGTGGGTGCGATCGATTGCCTCCGGTGCGCTCCGGCGATCATCCGCCGATCCGCGTGCCTCTGAAAAAAATTCTCATGGCCCCCTGCCGCATTCCATCTTTTCCGCGTTCCCGACACCCCTACAAAAGATCCTGCCTCGTCGACCGCCTTTCCTTCGCCCGACACCTGGGAACCCTGCTTTGACCGCGAAATCAGAGGAAACGGCACGAGAAAACTCCGTTGACTCCTTTGACTCCGTGTGAGGCCATCCCCGAGTGGATCGCGATGAGTGCAGAGGAACCGGCACGTGAAAACTCTGTTGACTCTGCTAACTCTGTGTGAGGCCTGTTCTTTTGTGGACTCGCGGCAAGATTGCGGACGCACACGATCCCTTGCAGCAACCGTCTTTGTGTTGTAAAGTACTTCACGACAAGCTGACAGCAGAAGTCCACGTGCACAGGAAGCTGGCGATGAAGAAGTGGCTGAGACGCCTTCGCGGCGCGATCGGAACGGGCGTGACCTGGGCCCTGGTATGGGCGCCGATCGCCGTGCTGATGGGGCTGGCCGTGGATCCGGACGGGTCCATGGATGAGATGTGGGTGATGATCGGCGCCCTTCCTGGTTTTCTGGGCGGCGTGGTCCTTTCCATCGTGCTGGCGATCGCGGCGCGCCGCCGCAGGCTGGGTGAGCTGTCGATTCCACGCGTCGCCCTCTGGGGCGCGGCGGCGGGCCTGCTGGTGGGCTCGATTCCGTTTACCATCGGAGAGCCGACGAGCGATCGCCCGGTGTGGCTGCTGGCGACGGTCGTGATCGGCTCCATTACGCTGCTGAGCGCCGCCTCGGCCGCGGGTTCGCTGGCGCTGGCCCGAAAGGCGGAGCAGGGAGCGCTGCCCGGCGCCGGTGTGGATCTGCCCGAAGCGGGACGTGGTGGTGGGAAGGCGCGGGAATTGATCGGACGCAGGAGCTGACGCGTGCCGCGGCACCTCACCCGGCGGCGCGTGCTGCTGGTCCTGCTCGCCGTCGTCCCCGGCGTGATCCTCTTCGGCAAGTGGCGGGAGGCGTCCAGGCGGGGCGGGCAACAGTACGCCGAACCGTTTCGCATCGCCGGCAACTTCTACTACGTGGGCGCCAACGACGTGGCGGCGTTCCTGATCACCGGGCCGCGGGGGCACGTGCTGATCGACGGCGGCTATCCCGGCACGGCGCCGATGATCATGGCCAGCATCGCCAAGCTGGGCTTCGACATCAAGGACGTGAAGGTGCTGCTGAACTCGGAGCCGCACGCCGATCATGCGGGCGGGCTGGCGGAGTTGCAGCGGGCGTCCGGCGCGCGGCTGTGGGCCAGCGAAGCCAGTGCCGGCGTCATCGCCTCCGGCGGCGACGATGCCGACATCATCCTGCCGCTGCGGTTCCTGGTCTGGATCGGGATCGCCGGCTATCCCGCCGCGCGCGTGGACCACCGGTTCAAGGACGGCGACACGGTCCGCGTGGGCCCCGTCGCGCTCACCGCGCACGTCACGGGCGGCCACACGCGCGGCTGCACCTCGTGGACGTTCCCCGTGCGCGAGGGCGGCCGCGTGCTGAACGTGGTGAGCGCCTGCAGCCTGATCGTGCTGGGCGGGATGCGGTATCCGGAGCAGGGGGCGGACCTGGAGCGCAGCTTCCGCGTGCTGCGCGGCCTTCCGGCGGACGTCTGGGTGAGTTCGCACGCCCGGCTGTGGGGCCGGTACCGCAAGTTCGTCGCGCGCGATACCGCCAGGAGCCCGGCGGACCCGTTCATCGACCCCGCCGGCTACCGCGCCTACGTCGACACCGCCGAGGCGCGGTTCCGCAGGGGCCACGTACAGTAGCGGCGGCGCTCCCGGTGGTGTGTGACGAGGGATGCGGTGAGCCGCGGCGGGGCAGGGATGTGGCGGATCCGCCAACCATCAGGTCAAGCGATGGCATTAATCATCACCACATGGGCAGAATTGCTTATCATAAGCAAATCGCTTATGATAAGCGTGGTGCTTATCATAAGTAGTCCTGCAAAGAAGACAATGATTACGCCCGAAGCAATGACCCAACCCTCGGTTCCCAACCTCTGGCAGCCGTACGGCCTGCAGAGCAGTCCATTCTTTCAGAACGAGCTCAGGGCGGGAGACCCCACTCACCCGGTATCCCTGTTCGTCGGCCGTGAAGAAGAATCGGCGAGGGTTCAACGCCGGGTCATGAGTGATCCGGCAACAAGAACCATCGTTCAAGGTGCCCCCGGGGTTGGAAAAAGCAGCTTCGTCAATTGGATCAAGTCACAGCTGACCGCCCAGGGAATCGCCACATACGAGCATCCAATCCGCATCCACGCCGACACGACCCGCACAAGTTTTGTCGCCGATACTCTGCGTACACTCGCCCGAATCAGGGCGGCGTCGGGGCTTGCCGCCAAGAACGCCACCTTCTGGAAACAGACCGCCAGGCTTCTTGAAGGGGGAGCGCTCGTCGGCGGCTCAGCCAGCGCTCTGGGCATGGGAGCCGGGATCACGCGGAGCTACGTGGCTCCCCAGACCCCGCCGGACTCGCTGTACGAGCATCTGGGAGAGGCAATCCATCACCTGACGGCCGAACTGGCTGCACCCGTACTGCTTCACGTGAACAACATGGAGAACCTGCAGGACACGGCTTCGGCCGCCGTCCTGATCAAGGATCTTCGTGACTATCTCCTGCTCGAAGGGGCACATTGGATCTTTGTCGGAGCACTGGGCGTCGAAGATGACGTGTTCCGGGTCTACACGCAGGTCAGCGGGATCTTTCCGGCGGCGGAAACGCTACAGCCGCTTGCTCCGGACGAGATCCAGCGGCTTCTCGAACGGCGATACGAACACCTTCAGATCAAGGGGCACAGGTACATCGCCCCGGTCGAGCCGTCCGTCGCGGCTGAGATCTACACGCTGTACCAGGGGGACCTGCGCAACTTTCTGCGGCTGCTGGGCGATGCGGCGGAGCGGGCGCTGGGGCTGCATGGGCCGCAGCCGATGTCCACCGCCGCGCTCATGCGTTCCGTGCAGGCCGACTATGCACTTCTGCTGCGCCGTCAGATCGGGGACAACGACTTCACCGCGCTGGGCACCATCGTGGATTCGCACCGGGGCGGCGACCCCGAATTCAGGGTAACGGAGGCGGCTCAGGTTCTGAAGGTCAGCCAGTCCGCGGCCAGCCAGCTGATCGAGCGGCTGCTTCGGCAACGAGTTCTGAACAAAACGCGAGCCGAAGGAAGGAGTACCTACTACCGGCCGATCGGTGCGGTGCTGGTCGCCACGGGGGTGGACCCCAGCTCCCTGGGGCAAAGCGCCACCACGCCACGCGTCAAGCGTTCCCGTACATAGGCCCGCAGCCTGGTTGGGCGACGTTGCTGACGGCGTAGGTGCATTCTTGCCAGACACGACGATGGAGCCGGTGGGCACGGGCAGGCGTGCGCACCGGCTCCCTCGTATGTGTAGCAACGAAGCGCGCTAGTCGGCCAGGCGCACGTCAATCCACTCTTCCTTGTCCGCGGGGTCGTAGCTGTAGCTCAGGCGCAGCACGTCGCCGCGGCGCACCTCCATGGGCTCGACGAAGAAGTAGATGGGGACGAGCCAGTGGTTGTCGGGGCCGGACTGCCACGCGTCGGTGGAGTGCGAGACGGACGCGCTCAGCCGCAGGTCAAAGTGCACGGCGATCCCGCTGAGCGTCCCGTTCTTCTCCACCGGCACGTCACCGCTGCCCTCCACGCGGGCGTTGCCGATCGCCGTGAGGTCGATGTCGATCAGGGGCGCGGCGGGGGCCAGGGCCGGCCAGTCCGCCACCTTGGAGCGGTCCAGCCAGTGGGTGAGCAGCGCGTTGCGATCCACCGATCCCAGGGGCGTAAAGTCCACGCCGTACCAGCTCTGCCACTGGCGCAGGCACTCGGGGGTAAAGACGAACTCGCCCAGCTCCCTGGGCGGCACCATCACCGGCGTGCCGAACACGCGCACCGAGCCGGGAACCACGCGCGCGCCGGGCTTCAGCAGCCGCTCGCGCGCATCCACCACGATCTCCAGCACCTCTTCGGAAAGCGGGCTGTTGCCAAAGGTCTCGGTCACCAGCACGTCGGCGCGCTCGGGAAGGTCGATGTCGGTGGAGTACCCTTCCACCAGCTCGATCGTGTCGCCCAGGCCGTTGGCGGCGAACAGCTTGCGGGCGATGGGGCCCACGGGGCCGGCCTCGATGGCGTAGACCTTCCGGGCGCCGGCCTTTGCCGCGGCCATGGCCAGGATGCCCGTGCCGGTGCCGATATCCACGACCACGTCGCCGGGGCGCACCACCTCGGCGATGGCGGAAAGAAAGCGCTGCGTGCGCGGCTGGTCGTTCAGCATCCGCGTGTGGAGCTGCACAACGGTCGCGTCGAGTGTGGTCACGGTGTGGCGCGTGGATCTGGGTAACACAGGTGGCCGACGGCGTTGCCGCCGCACGGCCGGGGCCGCATCTTGGCCGGCGAGCCGAAGCTATCCCCCACAAGCAAGGTGCAACAGGTGCGCGAGCTGACGACGGCGGTCATGCGGCGGGTTCCGGACTCCTACGCCCCGTTCTACGCGGCGCGGGGAATCTCCATCAGCAACCAGAGGGCGAGGGCGCAGCACGCGGCGTACGCGGACGCGCTGCGGGCCGCCGGGCTGCAGGTGCACCTGCTGGATGGCGACGAGGCGTGGCCGGACTGCGTTTTTGTGGAAGATCCCGCGGTCGTTCTGCCGCCGCGGGCGCTGATCGGCCGGCTGACGGAGCACCGCCAGGGCGAGCCGCCCGCCGTGGCCGAGGCGCTGCGGCAGTGGCACCAGACGATGGAGCTTCCGTCGGACGCGCGGCTGGAAGGTGGGGACGTGCTGCACGTGGAAGACACCACGTACGTCGGCCTGACGGCGCGCACCAACCAGCGTGGCCTGGACGCGCTGCGCGACTTTCTGGCGCCGGAGGGCCGCCGCGTGGTCGCCGTCCCCGTCGACAAGTACCTGCACCTTAAGACGGCGGCCACGTACCTGGGCAACGGCACGCTGGTGGCCGTGGGCGACTTTGCCGGCGTCTCCGCGTTCGACGTGGACGAGGTGATCGTGGTGGACGAGGCGGAGCCGGTGGCCAGCAACTGCCTGCGCATCAACGGCGACCTGCTGGTGGTCGCGGGAAATCCGCGCACCGAGGTGCGGCTGCGCGCGTTCGGCGAGCGGCACGGCGTACGGATCGTGCCGCTGGAGATCTCGGAGTTCGAGAAGGGCGAAGGGTCGCTCACCTGCCTGTCCATCCCCTGGTAGCGGGATCGGCAAGGCCGGATTGCCGGGGCGCATCGCCGCGCCTACAATCCGCGGATTCCGGAGAACCGTGCTTCGCGCAGAATCCATCCCCCGCACGCGCATCTACATGCATCGTCCGCATCGCATCCCGCCGTCATCCATCCACCGCCGTCTGCTCCGGACGCTCGCGGCGGCGCTGATCGTCATCCCCACCGGCATCGAGGCGCAGCAGGGGCCGCTGGACGGGCTGGCGGCGTACGTGGAGCAGGGGATGCGCGACTGGAACGTCCCGGGGCTGGCGCTGGCGGTGGTGAAGGACGATTCCGTCGTGTTCGCCCGCGGCTTCGGCACACGGACGCTGGGGCGCGACGAGCCGGTGGACGAGCACACGTCCTTCGCCATCGCGTCCACCACCAAGGCGTTCACGGCCATGGCGCTCGCCATGCTGGTGGACGAAGGCAAGGTGCACTGGGACGACCCCGTTTCCATGCACGTGCCCGCCTTTCAGCTGGCGGATCCCGGCCTGAGCGGCCAGCTGACCGTGCGCGACCTGCTGACGCACCGCACGGGGCTGCCCAACTCGGACTTCCTCTGGTACGCGTCGGGAAGCAGCACGGACGAGATTCTGCGCCGCATGCGCTTTCTGCGGCCGTTCGCCACGCCGCGGTCGCGCTACCAGTACAACAACAACGCGTACATGGTGGCGGGGCAGGTGGTGCAGTCGGCGTCGGGGATGCCGTGGAGCGAGTTCGTCCGCACGCGCATCCTGCAGCCGCTGGGGATGCGGGAGACGCTGACCGGCTTTGTCGGACTGGACGCGCGCGGCAACGTGGCCACGCCGCACCTGGAGGTCGATGGCGCGGTGCGGCCCATCCCGTACCTGAGCTTCGACAACATCGGCCCGGCGGGGTCGATGAACTCGTCGGTGAGCGACGTGGCGCGGTGGATCCGCTTTCAGCTGGCGGGCGGAGAGTGGGGCGGGGAGCGGCTGGTGAGCGTGGCGCAGCACCGGGAGATGCTGGCGCCGCAGTTCGTGATTCCGCAGGCGCTGTACTACCCCGCGGCGCGGCTGGCGGACCCCAGCTTTACCGCGTACGGGCTGGGCTGGTTCATGCAGGACTACCGCGGGCGCAAGCTGGCGATGCACACGGGGAGCATCGACGGAATGACGGCGCTGGTGGCGCTGGTGCCCGAGGAGCGGCTGGGGCTGGTCGTCTTCATCAACCTTGACCACGCGGAGCTGCGCCACGCGCTGATGTACCGCATCATCGACGGGTACCTGGGCGGGCCGGCGCGCGACTGGAGCGCGGAACTGCGGCCGCTGTACCAGGGGATGGAGGAGCGCTTCCGCGCGGCCACCCGCGAGAGCGAGTCGCGTCGGGTGCGGGGCACGCGTCCCTCGCTGCCACTGAGCGCCTACGCCGGGACGTACGCGGACCCGGACAGCCTGGCGGGAGACGTCGAGGTGCGGATGGAGAACGGGCGGCTGGCCGCGCGCGTCGCCGGCGGCGCCATCACAGGCCAGATGGAGCACTGGCACTACGACGTGTTCCGCGTGCGGTGGTCGCAGGTGTCGATGGGCACCAGCTTCATCACCTTCACCATCGACCCCGAGGGACGCGTGGCCTGGGCCCGCGCTGAGGGCCGCGAGTTCTCGCGCGTCCCCCAAGCATCGCCTGTGGCGACCCAGTAGGGGCCTCACACGGAGTCAACGGAGTTAACGGAGTTGTGTGGCGGCGCGTGGGCGAACGAGGCGCGTTGACCACGGCCGTCAGCCGGGTGTTGACTTCCTGGGAGGGTGTTGCCAAACCTCACCTGGCCCACCTGTCATCCTGAGGGAGCGCACACCCATAACTTGCCTGGCCACAAATGCTTGTGCGCGACCGAAGGATCTTTGTCGGGTCGCGCAAGGCCCAGCCGTCGGGAGCGGTTTAACTCCCTCGATCAGGCAGACGAAGTCCTTCGGTCGGCGCCCGAGTATGCCGAACGGGAGAGTTAGGAGCAACGCCTCTCTGAGAGTGTGTTTGAGAATCTGCTCTTTCAGAATCTTCGAAGATTGATTTCCTGAGGGAGCGCGCCTCCTCAACTTGTATTCACGCAACCGCTTACGCGCGACTGAAGGATCTCGTCTCGGCGATCGCGGGGCTGGCCCGGCGGCACAGATCCAGCCCCCGGGTGCCGCCAGCGAGATCCTTCGGTCGGCGCCAAGTGTCTCTGTGGCAGCAGGTTCGGAGCGGCGCCTCCCTCAGCCTCAGGAAATCAAGCTCATGGTAGATTCTTGAACACACGCTTAGAAAGTCAACGCGTCGGACGGTTGTGTGCTACCCTCTCGAAGACGACGAGGGGAGAGCGCGAGACGCGCAGTCCGACATCCCGCAGATTTACCAATTCATTACACCCGCCGCTGGCACAACCGGGCCTCTCGTGTTTAACCTGAAGGGGGCGATGATGAACGTTATCGCCCCCTTCCGCCTCGCCTCCCCGCACGCATGAGCCTTTCCCGCCGCTCGTCGCGCCTGGCCCCCGGCTCCGCACTGCTCATCGGGCTCCTGCTGCTGATGCTGGGGCTCTCGTCCGTGCTGGCGTACCAGGCGCTGGACGCGGCGCGCTCGGAGTCGCGGTCGGCGGAGCGGTCGCTGCGCGGGTACGCGGCGCTGGCGCACTCGGAGCTTTCGCGCCGCGGCGACGAGCTGCTGGCGGAGCGGCTGGCCACGGCCGCCGTGGCGGGATGGGACGCGGCGGACGCGCGCAGCCGCCCCGGCCAGGCGCTCGCCGACATGGAGGCCGCGGTGCGGCGCGAGATGCGCTGGTGCGGGTGCGCAGACGCCATACAGGGCACGTTCCGCATCGATGCCGACGGCGAGGCGCGGACGGTCTCGTCGCGGGGGATGCGGGCGGGGGTGCGGGGGGCGGTCACCGCACTGGCGCCTTCGGTGGACGGGGGCGCGGGCGACTCGGTGCGGATCCGCGACGCGCGGGTGGCGGGGGCGCCGCTCCTGCTCATCTACCGCATCCGCCGGATGGACGACGGCTCGGCGCGGGCGTACGGTTTCGCGGTGGATCCGCGGCGGGTGGCGGGACCCGTGCTTACGGAAGTGCTGGCGGGAGAGCCGCTCTTGCCGGAGACGCTGCGGCCGGGGATGACCAACCGCGACGCCATCGCGGTGGTCGCCACGGCGACGGGGGAAGAGGTGGTGTACCCCTCGCCGGCCGCGGGCGGGCGGGACGCGCACTGGGTGGACGCCAAGGTGGGCTCCGCCCCCGAGGCGCTGCCGGCGGGCGCCGTGGTGGAAGCGCTGGACGGCACGCTGGCTGCGCTTACGGCGCGCCTCTCGGTGCGCCCGGAGCTGGCGGCGGGGAGCGTGGGCGACGGGGCGCCGGAGTCGCGGCTGCCGCTGCTGCTGGCGGTGTTCGGGCTCACCCTCGCACTCTTCGGCATTGCGGTGGTGCAGCTGCGGCGGCAGCAGGAGCTGGTGCGGCTGCGCGACGACTTCGTCAGCGGCGTGTCGCACGAGCTGCGCACGCCGCTGGCGCAGATCTGCCTGTTCGCGGACCTGCTGGAGTCCGGCCGCCTGGGCGACCCGGCCCAGCGGGCGAAATCCGTTCGCATCATCAACGAAGAATCCCGCCGGCTCACCTACCTGGTGGAGAACATCCTCCACTTTTCCCGCGGCCAGCGCAACGCAAGCCGCCTTGCCCCCGCGCCGGTGGACATGGGCGCGCTGGTGCGCGAGGTGGTGGACGGCTTTGCGCCGCTGGCGCACCACGTGGAGTTCGCCACGCGCGTGGAGCCCGGCGTGGTGGCCCGCATCGACCGAGACACCTTTCGCCAGGTGCTGCTGAACCTGCTGGACAACGCGGCCAAGTACGGTCCGCGCGGCGGCGTGGTGCAGGTGGGGATGGCGGTGGTGGGCTTCAACGTGCGCGTCTGGGTCAAGGACGGCGGGCCCGGCGTGCCGCGCGAGGACCGCGCGCGCATCTGGGAGCCGTACCGCCGGCTGGACCGCGAGGCCGACGCGGCGGTGGGCGGCAGCGGGATCGGGCTGGCGGTGGTGAAGGACGTGGTGGAGCTGCACGGCGGCCGCGCCTGGGTGGAGGATGCGCCCGGCGGCGGCGCGCGCTTTATCGTCGAGATGCCCGGCGCCACCTACGCCGGCCCGCCCGGCGAGGAGGAGGGTGTCGCGTCTGACCACGCCGCGGAAGTGGGGGCGCGATGAGCCGCATCCTGGTGGTGGAGGACAACGCCAACCTGGCGTACGGGCTGATGACCAGCCTGGAGCTGGAGGGGCACCAGGTGGTGCTGGCGGAGGACGGCGCGGCGGGGCTGCAGGCCGCCCGCGACCAACGGCCGGACCTGCTGATCCTGGACCTGATGCTCCCCGGGATGGACGGCTACCGCGTGCTCAAGGCGCTGCGCGAGGAGGGCGAAACCCTGCCGGTGCTGATCCTGACGGCGCGCGGCGAAGAGGCGGACAAGGTGCTGGGCTTTCGCCTGGGTGCGGACGACTACGTGACCAAGCCGTTCGGGCTGCTGGAGCTGCTGGCCCGCGTGGGCGCGCTGCTGCGGCGCACGGGCGGGCGCGGGGAGGCCGCCGCGCCGCCGGAGGTGGAGCGCTTTGGCGAGGTGGAGGTGCACCCCGGCAGCCGCCTGGTGCGCCGCCGGGGCGAGGAGGTGCCGCTCACGCCCAAGGAGTTCGACCTGCTGTGGGCGCTGCTGCGGCGCCGCGGTGGCGTGGCGGCGCGGCTGGAGCTGCTGGCGGAGGTGTGGGGCCACCGCGCCGCGGTAATGACGCGCACGGTCGACATGCACGTGGCCCAGCTGCGCCGCAAGCTGGAGGAAGACCCCGCCCAGCCGCGGCACATCGTGACGGTGTGGAAGGCGGGGTACCGGCTGGCGCCGTAGGGGGTGGACGGGTGTGATAGTGTGATGGTGTGATGGTGTGATGGTGTGATGGTGTGATGGTGTGATGGACGCCCGGTGATGAGCGGGTAAACCCGCTGCTGGGAAAGCGATAAGCCCCGTTCGGCTCGTTGCACTCGCCGAACGGGGCTTCACCTTCGCGTTGGGGCAGGGCCTGCGCGGCAAGCCGGCCGCGGCGTGAATGAATGCTCGCAACCGCGGCAACGCACCGCAGGCATTCGCGCAGTTTATACCCTCTCCCGCTTGCGGGAGAGGGTGCGAGCCTAAGCGAGCGGGTGAGGGCCCTCGCGGGCGCAGTGCGATCTGTCCCCCCCGCACTCCCGCACTTCTTCCTCCCTCCTCGCCAAAGCCTTACAAACGCATTACGCCGGCATCAATCTTATCCGTGATCGCGCCGTTAGGGATCGGACCGCGCCCGACGGGGTGCCCCTCCCCGGCCCCTCCCCGTTCGTTCCTCATGGAGAGGGGAGAACCGATCGCGTTTCCAAAGGTGCGTCGCACCTCCCTCCCCCGCGCAGTTTGCGGGGGAGGGCTGGGGAGGGGGGCGGCCCACCATCCCGCACCATCCTTTCCGAACCACCCCAAATTCAGCCCGACCTCAACCTCCCCCGGCAGTTCCGGGGGAGGTGGGCGAGGTTTACGAGCCCGGAGGGGGCCTGCCGCGGAGTCGTCCGAAGCACCTCACCGCCAGCATCGTCCACCTCGCAATGTAAGCGGCGGGCCGACGGGGTGCTACGGCACCGCGACGAAACGCAGGCTCTCCAGCAGCAGTTCCAGGTGTTCGCGGCCCAGGCGCGACCAGACGTTGTACAGGCAGTCCTGCCCCTGGATGCGCAGGTACGCCAGCTGGTTGGGGCCGCTTCCGCCCTCCGGCCCGTACCCCGCGCCGCTGCCGTCCGACCACACGCGCCGGTGCGGCCACTCGTCGTACGACGGGTCCGCCGCGCGGCTCCCGGTGCCCGCCACGCCGAACGCGCTGCGCAGTCCCGTCTGGTCGTACGCCACGGCCCATCCGCCGGCAAAGTAGGCACCCCGCGGAACCGCGCCCGCAACCGCGCCAGGGTTGGCGGGTGCGACAAGCGCGCAGGTGGAACGGTTGGCCGCCTTTCGCCACTCCGCCACGAACACCGCCGGAACCTGGCCCGGCGCCAGGCGCGCCCCGGCCCACGGCGCCTCCGGGAGTGCCGGCGGGGCGGGTGGCGTCGTCGTTGCGGGCGGCGGCGGGCTTGTCGCGATCGGGGGTGACTGGGGTACGGGATCCGGACCGGCCGGAGGCACCGGTGCGCACCCGGCGGCGAGGAGCAGCGTACCCGCTCGCAACAACAGACTGCGGTTCGAAATCAACACGGCCTCACCGTCTGGCTGAATGCATTGCGGCCGCGGCGCGACGCGCGCCACGGCTCGTTCCCGCGGTGCGGGCGCAATCGGCTTGCCATCCGGTACCAGATCCGCAAGAAGAACAGGTGTCACGCGGAGGGCGCGGAGAACGCGGAGAGAGATTCTCCGCGCCTCCGCGCCCTTCGCGTTTCCGCGTACACCCGTGGTTTTTCCAGATCTGGTCCTGGCGATGCCCCTCGGCTTCTCCCTGCTCGACGACCGCCCGTCGACGGATTCAGCGGATGCCGCGGAAGACGTAGTAGTCGGTGTTGGCCAGGATGTTGTGCGGGCCAAAGCCGATGATGTCGGTGGCGATGCCGCCCTCGCCGGGGTCCATGTGGGCCCAGCTGGCGCCGTCGTAGTGGTCGATGCCGCAGATGTTGGCGACGAACACGTCGTCCGGCGCGCTGGCCCACACGTCGAAGGTCGGGCATTCGCGCGCGCCCTCAAGCGGGCTCCACTCCGTACCGTCGTAGTGCAGCACGCCGCCGGTAAAGCCGGCGTACACGTTCGTCGATGACGTGCCCCAGACCGAGAGCACGATGTGGCCGTCTTCCTCCGCCAAGCCGCTGTTCATCGCCGTCCAGCCGGTGCCGTCGTAGTGAAAGATGGCGCCGTCGGTCCCCACGGCGAACACGTCGTTGGGGCCCGAGCCCCACACGGCGGTCAGCCAGGTGGCCGGCACGGTATCGTGCGTCACCCACTCCACGCCGTCGTAGTGCAGGATCAGCCCCTCATCGCCCACCGCCCACACGTCGTCGGGCGCGGAACCCCACACGCCCCACAGCGTCTGGCATCCGCATCCCAACCCGCTGTCCATCTCCGTCCACGCGGTGCCGTTCCAGTGGACGATGGTGCCAAAGTCGCCCACCGCGAACACGTCGGTCGCCGACGAGCCCCACACGTCCCACAGCTCCTCCTCGTTCAGAGCCGGGTCCGTGATCCAGCTGCCGCCGGTCAGGCGCAGCAGCCCGCCGGACGAGCCCACCGCAAAGATTTCGTTGGATGCCGCGCCCCACAGGCCGTTCACGTACACCTCGCCCAGGTACGACGGGCGAAAGCGGAGCAGGCTTTGCTCGTGCGGAAGCTGGCCCTGCACGAACACCTGAAAGTGGAACGATGCCACCTCCGGGTCCGTCTTGAAGCGCCAGGGCTTTCCCTCCGTCATCTCGCCCGTGAACAGCAGGCCGTCGTACGTAAAGTACTCCGTCGCGCCCACCAGGAAGACGCTGGTGCCGTCCTCGTTGTCCACCGATACGGAGCCCTGGCCCGCCGTGGTGGTGGGCCCCGCGTAGAAAAAGACCGTCAGCCCGGTGTCCGTAGAATCGTCCGACGCGCCAAACGTCTGCGTCATCAGGTTCTGCACGGTGACGTCGATCTGGAAGATGCTGTCCGCCGGGGTGTAGCTCGCGCCGGTCGCCTCCAGCCGCACGTACACGTCCTGCCCGCCGATGATCAGGCTGGGGCGCGACTCCGAGCCCTCCGTCTGCTCCGACGTGCAGGCGACGCGGCCGGTGGCGATGGTGGCGGTGCAGCTGAGCCGTGCCTGGAATCCCTCCGCGCCCGGACCGGACGGCGGGGTGGGCGTGGTGGCGGTGGGGAGGTCTGCGCACGCGGCCGTGAGCAGCACAAGCGCAACGGATCCCGCAAAGGTCCTCATGGGGAATGCCTCGCGGAGCAGGGGGCGCCGTAGCCCGGAGCGGGCGGCGCGAAAAGGGGGGACCTGCCGGGGGCGTGGACGTCCGCCAACCCGGCCGGACCGAAGGTAGATGCCGTGCGCTCCGTGTACAAGAGCGCGCTGGGGACAATCCGCAAACGGGTGCGGGGCCTTGGTCTTGCAGCGGGCCGCGCCGGTCGTTTTCCGGAAACCCTGTCCCGGCCCATGCCCGAGCCCCACGTTCCCGACTCCGCCGCGCCCGCCCAGGCCGGCCCGCATTCCGCCGCGTACCTGGCACAGCTTCTGGACGCGGTGGAGCAGGCCGTGATCGCCACCAACGCACAGGGCGTGATCGTCTTCTGGAACCGCTGCGCCGAGCGGCTGTACGGCTGGCGCGCGGACGAGGTGCTGGGGCGCGACGTGGTAGAGGTGGTGCCGTCGGAGATGTCGCGCGAGCAGGCCGCGGACCTCATGGAGCGGCTGCGGGCCGGCGAGCGCTGGCAGGGCGAGTTTTCCGTGCGCCGCCGCGACGGCTCGCGCTTTCACGCCTGGGTGGCCGACGTGCCCGTGCTGGACGAGGCGCGGCGTGTGGTGGGGATCGTGGGCGTGTCCAGCGACCTGACCGCCCACCTGGAGGCGCAGGAGGCGGTGGCGCGCGCGGAGAACGAAACGCGGCGCGAGCGCGAGCGGCTGTGGAGCGTGTTTCGCCACTCGCCCGCGGCCATGACGCTGGTGCGCGGGCCGGACCTGGTGTTTGAGCTGGCCAACGCGGCGTACGTGCGGCTGGTGCAGCGCGAGGTGGTGGGCCGCGCGCTGCTGGACGCGTTCCCCGAACTGGCCGGGCAGGGGATCGTGGAGCTGCTGGACGACGCGTACCGCACCGGGCGCGCGCAGGTGGGGATCGAGCGCAAGGTGCGGCTGGCGGGGCGCGACGGCGAGGTGGCGGACCGCGTGTTCGACTTCACCTTTCAGCCGTTGCCCGAGGACGACGGGCGCACCGAGCGCATCCTCCTGCAGGTGAGCGAGGTCACCGGCCAGGTGCACGCCCGCCGCGGCGCCGAGCAGGCCCGCACGGCGGCGGACGACGCCAACCGCGCCAAGAGCCAGTTTCTGGCCAACATGAGCCACGAGCTGCGCACCCCCATCAACGCCATCACCGGTTACGCGGAGCTGCTGGAGCTGGGGATCGGCGGGTCGCTCACCGCGCAGCAGCGGCACCAGGTGGAACGCATCCGCTCCAGCAGCCAGCACCTGACCACCCTGGTGAACGAGGTGCTGGACCTGGCCAAGGTGGAATCGGGGCAGATGACGGCCGAGCGTGAGCCCGTGTCCGTGTCAGACGTGCTGGCCGACGCCCTGGCGCTGGTGCAGCCGCAGTCGGTGCGGCGCGGGCTGCGCCTGTCGGATCGCACGGCCGACGCGCACGACGCCGCGCTGGTGGGCGACCGCGACCGGGTGCGGCAGGTGCTGGCCAACCTGCTTTCCAACGCGGTCAAGTTCACCGACCCCGGCGGCCGGGTGAGCGTGTGCGCCAGTGTGACGGACGAGCCGGATGGCGACGCGCGGCTTCCCGGCCGCGGTCCCTGGGTGCGCATGGACGTGGAAGACACGGGGATGGGGATTCCGCCGGAGCGGCTGTCCACCATCTTTGAGCCGTTCGTGCAGGTGGACGCCAGCTACACGCGGCAGGCGGGGGGCACGGGGCTGGGACTGACCATCAGCCGGCGGCTGGCGCGGCTGATGGAGGGCGACCTTACGGTCCGCAGCACGCTGGGCCGCGGATCGTGCTTTACGCTGTGGCTTCCCGCCGCGCCGGAGGCGGAGCCGGGGCAGGCGCGGCGCCGCTGGCCCCGCGCGCCGTACGAGATGCCGGGGCTGGGCGAGGTGGGGCGCGCGCTCACCCGCGTGGCGGAGCCGGTGGCCGAGGAGCTGGGCCGCCGCCTGGCCGACGACCCCGCGCTTCCCAGCGCCAGCCGCACGGACCGCGTGCAGCTGCAGGACCACACGACGACGTTCCTGGTGGAGATCGGGCTGGCGATGATCACGCTGGACGAAGCCGGCGGCGAGCCCGCGCTCATGCGCGACGGTACGGAGATCCAGCGGGTGATCAGCGAGCGCCACGGCTCGCAGCGCGCGCGCCTGGGGTGGAGCGAGGACGAGCTGCGGCGCGAGTTCGGCGTGCTGCGCGACATCGTGGTGCCGCTGGTGCGCGACGAGGTGCGGGAGCGCGCCGAAGTGCAGGTGGACGTGGACGTCGCGCTTGGCGTGCTGGAGCGCCTGCTGCAGCAGGCGGAGGTCGTCAGCCTGCGCGGGTACCGGCACAGCCGGCAGCGGGAGTAGGCGGTGTGAGGGTGTGAGGGTGTGAGGGTGAACGGGTGAACGGGTGAACGGGTGAACGGGGTGTGGCGCGCCGCGGCGAAAGCGTTGAACCGCGCCCGCCGGGGTGCCCCTCCCCTGACTCCTCCCCGCTCGTTCGTCGCGGAGAGGGGAGGATTGGATTCGATCCTGCTCAGGAAGGTGCGTCGCACCTCCCTCCCCCGCGCAGTTTGCGGGGGAGGGTCGGGGAGGGGGGCGCCTACCATCCCGCGCCCGGGTTTCCGAAGCTCTCAAAAGCCTGCCGCACACCCACCCCTCCCCCGGGGTTGGGGGGGGTGGGGGAGGGGTCGCCGGCCGTCGCGAGGAACGAGCGAAAGGCCCGGCGGGGGAGAGGGCCCGCGGGAACGCGCCTCGTCTTCAGCCACCGCCCGCCCCCACGTCCAGTTCCGCCAGCACGCGCCGCAGCGCCGCCGCGACGGAGTCGACGTGGGGCTTCTGCAGCAGGGTGCCGTGGTTGCCGGCCACCTCGTGCACGCCAAAGCCGCGGTCCGCCAGGCGGCCCCAGAACCGCAGCGCATCCTGCGCGTTGGCCAGGTACGCCGACCCGCGCGTCTGAAAGTAGGTAATGCGCCCCGCGTACGGCTTCCCCACGAAATCCACCATCGCGTTGTGGTTGGCCATCCGCACGCGGGTGAGCGCCGCCACCTCCGGCAGCCGCGTCTCCGGCAGCAGCCCCGGCCCCAGCTTGCGCGCGGCAAACTGCAGCTGCGCCTCCGGCTCCATCCCGCGCAGCGCCTCGATGGTCACCGCCGCCGTGCCCCCCCAGCCGTACAGGTCCGTCAGGATGCGGCGCAGCACCGCCGCGTGGTCCAGCGGAAAGCGCGCGTCGTTGCGCGATTCCGGGCGGCCGGTGTCCAGCAGCGCCAGCAGCTCCACCGTCTCGCCGGCCGCGTCAATCTGACGCGCCATCTCGAACGCGGCGATCCCGCCGTACGACCATCCGCCCAGCCGGTACGGCCCCCGCGGCTGCGCGCGCCGCAGCCCTTCCACGTAGTACGCCGCCATCGCCTCCACGCCCTGCAGCGGCGGCAGCCCGTCGTCCAGGCCGCGCGCCTGGAACGCGTACAGCGGCTGGTCCGGTGCCAGCAGCGGCGCCAGCGAGGCGTAGCACGCCACGTGGCCGCCGCCCGCGTGCACCAGAAACAGCGGCCGCGCCGTCCCCTCCGGCTGCAGCGCGACCACCGGTAGCCGCACGTCCGGCCGCCGGTCCGTGACGGCGCGCGCCATCTGCTCCACCGTGGGCCCCTGCAGCAGCGCCGCGACGGGGACGGTTTCGCCCGTTGCCTCGTGCACGCGCGCCAGCAGCCGCAGCGCGACCAGCGAGTTGCCGCCCAGCGCGAAAAAATCGTCGCGCACGCCCACGCGGTCGATGCCCAGCACCTCGCCCCAGACCGCCGCGATCGTCTCCTCCGCCGGCGTGCGTGGGGGAAGATACGCGTCGTCGTCGGCGGAGGGCGGGGCGGGGAGGGCGCGGCGGTCCAGCTTGCCGGCACCCGTCCGCGGCAGCGCATCCACTTTGACGAAGAGCGCGGGGACCATCGCCTCCGGCAGCCGCTCGCGGAGCCAGGCACGCAACTCTGAGGTGGGGGGTGGATGATGCCCGTCCTCCGCCACGATCCAGGCGGCGAGCGCGGCGCGGTTGCCGTCACCGTGCGCATCCACCGCCGCCTCGCGGATCGACGGATGCGTGCGCAGCGCGGCCTCCACCTCGCCCGGCTCGATGCGGACGCCGCGCACCTTCACCTGCACGTCCGCGCGGCCCAGGAACTCCAGCGTGCCGTCGCCGCGGACGCGCGCGCGGTCCAGCGTACGATACATCCGCGATCCCGCGGGGCCGAAGGGATCGGGGACAAAGCGTTCCGCCGTGAGTCCCGGCCGCCCCGCGTATCCGCGCGCCAGCGTCGATCCCGCCAGCCACAGCTCGCCCGGCTCGCCGATCCCGCACGGCCGCATCCGCGCGTCCAGCACGTACGCCCGACCCCCATCCACCGGTCCGCCGATCCCGATCCGATCCGCTCCGTGCGGTACCTCGGCGAAGGTGGCGAAGACGGTGGCCTCGGTGGGACCGTAGATGTTGATGATGCGCAGCGCCGGGTGCCGCGCGTGGATGGCGCGCACCAGGGCAGGGGAGAGCGCCTCGCCACCGATCAGCAGCGTGCGCAGCCCGGGCGGCATGGACTCGGCGGCCAGGCGCTCCGCGGCCAGGGTGGGGACGAGGAACGCGGTGCGGACGGGACGCGAGGGCGGCGGATGGGCGAGCGGACCATCCACCAGCACCACCGCCCCGCCCCAGCTGAGCGGGCCGAAGACGTCCAGCACCGACACGTCGAAGCCGATCGTGCTGCACGCCAGCCACACCGCGCGCTCCGCGGGGGAGAGCAGCGCGCGCACCGTCTGCAGGAGCGCGAACACGCTGCCGTGCGTCACCTCCACGCCCTTGGGTCCGCCGGTGGATCCGGAGGTGAACATCACGTACGCCAGGCCGCGCGGATCGACGTCCACGTCCGGCGCGTGCGTCGTTCCGGGGAGCGTGGGGATGGCGTCGATGGCGAGCTCCGTCACGCCCGCATCCATCAGCCGGCCGGCGTGCGCGCGGTCGACGAGGACGGCGCGGGCGCCGGAGGCGCGCACCATTGCCGCCAGCCGTGCGGGCGGGTTGCGCGGGTCCAGCGCGACGTACGCGGCGCCCGTCTTCATCACCCCCAGCAGCGCGGCGGCCAGCGCGGGCGTGCGCTCCATCAGCACGCCGACCCGCGCCTCCGGCCCCATCTCCACGCCGATCAGGTGGTGGGCGATGCGGTTCGCGCGCCGCTCCAGCGCCGCGTACGACACCTCCTGGTCCGCCCACGCCACCGCCGGCGCGTCCGGCGTGGCGCGGGCCTGCGCTTCGAACAGGCGGTGCACGCATCCGTCCGCCCGCGCATCGGCCCCGCGCGCCCACGCCGCGAGCCTCCGCCTCTCCTCATCCGCCACCAGCGGCAGGTCGATGACAAGCGCTGCTGGATCGTCCACGAACGACGCGAGCGCGGCGGTGAACCGGTCCGCCAGCCTCCCGATCGTCTCCGTGTCGAACAGGGCGGTGGGATACTGCAGCTCGCCGCGGATGCCGCCGCGGCCGTCGATCAGGTTCACCATCAGGTCGAACGGCGCGGCGCCCGTATCCACCGGCAGCCGCGCGGCGTGGATGCCGGGGATCGCCATCCCGTCCTCCTCCGCGGGATCCAGCGAGACGATCACCTGCACCAGCGGCGGCCGGCCGGGGTCGCGATGCACCGCCGCCACGTCCACAATGCGGTCGAAGGGGACGCCCGCGTGGTCCTGCGCCTCCGCCACCGTCCGCCGTGCTTGGGCGATCAGAGCGCGCACGGATCCGTCCGCATCCACCCGCATCCGCAGCGGGACCGTGTTCACGAAAAAGCCGACCGCCGCCTCCGCCCCCGGCGCCTCGCGGTTCGCCATCGCCGAGCCGATCAGCAGGTCGTCCTCCCCCGTCGCACGGCGCAGCACCACCGCCAGCGCGGCCAGCAGCACGGAAAACACGCTGGCCTGCTCGCCCGCCGCCAGCGCCCGCACCCGCTCCGACAGATCGCCGCCGAGCGAAAACGCGACGCGGCTGCCCGCGAACGACTGCGTCGCGGGGCGGGGGCGGTCCGCCGGCACCTCCAGCACGTGCGGCGCGCCGGCCAGCGCATCACGCCACCAGTCCAGCGCCTTCGCATCCACCTCGCGCCCGCGCTGCCACGCCGCAAAGTCCGGCATCTGCAGCGGCGGATCGGGCAGATGCGGATCGCGCCCGTCGATCTCTGCCGAATGGAGCGCGGAGATGTCGCGCAGCAGCACGGGCGTGGACGCGCCGTCGGAGGCGATGTGGTGCAGCGCGAGGGCCAGCAGGTGCTCGTCGTCCGCCGTGCGCACGATCAGCGCGCGGAACGGCGGCTCGCGCGTAAGGTCGAAGCCGCGTGCAAAGAAGTCCGCCAGCGCCTCGTCCGCATCCCCCGGCCGTGTGCGCAGGTCTTCGTGGTCGATACGGACGCGATCCGCCGGACCCGCTTCCTGCACTGGCTCGCCGTCGGTCTCGCGGAAGGTCAGCCGCAGCGCCTCGTGCCGCTCCGCCACTCGCCGGATGGCCGCCCGCAGCGCGCCGCCGTCCAGCGCGCCCGCCAGCCGCAGCGCGATGGGGATGGTGTACGCGCCGCCCTCCGGCGCCAGGCGGTGGATGAACCACAGCCGCCGCTGCTCCCACGAGAGCGGCGCCGGGCCCCCGCCGCGCCGCGGAACGCCCGCCGGCGCGCGCGCGGAGGCCAGGTGCAGCCGCTCCAGCAGCGTGCGCCTGGCCTGCGACAACCCGGCGATGCGGTCCTGTACGTCCGACATGCGGTGCGTTTGGGCGATGCGAACGGTGGCGCGAAGGGAAAGCGCGGACGTGGAACCGGAAGATATATGTCGTCCGGGCCGAATCTCCAATGCAATCGCTTGCGCGCGCCGCGAACCGCTCTACGTTTGGTGATTCACGGGTGGACCATACACGGGAGAAAGCGATGCGCGATCTGCTCGGCTGGCTGGGGTACCTGGTGTTCGCGGGGCTGGGCGTCGTGGGCACGTCGATCGCGGTCGCGTGGCTGTGCCTGCTGGTGGACCGCGTGCCGGCCGCGTCCAAGCAGCTCAACGCCGGCCGGCTGGGGGAGCTGCGCCGCTGCACCACGTACTGGGCGGTGCTGTCCGCCCTGTGCGTCGTGGCCCTGGCGATCCTCTCGCGGGCCTGACGGGCGCGTGGGGTGGCTCGCGAAGTGGTTTCCAACGCGGCGCCGGACCGCCGCGCCGGATCCCTGGGACGATCCGTCCGCGCCGCGCATAACCACGAACGCCTGGATCGATCCGCCGGCGCCGGAGGCGGTTCTGGCGCTCGCCGGGCAAGCCGTTGCCGTCTGCGTGCCGGTGCGGTTCGAAGGAGGCCCCATCCCTTTCGAGGAGTTCTTCCGCTTCGCCCGCGTCGTTGGCGTGTCGCCGCTGCCGCATCCCGCCGCCTGTACCCGCTGCGCCGAGGACTCCCGCTTCCGGATCGACCTGATCTGGGAAAGCGGCTACGTCTCTCCCGACGGTGACGTCGCCTGCGAACTCTGCATCTCCGGCCTTGTGACCGGCGGCCTGGAATACATCGATTTTCCGCCCACCCGGGCGAACGACTGACTGGCGCATGATCCACTGCCGCGCATCCCTTTGCATCCTCGCCGCGGCGCTGGTCGCCGCCGCCGCCTGCCGTCCCGCCGACCGGCCGGCGGCGGAGCGGAACCCGCTGGAGGCGCCGCCGGTGGATTCCGCGCGCGTTTCCCTGCGCGACGCGGGGCGCTGGGCGTACCGGCGCGAGCTTTCCGCTGACCTGGACGGCGACGGGCAGCCCGAGCGCCTGGTCATCGTCTCGGACGTGGAGGTGCGGCCGGACAGCGTGGCGCTCTGGGAAGATGGACATCGCTGGGCGGTCCTCGCGATGAACTCCACCGGCGCCGCCACGCTGCTCTACGCCGCCTTTGTCCCCAACGGCTTCGCCGAGGCCGCCGTGCTGCAGCCGGATGATCAGGGGCGCCGCCGGGTGCTGGTGCAGGAGCGCACGCCGCAGCAGCTGCGCTCGCTGGAGATCGAGTACCACGGCCCCGGCGACGCGCGCTCCAGCTCCACCGCGCACTACCAGGTGGAGAGCTGGCTTCCGGGCAGCGCGTCCCTCCGCTGACGCGCCCGCGATTGCTTCCGCGCGCCGATCCCGCTACCGTTCGCGCCGTCCTCCTACGGTAAACGCTACCCGACCACCAGCCGCTTCGATGTTCCTGCAGCGCTTCTACGACGACCAGCTTGCCCAGGCCAGCTACCTGCTGGGCTGCGCCGCCACCGGCGAGTCGCTGGTGATCGACCCCAGCCGCGACGTGGCGCAGTACGTGGAAACCGCGAAGCGCGAAGGGCTGCGCGTCACCCACGTTACCGAGACGCACATCCACGCCGACTTCGTTTCCGGCGCGCGCGAGCTGGCGGCCGCGACCGGCGCGCAACTGCTGCTCTCCGCCGAGGGTGGCGAGGAGTGGCAGTACGCGTACGCGCAGGCGGACGGCGCCACGCTGCTGCGCGACGGCGACGTGATCCGCGTGGGCAACGTGCGCATCGAGGTGATGCACACGCCCGGGCACACCCCCGAGCACCTGTGCTTCGTGGTCACCGACACCGCCGCCGCCGACCGGCCCATGGGCGTGTTCACCGGCGACTTTGTGTTCGTGGGCGCGGTGGGGCGGCCTGACCTGCTGGAGCGCGCCGTCCAGCAGTCGGGGACGATGGAGAAGGGCGCGCGTCAGCTGTTTGCCTCGCTGCGGCGCTTTGCGGCGGCGCTGCCGGACTGGGTGCAGCTGTGGCCGGGCCACGGCGCCGGCTCCGCCTGCGGCAAGTCGCTGGGCGCGGTGCCGTCCACCACGCTGGGCTACGAAAAGCTGTTCAACCGCGGCCTGGCGGAAACGGACGAGGAGGCGTTCGTGGCCGACGTGCTGGCCGGCCAGCCCGAGCCGCCGATGTACTTTGCCGAGATGAAGCGGATGAACCGCGAGGGTCCGCGCGTGATGGGCGCCCTGCCGCGCCCGCCGCGCCGCGCGGACGCGGAGCTGGCGGACGTGCTGCGCGCCGGCGCGCCCGTGGTGGACGCGCGCCCGGCGCCGGAGTACGCCCGCCGCCACGTGCCGGGAACGCTGAGCGTGCCGCTGGGAAAGAGCTTCACCACCTGGGCCGGCTCCGTGCTTCCGTACGACGCGGACTTCTATCTGGTCGCCCCCGAGGGCGCGGACGAGGCACGGATGGCGCAGGCCGCGCGCGACCTGGCGATGATCGGCCTGGACCGCGCCGCCGGCTGGTTCCCGGCTTCCGCCCTGGACGCCGCCATCGGCGCGCAGGGAAGCGCTGGCCAGATCCCCGACGTGCAGCCGGACGAGCTGGAGGCGGTGCTTGCGGGTGGCGCGGAGCTGGTGGACGTGCGCAACTCGTCGGAGTTCACCGCGGGGCACCTGGCGGGCGCCACCAACCTGCCGCTGGGCCGCCTGGCCGAGCGGCTGGACGAGCTGCCGCGCGACCGGCCGCTGGTGGTGCACTGCCAGTCGGGCGCGCGGGCGGGTGTGGCCATCGGTCTGCTGGCCTCCCGCGGCTTTACCGACCTGCGCCACCTGGCCGGCGACTACTCGGGCTGGGCCCAGTCCGGCCGCCCCGTAGAAAAGGGCGAGCCCGTGCCGGTGTAAGGGCGTTGCCGTTGGACATCATAAAATAGAGCCCCGCCGCCCGAGTAACCGGTGGCGGGGCTCTCCGGTTGTGGGATGTTGATGAGGGGTTGATGCGCGCGTATTGCGGCTTTACGTTTTGTTCACTCTGTGTGATTTCAAAGCAGGCGGGGAGATGTCGCCACGACGACGAGGGAAACGGCAGCGAGGCGGCGAGGGAGGTGTGTCGTGGCCGGCGTTCGTGAATGGCGGTTGAAACCGCGGCTGGAAAATCACGAAGTCCGCCTTCGCGGCGCCTTCGCGGACTGTACGTCAACGTTCGGTGCGATGGGGGAAGGAGCGATGCGGGATAATTATTCGAAGCTCTACGTGCACCTCGTGTGGGGGACGTGGGATCGGTTGCCGCTGATCACACCGGAGATCCGTCTGCCCGTGTACCAATGTTTGCACGAGCAGGCGAGGCGGAACGGGTGCGAGTTGATTGCGGTGGGGGGAATCGAGGACCACGTCCACGCGCTCCTGAAAATCCCCACCACGATCACCATCGCGGATCTGGCGAAAGGATTGAAGGGCGGATCTTCGCACATGGTGAACAAGGTGCTACGGCCGGGCACGTTCTTCAAGTGGCAAGGGAGCTACGGATCATTCACCGTCTCGCGCTCTCACGTCCCCATGATCCGCGCCTACGTTCAGAACCAGGAACGCCACCACCGCGAAAACCGCCTGAGCCCCGCCCTCGAGCGCGTGACCGAAATCTGATGAGTTGCTGATCGGGAGATGCGATGCGATTCCGAACCGTTCGATCTCGAATCTCTGTTCGTACTCCGCGGGCTGTGTTGTACGCCGCGTACGAAGCTGCCGCGAACGACCCGGAATACGTTGCAGAGATGGCGGAGACAACGGCGGCGTTCGACTCCACAATCGCCGACGGGTTAGAAGAGCATGTGGTAGAACCCGGTCGTCCGTCGAAGCGCAGTCCGCGAAGGCGGACTTCGTGATTTTCCAGCCGCGGTTTCAACCGCCCCAGACGCAGCCGGCCGACGAACTCCGCATTTTTGGCTCCTCGGCCAATGCCAGGCCGTTTCGCGCCCCACCCTTGTCATCACAGCCCGCAGACCGCATTCTGCCCGAATGGGAGAAACCGATCTTCGCGACCAGCTGGCGGCCGACCGCACGCACCTGGCCAACGAGCGCACGCTGCTGGCCTACATCCGCACCGCCCTGGCCCTGGTAGGCGCCGGCGCGGGGCTCCTGCATTTCTTTCAGACGACGGGATCCCGGCTGTCGGGCGGGTTCCTGATCGTGGCTGGCGGGGCGGGGCTGGTGATCGGGATTCTGCGGTTCCGCACCATCCGGCGGCACATCGACGGCCGGCAGGCCGGCTGAGGCTTCGCCCTCCAGGGTCCGGACGCGGACGGCGCGGCAGCCATCGGGGGCTGCCGCGCCGTTTCCGTGCGCCTTTCCCCGCGCTCAGGGGAGCGGGATGCGGTCGCGGATCAGCAGAAGGATGGCGTTGTGGGGGACGATCTGGTACTTGTTGCCATCGATCTCCACCTCCACCGCGGGCGCCTTGAGAAAGATGGCGTAATCACCCTTCTGGGCCTGCAGCGGCACGTAGCGCAGCTCCGTGCGGGTGCGGCCGCTCCACGCTTCGCCATCGGTGGCGGCCTCGCCCAGCGGGTAGCCGGGGCCGGTGTTCACCACGTTGCCGCACATCACCTCTTCCTTGTGCTGCACCCCCTGCGGAAGAAACAGCCCCGACGGCGTCTTGCTGTTCTCCTCTTCGGGCTTGATGAGGACCTTGTCCCCGATCAGGATCACTTCGCGGCTCATCCGGATATCGTCCAGCCTCAATGTTCGCTTGCGTTCGGGTCCGGGCGCGGGGCCCCGGGTGCGTCATGATCCAAGGATAACGGTTCCGGCGCGGTTCCGCAGGTACGTTCCGGTCCGCAGCCCCGCAACGCGTGCAGTTCAGGCCGCCGGATTCGCCGCGGTTTCCGTGGCTCGGCGGCGCGGTGCATGCAGGAGCGACGGCGACTTTCGGGAGGCGGCGCAAGGGGCTAAACTGTCGAGTGACAGGAGCCCCGCCGCACCGGTGACGGGATAACGGCGTGAGACGGCGGCGGGGCGCCGTTCTTTTCAGTTTCCAGGCACAGGAGACCGTTGATGAGCAACAGCTTCGGGGCGCGCTCCACGCTGAACGTGGGCGGCCGCGAGTACGAGATCTATCGGCTGAACGCGCTGGCTGGCGAAGGCGTGGACGTGAGCCGCCTGCCCTACTCGCTGCGCATTCTGCTGGAGAACCTGCTGCGCACCGAGGACGGCGTTACGGTGACGCGCGACGACGTGCTGGCGCTGGCGCGGTGGAATCCCAAGGATCCGCCCGACCGCGAGATCGCCTACTCGCCCGCCCGCGTGGTGCTGCAGGACTTTACCGGCGTTCCCTGCGTCGTGGACCTGGCGGCCATGCGCGACGCCATGGCGGCGCTGGGCGGCGACCCGTCGCGCATCAACCCGCTGCAGCCGGTGGAACTGGTGATCGACCACTCCATCCAGGTGGACGCGTTCGGCACCCCGCAGGCGTTCGAGCAGAACGTGGAGCTGGACTACCAGCGCAACGCCGAGCGCTACGCGTTCCTGCGCTGGGGCCAGCAGGCGTTCCAGAACTTTCAGGTGGTGCCGCCCAACACCGGCATCGTGCACCAGGTGAACCTGGAGTACCTGTCGCGCGTCGTCTTTTCCACGGACGAGAACCCCAACCTTCCCAAGGGGAGCAGCGGCCTTCCCGTGGCCTATCCCGACACCTGCGTGGGGACGGACAGCCACACGCCGATGGTGAACGGGCTGGGCGTTCTGGCCTGGGGCGTGGGCGGCATCGAGGCCGAGGCGGCCATGCTGGGCCAGCCGATTTCGATGCTCATCCCCGAGGTGATCGGCTTCCGGCTGGAGGGCGAGCTGCCGGAGGGCGCTACGGCGACCGACCTGGTGCTCACCGTCACCGAGATGCTGCGCAAGAAGGGCGTGGTGGGCAAGTTCGTGGAGTTCTACGGACCCGGCGTGGCCTCGCTGGCGCTGGCGGACCGCTCCACCATCGGCAACATGTCGCCGGAGTACGGCGCCACCTGCGCCATCTTCCCGCCCGACCAGGTAACGCTGGACTACCTGCGCTTTACCGGCCGGCCGGAGGAGCGGATCGCGCTGGTGGAGGCGTACATGAAGGAGCAGGGCCTCTTTCACAGCGCCGACACGCCCGAGCCGGTCTTCAGCGACACGCTGACGCTGGACCTGAACACGGTGGAGCCCAGCATTGCCGGGCCGCGCCGCCCGCAGGACCGCATCCCCCTCAGCAAGGCCAAGAAGGCGTTCAAGAGCGCGCTTTCGTCGCTCAAGCCCAACAAGGGGACGGCGGACAGCCACAAGGACGCCGCCAACGCCGACACGGGCGAGGGCGCGGACAAGGTGGGCGTGTGGGGCGAGGGCTCCGGCGCCTCGCCGGACGCGCAAAAGGTGCTGGTCGAGGACGCCGAGGCGGTGCTGGACCACGGCTCCGTCGTCATCGCCGCCATCACCAGCTGCACCAACACCTCCAACCCGTCGGTGATGATCGCCGCGGGGCTGCTGGCCAAAAAGGCGCGCGAGCACGGGCTGACGCGCAAGCCGTGGGTCAAGACGTCGCTGGCGCCCGGATCCAAGGTGGTGACGGAGTACTACGAAAAGGCCGGGCTGATGCCGTATCTGGATCAGCTGGGCTTCAACGTCGTGGGCTACGGCTGCACCACGTGCATCGGCAACAGCGGCCCGCTGCCGCAGCAGATCTCCGAGGCGATCCAGAAGGGCGGGCTGGTGGCCTGCTCGGTGCTCAGCGGCAACCGCAACTTCGAGGGGCGCATCAACAGCGACGTGCGGGCCAACTTCCTGATGTCGCCGCCGCTGGTGGTCGCCTACGCCATCGCGGGCCGGATCGACTGGGATCCGTACAACGAGCCCATCGGCGAGGATGCGGAGGGGCGGTCGGTGTTCCTCAAGGACATCTGGCCCACGTCGAACGAGGTGCAGTCGGCGATCCAGTCGTCCATCGACAGCGCCATGTACGCCCGCAGCTACGGCAAGGTGTTCGAGGGCGACGACCGGTGGAAGAGCATGCCGATCCCCGCGGGCGACCGCTTTGAGTGGGCGGATGATTCCACGTACGTGCGCCAGCCGCCGTACTTCGAGAACATGTCGCGCGAGGCACCGGAGACGGTGGCGGACATCACCGGCGCGCGGGCGGTGGCGCTGCTGGGTGATTCGGTGACCACGGACCACATCAGCCCCGCGGGCTCCATCAAGAAGGACTCGCCGGCCGGCCGGTACCTTACCGAGCACGGCGTGGACGTGGCGGACTTCAACTCGTATGGCGCCCGCCGCGGCAACCACGAGGTGATGATCCGCGGCACCTTTGCCAACGTGCGCATCCGCAACGCGCTGGCCCCGGGGGTGGAAGGCGGCTTTACCACCTACTTTCCCGACGACGAGATCACCTCGATCTACGACGCGGCCATGCGCTACCAGGCCGACGGCACGCCGCTGGTGGTGCTGGCCGGCAAGGAGTACGGCAGCGGCTCGTCGCGCGACTGGGCGGCCAAGGGCCCGTACCTGCAGGGGATCAAGGCGGCGATCGCGGAAAGCTACGAGCGCATCCACCGCTCCAACCTGGTGGGGATGGGCGTGCTGCCGCTGCAGTTCATGCCCGGCGAGAACGTGGAGTCGCTGGGGCTTACGGGCCGCGAGCACTTCGACATCCAGGGTGTCACGGAGGTCATCTCCAGCAACCTAGCCACGCGCGAGGTAACGGTGCGCGCCACGGGCGAGGACGGCGCGGCCACGGAGTTCCGCGCGCACGTCCGCATCGACACGCCGCAGGAGGTGCTGTACTACCGTCACGGCGGCATCCTGCAGTACGTGCTGCGCCAGCTGCTCAGCGGCAAGGAAAAGCCGGAAGCGGTGTCGCCCGCGGTCACGTCCGCGCCCGTGACGCAGCGCAAGGCCGACGACGAGAGCAAGGTGGTGGAGGGCTCGATCGAGTCGTTCCCGGCGAGCGATCCGCCGGCGTACTGACGGTCGGCAAGTGCGAGAGTGCGAAGGTGCGAGAGTGCGAACGTGGCGCTCTCGCACCTTTCGTTTTCTGTAGATACGGAAGGAAAAGAATGCCTCACACGGAGTCAACGGAGTCAACGGAGTTTGCTCCCGGTGTCTCCGATGATCCGCGCAAGTCCGACGCTTCTAAAAAATGGTCTCACGCAGAGTTACCAGAGTTAGCAGAGGAACGGGCACTCTGCTAACTCTGGTAACTCTGCGTGAGACCTTCTTTTGCCGTTGATGGATCAGGCTGGTTGCGTCGCGCGGCGCAGGCGGGGGAGCAGCGGGGCGCCGTGGCCGTCGCGGCTGGCCTGGGCGCGCAGGGCGGCGGCGGCGGCAAAGGCCAGCAGCGGAATCCACAGGAGCGCCGCGCCGGCCGACCAGGCGATTCCATCCTGCGCGTGCAGCGGCGAAAAGGCGCGGGTAAGCGAGAGCGGGTGCTCCGGCGCGGCCTGGGAGGCCACGATCTCCGCACCGAGGGAGCAGAGGAAGCACGCGATTACGGGGCGGTCCAGCAGCGCCACGACACCGGTAGCTGCCAGGTACACGGCCAGCGCGGCAAGCGGCAGCGCGATCCCTGACGGATACAGCAGCGCGGCCGGCACGGCGGCGGCCAGCAGCCACGCGGCTCCCGCCAGCGCGTGGGCGATGCGCAACTGCGCGCGGCCGATGGGCCCCGCTTCATCCCAGTCGCCGCGGCGCTGGTCCAGCCACACCAGCGCGGGCCAGAACGTCGCCGCCATCCCCACGGCGAAGGGCACCAGCGTCTGCGTGGCCAGGGGGATGCGCAGTTCCACGATCGTGACCGACGCCGCGAGCACCAGTGCGGTCCACCCCAGCCGCCGCCGCAGCACCCACAGCTGCCTCGCCACCGCCCGCCCAAAGGTGGCCGTACGGCGCGGCCCGGGTACCGCGCGTGCGGCCGGCATCCGCGGCACGGCGGGGGCGCGGCGGCCCATCCACCGACCGCTCAGGCTCGCAAGCACGCCGCCGTGGCGGCCCAGCAGAATGGAGATCCAGACGGCCCCCACGCCGGTCGCGAGCGAAGAGAGCGTCGCACGCAGCCACCCGGGAACGCTCACGCGTGCGTTCCCCGCCGCGTCGAACTCCATCACCGTATCCCAGACGATCAGTGCGCGCACCAGCGGCGCGCCCGCCAGCCCCAGCACGGCCAGCAGAAACAGGGTGAGCAGCAGGGCGCGGCCGGGACGGTCGGCGCGGATCAGCACGGCCGTGCCCACCAGGTACATTCCCAGACCGGTGCCCAGCACGGCGAGCGGCAGGCCGGGATGAACCGTCACGCGGCCGGCGGGGATCCGGCCCGCCGCCACGCCGTGAAAGGCGAGCACCGCGGCGATCGTGAGCGCGGCCCACAGCGCGCCGCATGCCGCGCGGATCCACTCCTGCCGCGCGTCCGCCATCGGCAGTCCCTGGTCCAGGCTTCGCCTGCCGCCCCGGCCGCGCCAGTGCAGCAGGGGGAGAAAGAGAAGGTACGTCGTCATCCCGCTCACCTGCACGAACGCGGATGAGCCGCCGGCGGGCAGGCCCCGGCTCGTCGACCACGTAAGCGCGATCATCACGGCGACGCCCAGGAGCGCGGTTGGCGCGCTGGCGGCCAGGTGCGCCCGCGCCACCCGGGCGGTGCGGGCGGGGGCGCGCACGGCGGCGGCGGTCACGCGGCCTCCCCGGCGCGCAGCAGCGCCAGCGCGGCGTCTTCCAGCGACAGGCGGCCCGCCTCGCGCACGGTGGCGCCGGAGGCGGAGAGGCGCTCGGCCACCTGCCGCTCGTCGCCCCACACCGTCCAGGTAATCTCGCGGCCGGCGCGGGCGCGCACCAGCACGTCGCCGTTCAGCCCCGGCGCGCCGGCCCAGCCCTCGGGCACCTCCGCGCGGTAGCGGCGCAGCCCGCCGCGCACGGCGTCCACCGGCGCCTGCAGGATCAGCCGTCCGTTGCGCAGCACGCCCACGTGGTCGGCCATCCGCTCCGCCTCGTGCACGTGGTGCGTGCTCCACAGGATCGTGGTCGGCGCGTCGGCCATGTGGTCCACCAGCAGCGCGCCAAAGTCGTCGCGGGCCAGCGGGTCCAGCCCGTCCGTGGGCTCGTCCAGCAGCAGCACGGGCGGGCGGTGGGCCAGCGCCGTCACCAGCGCCACCCGCCGCGCGCCGCCCTTGCTGAGCGCGCGGAACCGCTCGCCGGTCCGCAGCCCCAGCCGCTTGCACAGCGCCTCCGCGTACGCCCAGTCCCACGCGTGAAAGAACGCCGCGTGGTGCTTCAGCAGCCCGCCCACGGTCAGCCAGCCGTACGCCGTGTCGACGGTCTCCGGCACGTAGCCGATCTGGCCGCGCGCGAGCGCAGGCTGCGCGGCCGTGTCGATCCCCAGCACCGACGCCGTGCCGCGGTCGGCGCGCACCAGGTCCAGCAGCACACGCACCGTCGTGCTCTTTCCCGCGCCGTTGGGGCCGATCAGGACGTAGATGGCGCCCGTGGGCACCTGCAGGTCCAGCCTTTCCAGCGCGACGACGTCCGGCGGATAGCGCTTGGCGACGCCGCGGGTCTGGACGGCCAGCTCGGCGCCGTCCAGGCGCGTGGGAAGGGCGGGGAAGCTCATGATTCGGATCCGATGGAAGGGGTGGAGGGATGCAGGCCGGCCGCGCGGAGGATGGCCTCCGCCAGCTCGCCGGGTTCGATGCCGTAGCGCCGCGCGTCCTTCAGGGCGCGCTCCGCCACGTCGCGCAGCAGCACCTGGCGCTCGCCGCCGCCCGGTGAGGCGACGAAGGTGCCCTGCCCCCGTCGCGAGTAGATGATCCCGGCCCGCTCCAGCTCGCGGTACGCCTGCTGGACGGTGTTGGGGTTCACCCGCAGGTCGGCGGCGAGCGCGCGCACCGAGGGGAGCGGGTCTTCGGGCGAGAGCGTGCCCATCACCAGCCCGCGGCGCACCTCGTCCACGATCTGCTGGTACAGGGGCCGTTCATCGGCGACGTCGAGGCGGATCAGCACGAGTGTGTCATCTGTACTGGTGTATTAGTCACACCAGTACACTAAGCGTGGAAGGGGGCAGGTGTCAAGGACCCTCACCCGCTCGCTTAGGCTCGCACCCTCTCCCGCAAGCGGGAGAGGGTATAAACGTCGCACAAACCCGCGGTGCGTTTCCGCGGTTGTGCAGCCCGTCGACGAGCCTCACAGCCTCACGCGCGCAGACCCCGTCCACGCGAGCAGGTGAAGCCCCGCCGGGCAAGCCCCGCGAGCCCGGGGCGGGGCTTATGGCATTTCCAGCCGCGGGCTCCAGCCCGTGGTGGCCGGCCAATGCCGCGTATCCATCCCCACCCTTGTCCCGCTGTGACTTGTCACCCCTTCACCCGTTCACCCGTTCACCCGTTCACCCGTTCACTCCCGCACTCACGCACTCACGCACTCACGCACTCACGCACTCACGCACTTCCCCTCGCACTTTCGCGCTTTCGCACTATGTTCATCCCATCATGCGCACTGACCCTTCCATCCATCCCCGCCCGCACGATCCGGCGCCGGTGCGCCTGGCCCCCGGCGGCGAGTTCGACCTGATCCGCCGCTTTCTGGCGGGGCCGGCGCCGGCGGAGCGTCCGGACGTGCGCGTGGGGCCGGGCGACGACTGCGCGGTGGTGGCGGGCGACGGCATCGCGCTCTCCACTGACATGAGCGTGGAGGGGGTGCATTTTCGCCGCGACTGGCTGGCGGCGGAGGAGATTGGCTGGCGGGCGGCGGCGGCGGCGCTCAGCGACCTGGCGGCGGTGGCGGCGCGGCCCATCGGCATCCTGGTGTCGCTGGCCGCGCCGCCGGACGACGCGGGCGACTACGCGGCGCGGGTGATGGCGGGGTGCCGCGAGGCCGTGGAGTCGGTGGGCGGGGCGCTGCTGGGCGGCGACCTGACGCGCTCGCCCGGGCCGCTGGTGATCGACGTCACCGTGGTGGGCGAGGCACCGCGGCCGGCGTTGCGCTCCGGCGCGCGGCCGGGGCAGGAGCTGTGGGTCACGGGCGAGCTGGGGGGATCGGCGGCGGCGGTGGAGGCGCTGCTGGCCGGGCGGGAGCCGAACCCCGCGGCCCGCGAGCGCTTCGCCCGGCCGCGGCCGCGGGTGCGCGAGGCGCAGTGGCTGCATGCGCGCAACATCCCCACGGCCCTGGTGGACCTGTCCGACGGGCTGGCGGGCGATGCGGCGCACCTGTCCGCCGCCAGCGGGGTGGCGATGCTGCTGGCGCCGGAGCTGATCCCCATCCATCCCGCGGCGCGCGAACGTTCAAAGGTCCGGTCACTGCGCCGCGCGCTGGGCGGGGGAGAGGACTACGAGCTCTGCTTTGCCGCGGCGGTGGGGGCGGTGGGGCCGTTCCACACGGCGTTCGAGCAGGCCTTTCAGGTGCGGCTGTCGTGCGTGGGGCGGGCGGGCGGGGGCGACGGCGTGTGGTTTGTGGATGCGGAGGGGCACCGGCGGCCCACGGGCATCGTGGGGTGGCAACACTTTGGCGGAGGTACACCGTGATCCTGGGCCTGCTGCGGGCGGTCTGGATGATCTTCTGGATGTTCTGGATCACCCTGTTCATCGGCGGATCGGCGGTGATCCTGGCGCTGTTCGGCGTGCGGGGGCACATCTTTCCCGTGATGTCGCGGCAGTGGGCGCGGGCGTCGCTGTGGGTAAGCGGCTCGCGCGCGGTGGGGCATGGGCTGGAGCGTATCGTCCCCGGGCAGCCGCTGATCGTCGTCGCCAATCACGTGTCCTGGTTCGACATCTTCGCCATCGCGGGGATGCTGCCGGTGGACTTTCATTTCGTCGCCAAGAAGGAGCTGGAGCGCGTCCCCATTTTCGGGCTGGCGTGGCGGGCGGCGGGGCACATCTCCATCGACCGCAGCAACCGCGAGCGCGCCGTGCAGTCGCTGCGCAAGGCGGGCGAGCAGATGCGCGCGCAGAAGAGCGTGGTCGTCATCTTCGCCGAGGGTACGCGCTCGCGGACGGGACGGCTTCAGCCGTTCAAGAAGGGCGCGTTCGTGCTGGCGCAGGAGACGGGGATCCCCATCCTTCCCACGGTGGTCACCGGCAGCTACGACATCATGCGGCCGGACACCTTTCTCGTGCGCCCGGCCACCATCCACGTGTACTTCGAGCCGCCCGTCGATCCCGCCGGCCTCAAGGGCGACGAGCTGATGGAGCGCGTGCGCCAGGTCTTCGTCGAGCGCCTGGAAGAGACGGATTCGCTGCCGCCCGAGGATTCCGCCCCGGCGGTTCCGGCGGGCGAGGGGTAGGGCGTGACGATCGCCCGTAAAACCTCGTAGTTCTACGAATCCGGGAAAACACCTGTCATTCTGACTCTGAGGAAGAGGCCGTTTCAGAACTCCATTCCGAGTCTCCGACGACCGGCCGCCGCGCCTCGCGCGCGCGAGGAGGACGGCCTTTTCAGCCGATGAGCCTCTGAAAAGCGCCTCAGAGCCGATACAGGCCTCCTCAGGACCGCCAAAACGCGCCGAAACGGCTCACACGGGCTGCGGGATGGGCATTTTTCCCGGCCTGAGTGCTTCCAAGAGACACTCCACCCCAAGCAGGCTCAAAAACCCGCCTCAGGTTGTACGCCAGCGTCATCAGGCTGAACTCGCCCCGAACCCTTGGGTCCGACAGCGCCTCCCCGCGGCAATGCACGTTGTGCACCCGCTGCCCTATGGAAAACGTGTTGCTGGTTGATTCGCGTGGAGCGCTGGACCGTGCGGCGGAGGAACATTATGTTTGCGGATCGTGAACATTATCTTCCTTCCCGCGTCAACCAACCCTGAATTGAAGCCGATCCCGGATGCCTCCCGCGCTCGTTCGTAGCATCGGGGAGCGGGCGCGCACCACGGGCGTGCAGGTGGCGTGGGCGCAGTGGAGCGCGCTTACGTCCGTCGCCGCGCCCGACGGCGGGCGGCGGCCCAGGGCCATCGTGGACCCCGAGGCGCTGGTGCTGCTTTCGCTGTCCCTGCGCGGCCGCGACGCGCGGCTGGACGACCTGGTGTTCGCCTGGGCGCGGCGCAGCTCCGCGCTGCTGAGCGTGCAGCGGATGACGTCGCTGGCGGAGGCGTTTCCGCAGGCCACGCGCGACGCGCTGGGCGAGTTCGCGGCCGAGGCGGGGGACCGCCGCTGGCGCGCGCACGCCGGCCCGGCCGCGGAGGAGCGCGCGCCGGTGCGCGGCAACCCGCTGGGCCCGGTGCGGCTGACGGCCGGGCCCGCGCTGCTGCCGCGGCTGCGGGCGGGGTTCGGCGTGGGGGCCAAGGCGGACCTGCTGGCGTTTTTACTGGGGTTGCGCGGCGCCGCCGCGTCCGTCAGCCTGATGGCGGCGGCCACGGCGTACAGCGGCCGCGGCGGGCGCACGGCGGCGGAGGAGATTGCGCTGGCGGGGTTGAAAGAGGGGCTGGACACCGCGCCCGGGTCGTACCAGGGCGACCACACCGCGGTGGCGGGCGGG
>NZ_JBMDXM010000066.1:0-1238 GCF_048594345.1 Longimicrobium sp.
GGTGCGCTTCCGCACCCTCGACCGGGCGACGATCGAGCGCTACGTCGACGCCGAACAGCCCTTCGACTGCGCCGGCAGCTTCAAATGCGAAGGTCTGGGCATCGCCCTGTTCGAGGCGATCACCAGCGACGACCCGACCGCACTGGTCGGCCTGCCGCTGATCGAGACCGCCCGCCTGCTGCGCGAGGCGGGCTACGCGGTGCCTTGAGGATCCTGCGCGGAGCCGTGCCCCCACCCGGCGCGCAAGGCGCGCCGACCTCCCCCGCAACGCGGAGGAGGTGACCCTACCGCAAAGCGCCGCTCGCCCTACGAGGCAACGCTCCCCGCGAGGCAGCGCCCTCCCCAATCGCCAGCAACACTCCCTCCCGCTCGCGCGCGCGGACCTTGGACCCTTCCCCCATCGAACGGTCGATCCTCCCTCCCTCCCGCGAGCGAGCGAGGGCAACGAGCCGCGCCCCGGCGAAATCTCGCTGCTTCCTCCCGCGCGCGCGGGCGAGCGAGGGGTCTCTGGAGCAACTTGGGGGCGTATTCCTGCCTCCCTCCCGCGCGCGCGAAGGGGCTTCGACTCTTTGGGTTCTTTCTGCGGAACCTCCCTCCCCCGCGCGCGGGGGAGGGTTGAGGATTCGCCCGCCTCGAACGTGGATGGAAATCTCCCTCCCCCGCACGCGGGGGAGGGTTGGGGTGGGGGCGAACGCCCACGCCGATGCCTCACCCTGCCCGCGTGCGGGGCATCGCGCCCTTTACGGGTGCAGGCTGGGGCGGGGGCAGACGCCTCGCGAATACCTCAACCCGCGCGCGACGCGCCTGCGTCATCGGCCGGCGGCTCCCAGCCGAACACGCTGCGTCCTCCATAAGTGTGCGAGGCGGCGCGCTCCTGGGCCAGGAAGGCCGCCAATGACGGGCCGCCCGCGGTCGCTTCCAGCGCGCGCGATTGCGCATCGAGCCGACGGATCGCCGCCAGCCGGTCGTCGTTGCCGAGCTTGGCGCGCGTCACTGCGGTGCGCATCACCTCGATCGTGTGGTCCAGCACCTTCGTCGGCACCGGATACGGGTGTCGGTCCTTGCCCCCGTGCGCCAGCGAGAACCGCGCCGGATCGCTGAACCGGCACGGCGTGCCGTGCACGACCTCGGCCACCAGCGCGAGCGCACGCACTGTCCGCGCGCCCACCCCAGGCACCTGCAGCAGCTCGGTGAAATCGCGCGGCCCACACTCGGCGGCCGCGGCCAGCGCGCCATGC
>NZ_JBMDXM010000067.1:0-11859 GCF_048594345.1 Longimicrobium sp.
GAACCCGAACCCCGCCACGCTGGACGACCGGTCGCCCGCCTGCACCCCGAACGCGGCGCGGTGCCACGCCACCAGGTTGGCCAGGCTCCGGTGCTCCACCATCACCCCCTTCGGCTGCCCCGTGGAGCCGGAGGTGTAGATCACGTACGCGAGATGATCCGGCGTCAGCCCGATCTCCGTGCGGCTGGGGTTCGTCTCCGGCTCCCCGGCCCATGTCCCCGCATCCGCCGCGAGGTCGATCACCCGTACATCCGTCCCGGAGAACAGCCCCGCCAGCGAGCCCTGCGTCAGCAGGACGGCGGGTGCGCTGTCGGCCAGCATGTACTCCAGCCGCTCGGCGGGATAGGCGGGATCCAGCGGTACGTACGCGCCGCCCGCCTTCATGATGGCCAGCAGACCGGCCATCATCTCCACGCCGCGATCCACACAGATCGCCACCCGTGTGTCGGGACCCACGCCCAGGGTGCGGAGGTGGTGCGCCAGGCGGTTCGCGCGCGCATTCAGCTCCGCGTAGCTCAGCGCCTCGTTGCCAAAGATCACCGCCGGCGCGTCGGGCGCGCGCTCCACCTGGGCCTCGAAGAACTGGTGGATGCACAGCTCGCGCGGATAATCGGCCTCCGTGCGGTTCCACTCCTCCACCACCCGGCGCCGCTCATCCGACGAAAGCAGCTCGATGCGATCCACCGCCTGCGCGTCGTCGACCGCCATCGCCCGCAGGACCCGCCGCAGATAGCCCAGCCAGCGCTCCACCGTCGCCTGCTCGAAGAGCGCCGTGGCGTACGTCAGGCTCCCCACAATGCGCCCGTCCGCCTCGCCCAGCGTGAGCGACAGGTCGAACTCCGCCGTCGCCCGCGACGACGAACCCACGTCTCCCGTCTGCTCCGGCCCGCCCTCCGACGCGTCCCGCCAGACGAACATCACCTGAAAGAGCGGCGTGTGCGCCAGGCTGCGCGCGGGCTGGACCAGATCCACCACCTGCTCGAAAGGGATGTCCTGATTCTGCTGCGCCTCCAACGTCCGTTCCTTTACCCGCCCCAGCAGCTCCGCCACGGTGGGCGAGCCGGAGAGGTCCACGCGGATCGCCAGGGTATCGGCGACGGAGCCCGCCGACCCCGCAATCTCCCCGCGCCCCGCCGCCGGCGTGCCGATGACCACGTCCGCCTGCCCCGAAAGCCGGCTGAGCACGGTCGCCCAACCGGCCAGGAGCGTCACGTACGGCCTTACCCCGTGCCGCCGCGACAGCGCGTTGAGTCCGGCGCTCAGCTCCTCGTCCAGCTGCACCCCCACGCGGGCGCCAACGAGGTCCCGCCGGGCCGGACGCGCATGGTCGGTGGGCAGCTCCAGCAACTCGGGCGCATCGGAGAGCGTCGTCTTCCAGTACTCCGCCGCGGCCTGCGTCGAGGCGAGGGCCATGGGGAGCGGCAGGCGCTCAGCGGTCAAACGGTTCAGCATCTTCGAAGGTCAACTGCGTGGGTTGCGGGGGCACGAGCAAAGTGGCGTTGCACCTCCCCAGTGGCGTAGCGGACACGGCCGGTTGAGCCGGGCGGACGTTCTCAGCCCGGCTCCTCCCCGGCGGGCACGGCCTCCGCGTCGGGCTGGCGAACCAGCTGCGCGAGCCGTGCAAGGGTTTCGGGATCGAACCGGGCCAGCCGCAGCTCCAGAATCCATTCGGCGAGCGCGGAGAGCACGGGCTTCTCGAACACGGCGGCCAGCGCGAGCTCCACGTCGATCTCCTGCCGCACCCGCGAGACCACCTGCAGCGCCAGCAGCGAGTGGCCGCCCAGCTCGAAGAAGTGGTCGTTCCGGCCCACCCGCTCCACGCGCAGCAGCTCCGCCCAGATCTCCGCCAGCGCCACCTCGATCTTGCCCTCCGGCGCCTCGTACTCGCGTGACGCATACGCGTCCCCCTCCGGGGCCGGCAGCGCCTTGCGGTCCAGCTTGCCGTTGGGGGTAAGCGGCAGCGTCTCCAGCCGCACGTACGCCGCCGGCACCATGTACTCCGGCAGCGCACTGGACAGGTGCGCCCGCAGCGCCTCGCTCACCGCCGGCCCGGTGGAGGCGGACACCGGCGTCCAGTACGCCACCAGCCGCTGGTCCCCCGGCACGTCCTCGCGCGCCAGGACCACGGCCTCGCGCACGTCCGCGTGCTCCGCCAGCCGCGCCTCGATCTCCCCCAGCTCGATGCGGAAGCCGCGCACCTTCACCTGAAAGTCGGTGCGGCCGATGTACTCCATCGTCCCATCCGGCCGCCAGCGCGCCAGGTCGCCCGTGCGATACATCCGCGCCCCGGTCTCGCCACCGAACGGATCGGCCACAAAGCGCTCCGCCGTCTGCCCCGGCCGCCCCAGGTAGCCGCGCACCACGCCCGCGCCCCCGATGTACAGCTCGCCCGCCACGCCCACCGGCACCGGCTGCAGCGCCGCATCCAGCACGTAGACCTGCGTGTTCGCCACCGGCCGCCCGATCGGCACCTGCGCGCCCACGCTCCCGGCGGAATCGGCACGGACCGCCTCGGTGGTCGACCAGATGGTGGTCTCCGTGGGCCCGTACACGTTCCACAGCCCGCCCACGCGCTGCCGCACCGCCGCCGCCAGCTCCGCCGGAAGCGCCTCGCCGCCGCAGAGCGCCCGCATCCCGGGTGCACCCTCCCACCCCGCGCTCACGAGCATCCGCCAGGTGGCGGGCGTGGCCTGCATTACCGTGGGCGCGTAGACCCGGATCGCCTCCGCCAGGGGCGACGGGTCCGCCGCCCGCTCGCGCGGCAGTACGATCGTCGCCGCGCCGTGCAGCAGGGGGAGGAAGATCTCCAGCACGGAGATGTCAAAGGCGTACGTCGTCACCGCCAGCAGGCGGTCCGCGGGCTCCATCCCCACGATCTCCCGCATCGATCCCAAGAGGTTGACCACGCCGCGGTGCGGCACGGCCACGCCCTTGGGACGGCCAGTGCTGCCGGAAGTGTAGATCACGTACGCCAGGTGCGCTGGCGACAGTCCCTCAACCGCCGGGTCCGTCGCGGGCTGATCCATCCACGCCGCGCCCTCCAGGTCGATCACCGGTACCTCGACGCCCGCGAACAGCGCCTGCACCCCGTCCAGCGAGCGCTGCGTGACCACGGCCGCGGGCGCGCTGTCGTCCAGCACGTAGCGCAGCCGCTCCGCCGGATACGACGGGTCCAGCGGAACGTACGCCCCGCCCGCCTTCATCACGGCCAGCAGCGCGACCACCATCTCCGCGCTCCGCTCCACGCAGACCGCCACCCGCGCGTCGGGGCCGACGCCCAGCGAGCGAAGGTGATGCGCAAGGCGGTTGGCGCGTGCATTCAGCTCGGCGTAGCTCCGCCGCTGGCCTTCGAAGACCACCGCCGTCGCCTCGGGCGTGCGCGCCGCCTGCTGCTGAAAGAGTTCGTGGATGCACGACTCGGACGGATACGCCGCGTCCGTGCGGTTCCACGCCTCCAGCACCTGTGTGCGCTCGTCCGCCGGCAGAAGCGCCAGCCGCTCCATCGGCTGCCGCTCGTCCGCCACCATCGCCTCCAGCGCGCGGCGAAGGTAGCCCATCCAGCGCTCCACCGTCGCCCGATCAAAGAGCGAGGTCGCGTACGTCACGCTTCCGACGATGCGCCCGTCCCGCTCCTCCAGGTCGAGCGACAGGTCGAACTTTGCCGCCGCCTCCGACGCGGAGACCGGCGCTCCCGACGTGGAGCCCGCCGCCCCCGCCGAACCCGCGCCCCCCGGTCTGAGGCCGGGGAGCTCCAGCCGGCCCTCCGACGTGTTCTGCCAGGCGAACATCACCTGAAAGAGCGGCGCGTGCGCCAGGCTGCGCGCCGGCTGCACCAGCTCCACCACCTGCTCGAAGGGGATGTCCTGGTGCTGCTGCGCGTCCAGCGCCCGCTCCTTTACCCGCGCCAGCACCTCGGCGACGGACGGGGAGCCGTCGAGCTGGATCCGCAGCGCCAGCGTGTTCACGAACAGGCCGATCAGCCCCTCGATCTCCATGCGGCCGCGGTTGGCGGTGGGGGTGCCCACGACCACCTCCTCCTGCCCCGACAGCCGGCCCAGCACCGCGGCCCAGCCCGCCAGCACGGTCATGAAGAGCGTGGTGCCGTGGCGCTGGCCCAGTGCCTTGAGCCCCGCCGTCAGCGCCTCGTCCATCACCACCGTCATCGATGCACCCGCGGGGTCTGCCTGCACCGGCCGCGGATGATCGGTGGGCAGCTCCAGCAGCCCCGGCGCGCCGCCCAGCGTGGCCCGCCAGTAGTCCGCCTGCTCCTTAAGGACGTCGCCGTCCACCCAGCGCCGCTGCCACGCCGCGTAGTCCGCGTACTGCACCGGCAGCGGCGGCAGCGGATCGGGCTCGCCGCGGCGGAAGGCGCCGTACAGCGCGCCCAGTTCGCGGGTGAACACCCCCATGCTCCAGCCGTCGGAGACGATGTGGTGCACGGTGACGTGCAGCAGGTGCTCTTCCGGCGCCAGCCGGATCAGCAGGCCGCGGATGAGCGGGCCCTGCGCCAGGTCGAACCGCGTGCGCGATTCCTCACGCAGCAGCAGCCGCACCGCCTCCTCAGGCTCGCCGCTCAGGTCGTGCTCGGCGAGCTGGAACCGGCTCTCCTGCACCGGGGCGATGCGCAGCACCTGGCCGCCCTCCACCTCCACGACCGTCGTGCGCAGCGCCTCGTGGCGCGCGACGATCGCGTCCAGCGCGCGACGCAGCGCGCCCCGGTCCAGCTCTCCCTGCAGCCGCTGCCGCGTGGTGACGTGGTACGTGCTGCCCAGATCGGCCAGCTGCTCCAGGAACCACAGCCGCTGCTGCGCAAAGGAGAGCGGCAGCCGCCCGCCGCGGTCCACCGGCTCGATCGGCGGCAGCTCCGCCGTGGCCGCGGTCGCCAGCCCGCGCGCGAAATCGGCCAGCACGGGGGAGCGGAACAGCTCGCCGAGCGCCACCTCCGCGCCCAGCACCTGCCGCACGCGCGACACCACGCGCACGGCCAGCAGCGAATGGCCGCCCAGCTCAAAGAAGCCGTCCCAGCGGCCCACCCGCTCCACCCCCAGCACCTCCGCCCAGATCTCCGCCAGCGCCTGCTCCGTCTCGCCCACCGGCGCCTCGTAGCCGCGGATCGCGTAGGCATCGCCCTCCGGGGCCGACAGCGCCTTGCGGTCCAGCTTGCCGTTCGGCGTCAGCGGCAGCGCGTCCAGACGCACGTACGCCGCCGGCACCATGTACTCCGGCAGCGCGCCGGAGAGGTGCGCCCGCAGCGCCTCGGCGTCCGCCGCGCCGGCCGCATCCGCCGCCGCGCCGACGAAGTACGCCACCAGCCGCAAATCGCCCGGCACGTCCTCGCGCGCCATCACCACCGCCTCGCGTACATCCGCGTGCTCCGCCAGCCGCGCCTCGATCTCCCCCAGCTCGATGCGGAAGCCGCGCACCTTCACCTGGAAGTCGGTGCGGCCGATGAACTCCATCGTCCCGTCCGGCCGCCAGCGTGCCAGGTCGCCCGTGCGATACATCCGCGCCCCGGGCTCGCCGCCGAACGGATCGGCCACGAAGCGCTCCGCCGTCTGCGCCGCGCGCCCCAGGTAGCCGCGCACCACGCCTGCGCCCCCGATGTACAGCTCGCCCGCCACGCCCACCGGCACCGGCTGCAGCGCCGCGTCCAGCACGTACACCCGCGTATTCGCCACCGGCCGCCCGATCGGCACCTGCGCGGCGGAATCGCCGCGCACCGCCTCGGAGGTTGACCAGATGGTGGTCTCCGTGGGCCCGTACACGTTCCACAGCCCGGCGACACGGCTCCGCACCGCCGACGCCAGTTCCGCCGGCAGCGCCTCGCCGCCGCAGAGCGCCCGCATCCCGGGCGCGCCCTCCCACCCCGCGCCCACCAGCATCCGCCAGCTGGCGGGCGTGGCCTGCATTACCGTGGGCGCATACGACCGGATCGCCTCCGCCAGCGCCGCCGGGTCCGCCACCCGCTCGCGCGGCAGTACGATCGTCGCCGCGCCGTGCAGCAGGGGGAGGAAGATCTCCAACACGGAGATGTCGAAGGCGTACGTCGTCACCGCCAGCAGACGATCCGCGGGCTCCATCCCCACAATTTCCCGCATCGAACTGAGCAGGTTCACCACCCCGCGGTGCGGGACGGCGACGCCCTTGGGCCGCCCAGTGGAGCCGGAGGTGTAGATCACGTACGCCAGGTGCGCCGGCGTCAGTCCCTCGACCGCCGGATGCGTCGCGGGCTGATCCGCCCACGCCGCGCCCTCCAGGTCGATCACCGGCACCTCGACGCCGGCGAACAGCGCCTGCACTCCGTCCAGCGAGCGCTGCGTGACCACGGCCGCGGGCGCGCTGTCGTCCAGAACGTAGCGCAGCCGCTCCGCCGGATACGACGGGTCCAGCGGCACGTATGCACCGCCCGCCTTCATCACGGCCAGCAGCGCGACCACCATCTCCGCGCTCCGCTCCACGCAGACCGCCACCCGCGCGTCGGGGCCGACGCCCAGCGAGCGAAGGTGATGCGCGAGACGGTTGGCGCGCGCGTTCAGCTCCGCGTAGGTGAGACGCTCTCCTTCGAACGCGACCGCCTCGGCATCGGGCGTGCGCGCCGCCTGGGCCTGGAACAGCTCGTGGATGCACGACTCGGACGGATACGCCGCGTCCGTGCGGTTCCACGCCTCCAGCACCTGTGTGCGCTCCTCCGCCGGCAGAAGCGCCAGCCGGTCCACCGGCCGCCGCTCGTCCGCCGCCATCGCCTCCAGCGCGCGGCGAAGGTAGCCGACGTGCCGCTCCACCGTCGCCCGGTCGAAGAGCGAGGTCGCGTACGTCATGCTGCCGACGAGGCGCCCATCCCGCTCCGCCAGGTCGAGCGAGAGGTCGAATCTCGCCGCCGCTCCCGACGCGGAGACCGCGGATTCCGCCGCGCCCACGCCGCCCAGCGTGAGGCCGGGGAGCTCGCGCGCGCCCTCCGCCGCGTTCTGCCAGCCGAACATCACCTGAAAGAGCGGGGTGTGCGACAGGCTGCGCACCGGCTGCACCAGCTCCACCACCTGCTCAAACGGGATGTCCTGGTGCTGCTGCGCGCCCAGCGACCGCTCCTTAACACGCGCCAGCACCTCGGCGACGGTGGGCGAGCCGAAAAGCTCGATCCGCAGCGCCAGCGTGTTCACGAAGAAGCCGATCAGCCCCTCGACTTCGGTGCGGCCGCGGTTGGCGCTGGGGGTGCCGATGACCACGTCCTCCTGGCCCGAGAGCCGGCCCAGCACCGCGGCCCAGCCCGCCAGCACGGTCATGAAGAGCGTGGTGCCGTGGCGCTGCGAGAGCGCCTTGAGGTCGGCCGTCAGCGCGTCGTCCATCACCACGCCCACCGACGCACCGGCATGATCCACCTGCGCCGGCCGCGGATGGTCGGTGGGCAGTTCCAGCAGCGCCGGGGCGCCGCCCAGCGTGGCCCGCCAGTAGTCCGCCTGCTCCTTCAGAACGTCGCCGTCCACCCAGCGCCGCTGCCACGCCGCGTAGTCCGCGTACTGCACCGGCAGCGGCGGCAGCGGATCGGGTTCGCCGCGGCGGAACACGCCGTACAGCGCGCCCAGCTCGCGGGTGAACACCCCGATGCTCCAGCCGTCGGAAACCATGTGGTGCATGGTCACCTGCAGCAGGTGATCCTCCTCCGCCAGCCGGACCAGCAGACCGCGGATGAGCGGCCCCCGCGCCAGGTCAAAGGGCGTGCGCGCTTCCTCACCCAGCAGCCGCCGCACCGCCTCTTCCGGCTCCCCGCGCAGGTCGTGCTCGGCGAGCTGGAAACGGCTCTCCTGCACCGGGGCGATGCGCTGCACCTGCCCGCCCTCCACCTCCACGACGGTGGTGCGCAGCGCCTCGTGGCGCGCCACGATCGTGTCCAGCGCGCGACGCAGCGCGTCCTGGTCCAGTTCGCCATGCAGCCGCTGCCGCGTGGGGATGTGGTACGTGCTCCCCAGATCGCCCAGCTGCTCCAGGAACCACAGCCGCTGCTGCGCGAAAGAGAGAGGCAGGGGACCGTCACGATCCACCGGCTCGATCGGCGGCAGCTCGGTGCGCGCCGCGTTCCCGATGGCGCGCGCGAGGTCCGCCAGCATGGGGGTGCGGAACAGTTCCCCAAGCACCACCTCCGCGCCCAGCACCTGCCGCACGCGCGACACCACGCGTACGGCCAGCAGCGAATGGCCGCCCAGCTCAAAGAAGCCGTCCCAGCGGCCCACCCGCTCCACACCCAGCACCTCCGCCCAGATCTCCGCCAGCGCCTGCTCCGTCTCGCCCACCGGGGCCTCGTAGCCGCGCGTGGCGTAGGCATCACCCTCCGGAGCCGGGAGCGCCTTGCGGTCCAGCTTGCCGTTCGGCGTCAGCGGCAGCGCGTCCAGCCGCACGTACGCCGCCGGCACCATGTACTCCGGCAGCCGCTCCGAAAGATGCCCCCGCAGCGCTTCGGAGTTCACCGCGCCCGCGGCGACGAAGTACGCCACCAGCCGCTGGTTGCCCGGCACGTCCTCGCGCGCCATCACCACCGCCTCGCGCACGTCCGCGTGCTCCGCCAGCCGCGCCTCGATCTCACCCAGCTCGATGCGGAAGCCGCGCACCTTCACCTGGAAATCCGTGCGGCCGATGAACTCCATCGTCCCGTCCGGCCGCCACCGCGCAAGGTCGCCCGTGCGATACATCCGCGCGCCGGTCTCCCCGCCGAACGGATCGGCCACGAAGCGCTCCGCCGTCTGCCCCGGCCGCCCCAGGTAGCCGCGCACCACGCCCGCGCCCCCGATGTACAGCTCGCCCGCCACGCCCACCGGCACCGGCTGCAGCGCCGCGTCCAGCACGTACACCCGCGTATTCGCCACCGGCCGCCCAATCGGCACCTGTCCGGGGGAGTCGCCGCGGACCGCCTCAGACGTGGACCAGATGGTGGTTTCCGTAGGCCCGTACACGTTCCACAGCCCGCCCACGCGGTTCCGCACCGCCGACGCCAGCTCCGCAGGCAGCGCCTCGCCGCCGCAGAGCGCTCGCATCCCGGGCGCGCCCTGCCACTCCGCGCTCACCAGCATCCGCCAGGTGGCGGGCGTGGCCTGCATCACCGCGGGCGCGTAGGCCCGGATCGCCTCCGCCAGCGCCGACGGGTCCGCCGCCCGCTCCCGCGGCAGCACGATCGTCGCCGCGCCGTGCAGCAAGGGGAGGAAGATCTCCAGCACGGAGATGTCGAACGCGTACGTCGTCACCGCCAGCAGGCGATCCGCGGGCTCCATCCCCACGATCTCCCGCATCGAGCCGAGGAGGTTCACCACCCCGCGGTGCGGGACGGCGACGCCCTTGGGCCGCCCAGTGGAGCCGGAGGTGTAGATCACGTACGCCAGGTGCGCCGGCGTAAGTCCCTCGACCGCCGGATCCGTCGCGGGCTGATCCACCCACGCCGCGCCCTCCAGGTCGATCACCGGCACCTCGACGCGCGCGAACAGCGCCTGCACCCCGTCCAGCGAGCGCTGCGTGAGCACCGCCGCGGGCGCGCTGTCGTCAAGGACGTAGCGCAGCCGCTCCGCCGGATACGACGGGTCCAGCGGAACGTACGCCCCGCCCGCCTTCATCACGGCCAGCAGCGCGACCACCATCTCCGCGCTCCGCTCCACGCAGACCGCCACTCGCGCGTCCGGCCCTACGCCAAGCGAGCGAAGGTGATTCGCGAGACGGTTGGCGCGCGCGTTCAGCTCCGCGTAGGTGAGACGCTCTCCTTCGAACGCGACCGCCTCGGCCTCGGGCGTGCGCACCGCCTGGGCTGCGAACAGCTCATGGATGCACGACTGGGCCGGATACGCCGCGTCCGTGCGGTTCCACGCCTCCAGCACCTGCCGCCGCTCGGCCTGCGAAAGCACGTCGATGTTCCGCAGCGTCCGCTCCGGCGCGTTCTCCAGCGCCTCGACCAGCCCCGCGAGCGCCGTGTGCATCAGCTCGCACACCCGCTGTGCGCCTACCTCCGCCTCTGCCTGCACCGACAGGGAGAACGCCTCTCCCCAGTCGTTCACCGCCAGGTTGAGCGGGTAGTTGGAACGCTCCATGACCTGCAGGGCCTGCGTGGGCCCGGGCGCAGAGCTTCTTTCGCCGCCTCCGCCGCCACCGCCGCCACCGCCCACACTGCTGGAATGCCGGTAGTTGAAGACCGCCGAGAACAGCGGCTCCGGCGCCGGCACGCCGCTCATCTGCTGCGCCAGCGCGAGGGATGCGTGCTCGTGGCGCACCAGGCTGGCCAGCAGCGCCTGCGTCTGGCGAACGCTCGCCTCCGCACCTTCTCCCATCCCGATCCGCACCGGCAGCGTGTTGATGAACGGCCCCAGCACCCGGTCCGCTCCCTCACCGCCCTCCATGCGCCCGAAGAGCACCGTCCCAAACACCACGTCGTCGCGGCCGGAGGCCAGCCCCAGCACCTGCGCCCACGCCACGTGGCACACGGCCGCCACGCTCACCCCCAGCGCCCGCGCACGCTCCCGCAGCCGCACGGCCAGCCGCTCCTCCACCCGCAGCATCCCCGGCTCCAGCCCCAGCCCGTCTCCCCGCACCTCGCGCAGCCCAAACGGCGCCGTCGGCTCGTCCACGTCGCCCAGCAGCTCGCGGAAGAAGGCCTCGTGCTCCGCCCGGCTCACCCCCAGCCGCGCCTGCGCCACGTAGTTGCGGAAAGGCAGCGGAGCCGGCAGCTGCGCCTCGCGCCCGGACAGGTGCGCCTCCATCTCCTCGCGCAGCACGTCGGCCGCGGTATGGTCGCTCACCATGTGGTGCAGCAGCAGCAGCAGCCCCCAGCGCCCCGCGACGGCCTCACGGCCCACGTAGGCACGCAGCATGGGAGCCCGGCTCAGGTCGACGCGCCGATGCCGTGCGCCGACCCGCTCGTACAGGTGCCTCGCCGCATCGGCGGCCGCCGGATCGACCTCCACCTCTTCGACCGCCAGCGGAGCGTCGCGCCAGACTACCTGCACCGGCTCGGAAAGCCCCTCCCACACCACCGACGTGCGCAGGATGTCGTGCCGCGCGACCGCCGCCTGCAGCGCGGCCAGGTAGGCATCCCGCTGCTCGCGGCTCCCGAAGGAGAACGGCTGCGGGAGCAGATAGGGATCGTTCTCCGGGCTGAGCAGGTGGTGAAAGAGGATCCCCTCCTGCAGGGGCGCCAGGGGATAGATGTCCTGCACGTTCTCCGCGCCGCCCCGCACGCCGGCCACGACGCGGTCGATCTCCGCCTGCGTAAGCTCCACCAGCGGCAGCATCTCCGGCGTGATGGCGCCGCAGCCGGCCGGGATCCGGTTGGGCGGGACCGCGACCTTGTTGAAGTCACCTTCCGCCGCCGCGGCAAGCTCCGCCACCGTGGGCGTGGTGAACAGCGCGCGCACGTCCGCGCGCACGCCGCGCCGCCGCATCCGCTCGACCAGGGTAACCGCCAGCAGGGAGTGGCCCCCCAGGGCGAAGAAGTTGTCGTGTACCCCCACCCGGTCCACCTTCAGCACCTCGGCCCAGATCCCCGCCACCAGCTCCTCGGTCGGCGTGCGCGGCGCCACGTAGCGGTCCGCGTCGGCCGCGTACTCCGGCGCGGGAAGCGCCTTGCGGTCCAGCTTGCCGTTCGGCGTCAGCGGCAGCGCGTCCAGCGCGACGAACGCGGACGGCACCATGTACTCCGGCAGGCTCCCGCGCAGGTGCTCCCGCAGCGTGTCCGCCTCCACGTCACCGACGACGTACGCCACCAGCCGCCGGTCGCCCGGCACGTCCTCGCGCGCAATCACCACGCAGTCGCTGACGCGCTCGTGGCCCCGCAGCATCGCCTCGATCTCGCCCGGCTCGATGCGGAAGCCGCGGATCTTCACCTGCGCGTCC
>NZ_JBMDXM010000068.1:0-31554 GCF_048594345.1 Longimicrobium sp.
ACGCGGCAGCCCGTGCGCCGACCGAAGGATCTTTATCCGAAGCAAGATGAAGCCTGCCTTACGCCCGGGCTCGTTAGAGCCCCCGTCCGCCCCCACCTGTCATCCTGAGAGAGGCGCCGCTCTGAACCGTCAGTGACACGAGGCAGCCCGTGCGCCGACCGAAGGATCTTCATCCGAAGCGAGACGAAGCCTGCCTTACTCCCAAGGCTCGTCAGAGCCCCCCGTCTGCCCCCACCTGTCATCCTGAGAGAGGCGCCGCCCTGAACCGTCGGTGACACGCGGCAGCCCGTGCGCCGACCGAAGGATCTTTATCCGAAGCAAGATGAAGCCTGCCTTACGCCCGGGCTCGTCAGAGCCCCGTCCGCCCCCACCTGTCATCCTGAGAGGATGTTGAAAGAACCTCATCCCCCTCAGTCATCCCGAAGGAAGCGCTGCTCCGCAATCTGCTGATACAACGCTTTGGTGCCGACCGAAGAACCTTGCCTGCAGAACCGGAGCCTTGAACGGCTCCCGATGGCGGGGCCCCGCGCGACCCGACAAAGATCCTTCGGTCGCGCGCAAATTCTTGTGGGCACGATGGTTCAGGCGTGCGCTCCCTCAGGATGACAGTGTACTTCTGGAGGAACAACTGAGGTTTATCAACACCCGCTTCAGGATGACAGCGCGCCTCCGTCGGAAGCGGGTGAGGCTTGCGACGCAAGCCCGAAAACGCAGACGGCCCCGGACGCGATGTCCGGGGCCGTCTGCGTTCACCGGCGAGCGGTCAGACGCACTCGCAGGTGTTGTACTCGCTGCACCAGCACGAGTCGATGCCGGCGGTGACCACGCAGGTGTCGACCGTGCAGCGCAGCGACCGCTCCTGCAGGGTGTCGTCACCCTGGCCGGGATCGAACGACACCACCTGGATGGATTCCACCTGCAGCTTGAGCTTGGACATGGTAGTTCTCCCGATACGCGTTGTCCCGCCGGCCTGCCGGACCGCAAAGGCGCGGAACGGACGACATGTACACACGGCGGCGGAAAGTGAGTTAAACATCGCTCAGTAGGATGCCGCGATCAACCCCGATGTTCGAACGCGCGGGGGAATGCACGAAACGCGGAGGACGCGGAGAGAAGCCTCTCTCCGCGCCCTCCGCGTACGACCACCGCCGTGCGTCAGGGGCAGGTCCGCTCGGTGCACCAGCACGAGTTCACCCCGCCCGTGACCACGCACTTGGGCGTGATCACGTACCCGTCCACCGTCCCGCGCGACTGCGGCACCTCGGGCACGGTCTCGAACGAGGCGACCGTCAGCGCATCCAGCTCCAGCGTCAGCTTCTTCATCCTGGGGTCTCCGGAAGGGGGATCAGACACAGCCGCGACGCTCCGCGTGCGGCGTCATCGGCGGCTTCCGCACGATGAGTTTGCGGCGGAAACCGAGTATCCAACCTAACACGAAGAGCGCCGCCCGGACAACCTTGCGGCGGTCCGGGCGGCGTGAACGATCGGCGGCAGGGGTCAGAAGTCCGCGCTGCCGGGGGTGCGGGGATAGGGGATCACGTCGCGGATGTTGGCCATGCCGGTGGCGTACATGATCATCCGCTCAAACCCCAGGCCAAATCCGGAGTGCGGCACCGTGCCGTAGCGGCGCAGGTCGCGGTACCACCAGTACGAGGCGGCGTCCAGCCCCAGTTCCTCCATCCGCCGGTCCATCACGTCCAGCCGCTCCTCGCGCTGCGACCCGCCGATGATCTCGCCCACCCCCGGCGCCAGCACGTCCATGGCCGCCACGGTGCGGCCGTCGTCGCTCAGGCGCATGTAGAAGGACTTGATGTCCCTGGGGTAATCGGTCACGATCACCGGCCCGCCCACCAGCTGCTCCGTCAGGAACCGCTCGTGCTCCGTGGCCAGGTCTACCCCCCAGCTGACCGGAAACTCGAACTTCTTTTTCGACGCCTCCAGCCGGCGCACCGCCTCGGTATAGGTCATCCGCTCGAAGGGGCTGCTCAGCACCTCCTCCAGCCGCTTGACCACGCCCTTCTGGATGCGGTCGTCGAAGAACGCCATGTCGTCCTGCCGCTCGTCCAGCAGGTCCTTGATGAGCGTCTTGAGAAAGTCCTCGGCCAGGTCGGCGTCGTCGCTCAGGTCGCCAAAGGCGATCTCGGGCTCGATCATCCAGAACTCGGCCGCGTGGCGCGTGGTGTTGCTGTTCTCCGCGCGGAACGTGGGGCCAAAGGTGTACACCTGGCCCAGCGCCATGGCGTACGCCTCCACGTTCAGCTGCCCGCTCACCGTGAGCGACGCGCTGCCGCCAAAAAAGTCGCGCGAAAAGTCCACCCCGCCGTCCGGCGTGCGGGGGATGTTGGCCAGGTCCAGCGTGCTCACGCGGAACATCTCGCCCGCGCCCTCGGCGTCGCTGGTGGTGATGATGGGCGTGTGGATCCAGTAGAAGCCGCGGCGGTCGAAAAACCGGTGCGTGGCCATCGCCAGCGTGTGCCGCACCCGCGCCACCGCCCCGAAGGTGTTGGTGCGCACCCGCAGATGGGCCACGGAGCGCAGGAACTCCATGGAGTGCTCCTTGGGCTGGATGGGATACGTCTCCGGATCCTCAACCCAACCCAGCACCTCCACCTCCTTCGCCAGCACCTCCACCGGCTGCGGCCGGCCGGGGGTGGGCACCAGCTCGCCCGTGATGGCCACCGAGCAGCCGGCGGTCAGGCGCTGCACCTCGCCCTCGTAGTTGGGCAGGTCGCGCGGCGCCACCACCTGGATGGGGGCAAAGCCGCTGCCGTCGTGCACGTTGATGAACGACATGCCGGCCTTGGAGTCGCGGCGGGTGCGCACCCACCCCTTTACGGTAACGGTCTCCCCCGCGGGCACGGCGCCGCGCAGCAGCTCTGCGATCCTGTGGTGGGGCATCGGGCGGTCGTCAGGTCTTGTTCGGTTGCACGGATGCAGACGCCCGCGCACGGGCGCGGGCGAAAGAAGCGCATCAAAGTATGCACCCGCCACCGAAAAAGAAACGGCGGCCGGCGCGCTGAGCACCGGCCGCCGTAACGGGGGATGAGCAGCCTTCCTCGATCGTGAAAGGGATCAGCAGGTGCAGCTGGGCTGCTCGGTGTAAAAGCAGGGGCGGTACACCGAATTTCCGCTCGCCGCCGCATTCTCGTTGCCGTGCACCGTGCCGCCCACCGGCTGCGGGAGGGCGGCGTCGAACGATTCCACGCGCAGCGAGTCGATCTCGAGCTTCAGTTTCTTCATCGTTCCATCTCCCGGTTGGAGGTCACGGCCCAGGCACAACGCGTCTCAGGGCCAGACGATGCCGCAGGTGCTGTCGCAGCCGGTGCAGTTCTGGTCGCCGACGACCGCTCAGCAGTCGTTCGGGCCGAAGCCGCAGCCGGTCGCGCAATCCGACACGCAGCCGGTGTCCACGATGCCGATCTGGTCATCCTGGGACGTCTCCGCCTCCGAAGTGGTGAACGACTCCACGTTCAGCTGCTCGATGTTCAGCACGGGCTTGTACATGATGGTCTCCGGTCTGGGTGGATGTCAGAGGAGTGAATGGACGATACCGCAACCCGCCAAATCGCGCAACATGTGGCGCGTAAGGAGTACAGAGATCCACGCGCGGGCGCTGGCATTCGCGTGACACCCGACGAGCGGGGGCCGTCGGATGCGTCTTGCTCCAGCAGCGTCGGAGAGACGAGAAAAGCTTGATCCCGGGGACTTTGGGCGCGACGATACCTCCCCTCCCCGTGTGCCGCGCCATCTCGCCTGATCCCATGAGGCAGAGCGGGTGTAGGGACAAAGAAAGAGTACGCAGAGGATCGATCCTCCGCGTACTCTGCGTTCTGCCGTTTCGGAACCGGCCCCTACTCCCGGTCGTCCGCGCGGCGCTGCTTGAGCGGGGTCACGGCGCACTCGGTGACGCCGTGGCCCTCCGTCGCGGTCACCTCGAAGCGCACGTCGTCCCACTCCACCGTGTCGCCGATCACGGGGGGGCGGTCGAGGAGGGCGAGCACCAGGCCGCTCACCGTGTCGACCTCCGGGTGCTCCAGCACCAGCTCCAGCTCCTCGCCCACCTCGCTGATGCGCATGGTCCCCTCCACGCGCAGCCGGCCGGCGGGGTCGCGGTCGGCGCCGGGGCGCTGCACCCAGCCCTCCTCGATCTCGCCCACCACCTCCTCGAACAGGTCCTCGATGGTGATGACGCCCGCCGTGCCGCCGTGCTCGTCCATCACCACCGCCATCTGGCTGTTCACCTGCCGCATGGCCCGCAGCACCACGTCCATCCCGGAGGTCTCGGGGATGAAGGGAACCTCGCGCACCTCCGACGGCCGCAGCGCGCGGCGGTTGGGCATGCGCCGCAGGATGTCCTTGATGTGCACCACCCCCACGATGTGGTCCAGGCTTCCCTCGTAGACAGGGTAGCGCGTGTGGGGCGTGGTGCGCAGAATGCGCAGCATCTCCTCCGAGGGCGCGCCGGCGGGGATGCCGACCACGCGGACCCGCGGGATCATCACCTCACCCGCCGTAAGCTCGCCAAACTCCAGAAGCTCCTGCACCACGTCGGCGCTCTCGCTGCGCAGCATGCCGCCCGCCTGGCTTTCGCGGACGATGAACTGCAGCTCCTCGGGCGTGCGGTAGTGCTCGCCGCTGGCCACGAAGCGGTTGATCCCCGCCAGCTTGAGCAGCCAGTTGCCGATCCCGTTCAGCGCCATCACGGGAAGGATGACGATGCGCTGAATGGCCAGCATCACCGGCGTCACGAACAGCGCCGCCCGGTCGGCGGACTGCAGCGCCAGCGACTTGGGGATCATCTCCCCGATCACGATGTGAAAGTAGGTGAGGATGGCCACGGCCAGGATGCTGGCCAGCGTGTGCGCCGCCGGCGCCTTGAGCGGCCCCAGCCCGTCCAGCCAGTGGCCGATCCACTCCGCCAGCACGTGCTCGCCGTACATGCCCAGCCCCAGCGAGGCGATGGTGATGCCCAGCTGCGCCGTGGCGATGTAGCGGTCCTGCTTGCGGGGGTCGCGCAGGATCCCGGCGACCAGCCGCGCCACCGCGTCGCCCTCCGCCGCGCGTCGCTCGATCGCCGCGCGCGGCGCGCCCACGATGGCGAACTCGGCCGCCACGAACAGCGCGTTCAGCAGAATGAGCACGGTGATGATGAGGACGGGGACAAGCTTGTCCATCACCCCTCCTCCTCGCCGTCAGCCGGCCGGCGCCTGTCGGGATCTTTCCACGGCGTGGCCAGGATGGAGGCCACCGCGTGCCCCGAAACGGACTCCACCTCCACCCGCACCCCGTCGATCTCCACCGTCTCGCCCACCCGCGGCACGTGCCCCATCTCCTCCATCACCCGTCCGCCCACCGTGTCGGCCTCGCCCTCCCACAGCATGCCGATCCACGGCTCGGCCTCGTCCAGCCGCAGCCAGCCGGGCAGGCGCACGCGGCCGTCGTCCAGCGTTTCGGGGCGCGGCTCGTTCACGCGGAACTCGTCGGCGATCTCGCCCATCACCTCCGTCAGCACGTCGTCCAGCGTCACCAGGCCGGCCACGCCGCCAAACTCGTCCATCACGATGGCCGCGTGGCTGCGCCGCTCGCGCATCAGCGTAAGCAGCCGGTCGGCCGTCACGCTTTCGTGCACCATCAGGATGGGCCGCATCAGCTCCCGGATGGAGCGCAGGCGCCCCGAATCCAGGTAGCCGCGGAACAGGTCCTTGGTGTGCAGCAGCCCTTCCACGTGGTCGATGTCGCCGCGGTACACGGGAAGCCGCGTGTACGGCGTCTGCGCCATGCGCGTGAGCACCTGGTCGATGGGGGTGTCGATCTCCACCCCCACGATCTCCTGCCGCGGCACCATCAGGTGGCGGGCGGGGCGAATGCCCAGCTGCAGCGCGCGCCGCAGCCGCCGGTGCTCGTCGGGCTCCAGCAGCCCGCCGTCGCGGCTTTCGGCGATCAGCAGGTCGATCTCTTCGGGCGAATGGATGTGGCGGTGGCCCACGGGCTGGACACCCATGGCCCGAAGTGCCAGGTTGCCGCTTCCGTTCAGGAAACGTATGAAGATGGAGAACGCCGTCAGCGACCACTTCATGGGCAGCGACGTGCGCAGCGCCACCTGCGTGGGAAACTGCAGCGCCAGCGACTTGGGCACCAGCTCGCTCAGCACCATCGCCAGCACGGTCAGGACCACCAGGATGACGGCCGCCGCCGTGGAGCGGGCGCCCGACTCGCTGAGGCTCGACACGCGCTGGATGAAGCTGGCCAGCGGCCCGGCCATGGACGCCTGCCCGTACGCGCCGATGATGAGCGACGTAAGGGTGATGCCGATCTGGCAGGCGGCGATGTAGCCGTCGAGCGCCTGGGGGTCGTCCAGGTAGGGTAGCAGGCGCAGCGCGGCGGGGTCTCCCTGCTCGGCGCGCTGGCGGATGCGGCTTCGGCGCACGCTTACCGCGGCAAACTCGGCGGCCACGTACAGGGCGGTAAGCGCGATGAGCCCGACGATGACCAGCAGGGGGATCAGCGGCATCGGGCCAGGGTGCGGGACGGGTCCCGGGGCGCCCGGACGGGCGCAGCCGGGGGGCGCGGAACGGGTCCCGCGCTCGTAGCACTTGTGCTCACGCGTGAAAAAGTGCTCATTACAGGGATTCAAAGAATGCACGGAGCACGCCAGACGGCACCGCACGTGCGGGGAGCGCCCCGCGCTGCGTGGAGGGTACGTGTTGCGCGAACCCCCCGCAAGACGATCTTTTCAAGCGCTCCCGGCGCGTGGCCGGAATGCGCCGTGTCCCCCCAGTACCCTGTGACCGGTTAAGGATGGACCAGGAAACCGCCCTCAGCGACAAGCTGCGCGACCGAATCTTGAGCGCCCTGCACCTGGGGCTGCTGCAGCCGGGCGACCGCCTTCCCAGCATTCGCACTCTGTGGCGAGAGATGGGAGTGGACCACCGCGTGGTGGCCCAGGCGTACCGGGTGCTCGAGGACGAGGGGCTGGTGGAGGTGCGCGGCCGCTCCGGCGTGTACCTGGCGCCCCAGGACCAGCTGGGCGGCGAGGTGCTGGCCGAGACGGCCCGGTGGATGGCCGGCGTGCTGGTGGAAGGCTGGAAGCGCCGCATGACGCTGGCCGAGATCCCCGAGCTCATCCGCCGCTGCACCAGCACCGTGCGCCTGCGCTGCGCCTGCGTGGAGAGCAACGTGGACCAGATGGCCGCGTACTGCGCCGAGCTCGAGGAGCAGTTCGGGCTGGAGGCGGTCCCCGTCTACATCTCTCCCATCCCCCTTCCCCGCCCCGACCGCTCCGTGGAGTTCCACGCGGTCGAGCAGGCCATCCGCGCCACCGACCTGGTGGTCACCACCAGCTACCATTCGCGGCTGGTGCGCAAGGCGGCCGAGAACGTGGACGTGCCGGCCGTCACGCTGACCGTGAACAGCGAGGTGGTAGAGACGGTGCAGCGGCAGATCCGCAGCGGCGGCGTTACGCTGGTGTGCGTGGACCCCGAGTTCGGCAACCGGCTGCGCGCCATGTACGCCGACGCCAGCGAGGGCCCCGAGCAGATCCGCGTGGTGCTGGCCGACGACGCCGACGCGCTCACCGGGCTGAACCGCGACGACGCGGTGATCGTGACCCGCGCCGCTCGCAACCGACTGGGCGACGCCGCCGCCGGCGAGCTGCCGCCCCTGCTGCTCCCCCACTCCCCGACGTTTTCGGCGCACACCGCGCGCGAGCTGCTGCAGCTCATCATCCGGCTGAACCTGGCCGCGGCGGAGCAGCAGGACCCGGCGGAGTTGCTGGCGGGGGCTGGTGTCGGGGTGTGAGGGTGTGGGGGTGTGATGGTGAACGGGTGAACGGGTGATCGTTACGACGGCCCGCGGAGTGGATCCGCGGGCCGTCGTGCGTTCGGGTCCCTGTCACGTCCCGCGCATCCTCGATGCGCGGAGGGCATTTTCCGCCAGGCGTCAGGTGCCCATACGGGCCAGACGCACGCCGTACAGGCGCAGCACCACGTCGCGGCCGGTCAGGCGGCTCTGCGGCAGGATCCCCACCTCCACGTACTGGTTCTTCAGCACGCGCACGCCGGGAACCGCGGGGGTGCCGGCGTTGGCGGGGACGGCGTGCGTCCACAGGCGCGGGCTCGCTCCCGCGTTGGTGAAGGTGAACTGGATCACCTGCGCCGCGTTCACCCTGACCTTTGCGTCCGCGCCCAGCGCGGGAAAGTCGGCGTCGCATTCCACCGTAACCGCCGTCAGCTGGATGTCGGCGGGCGCGTACCAGCGGCCCATGCTGTCGAAGCGCACCATCGGCACCTCGGCGCTGGTGGCGGCGATGTCCTTGAGCGACCACTCGCACAGCAGCTCCGGCTGCGCCACCAGCGCGCCGTTCACCTGGTGGTCGGGGGCGTTCCACCCCCGCGGGTCCACGTCGTCCTCCGCGAAGCGCGCCGCCTCGGCGCGCAGGGGAAGCGGCGGGAGCACCGTGCCGTTGGGGCGCGTGGCCGGCAGCGAGGTGTTGTTGCGCGCCCGCACCCAGCCCACGCGCTGCGGCGACTCGCTTTCCACAAAGGTGATCCCCGTGCGTACGAGGTAGTTGTCGTCCACCAGAATGCGCCCGTACGGCTTCCACCCCCAGGCGCACGCCGCCGCGCCGGCGCTGTAGTCGCACACCTCCGGGCGCGCGTCCATGCGCGCCGTGATGTACGCGTCGCCCGTGCCCTCGTTGCGCACGTGGTTGTGCGTGACCTCCACGTCCGAGGCGCCCGTCAGGTAGATGGGGTACGGTACCGCGTGGCCGTCGGGAATGCGCAGGCGGTTGAAGCGGATCTCGCCCAGGTGGCTGCCGCGGCTCTCCATGTCGTTTCCCCAGCCGGCCCAGATCAGCGAAACCCCGGTCCCCCACGTAAGCCCCTGCGCGCCCTGAAACTGCACGTGCTCGCAGTCGTTGGACAGCACGTGAAAGTCCAGGCAGTCGTTGATCTTGATGTGGCCGTCCATGGTGCGGCAGTGGTTGTCCCGCACCCAGAACCCGGTCACCCCGTGCCCCGCGATGGGGTCGTCGGAGATGTTCAGGATGGTGTTGCCCACCACGTGCATGTCGCTGGCGTTCACGTCCAGGTTCACCTTGAAGATGGAGATCCCCTCCTGGATGGACGCGACGTTCGTGGCCCCGGCGTTGATGTAGTTGTACAGGAAGTAGCCCTTGTTCTTGGCCACGCCCTCTGCCTGGTTGTACCAGGTGCCGTCGTTGTTGTGCTTGATGGGCGTGGCGCCCGGCATGTCGGTGAACCGGCAGCGGATGACGCCGTACTCGCTGGCGAAGAAGAAGTTGATCAGGTGCGTCCCGTCCGGAAAGCTGAAGCTGGGATGCCGCGTAAAGTGCAGCCCTTCGATGACGCCGCTGTACGGGTGCGCCGCAAAGCGCGTCCCCGCCCACGCAATGCCCACGGCGATGGCCACCGGCGTGTTCCCCTCCACCACCGCCGGATCGTGCGACTGCAGCCCCGCGCACTGCAGAATGGCGCCCGGCGCGCCCACCATGTTCACGCGCCCGTGCAGCTGAATGAGAGTGTGCTTGTAGGTGCCGGCGGGAAAATACACCGTGCCGCCGTTGGCCGCGGCCGCCTCGATCGCGGCCTGGATGGCCAGCGCGTCGTTGGTGGAGCCGTTGCCCGTGGCCCCGCCCGCGAACGCCGTGTTGCGCACGTTGAACACCGCCCCGCCGTCGTCGCGAATCGTTCCCTGTACCACTGCCATGCTTCCCTCCCGGTTAAGGAATGAAAACTGACCAGCGCATGGAATTTAACCGAATAAAAACCGAATTTGAAGCGAAACGGCGTGCTCGTTCATCCGTCGGAAAAGCACCCGACACACCGGCGACCGCGGAGCGAATCCGCGGAGCCGCCGTGTGTGCGAAGGTGCCCCTCCCCCGGCCCCTCCCCGTTCGTTCCTCACGGAGAGGGGAGAAGTCGATCCCGCTTCGACAAGGTGCGTCACACCTCCCTCCCCCGCGCAGTTTGCGGGGGAGGACTGGGGAGGGGGGCGGCCTGCCATCCCGCTCCCATCCGAAGCTTGCCGCCGGCTGCCCCACCCCAACCTCCCCCGGCAGTTTCGGGGGAGGTGGGCCGGTGGTGCCGGCCCGGAGGGGGCCTGCTCCGGACGGTCCGAAGCACCAGGTCCCCCTGCTCTGCAACCAACCTCCCCCAGTCTTTTGTGGGGGAGGTGGGCGAGGTTTACGAGCCGGAGGGGGCGCCCTGTCCGACGCAGTTCGATCCCCGTCGCAGAGCCCCAATCCATCGGCCACCCAGAACGACGAACCGGGCGCCCGCCAACTCGCGTGCGCCCGGTCCGTCGTTCCGTACTCTCGTACTCCGTACTCTCGTACCTTCGTACCTTCGTACCCCGTACCTTCGTACCCTCAGCCGAGATTGTACTTCCCGCTCAGATCCTGCTGCGTGTTCGTCGCGATCAGCCGGATCTCGTCCTGCTGAAGCAGGGGGTCGTCGCGCAGGGCCAGGGTAAGCTTGAGCGACTTTTCCAGGTCCTTGAGGAACTTGGGCTCCTGCTCGATCACGAAGAGCGCCACCTCGGGGTGCACCCGCACCGTCACCTGCCGCTCCTTGCCGTCGGCCGCGGCGCGGCGGATGGAGCGCTCGATGCGCCGCACCACCGTCTCGGGCGTGAAGATGCGCCCGCTGCCGCCGCAGGTGGGGCACGCGGCCGTCTGGGTGTGGTAGAGCGACGGCCGCACCCGCTGGCGCGTCATCTCGATCAGCCCCAGCTCGCTCACCTGAAAGGCTTTCGTCCTCGCCCGGTCGCGGCTCAGGTGCTGCCGAAGCTCCTGCAGCACCTTGTCGCGGTTCGCCTTGGACTCCATGTCGATGAAGTCGCAGACGATGATGCCGCCCACGTCGCGCAGCCGCAGCTGCCGCGCGATCTCCTTGGCCGCGTCCACGTTGGTCTTGAGGATGGTCTTTTCGGGGTCCTTCTTGCCCGTGTAGCGCCCCGTGTTGACGTCGATGCTGACCAGCGCCTCGGTGGGCTCGACGATGATGTAGCCGCCGGAGGGCAGGTTCACGCGGCGCTGAAACGCGTCGCGAATCTCGCGCTCCAGGTCGTACGCGTCAAAGAGCGGCTTGGCGTCGCTGTACAGGTGAACGCGCTGCACCAGCGAGGGGTCCACCTGCTCCAGGTACGCCACGATCTCGTCGAACACGTTCTTGCTGTCGACCGTAAGCGAGTCGACCTTTTGCGAGAACAGGTCGCGGATGATGCCGGCCGTCAGCTTGGCCTCGCGGTGCACGGGCGCGGGGGCCCGGGCGCGCTTGGCCTTTTTCTGGATCTGCTGCCAGGTGGACATGAGCGACTTGAGCTCGCGCTCGAAGGTCTCCCGCGTCAGGTCCTCGCTTACCGTGCGCACGATGATGCCGCCGGACTTTTCCGGCAGCACCTCGCGGGCGAGCGCTCGCAGCCGCGCCCGCTCCTCGCGGTCCTCGATCTTGCGCGACACGCCCACATGCGACGAGCCGGGCATGTAGACCAGAAAGCGGCCCGGGAGCGAGATCTGGGCGGTCACGCGCGGGCCCTTGGTGCTGATGGGCTCCTTGCTCACCTGCACCACCAGGTCCTGCCCCTTCTTCAGGACCTCCTGGATGGGCGGATAGTCGCGCCTGCGCCCGCCGCCCCCGCCTCCTCCGCCGCCGTTGGCGGACGGCTTCTCCGCGCCCTCGTCGGGTTCGGACCCGTCGTCGTCGTCGTCGCCGTCCTCCTCCAGCGCCACGTCGGAGACGTGCAGAAACGCCGCCTTCTCCGTGCCGATGTCGACGAACGCGGCCTGGATGCCGGGAAGCACGGCCTCAACCCGCCCCTTGTACACGTCGCCCACCATGCGCGCCGCGTCCGGCCGGTCGACCATGAGCTCGACCAGCAGGTCGTCCTCGAGAATGGCGACGCGCGTTTCGCGGGCGGTGGCGTTGACCAGGATCTCGCGCTTCACGACGCCCCCGCGGTGCGGGTGCGCCGCCGGGCGAGACCCGGCGGGGGGGATGGCCGCGCGCGAGGGGCGCGCGTGCGCCCCCCGTGGTGCCGTTGGATGTCCATCGGTCCTCTGCAAGGGCCGGCGGCGCCACGCGGGCACCGCGGCCCACCGTTCAGTGGGAGAGCTCGCGGAGGAGGCTTCGGGCAATCACCAGCCGCTGGATCTCGCTGGTCCCCTCCCCGATCTCGCAGATCTTGGCGTCGCGCATCATGCGCTCCACCGGGTATTCCTTGGTGTAGCCGTAGCCGCCGTGGATCTGTACTGCCTTGGTGGTGACCCGCATGGCCACCTCCGAGGCGAACAGCTTTGCCATCGACGCCTCTTTTGCGTACGGCCGGCCCTGTTCCTTGAGCCACGCCGCGTTGTACACCAGGTGTTTGGCGGCCTCGATTTCGGTCGCCATGTCGGCCAGCATGAACTGGATGCCCTGGAACTCCGAGATGGGCTTGCCAAACTGCCGCCGTTCGGCGGCGTACCGTGCCGCCTGCTCGAACGCGCCCTCGGCGATGCCGAGCGAAAGCGCGCCGATGCCGATGCGGCCGGCGTCCAGCGTCTTCATGAAGTTGATGAAGCCCATCCCCACCTCGCCCAGCACCTGATTGTCGGGCACGAACGCGTTTTCCAGCACCAGCTCGCGCGTGTCCGACGCCCGCCACCCCATCTTGTCCTCCTTCTTTCCCGCGCGCACCCCTTCAGTGAACGGCAGGTCGTCGCTGTGCCCCACGCCCAGCTCGCGCGCCTTTTCCAGGTCCACGGTGGGCTTGGCGACGATAAAGGAAGTGATCCCCTTGTTCCCCTTTTCCCGGTCCGTCACGGCCGTGGCCACAAAGACCTCGCCCACCCCGGCGTGGGTGATGAAGATCTTGCTGCCGTTCAGGATCCACCCGCCATCCGTCTTCGTCGCCGTGGTCGCGGTGCCGCCGGCGTCCGAGCCCGCGCCCGGCTCGGTAAGGCCAAAGCCGCCCAGGACGGTGCCGCTGGCCAGCACGGGGACAAAGCGCTCCTTCTGCTCCTCCGTGCCAAAGTTGACGATAGGCGAGGTGCCCAGGGTGGTGTGCGCGCTCACGGTGATGGCGTGGCTCGCGTCCACCTTGGCCAGCTCGTGGATGGCGATCATGTAGCTGATCCCGTCCATCCCCGCGCCGCCCAGCTCCTCGCCCCAGGGCACGCCCAGCAGCCCCAGCTCGCCCATCTTCTTGACGTTTTCCCAGGGAAACTCCGACGTCTGGTCCAGCTCCCCCGCCACGGGCGCGATCTCGTTCTGGGCGAAGTCGCGCACCATGTCGCGGATCATCAGGTGGTTCTCGTCGAAGTACCGTTCCATGGGTGCGTGCTGTGCCGTTTCGTCGGATCTGGGGTGGCCGGATGTGCGGCGGAATCGCCGGTTCCGCGCAAAGCTTCCGTAAACCGGGCCAATTTAAGGGCGCATGCGCGGGCGGGAAAGATGACAACGCAATCCACTTGCCGATCGGCCGGTTTTCGCGGGGCCGTTCACGCGCAGGAAAGGCAAAAGAGGATGGGGTACAGAGGAACCGAGAACAGCCGGAGGAACAGAGGATGAAACGGGGAAGCTCGACCTGCACCGCTGTTCCTCCATCGACCCCTGTTCCTCTGTACCCCATCCTCCTTTTCCCGCTATCCCTGGCGCAGAACCTCCAGAAACGCGTCGCCGTACTTTTCGATCTTGGCGGGGCCGATGCCGGGGACCGCGCGCATCTCCGCCAGGCTGGTGGGGTGCCGCTTGGCCATCTCCACCAGCGTCTTGTCGGCGAACACGCAGTAGGCGGGAAGCTCCTGCTCCTTGGCCAATTCGGTGCGCAGAGCCCGCAGCCGCGTGTACAGCTCCCGCTGCTCCGCCGTGGGCGGCGCGGCGTCGGACGGGGCGGCGGGAAGCTCGCCGCGCTCGCGCCGGCGCTGGGGGCGGGGCGCGTCGTCCCCCGCGCGCGTCCGTGCACGGTTGGCGTCCAGCCCCTCGTTGATCGCCGCCAGCACCGACGCTCCCCAGCGGTCCGCGAACTCGCGCGTGACCCCGCGGACGGCCATCAGCCCCTCCACCTTGCGCGGATGCACCCCCGCCAGCGTCTGCACCAGCGAGTCGGGCCACAGCATCTGCGGCGGAATGCCGTCGCGCCCCGCGATCTCGGCGCGCAGCGCAACCAGCCGCGCGAGCACCCGCTCGGCCCGGCTGGCCGGCTCCGGCGCGGCGCCCCCGGCGGGCAGACCCAGCGGCCCGCCACCCAGGCAGTTGTCGCAGGCGCCGCACTCCCGCATGGCCGCCGGATCGCCAAAGTAGCGCAGCACGAAGCCGCGGCGGCACCCTTCAGCGTAGGCGTAGCGCTGCATCTCGCGCAGCTTGGCCTCTTCGCGCCGTTTGCGGTCGTCCAGCGCGCGCCAGTCCACCGGCAGCCGCTGCACGGGCGTCTCGCGATCCAGCACCCACACCCCCTCGCCCGTCAGCGCGCGCCACTCCACGAAGCCCTCGTCCCCCAGCGCGCGGAGAAGGGGCGTGGCCGCACCCTGCTCGCCGGCCGCGCGGTCCAGGGCGCGCCAGTCCAGGCTTACGCCGCGGTACAGCGCCTCGCCGCCGGCGCCCTTCCACAGCGCGCGCAGAAAGTGCAGCTCCGCCGGCCGCTCGCCCAGCTCGCGCGAGATGCGGTCGGGGCGCGCCAGCAGCCGCACGCGCACCGGCTGCGGCCCGTTGCCGTACGTCTGCCGCACCAGCCCGAACTGCTCCAGCACGCGCACGGCCGACGCCGCCTGCCGCTCGTCGTCGATCCCGTCCACCGCGTTGGCCAGGTCGGCCACGCGCATGGTGAACAATCCGTCGGAGCCGGCGCCGTGGCGCAGCGCCCGCATCATCGCCTCCACCGCGCGGCGCGGGGGATACGCGGACTTGATGAAGTACTCGTGCGTGAACTTGTCCTTGTGCGCGTGCAGCAGAACGCAGTCGCTCTCGCCCCCGTCGCGCCCCGCCCGCCCCGCCTCCTGGTAGTACGCCTCCAGGTTGCCGGGCAGGTTGTAGTGGATGACGACGCGCACGTCGCCCTTGTCGATCCCCATCCCGAAGGCGTTGGTGGCGATCACCACGCGCACCTTCCCCTTCATGAACTCGTCCTGAATGCGCTTGCGGTCGCGGTCCGGAAGCCCCGCGTGGTAGCCCACCGCCGGCGTCCCCATCCCGTTGATCAGCTGCGTCAGCGCGTCCACCGCCTTGCGCGTGGAGGCGTAGATGATGGCCGACCCGTCGCGCCCCTTGAGCAGCCGCAGCAGCAGCCGGTCCTTTTCGGAGTCGTTCTTGGCCTGCAGCACGTGCCAGATCAGGTTGCGCCGGTCGAACCCCGTCACCAGCACCGCCGGGTCGCGCAGCCCCAGCTGCCGGACGATGTCGGCGCGCACCTCCTCCGTGGCCGTGGCCGTCAGCGCGGCCACCGGCGGGTCGCCCAGCAGCGTGCGCACCTCGCGCAGGCGCAGGTAGCTGGGGCGAAAGTCGTGGCCCCACTCGCTTACGCAGTGCGCCTCGTCCACCGCCAGCAGGCTTACGGGGATCGCCTTCAGCCGCCGCCGGAACCCCTCGGCGTCAAAGCGCTCGGGGGCCACGTAAAGGAGCTTGATGTCGCCCCGCTCGGCCGCGTCCAGCCGCGCCGCCATCTCGCCCGTGGGCAGGGTGGAGTTGATGAACGTCGCCGGCACCCCCGCGGCGTCCAGCGCGTCCACCTGGTCCTTCATCAGGCTGATGAGGGGGGAAACGACCAGCGTAACGCCGGGAAGCAGCGCGCCCGGCACCTGGTAGCACAGGCTTTTTCCCCCGCCCGTGGGCCTGATGGTGAGCGAGTCGCCGCCGGACAGGACGTTGCGGATGGCCTGGTCCTGCCCCGGGCGAAAGTCCGGGTACCCCCAGTAGCGGCGCAGCACCTCGCGCGCCGCGTCCAGCGGATCGGCGCCGGGAGCAAGCTCGGGGACGGAGACGTCGGCGGAAACCACGCTCATGCAGGGACGCGCCTTGCGGCCGTTCGGGGACCGGAGAGTGTACAAAGGGTACAATATGGACGAATGGGCTCCGCTTATCCAGCCCCCCGCCCCGTTGGGATCGATCGGTGAATCGCGAAGACGTGGGACGCGCACGCCCCAGCTTCGCCGGAATCCGCGGCAAAACCGGCGGCCCCGATGCCGCGCCGCGCGGTCCCGAGGGTCCCCGCGCCGCCGGCCCCGTTTCGCGGAAACCGCGATCATCCCTGGAGGGCCATCGCGCCCAAGTGCCAGCACCGCAACGGGATGCGAATACCCTGACGCCGATACTCCGTTCGTTTTCGCGGGTTTGCGACAAAAGTTTGTAGCAGCCCCAACCGCGTGTGTTGCGCGAACAAGGTTTGGACATTAGGATTCTGTCCGTCCGCGACACCGCCGCACGCGGCGGGTCGGCGTCCTCCGCACCGGGCAACGCATCCTCTCGCCCGGTCGCCGCCTCGGGGAAACCTCCAGGGCGCACCCGGGCCGGCTCTGCACCGCCGGATCGCTCCGGCACACCTCCCTTCGCAACGAGATTCCAGCAATGGCCGACAAGGGCACCATCCGTACTTCTCCGCGCAGCGCCACCGCCGAGCGCCGTCCCTGGGTCGCCCCGCGCGTGGAAGACCTGCCGCGCCTGACCGAGCTTACGCTGCTCACCGCGCCGATCGACGGCAACTGCGGCACCGGCGGCAGCACCTGCTTCTGATCCGGCGCACCGGACGGCTGGAGACGCAGTCATGATGTACGTGGGCTTTGCGCTGACGGAGCACTGCAACCTGCGGTGCCCGCACTGCATCCGCGACGACGTCACCACCGTCCGGAACCTGCCGCCGGAGCTGGTGTTCCGCACGGTGGACGACGCGCTGGGCATCTTTGGCGCGGGGAACGTGACCGCCTCCCTTACGGGTGGCGAGCCCACGCTGCATCCCCAGTGGGACGGGATCACCGCGGGGCTGCTGGCCCGCGGCGTTCCGTACCGGTTCGTCACCAACGGGTGGCACATGCGCCGCATGATGCCCTCGCTGGACCGGCACCCCCCCGAGGCGGTGCGGGTAAGCCTGTCGGGCGCCACCGAAGAGGTCCACGACGAAGAGCGCGGACGGGGAAGCTTCAAGCGGGTGCTGCAGGCGGTCGCCCTGCTCACCAGCCGGCGCATCCCGGCCGCGCTTTCCATCGTCATCGACCGGCGCGACCGCCACCAGGTGCGCCGCGCCGCCGACCTGGCCGAGGCGCTGGGGTGCACGCGGATGCACTTCATCCTTCCCCAGCCCGTCCCCGGCAGCGCCGCCCGCGACAGCGACCTGCCGCCCAGCGAGTGGCCGGCCGTGCGCGACGAGGTGTTCGCCCTCAAGGCCGAGCCCGGCCGGCGCACCTTCATCCAGCTGGACTACGGCCATCCGTACGACGGGCCCGAGCACCCCTGCGAGACGTTCTCGGGGCAGCGCGTGTACGTGGACGCCCGCGGCCGCCTTTCGCTGTGCTGCCAGCTTTCGGAGTACGGCGAGAACGACCGCGACGTGGTGGCCGACCTGAACGAGGTGCGCTTCGCCGACGTGTGGCCGCGCTACCAGCAGGGGCTGCGCGCGCTGGCCCGCCAGAGCGCCCCCCGCGACCCGTCGGACCCGTTCGACGCGTTTCCCTGCATGCGCTGCGCGCGCTCGCTCGACAAGACCGGCTGGCTGCGCGACTACCCCGGCACCCCCTGGCACGGCATCGCCGACGGCCAGCCGGCACCCGTGCGCCTGGTTTCCCTGGGCTACCCCGCCCGAGCCCGCGCCCTGGCCGCCGCCGGCTGACCCACCCTTACCCCCTCCCAACAGAGGATGGGGTACAGAGGAACAGAGAAATGCCAGAGACGCAGAGGAAAACCGTTCCTCTGCGTCTCTCGTTTTGTCCCTGTTCCTCTGTACCCCATCCTTTTTGGGGGATCTCGCATCGGGGGCATGGGTCATTCGACCCATGCTCCCGGACGCGGCTGCGGGTATCTTGTTTCCACGGAGCCGATCGTCGGACGAGCCCCCGGGCGCGGGGGAAAACACCAGATTTTGGCGATCCTTCCGCAACTGCTCCGCAAGGCCTTGAACCCTGCTCCAAGTTGGTGTAGCAGATCGAGTTCCGGTGGACTAAGAAGGTGCGCCATGGCCGAAAACGGGTGTAGCAGAGCGGCGCAAAAGTCTTGACAGTTACGCACTTCGGGCTATCTTTCTGGCCTGTTACCGGTGCAGCGGCGCCGGGCAGCAGCCGCCGGTCCTGCCGGGCCGCGGACACCCCACTTGGATGCGTAAAGGCACATGGCTGAGCTCGCTCACAACGAAGTGCAGCACTCCGGCACCACGCTGGATGCGTCGGTCGCCCGCAGGCCTTTCGTGGCCCCCGCGGTCGAGCACCTGGGCCGGCTTGAAACCACGACGCTGCTTACGGTCGTCATTCCCTGAGGCAATCGCCGCCTCCCCCGGCCGCGTCCTCCGCGGCCGGGTGTGAACGGCGGTTGGTACGCGCGCCCCACGCGCGCTGAAGCCTCGCGCGGCGCATTTTTGCCCGCGCGACGTCCTCTCGTCTTCCCACCTTCTGCACGGTCAATGGTCAACGTGTCGCACCTCCGTGCCCTCACAGTGGTCTCGCTGCTCGCGGCCCTCGCCGCCTGCGCCGACCAGCCGACCGAGCCCTCGAGCGGGCCCGAGCAGCCCAAGCCGGCTCCCGTTCCGCTGGGCCTGTACCAGGTTACCCTGACGGGGCTTAACGGCGACGAGGCGGGTTCGCTCACCGCCAGCAAGGTGGTGGCCGTAACCCCCACCGGCGGGGCCAGTGCCGCCATGAGCGCCGTAAACACCAACATCGCCATCGAGCTGGTGACCTCCAGCGTGTTTTCGGAGGGCACCCGCACCCAGGGCGGCCAGCGCTTCATCTCGGCCACGTACCGGCTCCGGAACACCACCGGCGGGCCGCTTACCAACGTGACCATCATCCCGGCGACCACGGCCAGCACGGTACCGGGCACGCCGTTCACGTCGCTGCTGCTGTTCAACAACGCGCCGGCCAGCAACGCCATCGCGCAGAGCATGGTGCCCACGGGCGCCGTGTTCCTGGGCGAGGACGGCCGCATGCGCAGCCGGTTTCCCGACGTGCTGCAGGCGTTCACCGAGGCCGAGGTGGCCGCCATCACGCCGCCCGCCGAGGTCACGGGGCTGTTCCCCTACGGCTTCGTGGTGAGCAACCCCAACACGCCCACCAGCCGCACCATCCCCAACGCCGTCAACGGCAACGACTGGGGCGGCATGGTGACCTTCGCCTTCCGCTACCCGCTGCAGGCCACCGCCGCGGCCGACCCGTACTTCGCCAGCTTTTACGTGCTGGTGGTGCAGGACACCGAAACGCGGATGACGGAGAGCATCGAAGAGCGGCAGGACACGGCCGGCGTGCGCCGGGCGCGCGAGCGGGCCACGGCCCTGGGCGCCACCACCGTAACGGTGCTGGCGGGCAGCCCCGCCGCCGATCCGTTCGTGACCGACTACCCCGGCCAGCGCCAGATCTGCAGCGTGCGCACCGCGGGCACGCCGGCGACGCCGCTCAAGCACATTACCGCCCCGGGCGCGTTCACCGAGATCGAGATCTACCGGCCCAGCGAGACGCTGGACCCGTGCGCCGCGTACTTTACGGGGGGAACGCCGCCCCCGGCCAACTACGGGATGGCGTACACGGTGACGGTGCGGGCCATGGACCGCTACGGCAACATCAAGACGATGATCACCGACAGCGTGGCGCTCACCTCCAGCGACGGCACCGCGGTCATGCCGCCCACGGTGGCCATGGTGAACGGCGTCCGCGCCCGCAACGTCACCTACACCACGTACGGTGGCTCCACGCTCACGGCCACGGGGCGCCGCATCAAGGGCACCAACCCGATGTTCGTGAACGGGATGACGCGCTACTGGGACGGCGACGCCAGCACCCTGTGGCTCACCAACCAGAACTGGCACAACGAGATGCACCCGGGGTCGCAGGACTCGGTGGTCATCCACGGAGACTCGGCCACCGTGTTCCCCGTGCTGGTGCAGAACACCTCGGTGCCCAACCTCACCATGGTGGATGGAGCGGTGAACCCGTTCATCAACCTGTCGTCGTTCGACCTGACGGTAGGGGGGAACGTGGCGCTGGGAACCACCGGCACCTTCTCGGGCACCGGGCGGCTGATCCTGACGGGGACCGGCAACACCATCGGCGGCGGCCTCACCAACTTCGACGTGCGCAACCTGCGCATCACCGAATCGGGACGCTACTCGGTCACCGGCAACATCAACGTGACCGGCGGCAGGATCGTGGTGCAGGGCGGCAGGCTGCGCAACGAAAAGCAGCGCATCCGGGTGCGCCCGAGCTAGTACCGGCCTTCGGCACGCGCGGCTGCACGCCGCGCGTGCCGGGCGTCCCGGCGGCCGTCTCCCGGCGTATCGACAGGAACCTTTCCACCCTTACAGGCCCCCATGTACCGCTTCTTGACGCGCGCGTGCGCCGCGCTGGCGCTGTTCCTTGCGGCCGCGCCCGCGGCGGCCCAGTCCGACATCCTGCTGCAGTTGCGCTCCGGCTCGCCCGCCGGCGACCGCTTTCGCGTGGACTCCGCCGGCGGCGTGGTGGCGCTGGGGCAGATCACCCTGGGGATCATCCCCGCGTCGGGCGCGGGGTGGCGCATGATGTGGTACCCCTCCAAGGTGGCCTTTCGCGCCGGGTACGCCGACCTGGGCGGCCAGTTTGACGAAGCGAACATCGGCTACTACTCGTGGGCGGGCGGCGCGCTGAACACGGCGGCCGGCATCTACTCGTTCGCGATGGGGAACCAGAACACGGTCGAGGCCAGCGCGCAGTGCGGGATGGCGCTGGGAAGCGGCAACAAGGTGTGGGGCTCGGCCGGCAACATCGGCACCTGCGGCATCGCGCTGGGGCTGAACAACGACGTGATGGACCACGCCGGCGTGGCCATCGGCCAGAACAACACCAGCGACGGCGACGCGGCGGTGGCCATCGGCTACACCACCACGGCCGACGCCGACTATTCCATGGCCTTTGGCTACCGCGCCAGCACCAACGGCCGCACCGGCGCCAAGGTGTTCGGCGACGCTTCGACGACGGACTCCATCGAGGCCGTGGCCAACAACGAGTTCGCGGTGCGCGCGGCGGGCGGCTTTCGCTTCCGCAGCAACGCCACGCTCACCAACGGCTGCAACATCGCCGCAGGCGGCGCCTCCATCACCTGCGCGTCCAGCGTCACGCTCAAGGAAAATTTCCTGGACGTGGACGGCGACGACGTGCTGGCGCGCATGCGGCGCATCCCCGTCAACAGCTGGAACTACATCGACGAGGGGCGCCAGTCGCGCCACATGGGGCCCTTCGCCGAAGACTTCTGGCGCGAATTCGGGCTGGGGGCCGAGCCGCTGGCCATTGGCCACCTGGACATCGACGGGGTGAACTTTGCCGGCGTCAAGGCGCTGGACGCCCGCACGCTGGGCATGCAGGACGAGATGCAGCGGCTGCGCGCCGACAACGAGTCGCTGCGCGCGGCCAACGCCGCCCTGCAGGCGCGCGACGCCCAGATGGAGGCCCGCATCGCCCGGCTGGAGGCGCTGCTGGCCGGCGGGGCGCCCACGCCCTGAGCCTCGCACGCCCGACCGTTACGCGCAGCCTCACGGGCCGGCGCGGGTGGATGAAACCCGCCCCGCCGGCCCACCCTTTTTGACGGAGAACGCACATGAACCTGCTCAAGCGCCTGGCCGTTCTGGGGCTCACGCTCTCCGCCGTCCCGGCGGCGGCGCAATCCGACATCCTGCTGCAGCTGCGCTCCGGCTCGCCCGCCACCGACCGCCTGCGCGTGGACTCCGCGGGCGGCGTGGTCGCGCTGGGGCAGATCGGCATCGGGATCATCCCCGCCAGCGGCGCCGGCTGGCGGATGATGTGGCACCCGCAGAAGACCGCGTTCCGCGCCGGCTACGTGGACGGCAGCCAGTGGGACGAAAGCAACATCGGCTACTACAGCTGGGCCGGCGGCGCCCTTAGCACGGCCGCCGGCATCTACTCGGTGGCGCTGGGCAACCAGAACACCGTCGAGGCCGGCGCCCAGGCGGGGATCGCGGTGGGAAGCGGCAACATGGTCACCAGCACCGGCTCGTTTGGCGTGGCGCTGGGGCTGAACAACGACGTGCTGAACACGGCGGGCGTGGCCATTGGCCAGAACGCGTGGAGCGACGGTGACGCGGCGGTGGCGCTGGGCTACCGCACCACGGCGGACGCCGACTACTCCATGGCGTTCGGCTACCGCGCCAGCACCAACGGCCGCACCGGCGCCAAGGTGTTCGGCGACGCGTCCACGACGGACTCCATCGAGGCCGTGGCCAACAACGAGTTCGCGGTGCGCGCGGCGGGCGGCTTCCGCTTCCGCAGCAACGCCACGCTCACCAACGGCTGCAACATCGCGGCGGGCGGCGCCTCCATCACCTGCGCGTCCAGCGTCACGCTCAAGGAAAACTTCCTGGACGTGGACGGCGAGGACGTGCTGCAGCGCATGCGGCGCATCCCCGTCAACAGCTGGAACTACATCGACGAGGGGCGCCAGTCGCGGCACATGGGGCCGTTCGCGGAAGACTTCTGGCGCGAGTTCGGGCTGGGGACGGAGCCGCTGGCCATCGGCCACCTGGACATCGACGGGGTGAACTTTGCGGGGGTCAAGGCGCTGGACGCCCGCACGCAGCAGTTGCAATCCACGGTCAGCACCCAGGCGGGGCAGATCGAGGAGTTGCGGGCCGCCAACCAGGCGCTGCAGACGGCCAACGCGGCCACGGAGGCGCGCAACGCGGAGCTGGAGGCGCGGATCGCGCGGCTGGAAGCTCTGATGGGGCAGCCGGCGCCCTGAGCGCCCGGCCCCATGCGGGACCCTGCCCCTGCCACGCGGCCACACGTGCGGGGGCTCCCTGTCCGCGGCGGCGGGCGCGAAACGGCGCCTTCGCCCACGGGGACGCGGCGGAACCGTTCCGTCCGCGCACGCTGAACCCTGGACCGGACGTCCGCCCATGAATCGCGCTCTGCTCAACACCGCCGCCGCGGTGGCACTCTTCCTGGCCGCCGCGCCCGCGGCCGCGCAATCCGACATCCTGCTGCAGCTGCGCTCCGGCTCGCCCGCGGGCGACCGCTTTCGCGTAGACTCCGCCGGCGGCATGGTGGCGCTGGGGCAGATCACCATCGGGATCATCCCCGCGTCGGGCTCGGGGACGCGCATGATGTGGCACCCCGCCAAGGCCTCCTTTCGCGCCGGGTACGCCGACCTGGGCGGCCAGTTCGACGAAAGCAACATCGGCTACTACTCGTTCGCGGCGGGTGCCCTGGTGACGGCGGCGGGCAACTACTCGGTGGCGCTGGGCAACCAGAACACGGTCGAAGCGTCCGCGCAGTGCGGCACCGCCATCGGCAGCGGCAACAAGGTGTGGGGGTCGGCGGGGAGCATCGGCACCTGCGGGATGGCGCTGGGGCTGAACAACGACGTGCTGGACCAGGCGGGCGTGGCCATTGGCCACAACAACTGGAGCGACGGCGACGCGGCGGTGGCCATTGGCTACACCACCACGGCCGACGCCGACTACTCCATGGCCTTTGGCTACCGGGCCAGCACCAACGGCCACACCGGCGCCAAGGTGTTCGGCGACGCGTCGACGACGGACTCCATCGAGGCCGTGGCCAACAACGAGTTCGCGGTGCGCGCGGCGGGCGGCTTTCGCTTCCGCAGCAACGCCACGCTCACCAACGGCTGCAACATCGCGGCGGGCGGGGCCTCCATCACCTGCGCGTCCAGCGTCACGCTCAAGGAGAACTTTCTGGACGTGGATGGCGACGACGTGCTGGAGCGGATGCGGCGCATCCCCGTCAACAGCTGGAACTACATCGACGAGGGGCGCCAGTCGCGGCACATGGGGCCCTTCGCCGAGGACTTCTGGCGCGAGTTCGGCCTGGGCGCCGAGCCGCTGGCCATCGGCCACCTGGACATCGACGGGGTGAACTTTGCCGGCGTCAAGGCGCTGGACGGCCGTACGCTGCAGATGCAGTCGCGCATGGACGAGCAGGCGCGGCAGATCGAACAGCTGCAGGCCGACAAGGCGGCGCTCGAGGCGCGCATCCAGCGCCTGGAGGCCCTGCTCGCGCCGACGCCCTGACGCTTCTCCCGGCCGGACGGGTTTTCCCCGTCCGGCCGGTCCCCCTCTTCCAAACCCTGACGTTGAACCGCGGACTGATGCACCGCTTCCTTACGCTGAGCCCCATCCTGATCGCCTTCGCCCTTTCCGCCGCCTGCAGCCGCGACCGTGACGCCGACACGCAGGACGCCCAGCAGGAGGCGATGGTGGAGGAAGAGGCGTACGTTCCGCCCGTGCTGACCCCCGCCGAGTCCACGGCCGCCGTGGCCAAGCAGGCGGCCGATGCCGACGCCGCGACGCGCCGCATCATGGGCCCCGACTACAAGCCGCCGACGGACACGTTCGTCGACACGCCCGAAAAGCAGCTCGCCAGCTGCCTCGCCCAGGCCAACTCGGTGGAGGATCCGGTGCGCTCCACCATCATGAAGGCGTGCGAACGCTTCCGCGCCGCCGCCGCCGCGCAGAAGTAGGACGCGCGGTTCCGGTCTCGACAAACGGGATTGGCCTCACACGGAGCCAGCGGAGTTCGTTTTCCGCTGGCTCCGTTCCTTCCGACAGTTCTCAAGATCGCGCATCAGGTGGTGCGATCGACGTGCTCTCACGCGCTTTGGAGATCTCTGCCGATCCGCATCCCTCCTCAAAAAATTCACATGGCCCCCTGCCGCATTCCATCGACCTCCCGTTCCCGACACCCTTACAAACGATCGCGCCTCGTCGACATCCCCCTCTGCACCCGACACGTGGGCGCCAAGCGTTGATCCGCGAAAGCAGAGGAAGCGGCACGAACAAACTCTGCTGACTCTGGTCACTCTGCGTGAGACCCCTTCTTCTCTCTCCAAACCGCGAGAGCAGAGGAATCGGCACGAAAAAACTCCGTTCACTCCGTTAACTCCGTGTGAGGCCCATTCTTTTGCGGAGCCGGCCGACATGCTGGATGCTGGACTCCGCGCGATCCAGATCGACACCGGATCTGGACACGACGGGGCGGCCCGGTTGTGCGAGACGCCTCGCAAGTCCATATTTCACACGCTGTCCCGCGCCGTCCCCTCATCCCCAGAACCACCGTGCCCTTCTCCAGCTTCCGTCTCTCCCGCAGCCTTGCACCCGCCGTCCTTGCCGCCGCGCTGCTGGCGGGGTGCGAGGACGATCCCAAGCTGCCGCCCGAAGCGCTGACGCTGACGTCGGATGGCCGGCTGGAGCGCGGGAGCGTGGTGACGGTGACGACGGCGGCGGACGGGCAGCCGCTGGCCGCCGGAGCGGTGACGCTCACCGTGAGCCCCGCCGACGCCGCGCAGGTGGTGGACGGCGCCACGCTGCGCCTGCTGCGCGCGGGCTCGGTGGAGGTGCGCGCCCAGTCCGGCGAGCGCACGGGAACCGTAACGCTGGACGTGGCGGCCCCGCCGACGGTGGTGTTCGACATGGCCGTCGGCGGCAACCGCGACATCTACAGCGTGGCGCTGGACGGCGGCGACCTTACGCGGCTCACGCAGAACGTGTCGGACGAGCGCGACCCCAACGCCGGCGGCGGCACCGTGACCTTTGTCACCTTTCGCCACGGCAACGGGGAGCTGTACTCCGTGCCGCTGGCGGGCGGAGCGGAGACGCGGGTGACCAACAGCACGCTTTCGGAGTCGGCGCCCGCGCTTTCGGCGGACGGGCAGCGGCTGGCGTACGCCACCGACCCCTCCGGCGTGGCCAAGCTGTGGACCGCGACCGCCAGCGGCGGCGGCGCGGCCCAGGCGGCGCCCAACTTCGGGTTCGGTGGCAGCCCCGAGACGTCGCCCTCGTGGGCGCCCACCGGCGCCCGGCTGGCCTTTGTGGGCACCGCCTCCGGCACGGCCGACATCTACCAGCTCACGCTGGGCGGCACCCCGGAGCTGCTGGTGGGCGGAACGGCGGCCGAGGTGGACCCGGCGTGGAGCCCGGACGGCGAGTACGTGGCGTTCGCGTCAACCCGCGAAGGCGATCCGGCCATCTTCGTGGTGCGCGTTTCCGACGGCACCGTGATCCGGCTCAGCAGCCGCGCGGGCACCGAGGCGGAGCCCACGTGGACCCGGGACGGGCGGCTGGTCTACACCGAGTTCATGCCCGCCAGCGAGACGCGGCTGGTGTGGATCGACCCCAAAGCCCCGCAGACGGTGAACCCCATCCCCGTGACGGGCGGCTTTCCGCGGCGCCCCTCGGTGGCCCCGTAACACCTCACGAACGATCGATGACCGACGAAGCGCGCACCCACCGGGTTCCCGACGACGTGCTGGCCGCCCACCTGGAAGGCGAGGCGGTGCTGCTGCACATGGACACCAAGCACTACTACCGGCTCAACGCCACCGCCGCGGCCGTCTACAAGGGGCTGGAGCGCGGCCTGGGGCGCGACGCGCTGGTGGACGACCTGTGCGCGCACTTCGACGTGGAGCGCGCCGTGGCCGCGGCCGAGGTGGACCGGCTGCTGGGCGAGCTGGCGGAGCGCGGGCTCGTCGCTCCCGCCGGGGGCGACGCGGCGTGACACGGCTGGCCGGGGCGGCCCTCACCGGCGCGTGGTCGGCGCTGCGCGTGCCCCTGTGGCTGCGCGGCCGCCGCTGGCAGGAGCTGCTGGTTCCGCCCGCGGCGTCCGCCGCGCACCCCGATCTTCCCCGCGGGGTGATCCGGGCGGCGCGCACGGGCGTGCGGCTGCTGGCGGCCGTACCCGGGCTTCCCTGGCGAGACACCTGCCTGTACAACAGCGTGGCCGAGTGCCTGGCGCTGCGCCGCTACGGCGTCCCCGCGGTGGTGCGCATCGGCGTGCGCGCGGGCCAGGGCGCCGAAACGCCGATCGTGGCGCACGCCTGGGTGGTGCGCGACCCCGCGGCCGAGCCTCCCCCGCCCGACCGCATGAACCCTTTCGCTCTGCGCGCGTGATCCTTCTCCCTCTGGCGCGCACGTGATCGTTCGCTCCCTGCTCCAGGACGGCCGTCTGCGGATGGAGGTGCACCCGCCCCTCCTCCCCGCGCTCGCCCGCTGGATCCCCCAGATCCCCGACGACACCCCGGCCGATCCCGCCGGCTCCGTGATCCGCATCCGGCCCTCCGACGGCACGCCGCCCCCCGCGCGCCCCGCGGAGGAGCGTACGCTGGAGCTGGGGTCGATGGAGGGGTGGGTGGATGGCGACCGCGCGTTGATGACGGGCACCGCGGGCGTGTACGGCCTCCTGGACCTGCGCGCCGGCGAGGCCGACATCCGCGCGCCCGAAAGCGACGACGGCAACGCGGTGGCGTGGGCGCTGTTCTCCGCCGCCACGCTGGCGTGCGCGCTGCTGCTGGGCCGCCTGGGGCGGGCGCTGGTGCACGCGGCGGCGGTGGTGCCGCCCGGCGGGGGCGCATGGCTGCTGGTGGGCGACACGCACGTGGGCAAGACCACGACGACGGCCAACCTGCTGCGCGCCGGGTGGAACTACCTGTCCGACGACCACGTGGTGCTGCGGCGCGACGGGGAGGGCCAGGTGATGGTGGAGGGTCTTCCCCGCCCCTTTCACCTGGACGAGGGATACGAGCAGGGCGTGGTGCAGCGCGTCCGCGGCGCCACGGACGCGCGGGAGCGCTTTCCCGGCCAGTGGCGCCGCACGGCCCCGCTCGCGGGCCTGCTCTTCCCCGCGATCCAAGCGGATGAGCCGACGGCTCTGGGGGATTCCGCGGGTGCGGGCCACGCACTGGCGGCGCTGCTGCGCCAGTCTCCCTGGCTGCTCGCCGACCGCGGCTGCGCGCCCCGGGTGCTCACCCTGCTGCGCGAGACGGCGCTCTTTCCCGCCCACACCCTGCGTCTGGGCCTGGACACCTACGCCGACCCGGACCTGCTCGCCGAGCGGCTGAGCGGATTGCGGAACTCCGGCGTGGCGTCGTCCACCTCGGCCACGGTCTAAACCAGGAAGAAAGCGCGCAGGCCCTGGACGCCCCGAGCAGGTGAAGCCCCGCCGGGCAAGCGCAGCGCGCCCAGGGCGGGGCTTGTGGCATTTCCAGCCGTGGGCTTTAGCCCACCCAGGACCAAAGCCCGACCCCGTACTTCCGTTCCCGCTATTCCCTATTCCCTATTCCCTATTCCCTGTTCCCTGGTCCCCGCCGTCCCCCCTGTTCCCTTCTCCCCGCCTTTCCCCTAAATTCAGGCGCTGCATTCACCTCGGACGCGTCAACAAAGGACGCTGAAGCATACATGGAGAATCGCACCGCGCTGGTCGAAGGGCTCATGGCCCGCTTTCCCCACATCCCCCGTGAGGCGGTCTTCAAGGAAGACCTGCTGCGCACCGGGATGTCGTTCGACGATTCGGCGCTTACGGACAATCTGGAGGGCGAGGTAAAGCCCAAGTCGTACTTCATCTTCTCGTTCGACCAGAAGCCGCTTGCCCAGCTGGGGAACGCGGCCAAGCGCCGGCCGCCCGAGGAGATCGCCCTGACCGGCGGGCCGTACGAACTGCGCCGCACCATCGTCTCCGTGCGCATGAACCCCGACTCGCCGTACCGCGTGTCGCGCGGCGAGGGCGGCGCGCTCACGCTGTCGATGGACGGCCGCGTGATCGCCGACGTGGGGCTGCCGCCCATGCCGGAGTACTACCGGCATCCGCTCAGCAACGGCAAGCAGGTGATGGAGATCGCGCCCACCATCCAGTGGGGGTACCTCATCTACCTGACGGTTTTCCGCATGTGCCAGTACTTTGGCGCCAAGGAGGAGTGCCAGTACTGCGACATCAACCACAACTGGCGCCAGCACAAGCAGGCCGGCCGCCCGTACACCGGCATCAAGCCCATCGACGAGGTGCTGGAGGCGCTGGCCATCATCGACCAGTTCGATACGGCCCGCGTAAGCCACGCGTACACCCTTACGGGCGGCAGCGTGACCAGCAAGGTGGACGGGTTTGCGGAGGCGGACTTCTACGGCCGCTACGCCGAGGCCATCGAGGACCGCTTTCCCGGCCGCTGGATCGGCAAGGTGGTGGCGCAGGCGCTGCCGCGTGAGGACGTGCAGCGCTTCAAGGACTACGGCATCAAGATCTACCACCCCAATTACGAGGTGTGGGACAAGCGGCTGTTCGAGATCATCTGCCCCGGCAAGGAGCGCTACGTGGGCCGCGAGGAGTGGCACCGGCGCATCTTTGACGCGGCGGAGGTGTTCGGCGCGCGCTACGTGATCCCCAACTTCGTGGCGGGCGTGGAGATGGCGCGGCCGTTCGGGTTCGCCACGGTGGGCGAGGCCATCCGCAGCACGCGCGAGGGGCTGGACCACTTCATGTCGCGCGGGGTCACGCCGCGCTTTACCACGTGGTGCCCGGAGCCCGCCACGCCGCTGGGCCAGGACAACCCCGAGGGCGCGCCGCTGGAGTACCACATCCGCCTGCTGGAGACGTACCGCGAGGCCTTGGAGAAGCACGGCCTGAAGCCGCCCCCGGGCTACGGCCCGCCGGGCGCCGGCAACGCGGTGTTCTCCGTGAGCAGCTTCATGGACACGCTCGCGCCCGACGACGAGAACGCCGACGAGCTGATGGCGGCCGGCACGAGCGCGTAGCCGTCACGGCTTTCCCGCCCCATCCGAGCGACGACCCCGCCAGCGACGTGCTGGCGGGGTCGTTTGCGTGGGTGCGTGGGAGCGAAACCAACTCCGGACGGAGCAGCGGAGGCGTCTCGCCACGTCCTTCGCCGCTCCGCCGGACCCGTCGCTACTCCGGCCGCTCGCCGCGGACCACGCGGGCCGTGTTGGGGGCGCGCCGCGGCGCGCTGGGCTCGCCAAGCAGGCGCGTGGGGCGAATGAGGTTCTGCGCCACGTAGCGGGCGGACAGCACGGCCCCCTCCTGCCAGCCGGGAAGGTACAACACCTGGTCCCCCGCCACCCAGAAGTTCCCCTCCGGAAGCAGCAGGCGCGAGTAGGGATCGATCATCTCCTCCGTCCACTCCGCCCAGCCGCCCTCCTGGAAGGGCACATTCTGCCAAGCGATGCTGATCCCCTTGTCACGCGGAACGTGGCGGTCGAACTGGGGGTGCAGCCGCAGCGCGCCCTCGGCCGCCTTTTCCAGCCGCTGCGCGGGAGCCATGCGCCCGAAGTCGATGGCGTCCTTCTCGTAGTTGTACGTGCCGGTAAGCACGCCCCTGCGCTCAAAGAAGCCGCTGGAGGGATACCACATCTGGGTGATGGGGTGGTCGATGTAGCTGATGCCGCCGTAGATCTGGTCGTCGTCCTCCCAGAACCGCCCGTTGGACTGCCACCCGACCTTGCAGGTAGGCGCGAACGGCACGGCGGCGATGGCGGCGCGAAAGCCCGCGCTGAAGTTGTTGGCCGTGCGCGCCAGGATGGGGAGCGGAATGGTGCTGATGCAGACGTCCGCCGTGAGCACCTGCTGCCCGCCCTGCGTGGCGGCGTTGCGGTGGGTGACGCGTACCCGCGACGGCGTGCCCTCCACCGTCTCCACGCGCACCACCTCGCGTCCCAGCTGGATGCGGCCGCCCAGCCGCGCGGCCATGGCGCGCTCGATCCGGTCCATCCCCCCGCGGGGCTGAAAGAGCGTGGGCTGCCAGTCCCACTCCTCCGGCTGGTAGAACTTGTGCTCCCAGAACCGCGACCGCACCAGCTCCGCCAGGGCAAGCGGCGGCTCGTGCTCCCCCGGCGTGGTGACCCCGGGCGGGATCACGTACCCGGAGCGGGTGGAGCCCCTGTACTCCCGCTGCTTGTTCAGGTCACCGAACACGGCGAGCAGCGACTGCAGCCCGGCCGGATCCACCCCGCGGAGATCCTCGGCCAGGATGGGGTCGCCGGCTGCCTTGGCCAGCAGCTCGGCGATCCAGCCGCGCGTGTCGTTGGCGACGCGGCGGTTGGGCATCGGCCGACGCTCGAAGGCCTGGGGCGTCTGGTACAGGTTGGCCCGCGTCATCATCACGTACGGCTCCAGCTCCACGCCCAGGTCCCGGCACCAGCGGATCAGGGCGGTGTGATGGTACGGGATGCGTCCGGGCCCGGCGTTGAAGTACAGCCCCGGGTCCATCCGGAACACCTGCTCCTCGCGCGTGCCGTTGCGCACCTCCACCACGCGGTCGCCGTTGCGCAGGGTCAGGCTGCGTCCGCCCGTCCGGCGTTGCGCCTCGAGCACGCGAACGTCGAAGCCCATGTCCAGCAGGTGCAGCGCGGCGGCCATTACGCCCACGCCTGCCCCCAGCACCAGCGCCGTGCGCCCCTGCCCCACGTGGGGGGCGCGCTCCAGCGGCGGCACGGCGGCCTTTGCCTCGGCACCCGCGTAGAGCGCCGCGGCGCCGCCGGTAAGGGCCATCGCCTCCAGGAACCTGCGCCGCGTCCAGCCGCCACCTGTCGCGCCCGTGTCGTCGTCGTGCATACCGTCGCTCCATTGTTGAAGAATTCATGAAT
>NZ_JBMDXM010000069.1:0-5405 GCF_048594345.1 Longimicrobium sp.
CGCGCCGCCGAGTACCGCGACGGCGCGACCTTCGAGCACACCGAGCGCGTCGCCGACCTCGCCGCACGGCTCGCGACCGAGCTCGGCTGGGCCGCGAGCCAGGTCGAGCTGCTGCGGCTCGCCGCGCCCCTGCACGACATCGGCAAGCTCGCGGTCGCCGACGCCGTCCTGCTGAAGGCCGGCAAGCTCACCGAGGAGGAGTTCGAGCAGGTCAAGGTGCACGCCGAGGCGGGCGCGTCGATCCTCTCCGACACGCGCTCGGACGTGCTGCGGATGGGCCGCGAGATCGCCCGCTCACACCACGAGTGGTGGGACGGCAGCGGCTATCCGCACGGGCGCTCCGGCACCGCGATCCCGGAGGCGGGCCGGATCGTCGCGCTCGCCGACGTCTACGACGCGCTGACCTCGCCGCGCCCGTACAAGGCGGCGTGGACCCACGAGCAGGCGCGGGCCGAGCTGCTGCGCCTGAGCGGCCGCCAGTTCGACCCCGCCGTGGTGGAGGCCTTCCTCCGCGCTTCGGAGAACGGTTTTCCGGAGGATCCGGACACGCCGCGCCTGCCGGAGCGGGAAGAGGCGGCGGCGTTGGCGTGAGGTGTGATGGTGTGATGGTGTGATGGTGTGATGGTGTGATGGGGTGATGGTGTGATGGTGTGATGGTGTGATGGTGTGATGGTGTGATGGGGTGATGGGGAGGCCTGATCGCGGCTCCCCAAGGGCGAATGAATTCGCTGCAACGACTACACGAAATCCGCCTTCGCGGATTGGCGGCTGCGGTGGTGGCGGCGGGATGAAGTGCGCGCCAATGCCTGGGAATTGGAGCCCCGCGGCTACTGTCATTCTGAGGAAGGCGCGCGCTCCTTTCTCTCCATGTGCACCACCGCCGGTGCGCCGACCGAAGAATCTGCCCGATGGGCGCACGATCCCGTCGGCTACGTCGGCTCTGGCGCGAAGGGCCCGCCCGTTTCGGATAGAAATTCTTCAGTCGGCGCTACTGCTTCCGGGCGTGAAGACGGTTCTTCGCGGCGCCTCCTTCAGAATGACAGTGTTCTTCTTTCTTCCTTCCTCCTGATCAGAATCGCCTCATGCGCCCCATCCGCCTCACCTCCATCCTGCTCCTGCTGACCCTGGCCGGATGCGCGGGCGCGGGCGGGGAGAAGCTGCCGCCCCGGCCTCCGGCGCCGGCGCAGTCCGAGATCCTGTGGGACTTGTGGGGCGTGCCGCACGTCTACGGGCGCACGGCGGAGGACGTGGGATACGGATACGGCTGGGCGCAGGCGCACCTTCACGGCGACGCCATCCTGCGCCTGTACGGCCTGGCCCGCGGGCGCGGCGCGGAGTACTGGGCCCCGCGCTACGCCGCCAGCGACCGACTGATGCGCTCGATGGGCATCCCCGCCGCCGGGCAGCAGGGCTACGAGGCGCAGGACGATGACTTTCGCCGCTACCTGGACGCGTTCGCCGCGGGCGTGAACGCCTATGCCGCGGCGAATCCCGCCGCCATCGCCGACTCCCTTCGCGTCGTGCTGCCGGTAACGGGCGCGGACCTGCTGGCGCACGGGCACCGGACCATGTTCACCTTTCTGGCCCTCACCGGCGGCGGTCCGGCCCCGGTGGGGATGGACGGGCTGCCGGCCGGCGCGGCGCCGGGGTCCAACGCGTGGGCCATCGCGCCTAGCCGCTCCGCGTCCGGCAACGCGCTGCTGCTGGCCAATCCGCACCTGCCGTGGAACGAGGACCTGATGCGCTTTACCGAGGCGCACCTGGTCGGGCCGGGGATGGACCTGTCCGGCGTGACGCTGATCGGTTTGCCGGTGATCGCCATCGGCTTCAACGACCGGCTGGGGTGGTCGCACACGGTGAACACCATCGATGCGCTGGACACGTTCACGCTACGGCTGGCGGAGGGCGGCTACCGCATGGACGGCCAGGTGCGGCCCTTCGAAACGCGCGTCGACACCCTGCGCATCCGCCAGGCGGATGGGACCATGCGGGTGGAGGAGATCACGGTCCGCGGCAGCGTGCACGGGCCGGTGGTCTCGTCGAACGACTCGACGGCGGTCGCGGTGGCGGTGGAGGGGCTGGACCAGCACGGCGGCCTGCGGCAGTGGTGGGAGATGGGGCGCGCCCGCTCGCTGGGCGAGTTCGAGGACGCGCTGCGGCGGCTGCAGGTGCCCATGTTCAACGTGATCTACGCGGACCGCGCGGGGCACATCCTGTACGTGTTCAACGGCCGGGTGCCGGTGCGCGGCCAGCGCACGTTCGCGGAGGGGCAGGGGCCCGTGCGCGGCGACACCAGCGCCACCCTCTGGCGCGGCGTGCACGGCTACGACGACCTGCCGCGCATCGTGGACCCCGTCGCCGGCTTCGTGCAGAACTCCAACTCGCCGCCCTGGTTCGCCGCGCGGCCCACGCCGCTGGATACGGCGCGCTACCCGTCGTACCTGGCGCCGCGCTGGGTGGGGCTGCGCGAGCAGCGCGCGCTGCACATGCTGGCCGCGGACAGCAGCATCACCTTCGACGAGCTGCTGGCCATGCGCCACAGCAACCACATGCTGCTGGCCGACCGCGTGCTGGATGAGCTGATCCCCGCCGCGCGCGCCACGGGGCGGCCGCTGGCCCTGCGGGCGGCGGACGTGCTGGAGCGCTGGGACCGCGCGGCCAATGCGGAGAGCCGCGGGGCCATGCTGTTCATGATCTGGGCGTACCGCACCTTTGAAAGCATTCCCGAGACCGGGCGCGGGTTCGCGCGGCCGTGGAGCCCGGCGAGCCCCGTCGGCACGCCGGACGGACTGGCGGATCCCGCCGCCGCCGTCGCGGCGCTGGAGCAGGTGGCGGAGCTGATGAACACGCACATGGGCGGGATGGATGTGCCCTGGGGCGAGGTGAACCGCATCGGCGGGCTGCCAGGGAACGGCGCGCCGGGCGATCCGCTGGGCGTGTTTCACGTGATCGCGTACGCGCAGGGACGCGAAACGTCGGAGGCGGTGTTCGGGGATACGTACGTGGCGGCGGTGGAGTTCACGCCCGGCGGGCCGCGCGCGCAGGCGGTGCTCAGCTACGGCAACGCCAGCCAGCCCGGCTCGCCGCACAACGGCGACCAGCTTCGCCTGATCGCGGAGCAGCGGATGCGCCCCTCCTGGCGCACCCGCGCGGAGGTCGAGGCCAACCTGGAGTCGCGCACTCCCATCCAGCGGTGAGGATGCTGGCCGCCGCCGCCCTGCTCATCCTCGCGGGCGCCTGCACGCCGCCCGTGCGCTCCGGCCCGGCGCCCGCCGGAGTGGTGAGCGTGGCGCTGGTGGATTCCGTCCCGTTCGAGACGGAGATGCACGACGGCGTGCTGCACCGCGTGCAGGTGCGCACCCCGGCCGGGCTCGACACCATTCCCAACGTACTCACGCAGCTCCTGCCGATCGTTCTCGCGGACGGCTCCGTGCGCGGCTTCGCCTTCGACGGCGCGGACCTGCGGTCGGCGTTCGCCTGGCATCCGGCGCGCCGCGTGGAGTTGCTTCCGCTTCCCGATGACGCGGACCGCTGGTTCACCACCCCCGCGTTTTCTCCGGACGGGCGCTACCTGGCCTACGTGGCGTACCGCGAGGAGGGTGGATTCGGGCGTGGGATGGTGCGACGCGACGTAACCGGTGCCGTGGTCGTGCGGACGGACTCCATCGAAGTTCCCGGAACGGACGCGGCGGTGAACTTCGCGAAATGGCTGGACGCGGAGACGTTCGAGATCTATCTGGAGGTGGGCGATCCCGGGTGGCATCGCTTTACCGGGACCGTCTCCGCCGGCGTCACCCGCAACGACACCGTGGCCGCCGCCGAAGTGGTGCGCCCGGACCTCTGACATGATCGCGAATCCGGCAGAGACCTGGCGGATGCACCGCTCTGCTTCGCGAACCGCAATCGAACAACCCTCTCCCAGAACTTCGGGCGAGGGTTGTTCGTACGGGTACTGCACGGACGGCTACCTGCGAATGGGATCCCAACAGGCGAAACGGATCAAACCGTGCCGGAGCCGGATGAACTGGCCGGGGCGGATGACGAAACCTTCATGCTGTTGCCCAGGCGCCCAGGCCGCAGCCGCGCTGGCTGCGGCGCGCGACGGACATCCACACGGCGTTTGAACTCGCGGTAATCGCCGTCCTGCTGTTGACGATCGTTGCCGAAGGCGTGGCCCGGGCACTTCGCGGCATCACCTGAAGCACTCACGCCCGGTTGCGGACGCTCAGGTGCCTGGTGCGCCGCACACCTCCGGCCCGCCGAGTCCGCGCAGGCGGACTTTGTGACGTTGTAGCCGCGGTTTCAACCGCCTGGGAGAATACCGGCTCGGCGCTCCCGATCCGCCGCATTCATCCATCATATCCCCTCCATTCCCATACGATCCCCATCCGTCCCCAATTCGGCTTGACCGACCTTGTAGCTTGGGGTAGGTTCCGCGCTTCAGAATCAAGCCGCGTTTGGAGACGATAGAGGGATGGCCGAGCCGCTTCCGCCCCAGTACAGCCCGCAGGAAAACGAAGACTCGCTCTACCGCTGGTGGGAAGAGCAGGGGTACTTTCGCGCGGACGCAGACAGCGGCCGCGAGCCGTACGTCATCGTAATCCCGCCCCCCAACGTGACGGCCGTGCTGCACATGGGGCACGGCCTGAACAACACCATCCAGGACGTCCTGGTGCGCTGGCGCCGCATGCAGGGGCGCGAGGCGCTGTGGCTTCCCGGTACGGACCACGCCGGCATCGCCACGCAGAACGTGGTGGAGCGCATTCTGGCCAAGGAAGGCAAGACGCGCTACGACGTGGGCCGCGAGGCGTTCGTGGAGCGCGTGTGGGAGTTCGTGCACGAGACGGGCGGCAAGATCCTGGAGCAGCTGCGCGCCATCGGCTGCTCGCTGGACTGGAGCCGCACGCGCTTCACGCTCGATCCCGAGCTGTCCACGGCCGTGCGCGAGGTGTTCGTCCGCCTGCACGAAAAGGGCTTGGTCTACCGCGGCAACCGCATCATCAACTGGTGCCCGCGCTGCCTGACCGCGCTTTCGGACGAGGAGGCGGAGCCGGCGGAGCACCCGGGCAAGATGTGGCACCTGCGCTACCCGCTGGCGGAGGGCGTGGACGCGCCCGGCCTGCCGCGGCTGCCGGACGGCCGCCCCTACCTGGTCGGCGCGACGACCCGGCCGGAAACCCAGCGGGGCGACACCGGCGTGGCCGTGCATCCGGAGGACGAGCGCTTCGCGATGCTCGTCGGCAAGGAGATCCACCTGCCGCTGACCGGGCGGCGTATCCCCATCGTCGCCGACACGTACGTGGACCCGGAGTTCGGCTCGGGCGCGGTGAAGATGACGCCGGCGCACGATCCCAACGACTTCGAGGTGGCGCAGCGTACGGGGCTGGCATCGCTCAACGTGATGA
>NZ_JBMDXM010000007.1:0-4772 GCF_048594345.1 Longimicrobium sp.
CGCCGCGCCAGTCGCGGATCAGGTCCATGCACTGGCCCAGCAGCTTGAGCATCCCCAGCCCCAGCAGGTCGAACTTGGGAACGCCCAGGTCCGCGCAGTCGTCCTTGTCCCACTGGATGACCGTGCGGTTGACCATCGACGCCTGCTCGATGGGGACGGATTCGCCCAGCGGTGTGCCGGAAAGCACGAAGCCGCCGCTGTGGATCCCCCGGTGGCGCGGCAGGCCGTCCAGCCCCGCCACCAGCTTGACCAGCGCTTTCGCCCTGGGCTCCGCCGGGTCCAGGCCCACGGCCCGCAGCGCCTTGCCCTCCGCCATCTCCAGCCACTCCGCCGCCGTCCTGGCGGACGAGTATCCATCCACCCGCTTGGCCAGAAAGTCCGCCGTGGCCACCGGCAGGCCCAGCACGCGCACGGCGTCGCGGATGGCGCTGCGGCCGCGGTACTCCACGTGGGTGCACACCATGGCCGCGTGGCCGCGCCCGTACGTCTCGTACACGTACTGCAGCACGCGCTCGCGATCGTCCATGGCCGCAAAGTCCACGTCGATGTCGGGCGGCTCGGGGCGCTCGGGGGAAAGGAAGCGCTCGAAGAGCAGGTCGTTGGCGACGGGGTCCACCGCCGTTATGCGGAGCGCGTAGCACACCAGCGAGTTGGCCGCCGAGCCGCGCCCCTGGCACAGGATGCGGCTGGCGCGGGCAAAGCGGCAGATGTCCCACACCACCAGAAAGTGGTCGGCCATGTCCATCCCGCGGATGATGGCCAGCTCGTGCTCCAGCTGCCGCCAGTGCGTTTCCGACGCCTCCGGCAGCCGCTCGCGCAGTCCGGCGCGGGCGAGCGACTCCAGCATGGCGTCCGCGGAATCCCACTCGGCGGGAAGATGGAAGCGGGGGTGGGGGGCGGGCGCCTCGGTCAGGCGAAAGCCGCCGCAGCGCTCCGCGATCTCGCGGGTGCGGCGGATGCCCTCGGGCGCCGTGCTCCATCGCCGCGCCATCTCCGCCGGCGCCTGCAGGCACCACTCCGCGCTGGGGCGCAGCCAGCCGCGGCGGTGTGCCTCGTCCAGCGTGGTCTCGCGGCGAATGCAGGTCATCAGGTCGTGCACGGCGCGGCCGGAGGCGTCGGCGTAGTGCACGTCGTGCGTCACCGTCCAGGGGATCCCCGTCTCGCGCGCCACGTCCAGCAGGTCCGCGCACAGGGACGCCTCCTGGTGCGTGCGGTGGTCCCACAGCTCCAGGTGAAAGCGGTCGCCGTAGATGTCGCGCAGCTGCCCCGCCCATTCACGCGCTTCCGCGTGACGATCCTGGCGCAACAGGGACGGCAGCCGACCATGTGGACACCCCGAAAGCGCCACCAGCCCCTCGGAACGCACGGCGAGCGTCTCCAGGTCCAGCGCCGGGACCCCGCGCGGGCTCCTGGTGCGGGCCTCCGTGAGCAGCGCACAGATGTTTTTCCACCCCGACCAGTTTTCCACAATCAGGGTGAGGTGAGATCCGTCCCACAGCGTGGTTTCCGCGCCCAGAAGGGGGGAGATTCCGGCGGATTGGCAGGCGCGCGAAAACCGCACGGCGCCCCCCAGGTCGTCGTGGTCGGTAAGCGCAAGGTGCGTGTATCCGAGCTCCGCCGCTCTTGACACAAGGCCCTCGGGCGATGTAGCACCGTCACCGAGCGAAAACGCGCTGTGACAATGCAGCTCGACGTAATCTCCTTGATTCACAAGCACTTACAGAAAAACCGCGCGCATTGCGCCATCGCGCTCACGTCACGAACGCACCTCAATCGTACCATCCTTCCAGGTACCACCGGCCCGTGGGACCGTCGCGGTACACCAGCCCCAGCCACCCCTCCGGCGACTCCACGCGCCAGTACTCCCGGGCCGTTCCGCGCGCCCACCACGCCCCCGAAATACGCTCTGGTCCCTCCGCCCGAGTTTTCCACAGTCGTGGTGGAAAACCCCCGATCCCCCCGCCGGGCAACGCATTCTGGTGCGACGGAATGTCCACCTGTGCGGGACGCCCTTCCGCGTCCACCCGAACCTCCACCGCAAGGGGCTCGGGAAGGCGGCGCAGGCAGAGGGGGAGGGTGTTGCGGAACACGTGGTTGTCCTCTCCGGAGCGCTCTTCGCCGGAGGGGCGCGCGTCCGCCACCGCGGCGATGCCATCGCTCCCCTTCGGCGCCCAGTCGGCGTGCTCGCCGGGCAGGTGGGCGCCGTTGTGCACGGCCGTGCTGAGCGCGCCCTCGCCCCAGCGGGCAAACACGGGAAGGAGAGCGGAGTGCAGGGCGCCGGGGTCCGGCGCGGGGGCGGCAAAGGCGTCCAGCTGGTCCGCCCGCGCCGTCCCCTCCTCCTCCGCGACCAGGGAAACGCCACGGACGCGCCCGGCCAGCGGCTCGGCGTCCACGGCGCGGCGGCACAGGTCCGCCAGCACCCGCGCATCGGCCGTGGGGCGCGCGGGCCGCACCTCGCGCACGTCGTCCGCCGCGTCTTCCACGCGCAGGACGAGGCGCAGGCGCGCGGGGATGCGCTGCCGCCCCTCCAGCTGCCCCAGCACCGAGCCGATCAGCCCGCCCAGGACAAAGCGCAACGGCTCCGACGTCTCGATTGCCGGCTCGAAATCCGCCTCCGCGGCGGCGATCCCCGGCGCGGCGGGGCGAAACGGCCAGCGCGTGTCGTCGCCGTGCGCCAGGCGCCAGGCGCGCAGCCCCTCGTTGCCAAAGCGCAGCTCCACCTCGGCGGGGACCAGCGCGGCCAGGTCGCCGCAGGTGCGCATCCCCAGCAGCTCCAGCGAGTGGCGCAGGTCGGCGGGGATGGGGATGAGGGCAAGGGAGCGGCGGCGCAGGTAGGCGGCCTCGCGCCCCGCCGGCACCACGCGCACGGGGACGGCGCGCTCGCGGGTGGCCGCCGCGGCCGCGATGCAGCAGCCGGCCACGCCCACGCGCGCCGTCCACCCCGCGCGCTCAGCGGCGGCGGCCAGGGCGCGGCCCACGCCCGCGTCGCCGCCGTGGCCTTCCATCCCCGTCACGTCGGCCCAGAAGGCGCGGGGATGTCCGCGGACGGGGATCACGCGCGGCGCCGCCGCCAGCAGCGCGCCCGAAAGCGCCGCGCGCGCGCCGGGCTCCAGCGCGGGCGCGGGATCGGGAAGCCGGATGCAGGCGATCCGCCGCGGCGTCATCCGAAGCGCAGCAGGCGGGCGGCGGCGCGGCGGTCGGGGCCGTGCGCCGTGTGCAGCCGGGCGGCGGGCTCGTGCACCAGCTCCACCTGCCGCTCGCCGGTACGCGCGCCCCACCCCTTGGCCATCTGCACGGCGCCGGGGCGGCGAAAGCGGCCGCCGGCGCGCAGGCCGGCCTGTACGCCGGTGCGGCGAAAGTCCAGCTTTACGTCCGCCCGCCAGCTGGTGCCGCCGCCGCCGGTGGAAACCAGCACCGCCGCGTCCGTGTCACGGGCGATGGAGCGCAGCCGGTGCGCCTCCACCGGCTCCGGCGGGGGCCCGTCCAGGATGACCAGGCCAAAGGCGCCCGTGCGCAGCAGCGTCTCGGCTACCCACGCGCCCTCCATGGCGTGTTCGGCGGAAGGCGGGCGCGCCACCCACAGCCCGGGCGCGGAGTGCCCGTCCTCGCCGCACCACGAGGCCGGGTCCAGCGTGCGCGTGGCGTCCACCAGCGCCACCAGCGTCTGGCGGCACGCAGCCTCCACCAGCACGCGCAGCGCGGCCGTGCGGCCCGAGGTGGCCTCGCCCGCCCACAGCGTGAGGGCACGGCGGGGTACGCCGCCGGGCACCAGCGCGTCCAGAGCCGCCACCCCGGTGCGGAACCCGGCGCGCTCGCGCGACGGCGCCTGCCCCGGAAGCGGCACGATGGCATCGCCAAAGCGCTTTTCCAGGGTGGCGCGAAGCAGCTTGAGGTCGGGTGCGGCACTCACGGTTGCAGCCTCTGATGAATCCCCGCATTTTGATTCACGTCATCGCGCGGGTAAGGCAAGAGTAATACCGAATAATACCCGAAACAAGCTCCCGTGCCCGATCAGCTAAGTGCTGGTAAAAAGACTACTTAGGTGCAAGTTCACGTGGAGCGCATGCAAAGGTTTTCGCCGTGCACACGCGTGTCTGCCGCGTACAGCTTTATGGCCCCGTGCACACGTTCAGCGAGGTAGTTTACGAACTGTACGGCAGGTGAAAGTGGCCGCGTCCACAGGAGAGAAGTTGCGCGGGGAAGGGTGATTGGGAGGGAAAATCGGGTGCTGGAGAGACGTATCCGAATCCGCCACGGCGTGGACGCCTGCTCGAATGCCGTCGAGGAATCTTCGGCGGGTGGATCGGGCACGTACATCCGAGGCCGGAAACGCAAAAAACCCCGCCAGCTGCGCGAGGTTTGGTATCGGATGGCGCGAGGGCGATCATCCTGCACCGGTGATATCCAGGCGACCGGCTCGTTACGGCCGAGCGCCGATTGCGGATCTACCCCGGTGGTATCCCGGTTGCGGACGCGCAGGTGCCTGGAACGCCGAATGCCGCCGGGCCGCCGAGTCCACGCAGGTGGACTTTGCGAATTTCCAGCGGCGAATTCATTCGCTCCCGCGGGCGGGCGGCACGTCGCTGGAAGGAATCATACCATCTCCCGGACTTCGATGTGCCGTGAAGGGGACGATTTTCACGCGGAGGCGCGGAGAAAACAGAAGAGGCGCGGAGGGAACGCCCAAAACGCCTCCGCGCCTCATCAGTTCCTCCGCGCCTCCGCGTGATGCTTTTCCGTCGTTCCTCTGATTGCACAACGAACTGCGAGAA
>NZ_JBMDXM010000070.1:0-7706 GCF_048594345.1 Longimicrobium sp.
GTGCCCATGACGCTGGGGCAGGAGTTCACGGCCTACGCCGTCACCATCGGCGAGGACATGGACCGGCTGCGCGAGGCGGCGGCGCTCATCCGCGAAACCAACATGGGCGCCACGGCCATCGGCACGGGGATCAACACCGACCCGCGCTACGCGGCGCTGGTGTGCGACAAGCTGCGGCAGGTGACGGGGCTGGAGATCATCACCGCGCCCGACCTGATCGAGGCCACGGCCGACACGGGCGCGTTCGTGCAGCTGTCCGGCATTCTGAAGCGCGTGGCGGTCAAGCTTTCCAAGATCTGCAACGACCTGCGGCTGCTTTCCTCCGGTCCGCGCGCGGGGCTGGGCGAGATCAACCTGCCGCCCATGCAGCCGGGAAGCAGCATCATGCCGGGGAAGGTGAACCCGGTGATCCCGGAAGTCGTGAACATGGTGTGCTTTCAGGTGGTGGGGAACGACCTGACCATCACCATGGCGGCCGAGGCGGGGCAGCTGCAGCTGAACGTCTTTGAGCCGGTGATCGGGTTCAACCTGTTCCAGTCGCTGGACATGCTTACCCGCGGGGCGGTGGTGCTGCGCGAGCGGTGCGTGCTGGGGATTACCGCCAACGTGGACCGCATGCGGGCGATGGTGGAAAACTCCATTGGCCTGGTGACGGCGCTGGTGCCGTACATCGGCTACGAGCGCTCCACGGAGCTGGCGACCGAGGCGCTGGCCACGGGGCGCGGCGTGTACGACCTGATCCGCGAAAAGACCTGGCTTTCCCCCGAGGCGCTGGCGGAGATCCTGTCCCCCGAAGGCATGACGCGGCCCCGCCCCATGCCGCACCCGGTGGAGGTGGAGGCGTAGGAAGGGGAGACTACACGGAGATGCAGAGGAAAAAGATCTTGCTTCCCCGTGCCGCTGGATGAAGAACTGAGGAGGGGTACAGAGGAACAGACAAAAGCCAGAGACGCAGAGGAACACCGGTCTTCCTCTGTTCCTCTGGCTTGATCTGTTCCTCTGTACCCCCTCATCAGTTTCAAAGGCGCCTTCCGCGTGCTCGATGCCGCCGAAACCGGAACGGGCACCCCGCGGATCGCGGGGTGCCCGTTCTTCATCGTTCGCGCCCGGCGCGGGGCGCCGGCCGGGGGACGATTACGGCCGGCCCAGGCGGTCGTCGTCCAGGCGGCTGTCGCGCAGGTGCGTGTCGTTGCGGACCTCGCGGTCCACCTCGGCATGCTCGCGGCGCAGCGTGGCGTCGATCGGCTGGTTCTCCACCACCTCGCGCTTGCGCACCACCAGCTCCTCGGTGGGCACCACCCGCTTTTCCACCACCGCCTCTTCGGCGTGCAGCTTCATGCGGATTTCCTCGTCCTCGCCGATCATGGCGTTGCCGCCGGCGACGTAGCCGTCGGTGATGGGGCGGCGCTCCACCTCCACCTCCTCGTGGCGCAGCTGCACGTTCTCGTGCACGTGCTGCGTTTCGACGGTCTTGTGCACGCCCACCGAGCCGGCCTCGACCTCGCGCTTGCCCACGGCCAGCTGCTCTTCGTTCAGCACCAGGCGCAGCGCCTCTTCCTCGTTCACGCCGTGCGCCTCCATGCGCTCGCGCACCAGCCGCTGGCGGTCCGCGCTCATCGCCATGTCGCGGTTGTCCATGCGGTCGTTGCGCAGGTCGTCGCGGTCATCGCCGCCGAGTCTCTCGAGCATGCTGCCTCCAGTTTTTTACAGGTTTCCGGCTGACCCGATTGTGGCTCAAGCTTTCGCAAGCACTGTGCCTGCAAGTGTTTACGCCGCATCGTCCACGTCTGCATCCCAGCCTCTCCCCTCGCGAATTTCGCGAAGGGAGAGGTGGCCGTCTTCGCCCCGTCTGGCCGGCCGTGCCGTTTAGCGGCGGTCCAGCCGGTCGTCGCCGGGGCGGTCGCCGCGCAGGTGCGTCTCGCCGCTGACCTCGCGGTCTATCTCGGCGTGCTCGCGCCGCAGGGTGGTGTCGATCCCCTCGGTCTCCACCACCTCGCGCTTGCGCACCACCAGCTCCTCGGTGGGCACCACACGCTTCTCCACGATCACCTCTTCGGCGTGAAGGGGGATGCGGATCTCGTCCTCGGTCTCGATGATCTGGCCGGCCCCGGCGGCCAGCGGATCGGCGATCGGGCGGCGCTCCACCTCCACCTCCTCGCGGCGCACCTGCACGTTCTCGTGCACGTTCTGGGTTTCCACGGTCTTGTGAATCCCCACTTCGCCCGACTCCACCTGGCGCTTGCCGACGGAGAGCTGCTCCTCGTTGAGCGTAAGGCGCATCTCCTTGTCGCCGCGGAAGGCATCGTTCTCGTAGAAGTCGGGCGTGGCCGACGCCGCGTTCACGTTGCAGGCGCGCCCCACCTGCTCCTCGTAGTCGCGGGTGATGCCGCCGCGGGTGTAGCTGGGCAGCGCCTGCAGCTGCTCGCTCCCCAGCCGGTCCACCAGCACCTGGTTCCGGCTCTCCTCCAGCCGCGCGTAGCCGATGGGCACGGTCACGTGGCGGTTGTCGCCGTCCACGTCGACGTCCACGTAGCGCACCTTGTTGGCCTGCGTATCCACCAGCAGGTCATCCACCTTTCCCAGGCGGCGGCCGTCGCTGGCCACCACGTCCCACCCCCGGATGTCCGGCTCACCCTCGGCCACCTTGTAGCCCGACAGCTGGTTCAGCGGGACTACTCGATCCATCGGCTCGCTCGCCATCGTTCCCCCTGCGATGAAGGTCCCTGCACCCCCGGCGCACCCCTACGGCCGGACGGATTGGGGCGGGGCCCTACGCAAGCGCCGTGCGCGTTTGGAGTGTCCGTATAGAGACTGTGCGGCGTCGATGTCTGCTACGTGAGTACGTCTGTTTCGTTTACCCGAAGCAGTTGCCGTAGATCATGTACAGGAGACGGCGGCGGTCCGGTCCTTGCAACCGGAGGTGTCGCTTAACCCGTTGAAGAGGATGTACTTAGATGGCGGTACGAAACTTCGATTCACCGGATGGCATCACCTGGACCGCGTGGGAAGTGATCCCGGGCCAGGTTTCCGAATTTCGCTCCAGCTTTGGATCGCACCTGCCCAGGCAGATGGCGGACGGCTGGCTGTGCTTTGATTGCGGCTCGGAGAAGCGGCGGCTGTACCCGCTTCCGCCCCATTGGGAGGAGCGCGCCGACGCGGAGCTGTGGTTCCTGTGCCGCGCCGCGGAGCCCGTTCGCGGACGCAAGGCGATCGCATTCGAGGTTGTGGCCGAGGCGTGCGATTCCGTCCCCGAGGTCGGCGCCGGCGCGGTGGAAAAAGAGGCCGCCGGCGTGTAGCGCGATTGCGGGACCCACGCCCCGGCCCGATCTTGCCGCCTTCCATTGGAGGGAGGCGGCATGGCGCAGGGTGCGGTGGGGCGGGCGAGGGATGCGAGCGCGGCGGCCGGGGCGGCCGCCGTGCGCTTTGACGCGCCCGGCGGTCCCGGAGGCGCGCGTTCGTTCCGCTTCCGGGGGCTGCGGACGATCCTGCGCGCGGAGCGGCTGGACGAGGTGGTCGGCGTTCTCCAGGCCGTGGAACGCGCGGCGGCGGAGGGGCTGCACGCCGCCGGCTTTGTGGCGTACGAGGCGGCGCCCGCCTTTGATCCCGCGCTCGCCACCCATCCACCCGACCCGCGCCTTCCCCTGGCCTGGTTCGCCGTCTACGTGTCGCGCGACGACGTCGTTCCCACGTGGGACGCGGCGGGCGGCGAGGCGGAGCTGGGGGCGTGGAGCATCGATGTCCCGGAATCCGAGTACCTGCCGAAGGTGGAGCGCGTCCGGGCGCTGATCGCGGCGGGCGACACCTATCAAACGAATTTCACGGCCCGGCTGCGCGCCTCTTTCCGCGGCGACCCGGTGGCGCTGTACGAGAGGCTGTGCCTGGGCCAGCGCTCCGCGTTCTGCGCCTGCTTCGATCTGGGCGATGGAACGACGGTGGTATCCGCATCCCCCGAGCTCTTTTTTCGCGCTGAGGGGCGGGAGCTGGAACTGAAGCCGATGAAGGGGACGCGGCCGCGCGGGCGGTGGACGGCGGAGGACCGCGCGCTGGCGGCGGAGCTGGCGCGGTCGCCCAAGGACCGCGCGGAGAACCTGATGATCGTGGACCTGCTGCGGAACGACGCGGGGCGGCTGGCGGAGTTCGGCAGCGTCCGGGTGGAGCGGCTGTACGACGTTGAGCGGTACGAGACGGTGCACCAGATGACGTCCACCATCCGCGCGCGGCTGCGGCCGGACGTGGGACTGGCGGACGTGTTTCGCGCGCTTTTTCCCTGCGGATCGGTGACGGGTGCGCCCAAGGTGCGGACGATGGAGATCATCCGTGATCTGGAGCCGTCGCCACGGGGCGTATACTGCGGCGCGATCGGCTTGGTTTCGCCCGGCGAGGCGGTGTTCAGCGTGGGGATCCGCACGCTGCTGCTGGACGCGGCGGCGGGGACGGCGGAACTGGGGGTGGGGAGCGGGATCACCTGGGACAGCGACTCGGCGGCGGAGTACCGCGAAAGCTGGTCGAAGGCCGCCTTTGTCCGCCGCGCGCCGGCGGGCTTCCGGCTGCTGGAGACGATGCTGTGGGAGCCGGCGGATGGATGGTTCCTGCTGGACGGCCACCTGCGGCGCCTGGCGGATTCCGCGGAGTACTGGGGCTACGCGTTCGATGCGGACGAAGCCGTGCGGCGGCTGTCGGCCCTCGTTCCCGTGTTCGTCGGCCTGCCGATGCGGGTCAGGCTGATGCTGGACCGGGAAGGTCGGATGGAGATCGAAGCACGGACGCACGTCCCGTCCAACGAACCCGCGCGCATCGCCATCGCCGCGGAGCCGGTGGACAGCGCCGATCCGCGGCTGTACCACAAGACCACGTCTCGCGCGATGTACGAGCGCCGCGCCGCCAGCCGCCCCGACTCCGACGACGTGCTGCTGGTGAACGAGCGCGGCGAGCTTACGGAATCCGCCATCGCCAACCTGGTGGTGCGCATCGACGGCGCGCTGTGGACGCCGCCCCTGGAGTGCGGCCTGCTCCCCGGCGTCCTGCGCGCGCACCTGCTCGCGACGGGCGAGATCCGCGAGCGCGTCCTGCATCCCGCGGACCTGGCGCGCGCGGAGGATGTCTGGCTCATCAACTCCGTGCGAAAATGGCGCGCGGCCGTCGTCATCCCTTGAAAGAATTTGCCTCACACGGAGTCAACGGAGTTAACGGAGTAAAGAGATGATCACGCAACTCCGTTGACTCCGTTAACTCCGTGTGAGGCCATCTTTTCTGGGAGGATGGATGTGTGGCAGTCAGCGGGTCGAGCTACGTTCATCCACCTGAATCCACCAATCTCAGCCAATGATGTATATGCGTTTCCTCCTGTTGATCGCCGCTTTCGTGGCCGCTCTGCCGATCTCCGCGCAGGCGCAGGCGGTGCGGGTGGACGTCACAGTCCGCGCTGAGGATGGGCCGGTGGCGGGCGCGCGCGTGCGACTGGGGACGCTGGAGACGAGCAGCGACAGCGCGGGGCATGCCCGGTTCGGCACCGAGGCCGGATCGTACCGGCTGGAGGTGACGCGCGAGGGGTTCGAGGCGGACTCGCGCATGGTCGACGTTCGCGGCGACATGGTGATCGACGTCGTGCTGCATGCGGAAGAAGACGAGGGGCACGAGCACGACGCGGGCGAGCTGGAGGCGGTGGTGGTTACGGCCACGCGCAGCGAGCAGCGCATCGAGGACGCGCCCGTGCGCGTGGAGGTGCTGGCGCGCGAAGAGGTGGAGGAAAAGATGATGATGACGCCCGGCGACGTGGCCATGATGCTCAACGAGACCAGCGGGCTGCGCGTGCAGACCACCTCGCCCTCGCTGGGCGGCGCCGGCGTGCGGGTGCAGGGGCTGCGCGGCCGCTACACGCAGATCCTGTCCGACGGGCTGCCGCTGTACGGTGGGCAGAGCGGCGCGCTGGGGCTGCTGCAGATTCCGCCCATGGACCTGGGGCAGGTGGAGGTGATCAAGGGCGCTGCCTCCGCGCTGTACGGCGCCTCGGCGCTGGGGGGCGTGGTGAACCTGGTCTCGCGCCGCCCCGCCGGCGACCGCGAGCTGCTGCTGAACGCCAGCACGCTGGGCGGCGCGGACGCGGTGCTCTGGCTTTCCGGCGGGCTGGGCGGGCGCTGGGGATACACCTTTCTGGGCGGCGCACACGGGCAGAAGCGCGCGGACGTGGACCAGGACCGCTGGGCGGACGTTCCGTCGTACTCGCGCGGCGTGGTGCGCCCGCGGCTGTTCTGGGACGGCGGCGAGGGGCGCTCGCTGTTCATTACCGCAGGCGGCACGGCGGAGGACCGCAACGGCGGCGGCGACCTGCCCGGCGGCGTGCGGCGCGCGGAGGAGCTGAAGACGCGCCGGCGCGACGCGGGGCTCGTGGGACGGTGGCTCACGGAGGGCGGCACGCTGCTGAACCTGCGCGCGTCGGGGATGATCCAGCGCCACGACCACCGCTTTGGCGACGTGCGCGAGCGCGACCGCCACGACACCTGGTTCGCCGAGGCGTCTGCCGCGCGGACGGTGGGGGAGCACACGCTGGTCGCGGGCGCGGCGTGGCAGCAGGAGGCCTACCGCGCCTCGGACGTGCCGCGCTTCGACTACACCTTCACCATCCCCGGCCTGTTCGCGCAGGACGACTGGCGGGTGGCGGAGTGGCTGGCCGTGACCGCCAGCGGCCGCGTGGACCGCCACAGCGAGTATGGCACCTTCTTCAGCCCCCGCCTTTCCGCGCTCCTGCGCCCCGCCGCGGGGTGGTCGGTCCGCGCCAGCGCCGGCGGCGGCTACTACGCGCCTACGCCGTTCACCGAAGAGACGGAGGCGATCGGCCTGGCGGAGCTGGGGCCGCTGAACGGGGTGAAGGCGGAGCGGGCGCGCGGCGCGTCGCTGGACGTGGGGCGGACGATCGGCGACGTGGAGCTGAACGCCACGGTGTTCGGCTCGGTGATCGACGACGCGCTGCAGCTGGTGCCGCGGGCGTTCCCCGGCGGGCCGTTCTTGGAGCTGGCCAACGTGCCCGGCCAGACGCGCACGTGGGGGACGGAGGCGCTGTTCCGCTACCACGCCGAGCCCTGGCACGTGACGGCCACGCACACCTGGACGCGCGCCACGGAGCCCGACCCCTTCGCCGGCGGCCGCCGCGAGGTGCCGGTGACGCCGCGCCACCAGGCGGGGATCGTGGGGATGTGGGAGGCGGAGGACCGCGGCCGCGTGGGCGTGGAGCTTTACTACACGGGCCGCCAGTCGCTGGACGACAACCCGTATCGATCCACCAGCGAGCCGTACCTGGTGGTCGGGCTGCTGCTGGAGCGGCGGATCGGCGCCGCGCGGGTGTTCGTCAACGCCGAGAACCTGCTGGACGCACGCCAGACGCGGTGGGATCCGCTGCCGCTCCCCCAGCGCTCGCGCGAGCTGCGCTGGACCACGGACGCCTGGGCACCGCTGGAAGGCCGCTCCATCAACGCGGGCGTGCGACTGGATCTGTGATCCCCCGTTGGCGTGCCGCCTGCGGGCCTTTCGCGCAGGACCTGGACGTGTGTTGGCGCAGCCTCACGTGAACCGTCATCCTGAGGGAGAGGCCGTTTCAAAACTCCATTCTGAGTCTCTAACGACGGCCGCCGCGCCTCGCGCGCGCGAGGAAGGCGCGATTTTCAGCCGATGAGCCTCTGAGAGTCACCTCGGAGGCCGTACGGGGCTCCTCA
>NZ_JBMDXM010000071.1:0-44586 GCF_048594345.1 Longimicrobium sp.
CCCGCGGCATCGATGTGGTGGAAAACCGCTGCCCCGCCATCGAGATCCCGCGCCTCGGCCTCTGACCGATCCGGAGCGAGTGGTCCCGGCGCACGTCCCATGGTGCCCCCGTTCTTCCGGCGACGGACCGCACCGTCAAACCGGGGGATCAGGCCGAGATCCCGCCCCCGGCTTTCATTCTGGCCCAAATATCCCCGCCGGAGGCTCCCACCGGACGACCGGGCGCGAGGCCGGAGGTTCCGGCGCTCATGCAGAAGCCCGGCAGGTCAGCCCCGCCCGGCCTTCTCCGCGATGCCCGAGGTGCCCTCGCGCGTCTCAAGCACTGCCATCACCTCGGCCAGCGTCACGTCCCGCGCCGCGAGCATGACGAGCAGGTGATAGAGCACATCGGCCGCCTCGGAGGCCAGCCGGGCGCGGTCGCCGCGCACCGCTTCGATGATCGCTTCGACGGCTTCCTCACCGAACTTCTCGGCACATTTCTCCGGACCCCGGGCAAGCAGCTTCGCGGTCCAGGAACTGTCGGGATCGGCGCCCTTGCGCGCCTCGACGGTGGCGGCGAGCCGTTCGAGGACGGTCATGCGAGCCTCACGGGGATGCCGGCGGCGGCCATGTGGGCCTTGGCCTCGCCGATGGTGAATTCGCCGAAATGGAAGATCGAGGCCGCGAGCACAGCGGACGCACCGCCTTCGGTCACGCCCTCGACGAGATGATCGAGCGTTCCGACCCCGCCGCTCGCGATGACCGGGATCGGCACCGCGTCCGAGATGGCGCGGGTGAGGGGGAGGTTGAAGCCCGCCCGTGTGCCGTCGCGGTCCATCGAGGTCAGCAGGATCTCGCCCGCGCCCAGCGCCTGCGCCCGCGCGCACCACGCCACCGCGTCGATCCCCGTCGCGTTGCGGCCGCCGTGGGTGTACACCTCCCACCCGCTCTCCGCCGCCTCCGACCGCCGCGCGTCCACCGCCACGACCACGCACTGCGAGCCAAAGTGGTCCGCCGCGCGCTGGATGAGGTCCGGATCGGCAAGGGCGGCGGTGTTGACGGCCACCTTGTCGGCCCCTGCGCCCAGGATGGCGTTGAAGTCGTCGATCGACCGGATCCCCCCACCCACCGTAAAGGGGATGAAGATGCTGTCCGCCGTGCGCCGGATCACGTCCAGCATGGACGCGCGCCCCTCGTGGCTGGCGGTGATGTCCAGAAAGCAGAGCTCGTCCGCCCGCTCGGCGTCGTAGCGCACCGCCTGCTCCACGGGATCGCCCGCGTCACGCAGCCCCACGAACTGGATCCCCTTCACCACCCGCCCGTCCTTGACGTCCAGGCAGGGGATGATGCGCTTGGCCAGGCTCATCCCAGCATCTCCAGCCGCCGCCGCATCCCGTCACTGAAGGTGCCGCGGTAGACGGACTCCACCGGGCCCCGCAGCACCAGGCTCCAGTCGTCGCGCACGTGCACGTGCAGCGTGCCGCCGGGCATGCGCACCTCTACCTGCCGCTCGCTCACCATTCCCCGCCGCACCGCCGCCGCCGCGATGGCGCACGCGCTGCTGCCGGACGCGCGCGTTTCGCCCGCGCCGCGCTCCCACACCCACGCGTCGATGCCATCCGGCTCCACCGGGACGGCGAACTGCACGTTGACACCACGGGCGAACTGCGGGTGCGTGCTGATCTGCGGGGCGCGGCGGCGCAGCGACTCCACGTCCAGCTCGTCCTGAAAGATCACGCAGTGCGGGTTGCCGATGGAGACGGTGTTTACGTGCACCACGTCGCCGGAATCCAGTTCCAGCGGCTCGTTGTCGGTTTCGCGGTCCGGCCCGCCCAGCCCCACGTCGGCGCTGCGGAAGGTGGCGGTCCCCATCTCCGCCTCCACCGACAGCACGCCGTCCGGCGACTGCGCCAGGATCTCCATCCGCACGATGCCGCCCGGCGTCTGCACGGTGAACGGTGTGTTCAGGGCCGCGTAACCGCCTTCCAGCAGGTACGCGGCAAAGATGCGCAGCCCGTTGCCGCTTTTCTCCGCCTCGCTGCCGTCGGGGTTGAAGATGCGCAGCCCGAAGTCCGCCGCGTCGCTGGGCACGCGCGCCAGGATGCCGTCGGACCCCACGCCCGTGTGCCGGTCGCAGATCAGCCGCACCGCCAGCGGCGTGAGCTCCAGCCCCAGCCCCTCCATCTCCAGCGCGATGTAGTCGTTGCCGAGCCCGTGGCCCTTGAAGAAGTCAGTCATCCGTCTCGCCGGTCCACGGGTGGTGTGAGATGCTGATCCGGATTCTCGTCATTCCGCGATAGAGGCTCCTCGTCGAGGTCGGCCCACTCGTCACCATCGAAGCGGATACCGTAGTCAAAGAAGCGCCTGTGGAGATCAGGGCTGATGATGTACGCATCTCCACCCGGACCCGCCACCCGCTGTGGCCATCGATCCGCTTCAACGATCAGTTCACTCCAGCAACGCTTCACATCCTTCAATGCCCATACTTTCTTCTGCCATTCCTGCTGCATCTGGCATCCTCCTTTACCCGCTATGCCTGAGATCCACGTCGCGCCCAGCGCAGGTCAGTCCCTCGTTTCCCCGGACCACGGGTTGATCGTCGGCGCACCCCATCCGGCACAATGCCGCACGTTGCGGGTCACGATGGTGAGGCCTAGCACCAGCGCCGTCGCCACCAGCAGCAGGTCCACGAAGTCGACCGAACGGCCCCTGCGCTTGCCTTCAGCGGTGAGGCGGCCCCATTCCAAGGCAATCGATTCATCGACAGACAACACACGTCCGGCGAACTGCTCCGTTCGCATGTGTTCGAGCCACTGCCGCAGTCCCGTTTTCTTGCGTCCTTCATCCATCATGAGCATGCCTGCCCGGATTTCGCCAAAGCTGAGCGTGCTGACAACCAGTTCCTCCTGCGGCTGCGACCCGATCCATTCTTTGACCCTGACGTTAGGCGCATCCTTCGTCAGTTCCGACAGCAGATTGGTGTCCAAGAGGAACCGCATCAGGCAGCCTGCTCGACCCAGCTGCGTGTCTCATCGTCCCACTCCCACGGCCAGTCTCCATCGCGAACAGCCTCGGCCCACGGAGAGTTCTGCATGAACTCCAGGAGTGAGGCTCCCGACCTGTGCTTGTCCGTCTCTGACCCGTTGCCGTTCCCGGGAGGCGCTTCGCCCGTCAGCCGCGCGTACTCCGCCCCGCTGAGGACTACGACGTCGAGACCTTCTCCCAGCGTCACTCGCTGCGGTGAGTGGTGGACCGCCTGCCGCACGATCCGCGTCAGCTCTTCATCCGCATCCGCAAGCTGCCAACTCTTCATCACGCCTCCCCCTCACTCGATGTGGCCCGAATCGACGGAGCGAAGGCTAATCATGCCTAACGCGATGCGCAACGGGACCTTATCCGCCACAGGCGAACAAACCGAACAGCACATCCGGCGCATTCGGAGCGGGGGCGCTCCCATGCTTCCACACGCGTGCACGCGCTACAGCCGCGCGAAGTTGGCGAGCAGGCGCAGGCCGTCTTCCTGGCTCTTCTCGGGGTGAAACTGGATGCCCCACACGTTGTCGCGGCCCACGATGCTGGCGAACGCGGCGTCGTAGCGGCTGCGGCCCAGAACGTTCTCGTTGTCGTCGTCCAGCACGGCGAACGAGTGCACGTGGTAGAACCAGCGCGGCTCGGGGCCGGCCACACCCGCCAGCACCGGATCGGCCTCGGCGCGGCGGATGAACTCCACGGCGTTCCAGCCCACGTGCGGCAGCGGCAGGTCGGTGGGGAATCGGCGGACGGTGCCGGGAAGCAGCCCCAGCCCCGCCACGCCCGGCGCCTCTTCGCTTCCCTCGTACAGCAGCTGCATCCCCACGCAGATGCCGATGAACGGGCGCCCGGCGGCCACGTGGTCGCGCACGGCATCGGCCAGTCCCGTCTCCTCCAGCCGCGTCATGCACTGGCCAAAGTGCCCCTGCCCCGGCAGCACCAGCCGGTCCGCCGCGCGCGCCACGGCCGGATCGTCCGTCAGCACCACGTCGGCGCCCTCGTGCTCGAAAGCCTTGGCCACGGAGCGCAGGTTGCCGGCGCCGTAATCCAGCAGAACGACCTTCGGCGTCACAGCGCGCCCTTGGTGGACGGAACCTGGTCCGCGCGGCGCGGGTCCAGCGCGGTGGCGGCGTCCAGCGCGCGGGCGGCGGCCTTGAACGTGGCTTCGACGACGTGGTGCGCGTTGTCGCCGCGCAGGCCGTCCAGGTGCAGCGTGATGCGCGCCTCCATGGCAAATGCGCGCCAGAACTCCGCCGAGAGCGCGGCGTCGAACTGGCCGATCGTCGGCTGATCGGCCGGCAGCGGGACGTCGAAACGGATGAACGGCCGGCCGCTCACGTCCACCACGGCGCGGGTCAGCGCCTCGTCCAGCGGCACGGTGGCGTCGGCGTAGCGCACGATGCCGCGCTTGTCGCCCAGCGCGTCCAGAAAGGCGCCGCCCAGCACGATCCCCACGTCTTCCACCGTGTGGTGCGCGTCGATGTGCAGGTCGCCGCGGCACTCCACCTCCAGGTCGAACATCCCGTGCCGCGCCAGCGCGTCCAGCATGTGGTCAAAAAAGCCGATCCCCGTCTGCACCTTTGCCTCGCCCGTGCCGTCGAGGTCGATGCGGACGTGGATCTCCGTTTCGCGCGTGCTGCGCCGCCGCTCGCCCGTCCGGCTCATTGCGCCGTCTCCATGATGCTCCGCAGCCCGTTCAGAAAGGCGTCGTTCTCCTCCGGCGTCCCCGCGTTCACGCGCAGGCACCGGCCCAGCATGGGGTACTTCGACACGTCGCGCACCAGCACCCCGTCGTCGTGCAGCAGCCGCTCGAACACCTGCGTATGCGTGATCGCCGGCGCCTCGACGCGAAAGAGGATGAAGTTGGCGGCGCTGGGATACACGCGCAGGCCGGGGATCGCCGCCATCTCCGCCGCCAGCCGGTCGCGCTCCGCGGAGATGGCGGCGACCAGCGGCGCCAGCTCGCCGCGGCTGCGCAGCACGTGGGCGGCGGCGCACTCGGAAAAGAAGTTGATGTTGTACGGCAGCTTGGCCTTGTTCACCTCCGCCTGCAGCGCGGGGTCGGCCAGCATGTAGCCGGCGCGCAGCCCCGCCATCGCCATCGCCTTGCTGAAGGTGCGCAGCACCATCATGCGCGGGCGCCCTTGCAGCAGCGGGATGGCGTCGTATCCGCCAAACTCCACGTACGCCTGGTCCAGCAGGATCAGCGCGTCCGTCTCGTCGTGGATGCGCTCGATCTCCTCGCGAGTGAGCGCGGAGCCCGTGGGGTTGTTGGGCGTGCAGAGAACCACGACGGCGGCGTCCGTGTCCCGCGCGGCGCGGATGATGGCGTCCACATCGAACGACATGTCATCCGTGAGCGCCACGGAGACGGCGGTGCCGCCATTGACCTCCGTCATCAGCCGGTAGAGCGTGAACGTGGGCTCGGGGATGACGACGGATATGCCCGGGGCCACGGTGACGGCCAGGACGGACTGGATGAGCTCGTTGGACCCGTTCGCCACCAGGATGCCGTCCGCGGGCCAGCGCGTGGCCTCGGACACCGCCTGGATGAAGTTGCTGGCGACGAACGGCGGATAGCGGTTCCACGGACGGCTGCCGAGCTCCGTGTGGATGCGCTCCTTGATCGCTTCCGGAACGTCGTACGGGCTTTCGTTCTGGTTGAGCTTGATGCGCGGCTCGTACGCCTGCAGGGTGTACGCCCCTAGCGCCCGCACCGACGGCTTTACGCGCCGCAGGGCAGACTCGACGTCGTTCGCGGGCTCCGATCGGGTTGTATCCATCACGTCGGTTCTGATTTTCGTCTCGTGGAACAGGCTCCGGGGGCATCCCCACTAAGCTCGTCAACCCCGCCCACCTCCCCCAGGACTGCCCAGGGAGGTTGAGCTTCAATGGCGCACGTCCGTCGTCTCTCGTCAGCCCGGGTCGGGAACGGTGACGCGGGAGATGCGCTCGCCGCGGATCACGACCCTGCGCCCGTCGCCCAGCACGGTCACCTGCTCCATGGTCACGGACCCGTCCGGCCGCAGCAGAAAGCGCCCGGGGATCACCACCGGGCCTTCATTCCTCTCCCCGGCCATGATGCGCTGCGACATCCGCTGGTCTTCCGCGCGGTTGAGCCGCACCAGCACGGAATCGAAGGGGAAGGCGTCGGCGAGGAGGCCCAGCTCCATCTCGCCCCGCCACAGCTGGACGCCATCAGTGACGGAATCCGGCGCGGCCAGGACGGAAACGTATCCCTCGCGGCGGATGTCGCGGTCCGGCCCGCAGACGATAGGGAGCGAGTCCGCCGTGGTCGTGGCGGTGAGCAGCAGCGAGTACCCGCGCAGCGGAGCGTCCACGCCGGGAAAGTACGGATCATCAAGGCTGCGCCACGGGTCCCACTCCGTCGTGGGCGCCGAGCGGGTGCGGGCGAAGAACGTCCGCGGTGCATCCCCATCTACCGAGACGGTGAACCGGTAGCTCCCCGCCAGAGGCGGCTCCACGCGCTTGAGCCGAGTGTGCCGAAGTCCGTATTCCACGTGACTCACCGACATGGACGCGGGAAAGCGGCGCGCCAGGTCAGGGTGCTCCCGGGCCCAGGCCAGGAGGGACAGCGCCGCCGCTTCCTCGTTCGCCTCGTGCTCCTCCCAGAGCGGCAGGACACCCAGAAAATCGAACGCCTGGTCCACGCTCATCACGGCGGGAACGTCCGCGCCGGCCTGCTCGTTCTCCGCCTCCCGCAGCGCCACCTCGAACGTATAGGGCAGGTGGTACGGATTGCCGACGTCCATCGTCGGCAGGCCGTTCACCCACTGCTCCCGTGGGCGCAGGCCGGCCCAGAACAGCCCCCGCGTGCCCGGCTGCACCCAGCGCGCGGTCTCCGTGCGGACCACCGTGCGGCAGTCCGGGCCGTAGTCCCACGCCACCAGCACCACGCGGTCCGTGCCCGCCGGCAGCGAGGCCGCCCGCGATCCCCCCAGCCGCTCCACCCGCACCACCTGCCCGTAGACGGCGCGGTCGCCGCCGGGGCCGGAATGGCCGGGCCCCGTCCCGTACTCCCTGCCGCCGGTGCCGGCAAGCAGCGTGTCGGCCATGGCCGTGCCCACCAGGTACACACCGGGGCGCGACGCGGGAAAGGGCGCAAGGCTGCATGCGTGCGCGCCGGCCGGCACCAGGGCGGCGGCGCAGGCACAGGCGGCGGCCAGACTGCGGATAAGGTTCATCGGGTCCCTTCAGGCGTATGGTTCGCCCCGTCTCTGCAAAACGACGGCGGGCGCAATGAATGCGCCCGCCGTCGGCAACCCACGTCCGGCGGCGGCGCGGCTACCGTTCCACGTGGATGATCTGGTCGCGGCGCGTGCCCACGGAAACGTACCAGATCGGCGTCTCCGTAAGCTCCGACAGGCGGTCCAGGTAGCGCCGCGCGTTCTCCGGCAGGTCTTCCCACCGGCGCGCGTCGGCCGTGGACGTTTTCCACCCCGGCAGCGTCTCGTACACGGGCTCGGCGGTGGCCAGCAGGCCCAGGTCGCCGGGAAAGTCGTCCAGCTCCTCCCCCTCGGCGCGGTAGCTGACGGCGATCTGCAGCTCGTCCAGCGTGTCGAGCACGTCCAGCTTGGTCACCGCCAGGCCGGTAAGGCCGTTGACGCGCGCCGCGTAGCGCACCACGACGGAGTCGAACCAGCCGCAGCGGCGCGGGCGCCCGGTCGTCGCGCCGTACTCTCCGCCCAAGGTGCGGACGCGCTCCTGCAGCTCGTCCATGAACTCGGTGGGGAGCGGTCCCTCGCCCACGCGCGTGGTGTACGCCTTGACCACGCCGATCACGTCGTCCACGCGGGTGGGGCCGATGCCCACGCCCAGCGCGGCGCCGCCGGCGGTGGTGTTGGACGAGGTGACGTACGGATAGGTGCCGTGGTCCACGTCCAGCAGCGCCCCCTGCGCGCCCTCCAGCAGCACCCGCTGGCCGGCCTTGAGCGCGTCGTGGATCACGCGGCCCGTGTCGACGGAGATGGCCAGCAGGCGGTCGCGGATGGACATCAGCTCGTCCACCAGCGCGTCCGCATCCACCCGCTCGTCCGTGTCCAGCAATTCCAGCCGCTGGTTCACGCGGGCGGCGGCGCGGCGAAGCTGCTCCTCGGCGCGCGCGCGGTCGCGCAGGTCGGCCAGGCGAATGCCCTGGCGCGCCACCTTGTCCTCGTACGCCGGCCCGATCCCCCGCCCCGTGGTGCCGATCTTTCCGCTGCCGCGGCTGGCTTCCTGCGCGCGGTCCCACGTCTTGTGGTACGACAGCAGCAGGTGCGCGCGGCCGCTCACGCCCACGCGCCCCTCGGCGTCGATGCCGCGGGCGGTCAGGGCGTCCAGCTCCTGAAAGAACTGGAAGGGGTCGAACACCACGCCGTTGCCCAGCAGGCACCGGCGCCGCGGGTGCAGAATGCCGGACGGGATCTGGTGCAGGATGAACTCTTCCGATCCCACGTGGACGGTGTGTCCCGCGTTGGAGCCGCCCTGGTAGCGCGCGACGACGTCCACCTGGTCGGCGAGCACGTCCACGATCTTGCCCTTCCCCTCGTCGCCCCACTGCGAGCCGACGATCACCACGCACTGGCTATTCCGGTCCCTCATCGCTCCCGTTCTTCCGTCGTCCGTACCGCCGCCGGCCCGGCACCGCACGCAAAAACGCGGTCCCGACCGCAAAGGTGGGACCGCGCCTGACGTATCCTGTGCGCAATCTGCGCCGCGCCGGAGCGGGTGTCAACCAGTCAACCGGGGCTACTCGCGTGGGAGCAGGAGAGCGCGGTAATGGTCTATGGTGCGTACCGTCTGCCGCTGCTCACGCTCGGCGGCACGAATGATCCGCATGATGTCGTCGCCGTGGGTCCCGTTGATGACGGCGGCATGAAGGGATTGGAGCTGGATCGTGGCGAAGAAGTGATCCTTGACCTCTTCCTCCACGACTGGTCCAACGTGGAACACGCTCGCGAAGATCAGGTCCCACGCCTCCGCGCGGGCACTGTCGGCCTGCGTCATCAGTTCGGTCAGCCGTGCGCGCGTGGCGGCCGAGTCCTCCTTCAGCACTCCATAGCCGAACTGCGCGACTGGGGACGCCTCCGCTACCAGCCGCGTCACGGCACCGTCGTAGATGTACACGCCCTCCCAGACCCGGGCGATGGCGTCCATTCGGCTTTTTCCCACATCGCGGTGGACGGCGATCTCAGTCTTGAATACCTCCATCCGCTGGTTCATGAAGAAGGCAAGGATCGCCATCATCAAGGCGATAAGCAGCTTGTCCAGCCAGAAGCCAAACGTTTTCCACGTGGGAGCCGATGCGCTCATAGACGTATCTGAACGGTGCGTGCGTGGGCGAATGTGAACAAAGTCTCTCCTGCGCGCGCCACGCACAAGCGGAAGGCGCGGCGGGCCATACTGTGACAACCTGTTGGCAAGGTGCTATCTTGCGCGCCGACGATCCCACTCCGCCACATCATCCCACTCGCGGTTCCATGCGCGGTAGACGATCCATCATTCCGCTTCTGGCGCTCTTCACTGCGTCCGCTGTTCCCGCCGCCGCGCAGCACCACGGCGGCGGCCAGGCGACGACGCCCGACGACGCGCCGGTCACGCTGTACACCGAGGCGCTGGGGGCCTGGACGTGGCCGGTGAGCACCGCGTCGGCGGACGCGCAGGCGTACTTCAGCCAGGGCGCCAAGCTGATGTACGCGTTCACCCCGCCCGAGGCGCGGCGCGCGTTCGAGGAGGCGCGGCGGCGTGATCCGCAGTGCGCCATGTGCTGGTGGGGCGAGGCGTGGTCGATGGGCCCGTACCTGAACGGCCCCATGCGCCCCGAAGACGCCGCCGCCGCGCACGCCGCCGCCCGCCGCGCGCGCGAGCTGGTGGACGCGCGCGGAACGCCGGTGGAGCGCGCGCTGGTGGAGGCCATGCTCTCGCGCTACGCGGAGACGCATCCGGAGGGCGGTCGTAAGGGGCTGGACTCCGCGTTCGCGGCGGCCATGGAGGGCGTGTACGCGCGCTTCCCGGACGACCTGGAAGTGGCGACGCTGTACGCGGACGCGCTGATGGTGCTGGAGCCGCGGCGCGGCATCTGGCCCGTCAGCAAGCCGTCCGTGGCGCGCATCCACCAGGTGCTGGCGGGCGCGCTGGCGGCGGACGTGGCGCACCCCGGCGCCTGCCACCTGTACATCCACGCGACGGAAACCACGCCCGCCGCGGGCGAAGCCCAGACGTGCGCGGACCTGCTGGTGAACGCCATGCCCGGCGCCAGCCACCTGAACCACATGCCCTCGCACACCTACAACCGCATGGGCCGCTGGGACGACGCGGTGGTGAGCAACCAGATTGCGTGGGCATCGGACCGGCGCGCGGCGGAGGGGACGGCGGTTTCCGTTTATCCCGCGCACAATCTGCACATGCTGCTGTTCGCCGCGGCCATGGACGGCCAGGCGGCGCGCGCGGTCGAGGCGGCGGACGCGTACGGCGCGCTCACCCCCAGCGGCGACGGTGCGTCGCTGCAGGCGCTCACGCGGGTGCGCTTCGGCCGCTGGGACGAGGTGCTGTCGCTGGCCGCCGCGCCGCCGCACGCCATTCACCGCGGCCTGTGGGCGTTCGCGCGCGGCCACGCGCACCTGCGCCTGGGCCGGGCGGACAGCGCGGCGGCGTACCTGGCGCAGGTGGATTCGCTGGCACAGCACACGCCGGAGACCCTCACCTTCCGCGGCCACACGGCGCCCGCGCTGCTCGGCGTCGTCGGCGGCATTTTGCGCGCGGAGTTGCTGCGGTCGGAAGGGCGGATGGAGGATGCGATCGCGGCGCTGGAGCAGGCGGTGGTGCGCGAAGACGCGCTGACGTACGACGAGCCCGAGCCGCTTCCGTTCGCCGCGCGCGACTGGCTGGGCGCTGCGCTGCTGGAGGCGGGCCGCGCGGCGGATGCGGAGCGCGTCTACCGCGCCGCGCTGGACGACCGTCCGCACAACGGGTGGAGCCTGTTTGGCCTGGAGCAGGCGCTCCGCGCGCAGAATCGCACGGCGGATGCGGACGAGGCGCGCGACCGCTTCTACCAGGCGTGGGCGCGCTCCGACGTGTGGCTGCAGGGCTCGCGGTACTGAGTTCACAAGGAGGGGCCGGCTCCGCCGCACGGAGCCGGCCCCTCGATCCTACCGGGTACCTCCACAGGTCAACACGCCATCGCTTCGTCGGACGCCGCGGAATCATCCACCGATCCGCATCTTATCCCCAACAATGCGGATGGCGCCCCGCCGCATTCCATCTGCCTCCCGTTTTTCGACCGCCAAGCCGGCGCGTGGCTCGCCGACCGGCGCGCGAGCGATATCACCTACGATGGCTCAAGCCCCCGCGTGAGCGTTGAGGAAACGGCACGAGAAAACTCCGTTGACCCCGTTGACTCCGTGTGATACCCATTCTGTTGCGGACCTCGATCAGCGCGTCGGCGTCTCCACGAAGCTGCGCAGCCCCTCCAGCCGCTTCCGAACCTCGCGGCTGAAGACGCGCACCAGAACCGGGTTCAGCAGCGGCTGCAGCCAGCGCGGACGCGCCTGGACGGAGTAGCGAAAGATCACGCGCGTGCGCCCGTCCGCCTCGGGCATAAAGCGCCAGGAGCCCGCGAAGCCGCCAATGAACCACGGCCCGCGCGTCATCTTTACCGCCGCGACCCTGGGCGGCGTGAACGACACGTACTCCGTTTCCATCCCCAGCCGATTGTGCGCCACGCAGTACGCGCGCACGCCCGGACCCGCCTCCACCGCGCCGCCCACAAGCTCGGCGGAGCGCAGAAACGGGTCCCATTCCAGCCGCCGCCCGTAATCCTGCGTAAGGGCAAACAGCGCGTCCGGCGTGTCGCGGATGAGGATGGAGTCCTCGAACGTCATCGCTTTCGGGATGTGCGAGGCGAGGCGCGGATCAAGCCTTACGCGGCGGGAGCACCCTGCAGCAGCCGGTTCACGCACTCCAGCAGGTGCGTGGGGTCCACCGGCTTCTTTACGAACAGGTCCGCGCCGGCGCGCCGGGCCCGCACCTGGTCGTGCTCAAATACGTGCACGGTGCAGACGATGAGGGGGATATGCTCGGTGGCGGGGTCGTCGCTCAGCTCGTCCAGCACGCCAAAGCCCGGCCCGTCCGGCAGGCCGATGTCCACCACCACCACGTGGGGGATCAGCTCACGCGCCTTTTCCACGCCCTCGGCGCCGCTCTGTGCAGTCGCCACCTCGTAGCCGCCGTGACGCAGGATGGTCTCGAAAATATCCAGGCTCGCCGGGTCGTCCTCGACGATCAAAACGGTCTTTGTGCTCAACGCCACTCCAGGCGGGGGATACTCATTCGACGACGGAAGGACATCTGCAAGGGCGTGGCCGTTGGCGGGCCACCCGGCGGTGCGGAGCGGGGCCCACCGGGGGAGTACCCGCGGCTGGCGCGGGGGCTCCCCTCTGACGACGTCCGGCGCCTTTCGTCATTCATCCGCGGCCAGCTCGTACTCGTCCACCGGCACATGGTGGCTCACCGTCTCCAGCACCTCCACCTCCACCCCGTCGGAGGCCAGGAAGTAGTAGCCGCAGTGCTCGGTGAACACCGCCACCTCGCGCAGCGCCTCGTCGCGCAGGCAGAAGGCGTCGCGGAAGAACGCGTACGACCCGTCCTCGAACGCCAGCCGCACGCTGGTGTCGCCAAAGTCGTACGCCAGCAGGTGGCCGCGCTCCTCGCCGCGGGTGTCGCGGACGTGCTGGCGGACGGCCTCCATCCAGCGTGCGGGGATCTCGTGAGGATTCATGGCGCTCCTTCGCAGCCGGTGGTCCGGCCCGTAAAGGTGACGGTGATCATCTTCCACGCGCCCTCCACGCGGACGAACTGAAAGGCGTCCATCCCGCAGTGGCTGAAGCGCTCGCCCACGTGAAAGTCGTACGGCGCCCACAGCGTCGCCAGGTCGCCGTCGACCTGCACCCGCGGGTCCCACATCCGCTCGATCAGCTCCCCCGCGGTCAGACTCAGCCCACCGATCCACTCCGCCGCGGACCGCACGGACACCCGGCCGTCGCGGACGGCGACGATCTGGGCGCGCGGGTGCATCAGCGTACGCAGCGCCGCCGTGTCCCGGGTTCGCATCGCCGCGAACAGCGCCTCCGTGGCCTGGATCACGGCGCCCCGCTCGTCCGCCTCGCCCGTCTCTGCGGCGAGCAGCGTCCGCAGGTACACCACCCGCTCGCGCGTCCGGTCCGCGCGGCAGAACGAGTGGATCATCGGCTGCATACTGCCGCCCTCGAACTCCGCGGCCTCCAGCGCGCAGTCGGCGTCGCGCAGGCGGATCCACTGCCGCTGCGCCTCGCGAAGCAGCGGCACGCGCGCCGAATCCAGCCCGGCGATCACGCGCGGATACACCTGGTTCAGCACCGAGTCCGCGGCCTGAAACGCGATGCCTGCGCAGATGTTCATGTCCGTCTGCGTCCGGGGCTCTTCGCACGACGGCGCGTCGTCCTGGGCGCGCAGCACGGCGGGGGCGCAGGCGGCGAGGAGCGTGGCGACGCAAAGGGTGCGGATCATGGCGGACCAGGTGGGTGACGGATGACGATCGGGCGGCGGCTCACGCGGGCGGCGTGCCGGCGCGGGCGTGCTCCCGCGAGAGCGCAAGCTCCCACTTCATCGCGTGCTGGCGAATCTTGCCGTCGTCGCAGGCGCGGCAGAGGGTGCGCTGCGGGCTGCCGACCGTCAGCAGCACGTCCGTGGAGCCGCACGTGCCGCACCAGCCCATGATCCCCCGCCCTTCCGTGGGCAGGAACGCCTGGCGGGGAATGCCCTCCGTGTGCGGCAGCGCCGCGGCCAGCGCGGCCACCTCCTCCAGCGGAAAGCGGTCCGGCACCCTCAGCGTCCGCAGCCCCTTGAGCACGTGCAGCGGCCGCAGCGATCTGTCCTTCACGCGCAGGTGCCCCACAGTCAAGTGAAGCAGCCCCGTCAGCCCGGAAAGCGGCGCCAGGGTGGGGATGGTGTTGAGTCCGCTGGTGACGAACAGGCTGCGCAGCTGCGTGAGCCCCGCGGCCCAGTCCAGCGCCCGCAGCCCCGACACGTCCATCCACACCGCGCGCAGGCTGTCGATGCGCTCCAGCGCCGAGGGATCGCGCAGCGCCGACGCGCCGGGGAACAGGAAGAGCTCCAGCTTCGACAACGCCTCCAGCCCCTCGAGGGTCGGGATACGGCTTTCGTGCAGGTCCAGCGTCCGCAGCCCGGAAAGCTGGCTGATGACGCCCATCGCCCTTGCGTTGGCGCGCCAGAGCACCAGCGTTTCCAGGTGCGGCATCTCCATCAGCCGGGCCAGATCGCGCGCCTTGCCTTCGATGCGGATGAAGCGCGCATCGAGGGGAACGTCCTTCGCCCTGTCCGCCGGCAGGCCGTAGAAGCTGCCGGGCACGGGCCGCGCATACCGCACCCGCCGGTCCTCGGCGGAGCAGGCGGACCAATCGTGGAAGCGGCCCGTATCCGCCGCCGCTGAGAGCGCCTGCGCCAGGTACGCCGGCGGCTGGAACAGGCGCGTCTCGTCCTCCGTCACCCACGCCAGGTCCACGAACACCTCCGCACCCCCGGCCCGCTCCACCGCCCCCTCGCCCAACCACGCGACGGCGGCACGGGCCACGGCCGCGGAACGCTCGGCGAACGCCTCCCACCGCTCGTCTTCCTCGCGCGTGCAGTCCCACGTGCCCGGCCCAAAGCCGAGCAGCGCGGCGAACTTCTTCGCTCCCCCGGCATCCGGCTCCCCCTGGGGATCGGGCACCGGCACCGCCGCGCCGTCCAGCGCGTACACCAGCTGCCCACGCACCACCGCCGCGCCGCCCGCCGCGAGCGCATCGATCACCTCACCGGCGCCGTCCAGCCGGAACGTGGGCTTGAGATCGGTGCGCGGCGCCTCCGTGAGCAACGCACGCGGCCCCGTCAGCTCGGCGCCGGGGACGAGCAGGTGATGCCAGAGGTTTTCCGGCGGCTCGAACCACATCCTGCTCAGGTGGCTGAAGGAGAGCCCGGCGGTCTCGCCGCGCCAGGCGACGGTGTCACACCAGCGCGGCAGTGATGTCCCACATCGATACGACATGAAGGGACAGCCGGCCCGCCGCTTCCGGGTGCAATCGCGCGGCACACGAAGCCGCCCACGCAAGCAATGCCTTTCCGGACAATGACTTGCGGATGCGCATCCTGCTACGGAATGCTGGGGCGAGACACGGCACAGCCGTTGCTTTGGATACGGGCGAACACGGACCGGGGGCAGCCCCGCCGCACAGACGACCGCCCCATCCAAAGCATCCCAATGAAGACCCGTCCCTCTGCTCCCAAGCCCGCGCCCATGAGCGCGGACGCCTACGCCGGCTTTCTGAAGCTCTGGCTGACGCCCACGAACAAGCTTCCCAGGCTGGACGAAGAGATCCGGGCGTACCTTCGCCATGTCAGCGACCGCGAGCCGCTTTCCGGCGACGTGCGCGAGACACTGGGCCAGCCCACGCGCAAAGCCGCCTGACCTTCGCCGATTCCGCCGCCTCGACAGACGTCAGGGCGGATCGGATACGGGGGAGATCAAAGAGGACGCGGAGCGCTGATCCAGACCTTGCTCCGCGTCCTCTTTCTCGTTCAGCGAACTCCCTCCACGTACATCCTTCAGGACCCGCAAACGGCCACCCCGCGCCTGGATCAGCCCAGCGCGGAGAGCAGCGCGACGGCGGCGATGGCGACGCCGATGGCGGATTTGGCCGCGATGGCCACCATCCGCCCCACGAACGCGCCCCACCCCACCCGCAGCGCCGCGCGAATCTCCGGCGAGCGCGTGTACTCCATCAGCGCCGCGCCCGCGAATGCCCCCACGAATGCGCCGATCACGCTGCCGATCAGGAACACCGGCACGCCGATGATGGCGCCCGCGATGCCGCCCAGAATGGCGCCCCACGCCGCCCGCCGGCTGCCGCCGTACTTGCGCGCGTAGCGGCCGCCCAGCGTGAACTCCACCACCTCGCCCAGCGCCGCCAGCACCAGGACCATGGTGAGGGTGGCCCATCCCACCGTCTGAAAGTCCGTGGCAAACGCATAGCCCACCACCCCCAGCACCTGCACCCAGGTGCCGGGCAGGCCAAACGGCACCAGGAGCAGTCCGGCCACCTGCGACAGGGCCAGCAGCGCGTACGCCATCCGCCGCCTTAGAAGTAGTCCTGCGACAGCCCCGCCATCGCCGGGGTCTGCGTCATGGTGCCGGAGCGCGCGGAGAGCATGTTCATCTTCAGCTCAAAGTCGCCGGGGTTGGTGGCGGCCGCCTTGCCCACCGCGTAGTCCACCTGCCCGCTCATCACCAGGTCCATCAGCGCCTGGTCGAAGGTCTGCATCCCGTACGTGGTCTTGCCTTCGGCGATGTGCTCGGGGATCTCGCCGGTGCGTTCGGGGTCGGCGATGCAGTCGCGGATGGTGCCGCTCACCACCATCACCTCAGCCGCCAGCACGCGCCCCTTGCCGTCCTTGCTGGGGAGCAGGCGCTGCGAGATGACGGCCTGCAGCTGCTCGGCCAGGCGCAGGCGCACCACCTTCTGCTCCTCCGGCGGAAAGGTGGCCACCAGGCGGCTGATGGTGGCCGCCGCGTCGCGCGTGTGCACGGTGCTGATGACCAGGTGCCCCGTCTCGGCGGACTTGAGCGCGATGTCGATGGACTCGGTGTCGCGCATTTCGCCGATCAGGATGACGTCCGGGTCCTGCCGCAGCGCCGCGCGCAGCCCCACGCGAAAGTCGTCCGTATCGATCCCCACCTCGCGCTGGGTGATGGAGCAGTTCACGTCGCGGTGCAGGAACTCGATCGGGTTCTCCAGCGTGACCACGTGGCGCCGCATGTTCTGGTTCATGAACCCGATCATCGCCGCCTGCGTGCTGCTCTTCCCCGATCCCGTGACGCCGGTGACCAGGATCATCCCCCGCTCCAGCGCCGCCACGTCCTGCACCACCGGGGGAAGCCCCAGTTGCTCCAGCGTGGGGATCTCGAACGGGATCACCCGCATCACGATCATGAAGCTGCCGCGCTGGCGCAGGATGTTCACGCGAAAGCGGCCCACGCCGGGAAGGCCCCAGGAGCAGTCGTAGTCCTGGATGTCATCCACCCGGGCCCGGTCGCGCTCGTGCGGGATGAGCTTGAGTGCGATGGCGCGCGTCTGCTCGGGCGTAAGGCGCTGCTTGGTGAGCGGCACCAGCGCGCCGTTGATGCGCGCGCGAAACACGTCGCCCGCCTTGATGTGAAGGTCGCTGGCCCCGCGCTGCACGGCGGCCTGGATGATGTTTTCCACCCTAATATCCCGCGTTCTTGTCGACGGTGTTGCGCAGGGGCTCGCCCGCCGCGTACCGCCGGAGGTTGTGCATGATCAGGTCGGTCTGGCGGCGCCAGTACCGGTGTGACGCGCCCGAAACATGGGGGGTCACCAGCACGTTGGGAAGGTCCCACAGGGGCGAGTCCGCCGGCAGCGGCTCCGTGGCGAACACGTCCAGCCCCGCCCCTCGCAGCCGCCCGCCCCGCAGCGCGTCGATCAGCGCCGGCTCGTCCACCAGCGCGCCGCGCCCCACGTTCACCAGCACCGCGCCCTCCGGCAGCATGGCCAGCTCGCGCGCGCCGATCATCGCCCGCGTCTCGGCGGTTTGCGGCACGGCCAGCACCAGGTAGTCGCTGCGAGGGAGGATGCGTTCCAGCGCGCCGGGCCCGCTCAGCACCTCCACCCCGTCCGGCCCCTCCGTTCCCCGCCGCCGCGTGGCGACGACGCTCATGCCCAGCGCCACCCCGCGCCGCGCCACCGCCCGCCCGATCCCTCCCAGGCCCACGATGCCCAGGGTGGATTCCGACAGCTCGCGCACCGGGGCGTCCGTCGTATCGTACGGCGCCTGGTTCCACCGCCGCTCCGCCTGCGCCCGCACGGCGATGTCCAGGCCGCGGGCAAAGTGCAGGATCATGGCGAGCACCGTGTCGGCCATGGGCTGGGCGTAGATGCCCGCGGAGTTGGTAAAGACCACGTTCGACGCGCGCATGGCCGCGTGCAGCGAGCCGCCCACGCCCGCGGAGCCGCTGTGGACCCAGCGCAGCCGCGCCTCCGCCCCCTCCGTCGCCGCCGCGAACAGCGGCTCCGGCACCCCGAAGCCCAGGTAGACCTCCGCGCCGCGCACCGCATCCATCGCCGCGCGCGCGCCGGGCGAGTCGTCGGCCCCGTCGCCGCGCCCGTCCGCCGGCTCCTCGACCACGGTCATCTCCCACCCCGGCGGCAGCGCGGCGCGGATCTCCTCCACCGCCCACTGCGGGATGCTGTACATCGGCCGCTCCTCGGCCATGTTCAGCACCAGCCGCCGCGGCGCGGACGGTTCCGTGGGATTTGTAATGTCGTTCATCAGGAGAATCTACCACCTCCCGCGGGAGCGAGTAAACTCGCCGCAACGACGGCGGAAAGCCCCGCAAACGGCGCGGGGCTTCAACCGCCAGGGCCTCGGCACCGGGTTATCCTGGCGAGAACATGGCGTGGACTCCCAGAGGTGGCGCGGGCGGCAGGCGGTGGCGTGGCTCCCTCGGACTTTACTGCCAACTCACCTGAACCGCCTGCGGCCCACTGTCATCCTGAGGGAGCGCACACCCCTAACTCTCATGACCGCAGAAACTTGTGCGCGACCGAAGGATCTCTGTCGGGTCGTGCAGGTCCCAGCCCTCGGGAGCCGTTCAAGTCGCAGTCAGGCAGACGAGATCCGTTGGTCGGCGTCCAAGATCCTTTGGAAAGGCGAGATGCGGCGCGACTCCTCCCCTTCGAGAAGTCAACGTTGTGGACGGATTGGCAGCACCATCTCGCGCAGTAACGTTCTTCGTCTTGCGTGGGACCGGACCACCAGAATCAGAAGGCTTGTCTTTCGCGCCTTTAATCAACAGAATTGAGGTGCAGGCCCGAGCCCCCATATTGTCCTAAGCAGTTGATCAGGGCGGCTGAACCTGCGGCGAATGCTCGGCGCATCGTACGCTCACATCGTGACTTCGCGGTTCATGTACGCGAACGCCGTGTTGATGCGGATGTGCAGTTGGCATCCGGACGATCCGCGGCCGGACGGCCGCGGAGACTTTCTCCCCACGCAAGGAGATTCGCATGAAAAAGCTGATGCTGGACCCGGACCTGCTGCTCGTCGCCAGCTTCCCCACCACGATGCGCGCGGCGGACCTGCGCGGCACCGTGCGCGGCCACGACGACACCATCGAGAGCGAGTGGTGCACCCAGTACAGGACGTGCAGCCAGCCGCCGTGCGACACCCTGCGCGAGACCTGCGCAACCTGCTGAGCCTGCCATTGGTTGGCGGATGAAAATCAGGGGCTGGGCTCACTGCCCGGCCCCCGATTTCGCCGCCGAAACAGAGGAGCTACAGCCCCAGCACGTCCTTCATGGTATACGTGCCAGGCTCCTTGTCCGCGATCCAGCGCGCGGCCCGCAGCGCCCCTTCGGCAAACAGCGCACGGTCCTGCGCCACGTGACCCAGCGTGATCCGCTCCCGCTCGCCGATCAGCATCACCTCGTGTTCGCCCACGATGTCGCCGCCGCGCACGGCGTGGAACGCCACCTCGCCCCGCGGCCGCTCGCCGGGGCGCCCGCTGCGGCCGTCCACGCGCACGTCCGCCAGCTTTACCGCCCTCCCGCGCGCCACCGCCTCGCCCAGCGCCAGCGCCGTTCCGCTGGGCGCGTCTGCCTTGCGCCTGTGGTGGGCTTCCACGATCTCGATGTCGTAATCATCGCCCAGCACGGAAGCAGCCTGCTCCGCCAGCGCCACCAGCAGGTTCACGCCCACGCTGAAGTTGGCCGCCTGCAGCACCGCGGATCGCCGAGCCTGCGCGCGCAGCAGTTCCGCCTCGTCCGGCGTGAGCCCGGTGGTGCCCACGATGATGGCCTTTCCCGCCAGCGCGTCGCCGTGCATCTGCAGAAGCCGCCGCAGCAGTTCGGGCGCGGAAAAGTCGATGACGACGTCCGCCTCGTCCATCCAGGCGCCCGCCGTCTCCGGCGTCTCCACGATGGCGCAGCCGATGTCGCAGCCGCGCTCCGGCATTCGCCCGATGCCGCCGACCAGCTGCATCCTCCCGTCCTCCGCCATCAGCGCCGCCAGCGTCTGGCCCATGCGGCCCGTGGCGCCGCTCAGCACGACGCGGACGGGACCCTCTTGATCCGCCACGGTCAGCTCCCTCCCAGCAGTCCCAGCGCGCGCATCTCCCGCTCCAGCTCTTCCTTGACCGCGTCCGACACCGGCACCAGCGGCAGCCGCGGCTCGCCGACGCGGAAGCCCAGCATGGCCACGGCGGCCTTGACGGGGATGGGATTGGACTCCCGGAAAAGGGCCGCGATCAGCGGCAGGTAGCGCAGCTGCAGCGCGCACGCCTCACGCGTGTTGCCTTCCAGGAACGCCCTGGCCATCCGCGAGGTGTCGCGCGGCGCCACGTTGGCCAGCACCGAGATGACGCCCTTGCCGCCGAGGGCCATCAGCGCCACCACCTGGTCGTCGTTGCCGCTGTAGAGGGCCACGCGGTCGCCCACGCGGCGCGCGATCTCGGCCACCTGCGAGATGTCGCCGCTGGCCTCCTTGATCCCGGCGACCCGCTCGTCCTCCGCCAGCTGCTCCATGGTTTCGGGGAGGATGTTCACCGCCGCGCGGCCGGGCACGTTGTAGATCACCGTGGGCAGGTCGCCCGCGTCCATTACCGCGCGAAAGTGGGCCAGCAGGCCGCGCTGGGGCGGCTTGTTGTACGGCGGCTGCGCGACCAGCAGCGCGTCCGCCCCCGCCTCGCGCGCCTGCGACGCCAGCCGCGAAACCACCGCCGTGTCGCCCCCGCCGCACCCGGCGATCACCGGGATGCGCCGGTCGCCCGCGCGCACCTCGGCCGCGGCGACCTCTACCACGTGCCGCTGCTCGTCCGGCGACATGGTGACCGCCTCGCCGGTGCTGCCGTTGACGATGAGCGCGTCCGTCCCCTCGCGCAGGTGAAAGCGCACCAGCTCGCGCAGGGCCTCGTCGTCCACCCCGCCGTCCGCGCCAAAGGGCGTGACCAGCGCCACGCCCGCCCCCGTGAAGAGCGTCCTGCCGTTGGGTTCCGTCATCGTCCGCGCGTCAGATGTTGTTCAGGTCCATCACGTCGCCCGGCATCACGTCGCCCTCTGCGTCGTCGGGGTCCAGGTCGCGCTCGGTGCTGTCGCGAAAGTCGTCGGCCGCCTCGTCGCCCACGTTGTCGTGGAACGAGCGGAATACGGTGCCGCCGCACTTTTCGCACGCCATGCCGGGCTCCGGCTGAGTGCCGTCGAAAAAGTAGTCCTTGCCGCAGGTTTCGCACACCAGCGTAAGCACCGTGCCGCGCGGCTCTCCCGCGTCGCCGGCGGGGTTGTCGCGCGGCTGGTCGGCGGCGCCGGCGGCCTGGGCCGGGCCGGCGTCGGTGCCGGAATCGTAGCGTCCCTGCTCGTGGGTCGGGCTAGCGTCAGACATTGTGTCTCCTCGTGAGAAATCGGGTCGGCGGCGAGGGTGCACAACGTGTACCGGGCGTGTGGAGGGGACGGACAAAGCCGACCAACTAGCCTTTTACACCGCCCAGGCTCCACCGCTTTCTGCCGTGCCCTGCAGCGATCCGGCGCGGTGACGCAGCGACCGCAGCAGTTTGTTGAAGCCGCGCGGTTCGAACAGGTTCACCCAGTGCCACGGCGCCAGACGATCCGGGACTGGGCATTCTTCCAGACGTGCAGGGATGATGTAGATCGTACGTTCCGGCTGCTCGCGCGCGGCGGCGATCGCGTAATCGATCTCCTTCTGCACGAACCCCCGCTTGGTGACCGCGTCCGCCGAGAGACAAATGATGGCCACGTGCGCTTCGGAGAGCGCTCTGGAAATTTCCTTTTCCCACTCCCATCCCGGCAGCAGATCCTCTTCATCCAGCCAGGGCAGGTACCCCTCGGCCTTCAGACGCCGATAGAGATGGCGGACGGCAGGCTGATCGGACCTGCCGTGGCAGATGAACACCTTCAGACCTAGCGTGCGACCCTGCAGATTCAACAACGTACCCAGCGGCACGTCCAGGGCCTCCGCGATCTTTTGGAGGTGAAGCACGTTGGGCGAATCGACCCGATTTCTCTCGAGCTTGCTGATGTAGTTTTGCGCGACATCCGCTCGACGGGCGAGCTCCGCCTGGTTCCACTCGCGCTGATTTCGCAGTTCCAAGAGCTTGGCCGCATTGTACGTCCGCACCACGTGCTCCCTACGGCGGAACCTGAGGATGGACCAATCCTCATCGAGCGCGACCTGCTGCGTGCTATCGAACCCCGCTGCGATTACGGGAGCCCAGCCGTGTCTGCGATCAAACTCGCACCTGTACCGCTTCGATGTGCCTTTGGGATACGCGAGATACACCAGCGGATCCCCCGGCGCTTTGAGGAGAACGTTCTCCACAACATTCGCGATCTCCGCGTCCGTCATCACGAACGCCACCACGCATTCCACGCGTTTTAGCCGGGTCACATCCCGGTGGATCGTGACGCCATCGAGCGCATCCAGCTCACGTGCAAACGTCTCAGGGGCATTGAGGACGACGATCTCCTTTTGCCCCTTGAAGGATAGCCCGCTCAGCATCGGCGTCATGGTTGTTCCTGGCGAGACGATGGGTTGCGACCAGTGCGGGAGTTCTCCCGGGCTCAGGATTGCGGATCCTTCTCCGCCACGCGCCCCCCTCACCCTGCTCGGCGGCGGCGCGGCTGGCGTCGCGCTTTATGTTCTTGGTGTGCTCCACAGACCCATCAGCGCCCCGCTAGTTGTGGCGGCTGAAGGCTGGTTCCACCAGTGGAACTTCCACTGGTGGAACTTTGAGCATTGGAACCATGGCAACTAGGCAGGCTCAGGATTGCGGACCCTTCTCCGCCACGCGCGCCCGACCCTGCTCGGTGGCGGCGCGGCTGGCGTCGCGCTTCATCGTCTTGATGTGCTCCACGCGGCGAAAGCGGAGGGCGCTCCAGTCTTCATCGATTGCGACCATGCGCACGCCCTCGAAGCCGGCCGCGCCCATCGGCGCCCAGCCCGTGTCGCGGTTGAACTCGCACTTGTAGCGCTTGCTCGTGCCCTTGGGATACGCGAACCACACCACCGCGTCGCCCTGCGCCTTCGGCAGAATGGCGTCCGCGGCCGCGGCAACCTCCGCGTTGGTGATCACGAACACCAGCGCGAAGTCCACCCCCTCCAGCGTAGTCGCGTCGCGGTGCACCGTCACTCCATCCAGCGCCTCCAGCTCCCGCTCGAAGCTCTCCGGCGCGTTGAGGACGACGATCTCATCCTGCCCCTTCAGGTTCAGCTTGTTGAACAGCGGCGTCATGGTGGCACTCCCGGAGGTTTCCATCGTTCGATCCGACCACACAATACGCGTGCACACGGACGGCGACAACGGACCTTCCACTCACCCGGCCCAAGGCCATTTCCGTCTTCAACGCCTCGAACCAGACTCCGTTAACTCCGTTGACTCCGTGTGAGGCCATTCTTTTTTTCCGGAGCCGGTCGAATCCTCCTACCAAGCCACAGCGGCGCGGAGCCGAAGCCCCGCGCCGCCGGTCCGTCACCCGAAAATCAGCCGCCGCGTCAGATGAAGCGGTACAGCTCCACCCGCCCGTTGCCGGTGATGGTGCCTTCCACGCGAACGTTGTCGCCCGTTCGCAGGCGGTTGAAGTAGTCGGTGGTCACGTTGCCGGGGTTGTACGGCAGCGTCACCACGTACGTGCCCTGCTGCGTCTGCAGCTGAAAGATACCGCGCGCCTGGTCAATCTGCCCCACGCGGCCGTACATCTGCTGCAGCTGCCCCACCGGGCCCGAGCCGCCCACGGTGCCCTGGCCACCCTGCCCCGTGCGCTCCTGCACGCTCTGCTGCACCACGATCTGGCTTACGTACGTCTGCCCCTGCTGCGTCTGCTGCAGCTGCATGGCCACCACGTCGCCGCGCTCCAGCGCCGTGACCGGGTACTGCTGGTTCTGGTAGACCACGGTGGTGTTCTGGTCGAACATCACGTTGCCCTGCTGCCCCTGCTCGGTGCGCACCTGGATCACCTGCTGGCGCGTGTCCACACCCTGCACCTCCACCACCACCTGCCCCTGCTGCCCGCCGCCCATCCCGCCCATGGCGCCGCCCAGGATGTCACCCAGCGCACCCAGGTTGCTGCCCGCACATCCGGAAAGCGCCACGACCGTGAACGCCGCCGCCGCCAGATGGCGGATCGATTGCCTCATCATCGTCATCCCCTGCCTTCAAGGGTTTCCCATCCACCCGTGCGAATGAGCGGGGAGCCAGGGCAAAAGGGATGCCGCGCTACGCCTATCCTGTTGCAGATCCGGAAGATGCCGGTTCGTCCGGCACGCCGGCGCTACAGTTCGGTGCCGCAGTGCTTGCAGAAGGTGGCGTCGGCGTCGTGGCGCGTTACGCCGCAGCCGGGGCACTCGCGCCGCGGGGCCTGCGCGCGCGAGGCGCGGTCCAGCTCCAGCGTGACGATGCCGGTGGGCACCGCGATGATGCCGTAGCCCATGATCATCAGCGTGGCGGCCAGCGCCTTGCCCAGCGGGCTGGCCGGCGCCACGTCGCCGTAGCCCACGGTGGTGAGCGTGACGATGGCCCAGTAGACGCTCTGCGGGATGCTGGTGAACCCGCTGGCGGGGCCCTCGATCAGGTACATCAGCGAGCCGACGATGATCGTCACCGTGATCACCGTGGTGACAAAGACGGTGATCTTGTAGCGGCTGGCCCGCAGCGCCGCCGAAAGCACCGCCCCCTGCTCCACGTATTCCGCCAGCTTGAGGATGCGGAACACGCGCAGCACCCGCAGCGCGCGCAGCACCACCAGAAACCGGCCCGGCGGAAACACGATGCTCAGCCAGGTGGGAAGCACCGAAAGCAGGTCCACGATCCCGTAAAAGCTGCGCGCGTACGCCAGCGGCCGTTTGGCCGTCCACAGCCGCAGCAGGTACTCCACCGTGAACAGGATGGTAAAGAACCACTCCGCCGCGTACAGCGCGCGGCCGTACCGGGCAGAGATGGCGGCGACGCTGTCCAGCATTACCACCAGCACGCTCAGCATGATGGCGACGATCACCACCACGTCGAACGCGCGCTCGGCGGGCTCGTCGTGCTGAAAGATGGTGTCGTGCAGCCGCTGCCGAAGAGATCGCATGCTCAGAAAGTTCGGGTCCGGTCGTCAGGCGCCGGTCAGGAGATCGGCCGCCCGTCGTACAGCGCCAGCGCGCCGCGCACCACGCGGTAGATGTACCAGATCACCAGGCCGATCCCCGCCACGTACAGCAGAAGCGTGCCCAGCAGGGGCGAGTCGGTGATGAACATCAGCGCCGCGGCCAGCATGCCGCTGCCCAGGGCGGTCCAGAAGCTGTTCCAGAAGGTGGCGATCTGCCAGTCAAAGTGCGACTCCACCCAGGTTCCCCGCGCATCGCCGCGCTTTGCGTACGCCAGCACCAGCGCCACGATGCCGGGGACAACGTAGGCGAACGACATCAGCTGCAGCGCGTACCCCACCATCGCGACCGGCTTTGCGGCGGCGGCGCGCGACGCCCGGTCCGCTTCGCGCCGGGCCAGCGGATCGATGGCCACCGCCCGCGCCGCGGCAGGCGCGGCGTACGATGGCGCGGCGTAGCGCGAAGCCGCCGGCGCTGCCGGGGCCATCGGGCGGCCGCAGTGGATGCACGCGGGCGCCGCGTCGGAGACGGAGCGTCCGCAGTCGGCGCAGGTGATCAGGGCCATTCGCGCAGCTCCGCGGCCAGGAAAACGCAGGACGGTCCACACCGGACCCGTCGGGCGCGGAGAGTACGTGGGCAGGGCGAAAAAAGCTTCAGCCGGGAAGGTACTGCCCGGGGATGGGGTTGTCGGCGTGCTCGGAATCCCAGAACACGTTCACCACCCACCAGCGCGTGCCGTCGTGGTACAGCTGAATGCTGTTGATGCCGCGCGCGAACGGCTCCGGGGCGTCCGGCGCGTGGCGGGAGTCGTAGGTGCTCCACACGTGCGCGATGCACCCGAAGCGCTCCACGCGCATGGCGATCTGCACCTCGTGAAAGTCCATCGGCTCCAGCACGGGCGCCGTGGTGCGGATGAACGTCTCGATGTCCATCACGTCCGGCGGGTGCCCGCCCTGGCCGTGGTGGATGGCGCGGTTGGTGGGGATCATCCGGGCGCCGGGAAGGAACAGCGTGCGCAGCCGATCCCAGTCACGCGGCTGCCCCGCCGGCGCCGAGACGGCCGCGTACATGGTGTTGATGATGCCTTCGATGGTGCCGACGTCGGCGCTGGCGGCTACGGGTGTGGCGGCGGGCATGGGGCTGGATACGGGCGTCATGGCTCGGGGGTGATGCGAAGGGAGTCCAGGGCCAGGTGGATGAGGTAGACCCGCTCCTGGCGGACCAAATCGCGCTGGTACTGAAAGATGTCGGGCGGATAGTTCAGCACCACCACGCGCAGGCGCGGATTGCGGCCGCGATCGGCCAGGACGCGGGCGCGGGTGATCTCCCCCACCTCGCCCAGATCGAACACGGCCTGATCCCCCGCGACGCCCTCTTCGGCGACCGCGAGAAAGTAGCGGTGCGTGCAGACCATGTGCGTGTCTTCCACGCACCCGCCTTCATGAGAGATGGAGTACAGCCGCGGGATCAGGTACGGGCTATCGGTGAGATTGCTGATCGCGACCTCCTGCCCGTCGTTCAGCAGCAGGACGAGCATCGAATCCGCCAGCGGCGTGGCGGAAAGCTTCGTCTGCGCGGCAGCGGCGGCCGGCGACATTGCCGCCAGCAGCAGGACCAGGAGGATGCGCATGAAGTTGGATGGCGGGACGAGGATGCAGAGTGGGATCAGCCCGGGGCGCGGATCGCGGCGACCTGGAGGATGACGGATTGGAAGTCCGCCCGCGTCTGGAACGTGTGCCACCGCCGCCCCAGCGGGCTGGCCGACCACCCGTGGAACAGCCAGCTGCCGCGCGCCAGGTACGCGGGGATGCGCTCGCGGAGCCACTCGCGCCCGAACCCCGCCCATTCCCCCGCGACGATCTTCAGGTTGCGGTGGACGACCGGCGCCACCTCGAACAGGTAGATCTGGCGAAGCTCATCGATCGAGAACGGCGACCGCGCCAGCTCGTCCGCGACGCGCTGCAGCATGGGCGTATCGACCACCGTATCCAGGAACAGGTCCGCGATTGCATCCCACACCGGCAGCCGCACCTCGACTTCCACCGCCGACAGCGCCCGCCGCGTCACCCGTTCACCCGTTCACCCGTTCACCCGTTCACCCGTTCACCCGTTCACCCGTTCACCCGTTCACCCGTTCACCGCATCCCCACCGCCTGCCACACCCGCTCCAGCGTCGGCTCGGCCACCGCACGGGCGCGGCGGGCGCCTTCCTCCAGCACCTCGTCCACGTAGCCGGGCTTCGCCAGGATCTCCTCGCGGCGGGTGCGCATGGGGGCGTAGTACTCCCAGATCGCCTCGAACAGCCGCTGCTTGAAGTGCCCGTAGCCCACGCCGCCCGCGCGGAACTCGTCCTTCATCTGCTGCACCTGCTCGGGCGACGCGAACAGGCGGTAGAGGTCGACGATCGTGGAGGAGTCGGGGTCCTTGGACGCCTCCAGCGGCGTGCTGTCGGTGACGATGCTCATCACCTTCTTTCGCAGCGCCTTTTCCTCCGTGAAGATGTCGATGGTGTTGCCGTAGCTCTTGCTCATCTTGCGCGCGTCCAGCCCCGGCACCACCGCCACGTCCTCGCTGATCTTGGCGTCGGGCAGCTTGAGCGTGCCCTCGCCGTACGCCTCGTTGACCTTGATGGCGATGTCGCGCGTGACCTCCAGGTGCTGCTTCTGGTCCTTGCCCACCGGCACCAGGTCCGCATCGTACGCCAGGATGTCGGCGGCCTGCAGGATGGGGTAGGTGAACAGCCCCACGTTGGCGGAAAGGCCGTTCGCCACCTTGTCCTTGTACGCCACCATGCGCTCCATCAGCCCCATCGGCGTAACGCTGGTCAGCGTCCACATCAGCTGCACGTGGGCGGGCACCTGCGACTGGCGCCAGTACACCGTCTGCTCCGGGTCAAGCCCGCACGCCAGCAGGTCGATGGAGGCGGTGCGGATGTTCTCGCGCATCGCCGCGCCGTTGCTGGAGGACGTCAGCGCGTGCAGGTCCGCCAGAAACACGAAGACCTCGCCCTGCCCCTGCAGATCGAGGACGGGCTTGATGGCGCCGAAGTAGTTGCCGATGTGCAGGATGCCCGAAGGCTGAATCCCGGTCAGAATGCGCATGTTGGATGAATGTCGAAGATCGCGATGACGGATGTTGATGCGGCGCGCACCGAATCTGGCCTGGCGCGCCCCAGTATCCGTAAGTTAGCAAGCCGTGCCGAACCCAGACAACCCACGACCTGCGCGAAAGCCGGTCGCACGGGTTTTCTACTTTCGCACTCTCGCACTCTCGCACTGGCCGTCTCGTGACCGATCCCGTCCTCGACCCGCTCGCCGGCCTGCGCGCGAGCCCCGACCCGCGCGATCCCCGCGCGCCCACGCTGCTGCGCCCGTGGGCGGACGGCGAGCCGCTGTACGGCCGCACGGTCGTCCTTGGTTTTCCGTACGACGGCGGCATTCCGTCGCGCCCCGGCGCCCGCTTTGGCCCGCGCGCCATCCGCGACGCCCTCGCCTCGTTCGGCACGTTCGACGGTGAGCGCCACGTTTCCCCCGCGCTGGACCTGGGCGACATCGCGCTGCCGACCATGAACGGCGCCGACGCGCACGCCGCGATCGAGCAGGCCGCGCGGCAGGTGTTCGCGGCGGGCGCGCGCCCTGTATTTCTGGGCGGCGACCACGGAATCACGGGCTCCATCATCCGCGGCCTGGCCGCCGCGCGGCCGCACATCGGCCTCGCCATCGTCAACGTCGATGCGCACCTGGACGTGCGCGAATACGACGACGAGGCGCACCTTTCCAGCGGCACCCCGTTCCGCCGCGCAATGGAGACGCCAATCGTCGACGGCCGGCACGTGGCGATGATCGGCATCCGCCGCTTCGCCAACTCGCAGTATTACATCGAGTTCGCCACGGGCGAGGGCGTGCACCTGTCCACGGTGGAGGACGTTGAAGCGCACGGCGCGGTGACAGTTTCTCGCGCCGCCCTCTATCGTGCTACAAGCGGGGCGGACGCGCTCTACCTCAGCATCGACATGGATGCCGCCGACACGGCGTTCGCCCCCGGCGTAAGCGCGCCCGGCACCGGTGGATTGTCCGCGCGGGAGATGATCGACATCGTCCGCACCGTCACGGCGGACCCGCGCCTGGTCGCCGCCGACATCATGGAAACCTCGCCGCCGTACGATCCCGACGGCCGCACCGCCCGGCTGGCCGCGCGGCTGCTCCTCGAGATTTTGGCCGCCCGCCCGTGAGCGCCGCGCGCCTGATCGCCGTCCCGTACGACAGCGGCATCCGCGGCTGGCGAATGGGCGCCGGCCCGGACCGCCTGCTGGCCGCCGGCCTGGAGGACGCGCTCCGCGCCCGCGGCCACACCGTTTCCGCCGAGCACGTCGAACTCCCCGCCGACATTCCGTCGACGGAGATCGCCTCCACCTTCACCCTTGCAGCGCGGCTGGCGGATCGCGTCCGCGCCGCCCGCGCGGAGGGTGCGCTGCCGGTTGTCCTGGCCGGCAACTGCGCCAGCGCCATCGGCACGCTGTCGGGGCTGGATGGTGCAGCGCCCGCGATCATCTGGCTGGACGCGCACGCGGACCTCAACACGCCCGAGACGACGCGCAGCGGCATGCTGGATGGGATGGCGCTCGCCATCGCCACCGGCCGCTGCTGGGGCCCGATGGCCGCCACCGTCCCCGGCTTTCGCCCCATCCCTGACGAGAACGTCTGCCTGATCGGCGCTCGCGATCTGGACCCCGCGGAGTCAGAGTATCTCGTCCGCTCCGACACGCCGGTGCTCTCGGTGGTGGATTATCCCGAGTGGCTTGCCCCTGCGCTGGAAAGCCTGCGCACCCGTGCAGACACCGTGTATCTGCACATCGACCTGGATGTGCTGGATCCGTCCGAAGGCCGCGCCAACTCCTTCGCGACCGACGGTGGACTGATGCTGCGCGACGTGCTGAAGGTGATCGAAAGGATCCGCGAGCGCTTCCAGATCGGCGCCGTCGCCCTCACCGCCTACGACCCCACCTGCGACCCCGATGGCCGGATCTCGTCCGCCGCCGGAGAAATCATACGGAAAATCGCCGGCTGACGGAGCGCCGACCCAACCGCAGTCCCGTACCTTCGTACTCCCGTACCTTCGTACTCTCGTACCTTCGTACCAAAGAAGATCGCCCCGGCGCCATCCAGGCGCCGGGGCGATTCCGTCCGCGAAGGAGCCGCTTACTGACGGTTCTCGCGCAGGATCTGCTCGCGGTACTCCTCGCTCGCGAAGATGGCGATCTCCACGCGGCGGTTCTGCTGGGCGCCGGCCGGGGTGCTGTTGTCGGCCACCGGCTCCGACTCGCCGCGGCCTTCCACGCGCACGCGGCTGGCGTCGATGCCCTGCGAGGCCAGGAAGTTCCGCGCGCCTTCGGCCCGGCGGTAGCTGAGCCCCATGTTGTACTCGTCCGAGCCCGACGAGTCGGTGTGGCCCACGATGAGGACAGTGGTGCCCGGGTAGTTGCGCAGGCTGGTGGCCAGCTGCCGCAGGTTCTCACGCCCGGCGGGAAGCACGTCCGCCGAGTTGTACGGGAACAGCACGCCGCTCTCGAACGTCACCGCGATGCCCTCGCCCACGCGCTCCACCTCGGCCGCGGGCAGGTTCTGCTCCAGCTCCTGCGCCTGCTGGTCCATCCGCCGGCCGATCACCGCGCCGGCCGCGCCGCCCACCACCGCGCCGATGATGGCGCCGCGGGCCGTGTTCCCCGTCTGCCGCCCGATGATGGCGCCGATGGCGGCACCGGCGCCGCCGCCGGCGGCCGCGCCCTTCTCGGTGTTGTTCATCGAGGCGCAGCCGGTCATCCCGGTGCTTACGGTAAGCGCAGCCAGCGCCACCGTGAACTTGCGATTCAGTGCGTTCATCACCCTTTGCTCCGTCTAGAGACAAGCCTTCTCACATCAGCCACGTTGGCGACATCGGAGGCCGGTCATCTGCAAGGGCGGTGCCGGGTGCTCACTCGACGTGACTCGCTTCTCAATCTTGGGTAAAGATCCGATTTCGCCCCTCAGATTTTGCTCGATAGAGTGCTTCATCAGCCCTACGGAGTATGCGCGCGGCATCATCTCCTTCTAGCTCCGATGTCGCTGCCGCGGACACTCCGCACGACAATGTCACGCGCAACTCTTGGGGTACCGCGCCAACCTCAGCTTCGGGGGATAACCACTCAATTCTTAGTTTCTCAACAGCCTTTCGAACTCGTTCGGCAATAGCGGCCGCCTCAGCGAGCGTTGTATCTGTAAACACCAGTGCTATTTCTTCGCCTCCGTAACGGTATATCCGTCCACCGCGCGCTGCAACTATGCCGATTATAGTATCGCACACTCTACGCAAAACCAAATCTCCCGCTTGGTGTCCATATACATCATTGAACGATTTGAAGTGGTCAATATCCGCCATGCATAAGGCAAGAGGCTGTTCATCCGATGCAGCAGCAAGCGCCGAGGGGAGTTCCCGGTCAAAGTCCCGACGAAGTTGTGCTCCGGTCAGATCGTCCAAGCGCTCTGGGCGGAATCCCCCGGCAGCACTAAGACGTCCACGTACGCGATCATTGGGACACTTACATTGCACGAAACCGCAGTGTTTGCATCTACCGGGATAAACATCCCAGCAGACTTCGGCCAAGTTGATAGACTCCAATCCGAACCACTCCGGAAGCAAATTGGCAAGCGCGAAAATCCACGCCAAGACATCGGCTGCCTCGTTCCTAACTCCCGCTGCCTCTACATGCTCCAAACGACAGGCTTCAGCGAGTTCACCGAGTTCTTCAAGTAAACGAAAAAAGGCATGGTGAACACGGTGTTCAATGGAACTCTGGATGTCCTGCGGCGGAATACCCTGTCTGCCATAGATGTACCTGAACATCCTCTGCCACTCATTCAAATTCCTCGGACGATCAAGGTCGTGAGCTATAGACATTCTCTCAAGCCACTCCACATCTATACTCTCCCGATGAGAGCCACAGCGGCATTGCTTACCTTTGCAATACGGACAAACAAGTGGAAACTTATCCCACAACAGTCGTTCCAAGTCCTGAATCTTTAGCTCTCGTGACAACGCGCAGAACCACGCCAACATCTTTGCCAAAAACTCCTTGGCAGCTTTGCGATCCTCATCTTTCCGTATATGTCGTGCAAAACCCGCAACAACTTCTACTAAGTGCGCGAATAGCCTATACCGGTCACGCTCGATGTTCTTGAGCCCGTATATTTCGTAGAACATCGCATGCCACTCGTTTAGCGGCATGGCAGCCCGGGGAGCAGCAGTAATCATAGATCGTTGTGCCTGAGGTGAATGAGTAAGTTCCTAGTGTCCAACTACAGCGTGGAAATAGGAGTTCATCTCTCGGGAGCCGTAGAACATACCATGAGGAGTCAGCAGCACAGACTGATACTCGAGAGCGGGCAATACCCTGACCCGTGAACCAGAGGCTCGAATATGCTGAAAATACCGCTCCAGCGTACCTTCCAGCAAAGCGTCGCTCGTGAAGAGAATAAATTCCGCCGATTGGGTCTGGGACATAGTTACCTCCTCTAGTTACGGTTTGAAAGTAGAGAGCGCCGAAAACCAGCGCTCTTCCTCTTGGTACGACACACCGAAGTCAGCGAAGAAAGCCCCTGATTTGTTACCATCTTCACTAGGCCAATACGTGAGCCTTCGGCGGGGCGCAGCATATGTTGAAAAATGCGCCTCGGCAGTAGCACCAACGGAGAGACGCCCTTTATATTGAGGACGGTAGATCGCTAGAAATTGCGCTTGGGTGCAGAGAAGAAAATCTCGGCTACGGATATGATCTTCGATCGGTGTGCGTGGTCGAGTCGAAACTCCGATGAGTTCCGACACCATGGACCTAGGGATTGAAATTGGCACGGCATCGGGGAAGACCGCGAGTCGCTCGTGCACATCATCAACAGGCCACCTAGTGCCTTGGCTAATCACCACTGGCCCGTCAAGATCATTATGCTCGAGGAGTCTATTGTGCTCGGCCACTAGGATCATTTCGTCTATCGTTAGTGGATCAAACGCGGTAGCAATTTCCGATACACGCCGCCGCATCCGATCTATGATGGCTCTCGCACCTGGATCACTCCGGATGTTCGTTATGGGAAAGCTCAGATAGCACCGGGGAATTTCTGGTTCGAGCAGAAGGCGACGAAGTGTCTCTTTGTAGTGCTTAACAGCAAACGCCCAAACGTCAATAGTTCTACCTGGAATAAGGTTTTCGCTGAGACTGGTTGCTTCCTCATACTCTAACGTTCGCCATGCCAGCAGTTCGCCAAGAGTATAGTGGCTGTAGGTGTCGTTGTGCTCATTTTTCTGCTCTATTCGTTGCCACACATGGTATATGTCATCAATCAATACAGTAATCGCTCTCGGATCTAAAGCGGCTATTTCACCCCAAGGATGGACCAATCGGATCTGATGATCGCGGTAGAACGTTACGTGAAATCCAACAAGCGCTATCATCGGCCTGTCCGCCTCAATCTTCTGGCGAAGTTTTTGCCAAGCGCCACTCAGCACTCGCTTCTGCTCGGAACGATGAAGCGATAAAAAGGTAGCGGCATCTCTGAACTCCTGAAAATCATGTACATCATAAACCCGGACGTGCTGCTTCCTACTGGACTCTGGAATACCAGCGTAGTCGCAAAGGTAACCCGCAAACGCTTCCAGCACCTCGCGCTTGCCTACGCCTGCAGTGCCTGCAAACAAATAAACAGCAGTCATTGTTGCTCTGTGCTCTGGAAGGAGATGTTGGAGATCATGTTCGACCGAACAATGCGATCTCCCAGCTTAGCTGTCAAGATTTCCCGACTTACGATTAAAAGTAATTCACAACTGAGCCGCGGTTGTTTGGGGCACGAGCATCAGTGCGGCAACCCGGCAGCTCTATGTGCTCGTCGACACCATTTCAGTTCACATGCTTTACACAGGCACGAAGAGGGGTGGGGTCTGTGTGGCCCGGTGCTTGCCCCTCCGCCGCCCGTTCACATGAGTGCCTGATCTACCCCGCGCCACGAGTACGATTTGCCAACCGCTGCGCCGCAGACCGACGCGAACGCGAACCTGCTTCCGTTCCTGAAAGAGCACTTCTCGCTGGACACGTTCCGGGCGGGGCAGGAGGAGACCATCCGCGCGGTGCTGGCCGGGCAGGACGCGCTCGTCGTGCTGCCGACGGGGGCGGGCAAGTCGCTCATCTACCAGCTGCCGGCGCTGCTGCTGCCCGGGCTCACCATCGTCGTCTCTCCGCTCATCGCGCTGATGAAGGACCAGACGGACAAGCTGGACGAGCTGGGTGTGGACGCGTGGACCATCAACTCGGCGCAGTCGGCGCGGGAGCAGCGCGCGGCGGAAGAGGCGGTGGAGGGCGGCGGCGGAAAGATCCTGTACGTGACGCCGGAGCGCTTTCGCGACCGCGAGTTCTTCGAGGTGCTGCTGGACCGCGAAGTGTCGCTGTTCGTGGTGGACGAGGCGCACTGCGTGAGCCAGTGGGGCCATGACTTCCGGCCGGACTACATGATGCTGGGCGGCATCGCCGAGCGGCTGGGGCGGCCGCCGGTGATGGCGTTGACCGCCACGGCGTCGCCGCAGGTGCGCGACGACATCATGCACCAGATGCGGATGCGCGACCCGTTCACCTGGGTGGGCGACCTCATCCGCCCCAACCTGTTCCTTGAAGTTCAGCCCACCGTCAACGAGTCGCAGAAGGACGCGGCGCTGGAGCAGGTGCTGCGCAAGGCGCAGGGGACGGGGATCGTCTACGTGGCGACGGTCAAGGAGGCGGAGCGCATCTACGAGGAGTTCGGCAAGCGGCACAGCCTGGCACTGTACCACGGCAAGCTGGGATCGAAGGAGCGGCACGAGGCGCAGGACCGCTTTATGGGCGGCCAAGTGAAGGCGGTGGTGGCGACGAACGCATTCGGGCTGGGGATCGACAAGCCCGACATCCGCTTCATCGTGCACTACCACTTTCCCGGCAGCATGGAGTCGTACTACCAGGAGGCGGGCCGCGCGGGGCGGGACGCGGAGCCGTCGCGGTGCGTGATCCTGTACCGCGAGGAGGACCGCGGCGTCCAGGGCTACTTCCTGGGCGGCAAGTATCCTGACCTGGACGAGGCCATCGCCACGGCGCGCATCGTCAACCGCATGCCGCTGGAGGAAAAGCGGCCGCTGGACGAGATCGCGGACATGGCCGAGGTGCCGCGCCGCAAGGCGCGTATCGTCCTTACGCTGCTCAAGCGGCACGGGATGGTGCGCGAGCACCGCGGCGGGCTGTGGGAACGGCTCAAGCCCGACGTGGCGGCGGCGGACCTGAGCCGCGAGCTGCAGGACTACGAGTCGCGGCGCGCGCAGGACCGCATCAAGCTGGAAGAGATGGTGCGCTACTGCCGCACCGCAAAGTGCCGCACGCGGATGATCCTGGAGTACTTTGGCGAAGAGCAGGCCGAGGACTGGATCTGCGGACACTGCGACAACTGCGTGGCGCCGCGTGTGGAGGGGATGACCGCCGCCGCCGAGGCCCCCGCCATCGCGATGCGGGATGAGGCCGGGTCAACGGGGGCTTCGGTAGACGACAGCGCCTCCGTGGGCGTGGGGGACGAGGTGACGCACGGCACCTTTGGCGAGGGGCTGGTGCTCGCGATCGCTGGCGACAAGGCGGAGGTGGACTTCGAGCGCCACGGCACGCGGATGATCCGGCTGGATTTTCTCAGCCGAGTCGAATAGCAACGTCTCACGGGCACGGATCTCAAAAGAGGATGGGGTACAGAGGAACACAGAGAAAAAGAGAGATGCAGAGGCCCGAACACGGGTTTGCTCTGTATCTCTCTTTTCTCCTCTGTTCCTCTGTACCCCATCCTCTTTCAGGGATCGAGATTCACGTCGGATCCGGCGATTTCGCGCCCACGCTGGAGAACAGGGCGTTCGCCTCCGGAAAGGTGAGCCCGCCCTGCATCGCCGCATACGTCCCCTGCTCCAGGATCTCCGCGGCGGCGCGGCGGATCTGCGCCATCACCGCCAGCGTGAGCGACGGGCCGATGCTCACGCGCACCACGCCGAGCGCCTGCAGTTCCGCGATGGTGGGACCGGCGCCGCGGCCCGCCATCACGTTCAGCGGCGCGCCAATCGCGGGGACCAGCGCGCGGATGATCTCGGAATCCGCCACACCGGGGACGAAGATGCCGTCCGCACCCGCGCCAGCATAGGCCTGCGCGCGCCGTACCGTCTCGTCGAAGCGGCCCTCCGGCGGCCCGGCTTGGGCGAGATAGGTGTCCACGCGGGCATTGATGAACAGTTCCACGCCTTCGCGCGACGCGGCCTCGCGGGCGGCGGCGATCCGCTCCACCTGCTCGTCGACGTCCATCAGCGTGACGCCGTCGCGGCCGGGCGCATCTTCCAGGTTGATGCCGACGGCGCCAGCGCCGATCACACGGCGGACGGTTTCGGCGACGTCGTCAGGAGTGCCGTCGCCGTATCCGCGCTCCACGTCGGCGGTTACGGGGACTTGGACGACGCGGGTGATCCGCTCGACGGCGTTGATCATCTGGTCGCGCGTAAGGCCCTCGCCGTCCGTGCGGCCCAGCGCCCACGCCACGCCCGCGCTGGTGGTGGCGATGGCGCGCGCGCCCGCGTCCTCGATCAGGCGCGCGCTCATAGCGTCCCACGCGTTCGGCAGGACCAGGATGCGGCCCGAATCCGGCTGGTGCATGCGGCGGAAGGCGTCCGCCTGGTCAGGCTGGTTGGTCCGGAACATCGCTCACCCGTCTGGAAGAAGAGGCGGACGCGGCAATCCGGTGCCGCGTCCGCGATTGAACCTATCGGCCGCGAACCGCTCAGGCAGCCACCGCCCGCGCGATCCGCCCGTCGCGAACGTCGTACCCCTCGAGCCGCAGCAGCACCTGCTTGGCGTCCAGCCCGCCCGCGTAGCCGGTCAGCGTCCCGTTCGCGCCGATCACGCGGTGGCAGGGGATGATGATGGGAATGGGATTCGTCGCGTTGGCGCGGCCCACGGCGCGGGCGGCGCCGGGGCGGCCGATGCGCGTCCCCAATCCACCGTAATCCACCACCTCGCCGTGTCCCAGCGTCCGCAGCGCATCCCACACCGTGCGCTGAAAGTCGCTGCCCGCGGGCGCCAGCGGCAGGTCAAAGTCCGTCCGCTGGCCCGCGAAGTACTCGCGAAGCTGCGTGGCGGCCGCGGCGCAGCGGTCCGCATCCCACGAAACGTCCGCGGGCGGCGCCTGGTGCGCGAAGAGGACGTGGGTCAGCGCGCCGTCCGCGTTCACCACCAGGGTCAGCGGGCCGATGGGCGAGTCGAGCGTGTGCGCGTAGGCCTTCATTGCGGGTCTCCCAGGCTGCTCCAGAGGTGAACGGTTCCCAGGCTGCGGAACGGGGCGAACGGCTCCATCAGTTCGCGCGTCTCCGCGGTCCCGGGGCGGTGGTCGAGATGGTGAAAGCGCTGCAGCGCGGCCGTCAGCCCCGCGTCGCCCACGGGGACGCAGTCGGCGAATCCGCAGCCGCGCATCAGAAAGTAGTTCACGGACCAGGGGCCCAGCCCGCGCACGTCCAGCAACCGCCGCTCCACCGCAGTCGCCATCTCCCGCTCCGCGTCGATCGCCAGCTCGCCGCTTGCGATCATCCGCGCCACGTCGATCAGGTACTCCGCCTTGCGGCCGGAGAAGCGGCGGCTGGTGAGGTCCGTGTAATCAAGCGCGGCGACGGCCCGCGGTGTGGGATGCGCGTACAGCCCGTCCCCCACCGGCTCCCCCGCCAGCTCCGCGACCGCGGCGCGCAGCGCGTAGGCGAAGGGCAGGTTCACCTGCTGGCCCACGATGGTCCACACCAGGCACTCCCACGCCGTCGCCGTCAGCGGAATGCGCATTCCGCGGCGCGGCGCGATGAGGCGCGCATACTCCGGCTGTCGCGCGATCTGCCGTTCGAAGGAGGATGAATCGCTCGCCAGGTTCAGCATACGCACGGCGGCCGCGTGCGCCTCTCGCATCTGCCCGGCACTCAGCGGACCGGCCGCATCCACCGCGCAGACGGCGGAATCCGCATCGAACCGCATCCGCAGCACCACGGGTGCGTCGCCCAGCCGCATCGCCTTCGCCAGTTCATCGCCCCGCACGCGTTCGATGACGCTCGCCGGATCGCGCCCCTGGTAGCCGAGCACCGCGTCCGCGCGATAGCCCTCCGGCAGCGCAATGGTGAAGGATGGCGACCCGCCCAGCGCGCGGTAGTCGCCGGGCGTAAGGCCCGTCAGCCGGCGGAAGTTGAGGTGAAAGGCGGACAGGCTCTCGAACCCCGCGGCGTACGCGGCCTCCGACACCGTCGCCCCGCCGGCCAGCGCGCGGCTGGCGGCGGCCACCCGCTCGCGCGCCAGGAACGCGGCGGGCGTCAGGTGAAAGTGGCGGCGGAACAGCGCATTCAGCTTGGTCGCGCCGATGCCAGACGCGGTGACCAGCGCCGCCGCGTCGGCAAAGCCAGATGGATCGCGGCGCACGTCGGCGGCCAGTGTCTCCAGCAGATGGACGTCGGGATCGTACTGCTGGTAGAAGTTGTCGGGCCGGCAGCGGCGGCAGGGGCGCAGCCCCGCGGAGCGCGCTTCGTCCTCCGAGCCGAAGAAGCGGACGTTCTCCGGCAGCGGCTTGCGTGCGCTGCACGAGGGCAGGCAGTAGATGCCCGTCGTAAGCACGCCGGTGATGAACCTGCCGTTGCTGGCGGTGTCGCGAGCGTAGAACCGCTCCAGCATCCATTCGCGCGTCATCATGATCATGGCCCCAATCTACGCACTCGCCACCGCCGTGTCGTCCTGATCTCTTCGCGGGAATTTCATGTGGCGGATCGCGGGTGGGTGGACGAGCGCGCGGGCGGGTATTCTTCGTTTACTTTGTACACCTCGGCATCCGACGGGGTGCCCCGCCCGACGGTTGGGCGGCTCGGCGAAGGGCATCGAACTGCGTCCGACGGGGTGCCCCTCCCCCGACCCCTCCCCGTTCGTTCCTCACGGAGAGGGGAGAAAAGATAGACGGCTTTGAAGGAGATGTGTATGGGGAAATACATCAGCCGCATTCAGGCACCCATTCTGGATGCGGCAAAAGTGCACCGGCAGGATCCGACCGCGGCCGAAGCCGTGCTGTGGGCAGCGTTACGAAGGCAGCAGCTGGGTGGATTGGGATTCCGGCGACAGCACCCCGTGGGGCGCTTCATCCTGGACTTCTACTGCCCGCGTAAAAAGCTGTGCGTCGAGTTGGACGGACCGATACATGAGGGACGGGAGATGATGGACCAGGCGCGGACGGAAGCCCTCGGCACCCTCAACATCCGCGTCATCCGCTTCCGCAACGAGGAAGTCCTGACCGATCTCCCCTCCGTGCTGAACCGCATCGAAGCGGCAGCCGCCCAGCCCTGACGTGCCGTTCTCCCCCTCTCCGTGAGGAACGAACGGGGAGGGGGCCGGGGGGAGGGGCACCACGCACCGCGGCCCGGGCACGCGCGCGCGCACCCGGGCCGCCTTTCATCTACCCCAAACGTGCTTTACTGAATCGACTTCAGCTGCACGACGATCGGCTGGCCGACCAGCTCCTGCTTGAGCACGATGTGCGGAGCATCCGCGCGCAGCCACAGGGTCATCGCCGAGGAGCCGCCCGTGGACGACACGCGGTATGCCTGGAACGTGCCCGCCGGGACCGTCACGCTCTCGATGGCGCCCACCGCGTAGGTGACCGGGGCCACCGCGCCGGTGCTGGTGTTGAAGACGGGGATCACGATCGTCTTGCCCTCCGCCAGGTCGGCGACCGAGAGCATGGCGTCTTCCATCTGGCTCCACGCGGAGCCCGCGACGGCCTCCACGTCGAACGTCTTGCTGCCGCCCGCCTGCGCCGGCATCTCCCCCGTGCCCACGAAGCGGCCGTTCTCCACCCGCACGTCCATCCGGCCATCAAAGGCGCCGGCGTACGTCTCGTTGTACGTCCGCGGCTCCCACGCCGGGCCCCACACGCCGGTGATGGTCTGCTGCACGCCGCCAAAGGTGCCGGTCATGCTGTGCTTCCACCCGTCGCCCTCGCGCGCCAGGACGTTGTTCATCCGGCCGATCGGGTTGCCCCGCGCCAGGATCTCGTACTCCGCCGTGTGCGGGTGCAGGCGCGAGATGTCGAACGAGGCGCCCGAAGCGCGCACCTCCAGCGCGCCGCGGTCCATCGGCCGCCCCTCCCCGTCCACCAGCTCCACGGGGGCAATGCGCTCCAGCCCGGCAAGCACCCGCCCCGCGTCGCCCACGACGGTGACCACCAGGCTGTCGGGGCGAAGGTAGCGGGCGGCCACGCGGCGCACGTCATCCACCGAAACGGCGGCGATGCGCTCGCGGCGCTGCAGCAGGTCCTCGATGGGCAGCCCCTTGAGCCGGGTGAGCGCCACCTGCGAGGCCACGTCGTTGGCCGTCTGGATGCCGATGGGGAACGAGCCCACCAGGTACCCCTTGGCCGCCTCCAGCTCCTGCGCCGTCACCGGCTCGGCGGCGACGCGGCGGAACTGCGCCAGCATCTCGGCCACGGCGCTGTCCGTCACCTCGCTGCGCACCTCCATCGCCGCCAGCAGCCGGCCCACGTCGCGGGGGCGGTCCACGTCGGAATAGGCGCCGTACGTCCACCCCTTCTGCTCGCGCAGGATGCTGAACAGGCGCGAGTCCGTGCCGCCGCCCAGGATCTTGTTCAGCACCAGCAGCGCGGGGTAGTCCGCCTCCGCGGCGCGGATGGTGTTGCGGCCGGCGCGCACGTTGCTCTGCACGGCGCCGGGGCGGTGCACCAGCAAAATGCGCGTGGGCGCGGAGGCCGGGATGCCGCCGTACGCCGGGCGCGGCGCGTCCCCGCCCCGCCATCCACCGAACCGCGTGCGCGCCATCTGCTCCACCCGCGCCGCGTCCACGTCGCCCGCGACCACGAGCAGGGCGTTGCGGGGGGTAAAGTGGGCCTGGTGAAAGGCGACCATCGCATCCCGGTCCAGCGCGGCCAGCGTCTGCGCCGTGCGATAGCGGCCGTAGGGATGCTGCCCGTACAGCCGCTCGCCGAAGCGGCGGTTGGCCAGGTAGCCCGGATCCGCCATCCACTGCTGCAGCTGCGACAGCGCGCGGTCGCGGGAAGCGGCCACCTCGTCATCGGGGAACGAGGGATTCAGCGTGACGTCGGCCACCAGCTCCATGGCCAGCGGCAGGTGCTCGGCCAGCACGGAGGCGTACACGCTGGTGTAGTCCTCAGCCGACCCGGCGCCGATGCTGCCACCCGTGCGCTCGATGGCGCCGGACAGCTCCGCGCCGCTGCGCGTGGCCGTCCCCTTGGGAAGCAGCTCGGCGAACAGGCCGGCCAGGCCCACGCGCTCCGCGGCAACGGACGCGGAGCCGGAGCCCACCAGCAGGTTTACGCTCGCCACCGGGTGCGCGTGGTTCTCCACCACGATCAGCCGCAGCCCGTTGGGCAGCGTGGTCTCGCGAAAGGCGGGAAACTGCAGCGGGCGCGCGGGGAGCGGCGCCGGCGGGGCCTGGCGCTGCGCGGCGGCGGGCGCGGCCACGGCCAGGGCGGCCAGCGCGAGGGCGGCGCGGCGCATCATCATCGACTTTCTCATGGCGGCGCTCACTCCTGCCTGGCGGCGGTTGCGGGGACCACGTTGATGACGGCGCGGTTGCGGACCGAAAGCCAGCGCTCGGCCGCGCGGCGCACGTCGCTGGCCGAGACGGCCAGGTAGCGGGCCAGCTTGGCGTCCGCGTCCCGCGGGCCGCCATGGAAGTGGACGGCGTGCTGCAGCGCCTCGGCGGTGCCGTGCGGCGTCTGCCGCTCGAAGATCGCCTGCGCGCGGCGCTGGTTCTTGGCCTTCTCCAGTTCCTCCGCGGTCACGCCCTCGCGCGCCACCTTCGTGATCTCCTCGTCAAAGATCTGCAGCAGGCGCTCGTTGGTCGTCCCCTGCGCGGCGCTCAGCCAGAAGAAGGCCTCGCCGGGGCCGCGGTGCTCCAGGAAGATGGATTCCACGCTGAGCGCGGCCTTTTCCTGGTCCACCATGCGGTCCTGCAGCCGCGACGTTTCGCCCACGGCCAAAATGCCGTTCAGCAGCTCCAGCGCGTAGAAGTCCGCCTCGTCCTGCGCGGGAAGCCCGTAGACCACGAACACGGCAGGCAGCGGCGCGCGCGGGTCCTCCACCGTCTTCGTCACCGGCAGGTGCGAGAACGGCTCGGTGCAGCCGGGGCGCTGCGGGGCCGGCGCGCCGGGGATGTCGGCAAAGTACTGGCGGATGAGCGTGCGCGTCTCCGCCGGATCAAAGCCGCCGGCCACGACCAGCGTGGCGTTGTTGGGCGCGTAGTAGGTGCGGAAGAACTGCCGCACGTCCTCCGTGGGCGCGGCCTCCAGATCTTCGAAGCTGCCGATGATCTCGTGCCCGTACGAGAAGCAGGTTTGCGGATTGAAGACGCCGATGAGCCCCTGCCACATGGCGCCCACGTACGGCTGGTTGTCGATGCGCTCGCGGCGCTCTTCCTTTACCACCAGCCGCTGGTTGTCGAAGTTCTCCTGGGTGACGGCCAGGGAGCGCATGCGGTCCGCCTCCAGCCACAGCCCCAGGTTCAGCCGGTTGGAGGGGAGCGTCTGGTAGTAGTTGGTGCGGTTCCAGTCGGTGGTGCCGTTCTGCAGGTCGCCGCCGGCGCGCTCCACGAGGACAAAGTGCTCGCCCTTTCCGACGTTGGCGCTCCCCTGGAACATCATGTGTTCAAAGAGGTGCGCAAAGCCGGTGCGGCCCGGCCGCTCGTCGCGCGAGCCGACGTCGTACCACACGTTGACGGCGACCGTGGCGACGGCGGGATCGGGCGCCAGGATGACGCGCAGGCCGTTGTCCAGGCGGAACTCCTCGTACGCCAGCCGGCCGCCCTGCGCGTGCGCGGGCGTCGCCAGCAGGGCCAGGGCCGCCAGCCCGGTGAGGGAGACGCGGCCTCTCATGCCGCCTCCATGGGGTTGATCTTCATCGATGTGCCGTGGTTGCTGGTAGTGGAGGTTGTGGATGGTGATGGTGGATCGGGATGATGATGTCGATCGTTGGAAATCTCGGTGATGTACTGGCTTTGGAGCGGGCTGACGGCGCGGTGCGCCCCCTCCGCTCGCTTGGGCTCGCACCTCCCCCGAAACTGCCGGGGGAGGTTGGTTGTATCCGCAGGGGCAGGTGCGTAGAAATTAGCACCGCCGCGCGGCAAAGCGAGATCGACTTCTCCCCTCTCCGTGAGGAACGAACGGGGAGGGGCCGGGGGAGGGGCACACCGCCGGACGCAGTGCGATGCCGCTCGCCTCACCCCGATCCATCGGTTCCGCTGGCGGAGCGTCCGCCTCGCGCGGAATCAGTGCAGGAAGCGCGGGCCCTCGCGATCCTCCGGGCCCACGGCGAAGCGGCGGGGGCGGCGCGGCAGGTGGGAAGCGGGGGGCGGCGGCGCGGGCGCGTCGTCGGGCTCCGTCCAGCTGAGCAGGGAGACCGGCAGCAGGCCGATGGCCACCGCCACCGCGGCGAACGCGCCCACGGCGGAGCGCGGATCGGCGGGCAGCCATAGCGCGTCGATGCGCAGCGCCAGCTCCGCGTAGACCACCACCGCCAGCAGCAGCCATCCGGTGCCGTGAAACGCGGCCGCGTACGCCCGGTCGCGGGCCGCCAGACGGCTGGCGTCCAGCGGCAGCGCGCCGCCCCGCAACACCGACGCCTCCGCGAGCGAGAACAGGCAGAGGATCCCCGCGAACAGCGTCACGAATCCCAAAAACCCGGCCAGCTCGCCGTCGCCCGCCAGCGCGCTGATGGCCACGTGCGCGGCGAAGGCTGTCCACAGCCCGGCGACGGCCGTGCGGCGGTGCCGCTGGGTGGGGAGCTTGAGCCAGGCGAACGGGCGCTCGTGGCGGATGCGCAGCAGAACCTGGAGCAACTTCATTTCGGTGGATCGGTGCTGGTGGAGCGGCGTCCTCAGGCGCTCCAGTCCTTCGGGTGGACCAGGGGACGCGTCGGGATACGGGAAGGAGGCCCGGCGAGATTCAGAGGCTCGGCCGACCCTCACGGGCCCTCACCCGCTCGCTCAGGCTCGCACCCTCTCCCGCACGCGGGAGAGGGTATAAGCTGCGTGAGCCTCCGTGCGCTACGACCGCATGTCGCGCGAGGGGCGGGCGACCCCTCCGGGCGCGCACCACTCGCCCCAACCCCCCCAAAACCCCGCAAAACCCTTGGGGGAGGTTGGGGATGCCGCGGGCACGCGGTGCTCCGAACCCATTCGACCGCGCCCGCGGGGGGGGCCCGCCGCCCGCCCCCCCCCCCCCGCGCGCGCCCGCGCGGGGGGAGGGTGGGACCGCGACGCGCGGCGGG
>NZ_JBMDXM010000072.1:0-2450 GCF_048594345.1 Longimicrobium sp.
CATGCCGTTCCTGCCGGACGGCACGCCGGTGGACGTGTGCCTGAACCCGCTGGGCGTGCCCAGCCGCATGAACGTGGGGCAGATCCTGGAGACCCACCTGGGGTGGGCTGCCCGGGTGCTGGGCTTCGAGGCCAAGACCCCCGTGTTCCAGGGCGCGTCCGAGGACGAGATCGGCACGCTGATCCGCCTGGCCGGCGCCACCTGGGCCAGCCAGGCGCTGGGGGTGCAGGGCTCGACGGCGCCGGTGTTCGACGCCGACGACGCCCGCGCCATTTCGGAGACGGTGGCGGCGCACGACGCGCTGGCCGGCGAGCAGGGGCGTCCGGAGATGGGCATCGGCCGCGCCATCGACTGGATGCTGGACGGCGAGACCACGCCGCCCGACCTGAACGCCAAGCTGCGCTCGCTCAAGCAGTACCTGATCACCGCCGGCCGGGAGCTGGCGGAGCGCCGCGAGTACGGCGTGGAGGAGGCCTTCCCGGCCGCCGCCGCGCTGGCAAGCGCGACGGGGGGCGAGGGCCTTACGGCGGCGCTCGAGGAGCACATGGCGGCGGGCGGGCTTACCCCCGGCGGCAAGGTGCGCCTGCGCGACGGCCGCAGCGGCGCGCAGTTCGAGTCGCCGGTGACGGTGGGCACCATCTACATGCTCAAGCTGAGCCACCTGGTGGACGACAAGATCCACGCGCGCAGCATCGGGCCGTACAGCCTGGTGACGCAGCAGCCGCTGGCCGGCAAGGCGCAGTTCGGCGGGCAGCGCTTCGGCGAGATGGAGGTGTGGGCGCTGGAGGCGTACGGCGCCGCGCACACGCTGCAGGAGATCCTGACCGTCAAGTCCGACGACGTGAACGGCCGCAGCCGGGTGTACGAGGCCATCGTAAAGGGCGAGAACCTGCCCGAGCCCGGCCTGCCCGAGTCGTTCAACGTGCTGGTGAAGGAGCTTCAGGCGCTGGGCATCAGCGTTACGCTGGGGAGCTAGGGAATAGGGAACAGGGAATAGGGAAGAGCGGGCTCTGCCCGCCTGGGTTTTGCTGGCTATTCCCTATTCCCTATTACCTATTCCCTGGCCTTGAAGACGGAACACAGCCGCCCGGCGTAGATTGCCCGGGGACACCAATAGATAGGGGATCCCGATGATCGACTTCCCCCGAGCCCGCGAGACCCGGTCTCAGGACTTCAACTACATCCAGGTCAAGATCGCCTCTCCGGAGGAGATCAGGGGCTGGAGCTTCGGCGAGGTCACCAAGCCGGAGACCATCAACTACCGCTCGTTCAAGCCCGAGCGCGACGGCCTGTTCTGCGAGCGCATCTTCGGTCCCGTGAAGGACTGGGAGTGCCACTGCGGCAAGTTCAAGCGCATTCGCTACCGCGGCCACGTCTGCGACAAGTGCGGCGTGGAGGTCACGCTCAGCAAGGTCCGGCGGGAGCGCATGGGCCACATCGAGCTGGCCGTGCCGGTGGCGCACATCTGGATGTTCAAGACGCTTCCCTCGCAGATGGGCTACCTGCTGGGGATGACGCTGCGCGACCTGGAAAAGGTGATCTACTACGCGGCCTACGTGGTCACGGCGGTGGGCGCCCAGGACGTAAAGCACAGCCAGGTGCTGGACGAGGACGAGTACCTTGCCCTGCGCGCCAAGGCGCAGGAAGAGGGCGACAACGACTTCGCGGCCGACATCGGCGCGCCGGCCGTGCGCAACCTGCTGGGCCAGATCGACGTGGACAGCCTGGCCGAGTCGCTGCGCACGCAGGTGGCCAACGAAACCAGCCAGCACCGCAAGAAGATGGTGCTCAAGCGGCTCAAGGTGATCGACGCCATCCGCGCGTCGGGCGCCACGCCGTCGGAGCGCAACAAGCCGCAGTGGATGATCCTGGACGTGGTGCCGGTCATCCCGCCCGACCTGCGCCCGCTGGTGCCGCTGGACGGCGGCCGCTTCGCCACGTCGGACCTGAACGACCTGTACCGCCGCGTCATCAACCGCAACAACCGGTTGAAGAAGCTGATGGAGATGCGCGCGCCGGAGGTGATTCTCCGGAACGAGAAGCGCATGCTGCAGGAGGCGGTGGACGCGCTGTTCGACAACGGACGCCGCAGCAAGGCCATCCGCGGCCGTGGCAAGCGCCCGCTCAAGTCCCTGAGCGACATGCTCAAGGGCAAGCAGGGCCGCTTCCGGCAGAACCTGCTGGGCAAGCGCGTGGACTACTCGGGCCGTTCGGTGATCGTGGTGGGTCCCGAGCTCAAGCTGCACCAGTGCGGCCTGCCCAAGGCGATGGCGGTGGAGCTGTTCAAGCCGTTCATCATCCATGAGCTGGAAAAGCGCGGCGAGGCCGAGACGGTCAAGCGCGCCAAGAAGATCGTGGAGCGCGACGACCCGCGGGTGTACGAGGTGCTCGAGGACATCATCCGCGACCATCCCGTGCTGCTGAACCGCGCGCCCACGCTGCACCGCCTG
>NZ_JBMDXM010000073.1:0-20764 GCF_048594345.1 Longimicrobium sp.
CGGGCTCCAGCGACTCTTCCCGCGTCGCTGATGGCCGTGAGCTCCGTCTAGCCATCCACCCCTCCAAGTCGAGAGCTTTGCTAGCTGGCCTGCGCTCGACCTCTAGTTTACTCCGGTCACTTCTGCTACGCTAGAAAAAAACGACAGTGACGCCGCCTGCTTCCCTCAGCTCTTGACCCGCTTTGTCAACGCAGTCGTTGCCTTCTCCTGGCTCCCCGTGCGGCTCTTCGTCCAGGACGAAGCCCGCTTTGGCCTGCACGAAGCCGTCACGCGCCGCTTCATCACCGCGCCGGGGGTGAAGCCTCACCAACTGATCCTGCCCCGCTACAAGTACTTCTGGTTGTTCGGTGCGACCGAGCCAGCGACCGGGGAGTCGTTCTTCCTTGAGATGCCGGCACTGGATTCGGATTGCTTCCAGGTGTTCATCAACGAGTTCGCCCGTGCCAACCGCGAAAGCATGAATGTGCTCGTGATCGACGGTGCTCCCGCGCACATCGCCGGCTCGCTCGTCATCCCCGACAACGTGGTGCTCTTCCGGCTGCCGCCTTACTGTCCCGAGCTCAATCCCATCGAGCGGGTCTGGCAGGACGTGCGCAAACGTCTACTGATCGGCCTGCCCGCAGGGCTGCAAGCGCTGAAAGACGACGTAACGAGGGTCATTGCGAATACACACCAGAGATCCTGGCTTCGATCACCGGCTATTCCTACCTCCGCAGAATATCTGCACATTTAATTTAGAGAAATGGTAGAACTGCGTCCGCGGCGCCCCCTCCGGGCCGGCACCACCGGCCCACCTCCCCCGAAACTGCCGGGGGAGGTTGGGTGTGGGGGATGGGTCGCGGATCGGCGAAATGCATCGCACTGGCGGCAGATGGGGTGCCCCTCCCCCGGCCCCTCCCCGTTCGTTCCTCACGGAGAGGGGAGAACCCAATCGCGCTTTGGATGGGGCGCGGTAGTTGGCTGGGTCGGGTCGCTGGCAGACGCGAACAAGCCGCGGATCCACATGGGAGCCGCGGCTTCTCAACAACCGTACTTTGGTACCTTCGTACCTTCGTACCTTCGTACTCTCGTACCTTCGTACTCTCGTACCTTCGTACCCCTTACGCCATCTGCTCCTGCCCGATGGAGCTTTCCGCGGTCTCCAGCACCGGCGGCTCGGCTTCGGCGACGCCGTGGTGGGCGAGCCAGCGCTCGGCCTCCAGCGCGGCCATGCAGCCGGTGCCGGCGGCGGTGATGGCCTGGCGGTAGTAGTCGTCCATCACGTCGCCGGCGGCGAACACACCGGGAACGCTGGTGGCGGTGCGCCACGCCTGCGGCGCCACCAAGTAGCCGTGCGGCGTAAGCTCGATCTGCCCCTTGAGGAACGCCGTGTTGGGCGTGTGGCCAATGGCGACGAACAGGCCGCCCACCTCCATCTCGCGCTCTTCGCCCGTCACCGTGTCCTGCAGCCGCAGGCCGGTGATGTAGTCTTCGCCCAGCACCTCCACCACCTGCGAGTTCCACTCGACGCGGATTTTGGGATTCGCCAGGGTGCGCTCGGCCATGATGCGGCTGGCGCGGAACGCGTCGCGGCGGTGGATGATGACCACCTCGCCGGCGAACTTGGTGAGGTAGTTGGCCTCTTCCATCGCCGTGTCGCCGCCGCCCACGACGGCCAGCACCTTGCCGCGGAACGCCGGCAGCGCGCCGTCGCACACCGCGCAGGCGCTCACGCCGCCGCCGTGCTGCGCCAGGCGAATCTCGTTGTCTAGCCCCAGCCAGTTGGCCCGCGCGCCGGTGGCCACGATCACCGCCCTGGCGCGGATCTCGTCGCTGTACGACGGGCGCAGCACGAGCGGGTAGGTGGAGAAGTCGACCGAAGCGACGTTCTCCATCATCGTCCGCGTGCCGAAGCGTTCGGCCTGCGCCTTCATCTTCTGCATCAGCTCCTGTCCGTCCACCCCCTCCGGAAAGCCCGGAAAGTTCTCGATGTCAGTGGTGTACATGAGCTGCCCGCCGGGGATCATGTCGCGCGAGGGCTCGCCTTCGATCACCAGCGGGTCCAGGTTGGCGCGCGAGGCGTACACCGCCGCCGTCCACGCGGCGGGTCCCGAGCCGATGATCACCAGCGTTTCCGCCTGACCGTCCTGCGACATTCGTAGATCTCCAGGTAGGTACGATCTGCCCGCCAGGGCAGGGAACGTTTGCGCGCGGGAATATACACCGGATCAGCGCCGGCGTGCTACACGGCGCCGCGGGAAGTTGTCAGATTACTCGATGATCCACTTCGCCAGCCGCGCCTCTGCCTCGTCCTGCTCGATGGCGCCCTCGGCGTCAGCTCGTTCCAATCCGCCACGCACCTTCTCGATCACGTAGAGGTGGTGCTGGATGTCCTCCAGTGAGCAGTCTTCCGGAAGACGCTGCAGCAGCGATGCGACGGTTTGCTTGACGGAACCCATCGTTCTCCAAAAGCGCACACCACAGACGATTTGTGGTGCCAATGAAGTTCATCAGCTATAGAGTCGTACCCGCTCCATCGTGGTTGAAGCGTCTTAAGACTGGTTCTCCGACCGTTTCACATCGCGTACTCTGTTTGTACAACAGCGCGATCAAGTTCAGCATCTCTGCCGATCTCGTTAAGCCAATCATGTTCCGAAAGATGCTGTACCGACTCCGTGAGCCAATCCGCGACCACATGTTCGAAGTGGACCGGCCGGGCATCACTTTCCAACAAGCTTGCGAGCCGCTCGGCCGTACGCGCGTCGGGTTGGATCTCGGCATCCGCTGGTGTGCCCGGATTGATAAAGTCCCGTGCGAGCCACAAGTAAAACGGTCCCGGAACAGCCGCCAACAAGAAGTGCGAAGTGGGCTGTAACGCACCATGTAGCAGCAGGTTACGATGGATGCGAGCTGCCCATGCCCGGGGATCCCGAATCACACCTGGCCTGCGCTTGATCTCTACAATCAGGAGGGGCGAGCCACCCGGAGATACAAGTGCCAGATCCGCACGTGGCGAAACGCGCGCGCCGGTGATCTCCCATTCTCCCGCACGCACCATCTCTTCAAGGCATGCTCTACAGACGTTCACCTGTTCACGTCCTGGCGTCGTCCATACCGCCGTGATCGGGCTCGACGTCCGCGCTGTGCACCTGTCACTCTGGATGTCGCATTCCGCAACAAAAATGATCCCCGTCGGCTGGACTTTCATCGTTCCACATCCTCCGTAAAGAGCTTCAGCCATGCCGCGGTCTGGTCGTGTGCATCTTCCACGAGATCCAGACGATCCTGTGAATCCAGAATCAACTCGAAGGATGCGTCCAGGCTTGCTTGCGCTTCTTCGATAAGATAGCTCATCCGGTCGAAAGGACGAATGTATCCTCTGTTGAAGCGGTGAGCGTGCGCAAGTTCATGAGCGAGGCACGCGAGTACGGACATCCGTGAGCGTGCGCTGTTCCCGAACGTCACCCGATGTGACGGATAGACGTCCGCACCCAGTGCTACAGCATTGCGCTCTTCATAGAACGCAGTTCGCGATCCGCTTTGTTCAGCCACCGAGGTGTCCAGCGCGCAGGCCGCATTTCCGCCCAGGGCGATCCACGCCTCAATGCACGTCTGAATCTGCGCCTGGCTAAGACCCTGCTCGTTGCGGCTAGATAGCATGCTCCATCCGCAACGACGTATCCTCGCTCCCGCGATCCAACGGCTCCGGCTCGGGAACGTCGGCGAGGAGGGGGCCGGTGTCGTCGCGGTCGTGCTCGCGGAACTGGCGGGCGTAGAGGCGCGCGTACAGGCCGCCGCTCGCCATCAGCTCGGCGTGGGTGCCGGTCTCCACGATTGTGCCCGCGTCCAGCACCAGCAGCCGGTCAGCGCGGCGCACGGTGGACAGGCGGTGGGCGATGATGAGCGTGGTGCGGTTGGCCAGCAGACCGTTCAGCGCATCCTCGATCAGCGCCTCGCTCTCGGCGTCCAGGCTGCTGGTGGCCTCGTCCAGCACCAGCACGGAGGGATCTTTCAAAATCGCGCGCGCCAGGGCGATGCGCTGCCGCTGCCCGCCGCTAAGCTTGATGCCGCGCTCGCCCACTTTGGTGTCGTACCCCTCAGACAGCAGCTGCACGAACTCGTGCGCGTGCGCGGCGCGGGCGGCGGCGACCACGTCCTCCTGCGGCGCGTCGGGGCGGCCATACGCGATGTTCTCGCGCACGGTGCCGCTGAACAGCAGCGTTTCCTGCGGCACCAGGCCCACGGCGTCGCGCAGGTCCGCCAGCCGCAGGTCGCGCACGTCGATGCCGTCCAGCGACACGCGTCCCTGCTGCGCGTCCCAGAAGCGCGGGATGAGGGCGGCGATGGTCGTCTTTCCCGCGCCGGAGGGGCCCACCAGCGCCACCGTCTCACCCGGGTGGATGCGGAAGGAGATGCCACGCAGCGTCCAGTCCGGGGTAGCGGGCGGCTTCACGGGCTCCTCGCGCTTGAGCTCGCCCCACTGCTGGGGGAAGTCCAGCTTGGGCAGCTCGTCCGCGGGCTCGTAGCGGAACCACACGTCGTCGAAGGCCACGGCGCCGCGGACGGGGCGGGGGAGCGTGGCCGGCGCATCCGGATCGCGCAGGTTGGGACGGCTGCGCAGCAGCTCGAACACGCGGCCCGCGGCGCCCACGGCCTCCTGGTACGCGCTCCACAGCCCGCCCAGCGCGCCGACGGAGTTGGCCGCCATGGCGCTGTAGAGGATGAACGACACCAGCGTGCCGGCGGTCAGCTCCCCCTGGACCACCATCCGCCCGCCGATCCACAGCACCAGCACCGACGCGCTGAGGCTTACGAAGCCGATGGCGCTGAAGAAGATCCCCCGCGTGACCGCGCGCCGCAGCGCGACCTTCACGGCCTCGCGGATGCGGTCGCCGTAGCGCGTGCGCTCGTGCGGCTCGCGAACGAAGCTCTGCACCACGCGGATCTGCGCGAACGCTTCTTCGGCGATGGCGCTGGCCTCGGCCACCTGGTCCATTACCCCCTGCGACGCCTTGCGCAGCTTCTTTCCGAAGTAGAAGGCGGAGCCCACCACCACCGGCACCACCACCATCGTCACCAGGGTAAGGTAGACGTGGGTGAGGGTGAGCATGACCAGCGCACCGATCAGCATCAGCAGCTGCCGGCAGAGCTCGGTGGTGTGCATGGTGAGCACGCCCTGCAGCATGCTGACGTCCGTGCCCAGGCGGCTGGTGAGCTCGCCCGTGCGGCGGTCGGCGAAAAAGGCGGGGGGCAGGCTGAGCAGGCGGTCGAACAGGTCCATCCGCAGCTGCGCGATGATGCGCTCGCCGGCCATGCTGAGCAGGTACGCCTGCGTAAAGTTGAGCAGCGCCTGCACCGCGAACAGCCCCAGCAGAAAGAGGGCGGTGCGGTCCAGCTGGGCCATGCTGCGGTCCAGGAACGCCGAGTCCATCAGCTCGCCGACGACGCGCGGAAACACCAGCCCCGCGGCGCTGCTGGCCAGCAGCATGACGGTGGCGACGGCAAGCTTGCCGCGGTGCGGCCGCAGCCGCGGCACCAGCTGGCGCAGCTCGCCCACCTTCAGCTTCTCGCGGAGCGCGGGCTTCGGGGGCTCGGCGGGCGGGGCGTCGGCCGCGGCGACGGGTTCGGGACGATCTGCCAGGGGCTGGGCCGGCGCGGGATCGGAGGATTGCACGTGTGAGGTCATGGTGCCGTAAATCTAACCACGCGGCGAGACTCCACCAACCGCGAACAAAGATTGATGGCCGGAATTGTCTCGGGTGGGTGAACCCGCGGCCAGGGAAGCGCGAAGGCCAGCAAACCACGCGGGGCTGCGTGTGATCCTGATGTGAAAAGGCCAGGGCCGTGCAGCAATGATACGCTCTCCCGCTTGCGGAAGCGCGTATTCGCGGGCCCCGTCCTGGCCCACTACACGCCGCATCTTACGCGGCAACAACGATCCGGCCCACCCCGGATCAAGCGGGGTGGGCCGATCGTGGCTGAACGTCCGTCCCGGAAGACGGACGAGCCCCGCCCAGGCGTACCGGGGCGGGGCTCGTCCGTTCGCTGTGGCCTGCCACCTACTCTACGTGGATCCAGCCCCACTGCTTGTCGGTGAAGAGGTGGTTCTTGATGACGCACAGCACCAGGTACTTGCCAGGCTTCAAGAACGTCAGCGTGAATCCCGGGTTCGGGACCTGCTGCAGGAACAGCCGGTTCACGGGGTAAAGCACAAACGGCCCCGGATTGGCGTCCGGAATGTCCTGGGGCTTCGTACCAGGGGCGTAGATCCCCACCCGGTGGATCATGGTCCCCGTGAAGGTCACCTTTCCGCCCACCGGGATGGTTACGGCATGCGGGCGGATGACGGCCTTGAAAAGCCCGGGAGGGGCATCCGGACTGGGGTCCCTCCTGCCGAACACCATCACCACCGGCTGCGCAGATGCGGCCGTGGCCTGCACCGACATCTCTTCTTCCTCGTCCGCAAGCGCGATCATGTCGTTGGGCGTCCACCAGGGCTGGTCCGTGAGCCAGTCGGCCTCCGTGAACTCATGCCCTTCCATGGACATGTGCCCTTCCGAGTGCGCGGCGCTCGCGGGGGCTACCGGCGTCGGCGAGTCGGCACAGTTTGCGAGGAACGGCGTCAGGGTAAGGACGAAGAGGGGGAATACACGACGCATCGCGGGTCTCCGGGACCAGGGGGAACAGAAACGAGGAGGGGGAGTGGCGGGCGAACGTTTCCCGCCGCACTGAGAATAACTGTTACGCCGGACGGTGTCAAGGAATAGGGAGTTACGATTCCTTGTCCGCCGACGCGTGACGCAACGGGCTACGCTTGGCCAGCGGGTGCAGGGCGTTCCGCACTCAGGTGGCGTCACCTCCGGCTCGCGCTGGAGGGGTCTTGAGGGCGCGAGTCGCGCGAGAGGAGATAGCTCAAGTCACAGGAAATCATCTACTTAGCCCAGGGTGTGTGGAACGCGTTGCAACGACTTTAAAGCTCCACAGACTGCGGGGGACAGGGATTCGCCCGCTCCCCGCAAGCGGCAGGCAATGCGCGCTCCTCATCCAGCAGGACCGCGTGGCTGCGGAGAAAACAGCGGGCTCACACACTGGATTGCGGACACGGTTCGCTGTGACTCCTTTGTTGGCGGCGCGTGATCAATGCGCCACCGCCCGAACACAAAGGGCGTTCGAGATGTAAGCTCGAGCGAGCGCCTGTGGCCCGGCGGGATTTGCGGCGTCTCCGTTCCAGCCGCGGCTCCATCCGCCCTGCACCGTAGCCGCAGGCGCGTTAGTGCGCGCCCTCCACCGGCACCGCGCCGTCGCCCAGAGGGATCTCGGCGCGGACGCGGGTGCCGGTGCCGGGGGCGCTCTGCACGTCCACGTGGCCGCCCAGGTACGCGGCGCGCTCGCCCATCCCGAACAGCCCCAGGCCGCGGCCCGCCGCGCGCACTTCCGGCACGTTGAAGCCGCGGCCGTCGTCCTCCACGGTCACCACCAGGCGGTCGGGCTCGCGGACGACGCGCACGGCGGCGCGGTTGGCGGCGGAGTGGCGCAGCACGTTGGAGAGCGCCTCCTGCACGATGCGGTAGACGGCCAGCGACGCCTCGGGCGGCAGGTCTCCGTCCGGCCCCTCCTCGGCGTCCAGCGACAGGTGGATCTCGGTGATCTCGCGGGTGGAGCGCACGTGCGACTCGATGGCGGGGATCAGCCCCAGCTCATCCAGCGCGGGCGGGCGCAGTCCGCGGGCAAAGCGGCGCACGCCGTCCAGGGCGTGGCCGATCTCGCGGCGCATGTCTTCCAGCGGCCCGGCGACGGCCTCGGAGTCGCTGGCGTTCTTTACCACGCGGATGCGGATGAGGAGCGCGGCCAGCAGCTGCGCGGTTTCGTCGTGCAGCTCGCGGGCGATGCGCTTGCGCTCTTCTTCGGCGGCGTTGAGGGCGGTGGCGGCGACCTCGCGCAGGCGCTCGCGGTTGGCGGCGGCGGAGTCGAGCATGCCGTTGAAGGTGCGCGTGAGCCGGTCCAGCTCGCGGTCGGCCAGCGGCGACAGCGGCACGCGCGCGTCCAGGTCGCCGCGGCGCACGCGGGCGGCGGTGCGCTCCAGCGCGTCCAGCGGGTGCAGCGCCAGCCGCAGGATGAGCGCGTTCACCAGCACGGTCACCACGATCCCCGCGCCCGCCATCACCCCCACCAGGTCCAGCGTGGACGCGGCCGGGTGCCGCCGCACATAGTCGGCGGTCACGAAGCTGCCCAGGATGGTGCCCACCAGCACCAGCGCGGCGTTGGCCAGCAGGATCTTGTAGAACAGCGGCACCCGCAGCAGCCACTGCACCAGCCGCGGGACGCGGCCGGGGGGGTGGGGCGGGTGGGGGGTGGGGGCGGTAGGCATGGATGGAAGATAGGGGCGGAGGCGCGAGGGCGGCAAAGTCATCAGCCAGCCGCCTGCGGGAGCGACTGAAGTCGCCGCAACAACAGCGGAAAGCCTCACCCCTGAACGGCAAACAGCGCCGTTCAGGGGTGAGGCTTCAACTACGTTTCCGTTCTCTCCAGATCGCGGTAGAGCGAGCCCTCGCGATGGTGCCTCTCCTGGTTGAGCACGTAATCGCGGACCCAAGGCACGGCGCGTTTGGTCAGGGTGAACGCGCCGTATCCGCCCTGCCACTTGAACGCGTCCGGAGAGCGCATCACGTGCGTGACGAAATGCGATGACGCGCCCTTCATGCGCTGCACCAGATCGGACAGGGCGATTTTCGGAGGATACCGGAGCAGCACGTGCACGTGATCCTCGATCCCGCCGATCGCGATCACGTCCGCTCCCAGTTTCGACGCCTGGTGTTGGAGCACGCTGTAGACTCGCGGCTGGATCTCCCGCGTGAGGAGCGGCGCGCGCTTCCAGGTGGACCAGACGAGGTGCACGTACAACTGCGTCCACGGATGTCGCATGATGCTTTGTGCGGTTGAGGTTTGTCGTTGAAGCCCCACGCAGTTTGTGGGGGATTCCGTAACCCCTGCGTAAGCAGCGTGTTTACAAGCACTTAGCGTCTCGCTTTCGGCTCGCTGTCAGTTCCTACTGTCAGTTGCCCGATTTCGCGCCTTTCAGGCCGTTCCGCTGGCCTTCTTGCGGCGCTTGGTGCCGCCCTCCAGCGACGCGACAGCGGCGCGGAGCGTGGGAACGTCTACGTAGTCGTACACGCGGCGCATCGTCTCCCACGTAGTGCCTGCTAGCTCCTCCTGCACGGCCGGGTCCAGCTTGCGAAACTTGGGGTCCCGGATGCCTGCGCGCTTCTCTCCGTGGTAACCAAGGCGCGGGATGTTCAGTCCGCGCGCCTTCTTGGTGGCCCGCATCCAGTTGTCCAAGCGGCTGCGCGGCACGGGCCGCGTGGTGTCGTTCTCCGCCGGGATGAGCCACGGAGAGGCCTCTAGGCCTTCTTCGCGGCGGTTGGCTAGGGCAAGCTCGATGATCTCCACCGCGCGCCCTGAGAGTGGCGTTACGCGCGTCCTGCCTACCTTGTCGTGCTCACCCTGCCACTGCACCAGTCCTGCGGCAAGGTCGATGTCCGCAAGCGCGAGCTGACGCACGCTGTTCATGCGGCGGCGCGTCTCCCGGCACAGGTCCAGCACGGCGGCCATGCGCCAGTTTCCCGCGTGCTTGGTAAGGAGCCCGTGCAGGGCCGTTGTCATCTCCTGCCGCACCGGCGTGTCTGCTGGGGGCAGTGGGAAGCCTTCCCAAGGGTTCCGGAGCAAGAGTACGCTTCCGTCGTCGCGCTCTACTTTCGCCCAAGTGAAGACGGCTCGCAAGAAGCGGATATCGTTGCGGATCGTCTGTCCCTTGGCTTTCAAGGGGAAACCGGGGATGGTTCCCTCCTTGCGCGCGCGGATAAACTCGTTGTAGCGCACGCGGCCCATTTCCGTAACCGGGCGCGCGTCTGGTCCGATCCGCTCAACGATGGCGTTGCGGCCGAAGTGAGCAAGGAACATGCGCCGGTCGGTGTCGTTCTGCTTCTGCGTGTCGGCCTTCTTTGCCGGTACGGCCTCGGCAAAGTACAGGTCGAGCAGCTTCCCAAGGGTGAGGGGCCCCGTTGCCTTCGTGGACCCCGTAAGGGGCCCCGTAGCGGCTACGGCAAGTTGCTCGGCCACCTCTTCGGCCCGCTTGATCGCTGCCAAGCGGGTCGTAAACCCGGCAGCCGTCAAGCTCACCCGCCCGCGCCGCGTCTTCTGCTTGCCCGTGGCGGGGTCAATGACTGGCAAACCCTGTTTGTCAAATACCGGCTCCGGCACTTCAAGCAGGAGCGGGCCACCGGGCCATTCTTCATAGACGCGGACGCGGTTTTTGCCCTTCTTACCCGCGCGGTAGCTCCACATCTTCGGCTGGTCCTTCTTGATCTTCTGCGCCATCGTCCTAGCTCCTTGGAGAGCGATGGCGCGCGCAACCCACATACTTAATATAGCAGGTTATTGCAGGTTGCGCAATAGTCTTGTATTGCGTATTTCGCGATTTATTTGGCGCCATTGCTGCCCCCTTGGACGATTGCGCGCGCAATCTGCAATGGTGATTTAGCGGTGTTTGTATCGCCGTATTGCGGCGTATCGCTTTCCGCCTCGGGGGCGGCGCCGGGCTTGCGCGGCAGGTCGGCCAGGCGGAAGGCGGGCGCGGCCTCGGTGCCTACGTTGGGCAGCTTGCCGGACTTGCACAGGCGCCGCAGGTGGCCGCGCGTGAATCCGGTTAGCTGCACCGCGCGATCCAGCGTGACAACGGAGTGCGGGCGGGCGCGCTCGTCGGCGTCGAGCTGCGCGGCGCACGCCTCCAGCACGGCGGCAATGTGGTCGGCGCCATAGCCGCGCAGGATTTCGGCGTGCGCGCGCCACAGCGCGGCGCGCTCGGCTGCGGGGAGTGCGGGGAGTGCGGGGGTAATCTGGATCATCGGCGCGCCTCCCTCCGCCGGAGCGGACCGGCGGACCGCGCCCCGCCCGCGCACGGCAGGCCGCCGGAGCGGGCCGTAGCCCGGCCCCGCTCACACCTGCCGCGCGAAACGGTGGGGGTGTGGGGGGCCCTGCCCCCCACAAACGCCCGCCGCAGGCGTCCTACCCGCCGTAGCGAGCTTGCGAGCGCAGGCGATAGCGAGCCTAAGCGAGCGTAACCACCGGGGCCCGTTGCACGCGTGCAACGGTGCATGGCGAGAGAGAGACGGCGGACCGGATGCCGGAAACCGTTTCGACGGGCGCAGCCCGTCAAGTCAGTGATGAGGCACGAACCATCACCCGTGCACCGGGCCTGCCGTTGGGCGCCGGGCGCAGGGACTTTCAACGTTTCCCGTAGCCCGGCGCCTCCGCCCGCGCAGCGGGCGAAGGGGGCAGGCAGGAGGGCGGCCGGTGCGGCGCGACGGTTGGACAAGCGGGGGTTGTTGCTGGGGTTACGCTGACACAGGTGCGTAAGCGTGATACCCCAAGCCGCCCCCGCCGGGCGCTTTTGCGTGAGGGATTCGCGCCCGCAGGGCCGGGACAGCCCGGCGGGGCGCTCGGTGGGAAAGCGGCCGACGCGCGCTGCAGGTCGAGCGCGCAACCGATCCGCCGGGGTGGCCCGGCGCAGTTGGGCGACGTTGTTTGTCGCCCTACTGCGCGCGAAGCCCGACCCCCGCTATTGCGGGGGGCACGCCCTCACCGTTGTTCGTCCTTGGATAAACACAGGACAACGAATCCGGGGCGTGGCTGTAGCGGCTGACGGCACCCGGCCTGCTACACGTGCGGCGCATGGTATATCCAGTAGACGATGCGCATCTGCGCTTGACCCTGCTCCGGCAAGAGCTCCGCGCGACGGTAGAGCGCATACGGGCGCTCGTCGAGGAATCGCGGCGCCTGCACGCGGCGCGTGCGGCACGGACTAGAAGTCCATCCCCGGACCCCGATCCCGCTCCCGGTCCCGCTCGCGCCTCAACGCCTTCTCGATGCCACTGAGCACCCGGCGCGCTAGGTCGTGCGCGTGACGGTTGCCCTCCAGCAAGGGCCATAGCTGGCGATCCAGTTCGTACGGACCCAGCGCGAAGGCCAGCGGACGCATGAGCTTGGAAACCTCGCCCTCGTACGTGAACGACTGCGGCAACTTCAGCCGCGCCGTCTGCGCCTTCTGCCCCGGCCCACGCAGGTTGTCCGCTTCCGCCTTGGCGGCCTCCACCTCTTGGGGCTTCGGCCGGGGGGGATAGGCGGTAATGAACTCGTCCAGCGGCGCGGCGATGCCGGGTGCCTTGTCGCGCGCCTCTGTCCAGTCGGGCCGGGGCACAAGGCCCACTCCCCACCACGGATAAACGGTCTTCGTTTTCAACTCTCCGAACTGTTCCGGCGCTTCCCGCAACGCGGTGTGCAGTTCGTAGTTTGTGTGCGTCTTGCGGAACTGCCGCATCTGGCGGACGGCGGCCGAAGGATCGGCGTACACCGGCCGCACGGCTGCGGCGAGTTCTTTCAAGGCTGATTCCGCCCGCCTTGCCCGTTCGCCCAGGTCTTTGGCATTCGCCTGCGCGGTGCTGGCCGCTGCAATGATCCCGTCAAGCCGCTCGGCCTCGGCCTCCACGGCGCCGCCCCTGCGGATCGCCTCCACCAGAGGGCGCAGGTACTCCGGCACGGGCTCGGGCTCCGGCTGGGGAGCGGGCGGCGCCGGCGGTTCCTTCGCGGGCTCGCGCGGCGGCCGCCGGGGCGCCGGCCTTTCCGGCGTGGGCATCGGAAGCGGCGCCGGGACCGGCTGTGCCGGTTCCGGCGGTTGCACGCGTGCAACGGTCGGCTCCGGCTCCGCATCCTGATCAGGTTCCGGCGCCGGGCCGCCGCCGCCGGTGGGGCTAAGCACCGGCCCCAGCGATGCGGGCTCCGGCCGGACTTCCTCGCGGCGCGGGGGCGCGGGTGGCTCCGGTTCGCGGGCAGGCCGCGCCGCCGGGACGGCGGAACGCGTACGCCGGTAGTCGGACAGCCTGCCTAGCCGCTCCTCCATGTTCCCGCGCGAGAACAGGCGGTCCACGTCGGACGCCTTCACCTCCTGCCGCCCGTCGTGGATGGTGAACCCGCCGCCCTTGATGCGCAGGTGAAGCCCGACAGCCTCTAGCCCCTCCTCCAACTCCGCCCAGGTGGACGCGCGCCCGAGCACGGGCCCGCCGCGCTCCTGCACTATCCGCAGGAACGCGGCGTCTCCGCGCTCCAGTGCGGGCGCGGGCTCTTGGCCGGGGACCGGCGCATGCTTGCCCGGCACCACGCGCCAGCCTAGCGCCACCTCCTCGGCGCGTAGAGCCTTCTCGATCTTCGGCCAGTCAAAGGAGTTCTCCCACGCCCGGTGCGTCTCCGGGTGCACCCGGTTGACCACAAGGTGCATGTGCGGGTGCGCCGTGTCGTTGTGGGCGATGATGAGCACTTGATGCTCTGACAGCCCCAGCTCGCGCAGCACCGTGTCCGCAACGCGGCTCATGCTGGCGCGGTCCACCGGGTCGCCGGGATCGGCGCTGATTACGAGGTGATAGACGGGGCGCTGCGTCCGCACTGACTGGCGCGCATACGCCGCCATCAGGCGCGCGGCCGTCTCGGGGTCCTCGGTCGGCAGGTTGCGGCTCTCCACCCACTCAACGCGGCCAAGCTCCTCCCCGGCATTCCCGTACACCGAGTATCGCACGAGGCCGATAAAGCCCTTACCGAACGGGAGCGCCTTCCCGATCACCGGAAGATCCAGCGAAACGAGGCCTCCACCGCTTCCAGCGCGGGGAACACTTCCGAGTCCGGCGGTAGCTCGTCCTCGTCGGCGTGGGCGCCGTGCGTCAGGTCGTTGAGCGCGCGACCGGCGACGACGATCACCTGCACGGCCTCCGCGGCTGTGGTGCCCGGCGCGGGGGCGGAGCGGATCGCCGCCTCGGTGACGCTGATCGTCCGCTGGATGCGAGCGGCGGCACCGTCGGCCCAATCGTCCACGGCGACGGCGTGAAGCTGCCGCAGGTTGTTCAGCACCCGGCCAAGCTGCCGGGTAAGTTCGTCGCGGTGGTAGCGCTTGGGCGCGGGCGGCGCGCCTAGCGCCGCCTCGCGCACGTAGCGCAGCGGCGGCACGCCGCGCTTGCGCGCGTGCTCCTCGATGCGGGCCCACTCGTCAGGGGTCCAGCGCGTTGGCTTGCGGATGGTGCGGCGGGGGCGTGCCACGGTGTTGCCGTTCCTTTGAGCGCAGCGAAAAGCGAGCAGGGGAAAGGTGCCCCGAGCGAAGCGAGGAAAAAGGCACCTTTCCCCATTGCTCGCTCCCGGTTTTCACCGGGCCTAAGCCCGGTGCCTGCGTAGGGTGGTACCCCGCTGGGGGGGTGAGGAGACGACGGCGGGATTTCGCGGCACGCGAAATTCCCGGATTTCTCGGCACGGGAAAAACCCCGGTGCCGGGTGGGTTGAATGGCACGCGCAATCCGCTATTTCGGGACGCGCGAAGGGTACTTCTTGCCGTCCGGAAATTCGCGAAAACTCGGCACGCGAAATCGGGGTTTGTGGCCCTCCCCGGACTGCCGCGCGCGCGCACGCGCGGCAGTCCCTAAAGGGCCACACGAAAACGGGCCGGGGAAGCGCGGAACGCGCTTTCCCGGCCCGTTGTTTTCCCCCGGCTCTCCGGCTCTCCGGCTCTCCGGCTGTGCGCCTGCTGTGCGGCTTCCGTGCGCAGGGGGTTGAGCGCGTAGCGCGAAGCCTCCCCATCCCCCGACCGGCGCCAGCCGGGCGGGCGGGGCCGTGTATGGTGCTAGCACCATACGTATCCTGCATTCGCGGTTCAGGTTCTCACAGGGCAATCAAGCGTGCGGGCGCTCCGGCTATTTTGTCTACTCTCCGGTATAGCGCGGTCCAGATGTATCGCGTATTTTGTCTGATTGTGGGGAGACACTATCCGATTCATACGGGGCAAACACAGTGGCACCAGCCCTTACCGCAGCACGCCCGCGAGCGATTCCGCTTGCCCCGCGTTCTCGACGCGGCGGCGGCGACGGCGTTTCTCTGGACGGTTGGGAGATTCTGGCCGATCCATACGAAGACCGGCTGGAAGATGTTTGCACGGGCTTATGGATGGTGCTGCGCGACGTCCAGCACTGGACCGATCGAACCCAGCGGAATGGCCTGTTTGGGCCACGAACACACAAGGTTCGCGCGCGGCTGCTCCGCGCCATGCGTGCGGCTCCGGCGCTGGCACCGGCTCTCCGAATCTTTCTGCAACTGCGCACCACGCCGGGAACGGTTCTAGCCAGTGAGTTAGGCGCCGCGTGCTACGCTGTATGGGGATGGGCTGAGGGCGAGTCGCTCATTGGTACGGCTGCGCATTTCGCTGAGGCAGCCGCGTACTTGGTTCCCGAGAATCCGGCGTACGCGAATGATGCGGGGTGGGCCTGTCGCCGTTGTAATCACTACGAACGTGCGGGCGTCTGGTACCAACGGGGATTGCGGCTCGCCGTTCGGTCGAAGAACCGCCATGAAGCAATCCGCGCCCTTATTGGACGCGGAGCCGTGTACAAGAATTTGGGTCAGCATGAGCTCGCTCGGCTGCTGTATGAGCGTGCCAGTCGTCGCGCGGTCAATACGGGCAGGCGGCGGCAGGCCGCTGTTGCCCGCCATTACATCTTTGCGCTAGAAGCTGAGAAGGGCACGTTCGAGGATGGGCTGGAGGCAGTTCGTGAGACGCTGAACCTCTATCCGATCTATGACCGCCGGGTCCCGTACCTAGCACATGATTACGCGTTCCTACTGATCCGCAACCGCTATTTCTCTGCGGCCCTGGCTCTGCTGGAAAAGCTCGCCCCTGCCATAACGAAACCGGAAGAACGCGTGCTGTTGCAAAGCACTATGGCACGAGCGGCAGCAGGGGCTGGGCGGTTTGACCAGTTCCGTGTGATGGCGCAACACGCGCTAGACACCGCCAGAACGCACCCCGAGTATGCGCACGCTTGTTACCTCCAGTTGGGCTATGCATTGCAATCCGCTGGCGAGTGGGAAGCAGCGGCCGACTACGCCTCTCGCGCGGAACAAGGCGCGCGCATGCTCAAAGACGCTGTGGTCGAACAGTTCGCATCGGAACTTCGGGGGGAGATCGCTGCACGCGTCCCGGCGGAACGGGAAAACGCTGAGGCTTGTCCGTACGCGGTGGAGTTGATCGAAAGAATGTTCTCATTTCGGCTGCGGCGCTGGTTGGCTCCGGACCGGCGGGGAACCGGAGCCAATGCGCAACCCGTTAACGCTGCTGATCGGGAGCGGGCAAAGCTTTAGTTGCCCCCGCCGAACGTCAAACCGCCGCCGTCAACGGCCGCGTCCCCGTCTTGGGTCGCGGTCGTTGTCATTGTGGTCGTGGTATCCGACCTGTTCCCTCCCCCGAATGTCAATCCGCCGCCGTCGAACGAGGGCTGCGTCTCGGGAGCCGTGAGAGTTGTGGGGCTCTCACCGCATGCGGCGAGAACTAGCGCGGTTGTGATAGCAACGGCGATACGGGCGCGGATGGTTTTCATGGATGTGGGCTCCCTCAACGGGTTCGCGAAAGACCAACACGGACCATCCAAAGGTAACCGGCTCATACCTGACCCGCCAGAAACCACCACCACAAATCTCGCCACAAATAGGCACTATGATACGCGTCAGTCGGAGACACACACTGCCCGGACAAACCGCCTTCTAACTCTCCCTTTCCGCCTTCGGATATGCTCGGGGTGTTCGCGTTGCACACACCCCGACCAAAGGCGGAACTCGCATGCACACCCACTCAGCCGCGCCATCAACCAATCTGGAGCCTCCGCAGCGTCATGAGGTGGAGGATCACCCCGGTCCCAAATCCGCCACTGATTCGGCCGCGCAACCGAAGGAAGGCGACAACAGGGAACCGGGCTTTCGCCTGCATTCGGGCCCTCCGGACTACGAGAACTACCGTTACGGCTACCCGCCGACTCCGGGCTACATGTTCGGTAGCGGAAACTGATGAGCGCGCCAAGCCAGCTCCCGCCGGGGAGCCCGGCACCGCCGTGCGGGGCATCGGACGGAGCGCAGCCGGTCGGGCGGTCCGCAAACCCGTCCACTGAGGAAATGCTCCGGTATAACGCGGAACGGCAGTACAGGATGATCCGCGTGGGTTCCACGTGGATGTTCGGGAGCGGCAACTAATGCCCAGGGGCAAGGATCGGCGGCGCGGCATCCCGCGCAGGTGGTGCGTCCCTCCCGCGATGGAGCGCGATCTAGGCGAACGGCTTGACGGAGAGCGCATCCTAGAGGAATCGCCGGGAGACCTCGGGCTGCTGCTGTGGCGGACGGTGCGGGACGTGGCGTTGTGGGCGATCACGCCGGAGGAATCGCGCGCGGGCCTGTTCGCGGACGGGACGGCGGGCGCGCGGCTGCGGCTGGTTACGGCGGTGGAGCTACCGGGCAGGCTGGCCGCGCCGGTGGATACGCTGCATGGGCTGCTAGGGGAGCCGGACCGTGCGGACGCAGAAATCGTGATGCTCTGCTGCGGTGAAGTCGCCGCGTGGGCGCGGGGTGCGGGCCTGCCACACACGGCGGTTGCGTTCGCCCAGGCGGGCGCGGCGGCGGCGCCGCTGTCCGGCGATGCTGCGTTGTTCGTGGGTGTGTGCGCGCTGGAAGCGGGCCAGATCGCACGCGCGGACACATGGATGCGGCGTGCACTGGCGGTTGCGCGCCGGGAGCGGAACTGGTCGGCGTACTCGTCCGCGCTGGTGGAGTTGGGCGCGGTGGGCGAGCGCCGTGGCAAGCTGCTCCCGGCCGAACGGTTCTACCGGCTCGCGATGCGGGCGGGTCGTCGCCACGGCGAGCGTAGCGCGCAGATGCGCGCCGCGCACGCTCTCTTTCGTCTTGCCCGCCAGAAGGGCGAGGAAGGGAGCGCGGCGCAGTTCGCGTTGAGCGCGCAACGGTCCTTCGACGGTGAAACCGCCGGGGCTTGGAACCTCCTTCTGGACCTCGCGCGGTTCTGGACGGACGTGGACGAATCAGGCCGTGCAGGCGGGGCGCTCCGGCGCCTCGTCCCGGCGCTGCTGACGCTGGACCTCGGCGGGCAACTGGCGGCGTTCGCGCTGACGGCGCGGGCGCAGGCAGCGCCGGGGCGCCCGCGCAGCGGGAGCATGGCGTGGCGGGCCGCGTGGGTGCTGCTGGGGAACCGGGAGCTACCGGACGCGGTGCGGTGCGCGGCGGCGGTGGACCTCGCGTACGCGGCGCGGATCGGGTGCGACCTGCGCGCGTTCAGGGCGGCCCGGCGGGCCGTGCTGGGCCTCGCGCCGCAGGCGGAGTTTCCGGCTGTCGCGGAGCGCATAGCGGCCTTGTGGCCGGACGGCGAAGCCTCCCGGATGGACAGGGCATCGTGAGCACGCCAGACCGCGCCCCGGCGGAAGGAGAGGAGCCATCCGCCACGATCTACGGCCCCGCATGGCTGGATGCGCGGGAACGGGTGGTGTGGATCGACGACGAAGACGCGCGTGCCCTGCTGGCGGCGGCAATGGATCAGGTAGAAAGCGGGTGGGACGCCGTGCGGGTGGTGCAGCGGTGGGCAGAGCGGCACCCGGAGCGGGAGCGGGCAGACGACGAATACGGGGCGCTCCTGACGTTCGCGCAGTCGGAGCTACAGGAAGTGTTCCGGTCGATGGCGTCCGATCTCGCGGAGATGGTGACGGGGTGGCCGGGGCGGGACCTTCCGCCGGGTAATGACGTTGACGCGCACCGGACGGAGTTCGGGCGATACGCAACGGTGCTGGTGCTCGCGACGGGGGCCGCCGTAGACGTGCCTGCCGAGTTCCGCGCGGCGGTGCGCCAGGTCGCGCGCCTGCTGCCGGGCGGGGAGTGGTTCCGGCGGCTGACGGAGACGTTCGCCGGGATCCAAGACGTGTCGGACAGCGAGATAACTGCGGACACGGCACGTCAGGCGGTGGATTTCCTTGTGCACGCCCTGCCGGACTCTGAACGCGAGCGGATCGGCGGCGTGCTGGTGCAGGACCTTGAAAGCGGGTACGGGGCGGCGGGTCAACCGCTGCCGCCGTGGCTCGGGGTGCTGAAACACTTCTTCGCGACAGGGGAGAACAACGACGATGCGAAATAAGCGAGTGGGGGCGGGCGGGCTGTGGCTGGTGCTGGCCGGTCTGCTGGCGTCGGCGCCGGTGCAAGCCCAACGTGCGCCGCAGGGCACGCAGACGGGCACGGTGCAGCTGCTGGTCTGGAATCGCGCGGGACAGCCCATCGACGTGGAATTGCGGGTCGGCAAAGAGACGGTGTACGCCGCCCCCGTGCCGAACGGCAGCGTTGCCACGTCGATGGAGGCGGCGCGAGTCGTCCAGCGGGAGCCGGGAACCTACCTCGTCCAGGTGGTGGACCGGACACGGAAGCTGATGGATTCCGTGTCGGTGCAGATCGACGGGAACGAGGGGCAGAACGTGGGCGTGCACCTGACGCGGGATGGTGTCGCGTTCGTGGTAACGCGGGGGGACGTGACAGGGCTGACCCCGCCCCCGGCCACGGGCGATGGCTCCGCTGGGGTATCGCTGGTGGCGGACGTGAGCAGAGCCGTTGCCGCCCTGCTGGGCAAGCTGGACCCTTGACGTACCGCCTACGCCGGATTGCCTGCGCGTCTGGCGTTCTCCTTCTCGCAGGTGCCATAGGGGCGGGGGCGGCGCACGCACAGGGGAGGCCGTACGTGGCGCCGGATTCGGCAGTCGCGGCGGCGGCGGGGATGGCCGTGCGGAGCGCGGACGCGTGCGCGGGGGTGTGGCCGGGGTACTGGCACGCGGGCAAGCCGTTCGGTTTCACGCGACAGGCGGACAGCACGATTTTCGTCTACGCCCCGGCAGGGCCGCCACCGCCCCCGTACGATGCGGTGCGGGGGCGGTGGCTCGCGCCCGAGCTCCGGGGTGCGCTGCACGCGCGCCGGGGCTACCCGGACGGGTTCGGCGGGGTGGACGTGTGGTTCCGGCTGGGCGGCGCAACGCTGGCGGTAACACCGGCCTACCATCCGTCCGCCGAAATCGTGCTGGAGATGCTGTATCATGAAGGTTTCCACGCGCACCAGTGGGAGCACTTCACAAACGTTCCGGGGGCGCGGCCAGGATTCGGCAGCAACGTGGCCCCGGTGCCTCTGGAGGGCTCGCCGGAAGCGTACGAGGCGCTAGCCGAAGCCGAACGGCAGGCGCTTGCGGCGGCGCTGGTGGCGCCGTCGCGGGATTCGGTGCGGGCGGTGCTGCGGGGCTACCTCGACCTACGCGCGCGGCGTGCGGCGCTGGCGCCGGACGCGCAGGCGGTGGAGCGATGGGAGGAACAGACGGAAGGGACGGCGGACTACGTGGGGAAGCTCTGCGCGGCCTACGCCATCGGGGCGGGCCGCGAACACGCGCGGACGCGTGTCCGGCAGGGGCTTGCGGAGCGACAACGCGCGCTCGTCGGCGGGCGCCCGTCCAAGTGGCGGGCGTACGCCGTAGGCGCTGCGCTGGGCCTTCTGCTGGATGATCTGGCGGGGGACGGCTGGCGTGAGGCCGTAGGGGCGGGCACGGCGCTGGACGCGTACCTGCGGGGAGTGCTGGAGGGGGAGCTAAAGCGGGTGTCCACCACGGCGGGCGAGCGGGGGGCTTGTCCCCCCCGAGTCCGCCGTTCCGATTTTTGGCGCGGACTTTCGGTTTTTGAGGCACGCCAAAAAGAACACTCCGCCATCCATCCATCCATCCATCCATCCATCCATCCATCCATCCATCCATCCATCCATCCATCCATCCATCCATCCATCCATCCATCCATCCATCCATCCATCCATCCATCCATCCATCCATCCATCCATCCATCCATCCAGCCATCCATCCAT
>NZ_JBMDXM010000074.1:0-45789 GCF_048594345.1 Longimicrobium sp.
CGTACGCCACCAGCCGCCGGTCGCCCGGCACGTCCTCGCGCGCAATCACCACGCAGTCGCTGACGCGCTCGTGGCCCCGCAGCATCGCCTCGATCTCGCCCGGCTCGATGCGGAAGCCGCGGATCTTCACCTGCGCGTCCATCCGCCCCAGGAACTCCAGCGTGCCGTCCGCACGCCAGCGCGCCCGGTCACCCGTCCGATACAGCCTCGCGCCGGGCTCCGCGCCAAACGCATCGGGAACGAACCGCTCCGCCGTCAGCTCCGGCCGTCCCAGGTACCCGCGCGCCACCCCCGCCCCGCCGATCAGCAGCTCGCCCGGTACGCCCGCCGGCTGCGGGCCGCCGAACGCGTCGCACACATAGAGGCGCACGTTCCCCAGCGGCCGGCCGATCGGATGCCCCTCCACGATTCCGTCCAAGGGCACCGGGTGCACGGAGGCCAGGATGGTACCCTCGGTGGGTCCGTACAGGACGTGCGTCTCCGCGCCGGGGAGCGCCTGGCGCATCTCCGCCAGCAGGTCGGCCGCCACCTGATCGCCGCCCACGAACGCGCGCCGCAGCCGGGCGAGCCGGGGGGTCTCGCGCTCCGCATGGACGATCTGCCGCATCAGCGCGGGGACGGCGTGAACCAGCGTGGCGGCGGCGATCTCCTCCACCAGCGCGGGTACGTCCATCACCCGCTCGCGCGCCACCAGGCGCACCGCCGCGCCGGAGGTCAGCGGCAGCAACCCCTCGAAGAGCCAGATGTCGAACGCGTACGACGCCAGCGCCGGCATCACGTCGCCCGAGGCGACGCCGAACGCCTCGCGCGTGGCGGCCAGCAGGTTGGACAGGGAACCGTGCTGCACCTGCACTCCCTTGGGGCGGCCGGTGGAGCCGGAGGTGTAGATGACGTACGCCAGGCTCGCGTCGGACGCGGTCACCTCCGCCGCCGCATCCGTCGTGTCGGAGGCGAGATCCGGAAGCTGGTCCACCCGCACGAGGGTGGCTCCGTGCTCCGGCAGCACCCCAGCCGTGTCCGTCGTGGCGACCACCACCGGAAGCGCGGCGTCGGCGATGATCCAGCCCAGCCGCTCCGCCGGGTAGCCGGGATCCAGCGGGACGTACGCGCCGCCCGCCTTCCAGATCCCCAGCACGCCCACCAGCAGCTCGGGCGTGCGCTCCATGCACAGGCCCACCGGCGTCTCAGGCCCAACCCCCAGCTGGCGCAGGTGCCGGGCGAGGACCGCCGCGCGACGGTCCAGCTCGCCATACGTCACGGCCTCCTGGCCGGCCAGGAGCGCGACGGCCTGCGGCGCGCGGCGCGCCCACTGGGCAAAGAGCGCGTGGGCCGGCGGGTCGGAGGTTTCGCGCGCCGTCTGGTTCCACGTCCCCAGCACCTGCTCGCGCTCCGCGTCGCCAAGCAGCTCCAGCCGCGAGAGGCGCACGTCCGCGTTGGCGGCGACCTGCTGCAGCACCCGCTCCAGGTGCCGCGCCATGCGCTGGATGGTGGGCGGCTCAAAGAGGTCTCTGCTGTAGTCCAGCCGGCCGCGCAGGCCTCCCGGGGTCGCCACCAGCTCCAGGGAGAGATCGAACTTGGCGACCTCCACGTCCGCTCCAACTCCGTTCACCTCCAGCCCCGCGAGAGCGCCGCCCCCGCCCCCGCCGCCACCCCCGCCCTCGGCGTCCTGCAGGCTGAACATCACCTGAAAGAGCGGCGAATGGCTCAGGCTGCGCTCCGGCTGCAGCTCCTCGACCAGGCGCTCGAAGGGCACCTCCTGGTGCTCGTACGCACCCAGCGTCGCCTCCCGCACCCGGCGCACGGCCTCGCGAAAGCTCGGGTCTCCCGAAAGATCGGCCCGCAGCACCAGCGTGTTGACGAAGAAGCCGATCAGCCCCTCCACCTCTTTTCTGGTGCGCCCCGCGACGGGGCTTCCCACCACCACGTCCTCGCTCGCGCTGTACCGGGAGAGGAGCACCTGAAATGCGGCCAGCAGCACCATGTACAGCGACGCGCCCTCGCGCCGGCCCACCTCGCGAAGCCGCTCCAGAAGCTCGCCGGAAAGCCCGACCCCTTCGTTCGCCCCCCGGAACGTCTGCACGGCCGGGCGGGGATGGTCGGTGGGCAGCTCCAGCAGCGCGGGCGCGTCCGCCAGCCGCTCGCGCCAGTACGACAGCTGCCGCTCCAGCACCGCCCCCCGCAGGTGCTCGCGCTGCCAGGCGGCATAGTCTCCGTACTGCACCGCCAGCTCGGGGAGCGGCGACCCCCGTCCCTCGCGGTACGCCTGGTACAGCGCCGAAAACTCGCTGGAGAGCACGCCGATGCTCCACCCGTCGCTGACGATGTGGTGCATCCCCACCAGCAGCACGTGGTCTTCCTGGCCCAGCCGCAGCAGCGCCGCCCGAAAGAGCGGTCCCGCGGCCAGGTCAAAGGGCCGCGCCGCATCGTCCGCCACCCGCCGCCGCACCGCCATCTCGCGATCCGCGTCGGCCAGCCCGGAAAAATCCTCGACCGGAAGGGTGAACCCGCCAAAGGGGATGATCACCTGCACCGGAGCGCCATCCACCTCCCGGAAAACGGTCCGCAGCGCCTCGTGCCGCCGGACGATCTCGCCCAGGCTACGCTCCAGCGCCCCGATGTCCGACGCTCCCCGCAGCCGGAGCGACCAGCCCACGTTGTACGCGCTGCTCCCCGGATCCAGCCGGTCCATGAACCACAGCCGCTCCTGCGAGAAAGACAGCGGAGCGCTTTCGCGATGGGGACGGGGTGCGATGGCAAGCGAGCGGACCTGGCCCCTGAGCCTAGCCTCGATGAGGGCACGCCTGGCAGCGGAGAGTTCCGGACGCGGAAGTCCAACCGTCGGTTCTGCGGACATATCAGGCTCTTACAACGGGGTTGGACGCGGCCAGCTGCTCGATCTCGTCTTCGGACAGGGTGGCGACGTCCTCGTAAATCCTGCGCTCGATCTCTTCCGCCATGGCTTCCAGCGCCGGCATGGCGTACACGGTGCGAATCGAGATCTCCACGTCGAACGTGGCCTGGACGTGGGCCAGCAGCCGCATGAGCAGCAGCGAGTGGCCACCCAGATCAAAGAAGCTCTCCGTCACCCCCACCCGTTCCAGCTGCAGCACCTCTGCCCAGATCTCCGCCAGCACCTCCTCCACCGGCGTACGCGGCGCCACGTACCGCTCGCTCGCCGAAGCGAGGCCCGGAGCGGGAAGCGCCTTGCGGTCCAGCTTGCCGTTGGGCGTCAGCGGCATCGCGTCCATGCTGACGAACGCGGACGGCACCATGTACTCCGGAAGATCGCGGAGCAGGTGCTCGCGCAGTGCTCCCGCGTCCACGTTGCCCACCACGTACGCCACCAGCCGCGTCTCCCCGGGCACGTCCGCGCACGCCACCACCACGCAGTCGGTGACACCCTCGCTCCGCCGCAGCACGCCCTCGATCTCGCCCGGCTCGATGCGGAAGCCGCGCACCTTGACCTGCTCGTCCACCCGCCCCAGGAACTCCAGCTCGCCCCCGGCCGACCACCGCACCCGGTCACCCGTCCGGTAGAGCCGCGCCCCGGCTTCGCCGCCGAAGGGGTCCGGAACGAACCGCTCCGCCGTCAGCCCCGGCCGGCCCAGGTAGCCGCGCGCGACGCCTACGCCGCCCACGTACAGTTCGCCAGGAACGCCCACCGGCGCCGGCCGGCCCGCCGCATCCAGCACGTACACCCGCACGTTCTCCAGCGCGCGGCCAATGGACGGGGCACGCCCGTCAGCCTCGCAGCGGGCGGAGGTGGCGCAGACGGTAACCTCCGTCGGCCCGTAGGCGTTCACGAAGGTGCGCCCGGCGCTCCACCGCGCGACCGTCGCGGCATCCACCGCCTCGCCGGCGCTGATCACCGTGCGCAACTCCGGCAGGTCGTCCGGCGGAAGGATGGCCAGCACCGACGGCGGCAGGGTGGCCACGGTGACGCGCCCGCCCCGCAGCGTCTCCAGCAGCCCCGGACCGGGGAGAAGTGCCTCGCGCGGCGCCATCACCAGCGCGGCCCCGTTCAGCAGCGTGTCGAATACTTCCGCCACCGCCGCGTCGAACGAGAACGAGGCGAACTGCAGGACGCGGCTCGTACCGTCGATGCCGAAGCGGCGCGCCTGCGCGTACGCCAGGTTCGGCACGCCTCGGTGCGGCACCATCACACCCTTCGGCCGGCCCGTGCTCCCCGAGGTGTAGATCACGTACGCCAGCTGGTCAGGCGAGACGGGGCGCTCCGGGTTCTCCGCGGACTCCGCCGCGAGCCGCGCCGCGTCGCCATCCACGCTCACCACCGCGACGCCCTCGCCGGTGGGAAGCACCGCGCGCAGCGACTCCTGCGTCACCAGCACGGGGACGGCGGCGTCGGCCAGCATGAACGCCAGCCGCTCCGCGGGATAGGCGGGGTCCAGCGGTACGTATCCGCCGCCCGCCTTGAGCACGGCCAGCGCGGCGACGATCATCTCCATCCCCCGCTCCAGGCAGATCCCCACCCGCGTCTCCGCCCCGACGCCCAGACCGGCGAGATGATGCGCCAGCCGGTTGGCCCGCTCGTTCAGCTCACGGTAGCGGAAGGTTTCGCCCTCGAACTCGACCGCCACGGCGTCCGGCGTCCGCGCCGCCTGCGCCTCGAACAGCTCGTGGATGCAGCGATCGGCCGGGTACTCGGCCTCCGTGCGGTTCCACGCCTCCACCACCACGCGGCGCTCCGCCTCCGGCAGCACGTCGATGCTCCCGATGGCCCGACTGGGAGCCGTCTCCAGCGCCTCGACCAGCCGGGCGAGCGCCGTGTGCATCATCCGGCACACCTGCTCCGCGTCCGCCGGGGCCGCGACCTGCGCCATCAGCGAGAACGCATCCCCCAGGTCGTCCACGGCCAGCGACAGGGGGTAGTTGGTCCGCTCCTGGGCGTGAATGCCGCGCACCCCCTGCTCCGGCTGCCCCGCCTCACCCGAACGCTCCGTCCCGCCCCCGTGCCGGTAGTTCAGCAGCGAGGTGAACAGCGGCGCGGGTGCCGCAACGCCGCTGCTGCGCTGCGCCAGCGCCAGCGAGGCGTGCTCGTGCCGCAGCAGGTCGGCCAGCAGGGCGTGCGTGCGCCGCACCGCCGCCTCGACCGCTTCGTCGCCGACCCCGATCCGCACCGGCAGCGTGTTGATGAGCGGGCCCATCACCCGGTCCGACCCCTCCCCGCCCTGCATCCGGCCGAAGAGCAGCGTCCCGAACACCACGTCATTTCGCCCGCTCAGCCGCGCCAGCACCTGCGCCCACGCCAGGTGGCACAGGCTGGCCACGGTCACCCCCAACGACCGCGCCCGGCGGCGCAGGCGCACGCCCAGGTCGCCCGCGATGGCAAGCCGCGCCTCGGCGATGCCGTGTCCCTCGCCCCACACGTCCAGCAGCCCGTACGGCGCCGTCGGCTCGTCCACGTCGGCCAGCATCCCGCGGAAGAACCGCTCGTGCTCATCCCGGCTCATCCCCAGCCGCGCCTGCGCCACGTAGTTGCGGAAGGGCGTGGGCGCCGGCAGATCGGACCCGCGGCCCAGCAGGTGTGCGGAGATCTCCTCCTGCTGCACCTCCAGCGACTCGTGGTCGTTGGTCAGGTGGTGCGTGAGCATCAGCAGCAGCCACCGGCCGCTTGCCGGGTCCTGGGCGATGCACGCGCGCAGCAGCGGCGCCCGCTTCAGGTCCATGCGGTAGTGCCGGGGGTCAAAGCGCCGCCACAACCGCTCGGCCGCCCCAACCCCGTCCCCGGCCCCCGCATCCAGCACCACCTCCTCCACCGGCAGCGGCGCGTGCCGCAAAACGACCTGCACCGGCTCGCGCAGCTCCTCCCAGGCCATGGCCGTGCGCAGGATGTCGTGGCGATCGATCACCGCCTGCAGTGCCGCCAGGTGCTGATCCAGACGCGCGCGCGTGTCGAACTCGGTCACCATCGACAGGAGGTAGGGATCCCCCTGCTCCGACAGCAGATGGTGGAAGAGGATCCCCTCCTGCAGCGGGGCCAGCGGATAGATGTCCTGCACGTTCGCGGCTCCGCCCGGCACCTCCGCCACGATGCGGTCGATCTCCGTCTGCGTGAGCTCCACCAGCGGCAGCATCCGCGGCGTGATGGATCGGCTTCCCTCCGGGATGGCGTTCGCGGGGATCTCCATCTCCATGGACGCCCGGCCCACGGCCAGAGCCAAATCCGCCAGCACCGGCGTGGCGAAGAGTGCCCGCACGTCCGTGTACAGCCCCACCTGCCGCATCCGGCCGATCAGCTTGATTCCCAGCAGCGAGTGCCCGCCCAGCTCGAAGAAGTGGTCCCATCGCCCCACCCGCTCCACGCCCAGCACCTCGCCCCAGATCTCCGCCAGCGCCGTCTCGATCTCCCCCAGCGGTGCCTCGTAGCTGCGGCGCGCGTACGCATCGCCCTCCGGCGCAGGCAGCGCCTTGCGGTCCAGCTTGCCGTTCGCCGTCAGCGGCAGCGCGTTTAGCGGGACGAACGCGGCCGGGACCATGTACTCCGGCAGTTCCCGGCGCAGGTGCTCGCGCAGCGCGTCCGCCTCAACGGCGCCCACCACGTACGCCACCAGCCGGCGGTCGCCCGTCGCGTCCTCACGCGCCAGGACCACGCAGTCGGTGACGCCCGCGCTGCGCCGCAGCACGCCCTCGATCTCGCCCAGCTCGATGCGGAAGCCGCGCACCTTTACCTGGAAGTCCAGCCGCCCCAGGTACTCGATGGCGCCGTCCGCCCGCCAGCGAGCGCGGTCGCCGGTGCGGTAGAGACGCGCGCCCGGCTGCGACGAGAACGGATCGGGGATGAAGCGCTCCGCCGTCATCGCCGCGCGGCGCTGATAGCCACGCGCCACCTGCACACCGCCGATGTACAGCTCGCCCGGCACGCCCACGGGAGCGGGGTTGAGCACGGCGTCCAAAACGTACAATTGCGTGTTCCAGACGGGGCGGCCGATCGGCACCACGTCCGCCGCTTCGTCGCGCGCGCACATCCAGCAGCTCACGTCCACGGTCGCTTCCGTCGGGCCGTAGAGGTTGGTGAGAACGACGGGGCCGGCGAATCGGTCGTAGAAGCGATGCACCAGCGCCGGCGGCAGCGCCTCGCCGCTGCAAACGACATTGCGCAGCGACGCGCAGCGGGTAGGCTCCACCGCCTCCACGAACGACTGCAGCATGGAGGGGACAAAGTGCAGTGTCGTCACCCCCTCGGCCTCGATGATCTCCTGCAGGTACAGCGGATCGCGATGCCCGTCCGGCCGCGCCATCACCAGCCGCGCGCCCTGCTGCAGCGGCCAGAAGAACTCCCACACCGATACGTCGAACGAGAACGGCGTCTTCTGCAGCACCACGTCGTCCGCGCCGATGCCGAAGTGCGCCTGCATCCACACCAGGCGGTTCACCACGCCCCGGTGCTGGTTCATCACACCCTTCGGTCGGCCGGTGGAGCCGGAGGTGTAGATGACGTACGCCAGCGAGTCCGGACCCGCGCCGACCGCCGGGTTCTCCGCCGGCTCCGCCGCCAGCCGCTCCGCAAGCGCGTCCACCACCAGCACCTCGACGCCCTCGCGTGCGGGCACCGTCTCGCGCTGGGCCGCCTGCACCAGAACCAGCGGCACGGAGCTGTCCTCCAGCATGTACGCCAGCCGCTCGGCGGGCAGGCCCGGGTCCAGCGGCACGTACCCGCCCCCGGCCTTGAGCACGGCCAGGAGCGAGATGACCATTTCGAAGCTGCGCTCCATCAGCACGCCGACGCGCACCTCGGCGCCCACGCCGCGGCCGCGCAGGTGGTGGGCGAGCTGGTTGGCGCGCGCGTTCAGCTGCGCGTACGTGAGCGACGCATCCTCGAAGCGCACGGCCACCGCGTCCGGGGTGCGCGCCGCCTGCGCCTCGAACAGCTGGTGGATGCAGCGGTCCGCCGGAACCTCCGCCTCGGTCCGGTTCCACTCGTCCACCACCCGCGCGCGCTCCGTCTCGCCGAGCAGTTCCAGCTCGGAGAGCCGCACGTCCGCATCGCCCGCGACCTGCTCCAGCACCCGCTCCAGGTGGCCGAGCATCCGGACGATCGTGCCGCGCTCGAAGAGGTCGGTGCTGTAGATGATTCCGCCGCGCAGCCCCTCGGGGGTCGCCGTGAGCTCCAGGGAAAGATCGAACCGGGCGACCTGCATGGCCGCACCGACGCCGCCCACCTTCAGACCCGCAAGCGCGCCTCCCCCGCCGCCTGCGTTCTGCAGCGTGAACATCACCTGGAACAGGGGCGAATGGCTCAGGCTGCGCTCCGGCTGCAGCTCCACCACCAGCTTTTCGAAGGGAAGCTCCTGGTGCGCGTACGCCCCCAGCGTCGCCTCCCGCACCCGCCGCAGGGTTTCGCGGAAGCTGGGGTCGCCCGAGAGGTCGGTCCGCAGCACCAGCGTGTTGATGAAGAAGCCGATCAGCGCCTCCACCTCGCCGCGCGTGCGCCCGGCGATCGGGCTGCCGACGACGACGTCCTCGCTGCCGCTGTACCTGGACAGCAGCACCTGGAACGCGCCCAGCAGCGTCATGTACAGCGTCGCGCCTTCGGTGCGGCTCAGCGCCTGCAGCCGCTCCAGCAGCTCCGGAGAGAGCTGCACCGGGACGGTCGCGCCGCGGTACGACTGCACCGCCGGGCGCGGATGGTCGCTGGGCAGCTCCAGCAGCGCGGGTGCGTCCGCCAGACGCTCCTTCCAGTACGCCAGCTGCCCGTCCAGGGTCTCGCCCGCCAGCTGCTCGCGCTGCCAGACCGCGTAGTCGGCGTACTGCACCGCCAGCTCCGGGAGCGGCGACGCACGCCCTTCACGGTACGCCTCGTACAGCGCCGACATCTCGCGGAAGAGCACCCCCATGCTCCACCCGTCGCTGACGATGTGGTGCATCGAGAGCAGCAGCACGTAATCTTCCCCGCCCAGCCGCAGCAGCGCCGCACGGAAGAGCGGGCCCGCGGCCAGGTCGAACGGCCGTGCCGCCTCCTCCCCCGCGCGGCGCCTGGCCGCCGCCTCGCGATCCGCGTCGCCCAGCCCCGACAGGTCCTCCACCGGCAGGGCGAAGCCGTCGAACGGCGCGATCACCTGCACCGGCGAACCGTCCGCCTCGGCGAAGACCGTCCGCAGCGCCTCGTGCCGCCGCACGATCTCGCCCAGCGCCCGCTCCAGCGCCGCCGGGTCCAGGGCTCCGCCCAGGCGCCAGGCGGCGGGCATGTTGTAGGTGGTGCTCCCCGGCTCCAGCCGGTCCAGGAACCACAGCCGCTCCTGCGCGAACGACAGCGGCAAAGCACCCGCGCGCCCGGCCGGCACCACGGAGGGCAGCACCGGCGCCCCCGCGCGGCGCATCTCCTCCACGCGCCCGGCCAGCTCGCCCACCGTGGGCCGCTCGAAGAGCGCGCGAAGCGGCAGCTCCACCCCGAACACCTCGCGGACGCGCGAGACCACGCGCGTGGCCAGCAGGGAGTGGCCGCCCAGCTCGAAGAAGCTTTCCGTCACGCCCACCCGCTCCAGGCGCAGCACCTCCGCCCAGATCTCCGCCAGCACCTCCTCCACCGGCGTGCGCGGCGCCACGTACCGTTCGCCCGCCGAAGCCAGGTCCGGGGCGGGAAGCGCCTTGCGGTCCAGCTTGCCATTGGGCGTCAGCGGCAGCGCGTCCAGCGAGACGAACGCGGACGGCACCATGTGCTCCGGCAGGCTCCGCCGCAGGTGCTCGCGCAGTGCGCCCGCCTCCGCGTCGCCCACCACGTACGCCACCAGCCGCGTCTCCCCGGGCACGTCCTGGCGGGCCACGACCGCGCAGTCGGCGACGCCCTCGCTCCGCCGCAGCGCGCCTTCGATCTCGCCCGGCTCGATGCGGAAGCCGCGCACCTTGACCTGCTCGTCCACGCGCCCCAGGAACTCCAGCTCGCCCTGCGCCGACCACCGCACCCGGTCGCCCGTGCGGTAGAGCCGCGCCCCGGGCTCACCGCCGAAGGGATCCGGAACGAAGCGCTCCGCCGTCAGCCCCGGCCGGCCCAGGTAGCCGCGCGCGACTCCCACGCCGCCCACGTACAGCTCGCCGGCAACGTCCACCGGCGCCGGCCGGCCCGCCGCGTCCAGCACGTACACCCGCACGTTCTCCAGCGGGCGGCCGATCGCCGGAGCGCGTCCATCTGCCTCGACGGAAGCAGCCGTCGCGCAGACCGTGACCTCCGTCGGCCCGTAGGCGTTCACGAAGGTGCGGCCGGCGCTCCACCGCTCCACCGTGGCGGCATCCACCGCCTCACCCGCGCTCACCACCGTACGCAGCTCCGGCAGGCCGTCCGGGGGAAGGATGGCGAGCACCGACGGCGGCAGCGTGGCCACCGTGACGCGCCCGCGCCGCAGCGTCTCCAGCAGCCCCGCGCCGGGGAGAAGCGCATCGCGCGACGCCATCACCAGCGCGGCCCCGTTCAGCAGCGCGTCGAAGACTTCCGCCACCGCCGCGTCGAACGAGAACGAGGCGAACTGCAGCAAGCGGCTGCTGCCGTCGATGCCGAAGCGGCGGGCCTGCGCGTGCGCCAGGTTGGGCACGCCCCGGTGCGGCACCATCACCCCCTTGGGCGTCCCCGTGCTCCCGGAGGTGTAGATGACGTACGCCAGGTGGTCGGGCGAGACGCCAACGGCCGGCGCCTCGGCGCTCTCGGCCTCGATGCGCGCGCGGTCGGCGTCCAGGCACACGACCTCGGCGGTGTGCGGCGAAAGCCCGTCCGGCAGCGGCAGGCGGGTAAGCAGGAGCGGCGCGCCGGAGTCGGCGAGCATAAAGGCCAGCCGCTCGGCCGGATACGACGGGTCCAGCGGCACGTAGGCGCCGCCCGCCTTCAGCACGGCCAGGATGGCGACGACCAGCTCCGGGCCGCGCTCCAGGCAGATGCCCACGCGGGTTTCCGGGCGAACGCCGCGGCGCCGCAGGTAGTTCGCCAGCCGGTTGGCGCGGGCGTTCAGCTCCGCGTAGCTCAGCGCGTCGTCCTCGAAGACGACGGCGGCGGCGTCCGGCGTGCGCGCCGCCTGTTCCTCGAAGAGCCGGTGGATGGTCGCATCCGCGGGGTAGTCCGCGTCCGTGCGGTTCCACGCCTCCACCACCACGCGGCGCTCCGCCTCCGGCAGCACGTCGATGGCGCCGATCGCCCGCCCTGGAGCGTCCTCCAGCGCCTCGACCAGCCGCTCCAGCGCCGTGTGCATCATCCGGCACACCCGCTCCGCGTCCGCCGGCGCCGCCACCTGCGCCACCAGCGAGAGCTCATCCCCCAGGTCGTTTACCGCGACGGCCACGGGGTAATTGGTCCGCTCCTGTACGCGAAGGGTACGCCCTCCTTCCCCGGGCTGCCCCGCCTCCTGCGGACGCCTGGGGGCGCCGCCGTGGCGATAGTTCAGCAGCGAGGTGAACAGCGGCGCCGGTGCCGCCACGCCGCTGCTGCGCTGCGCCAGCGACAGCGAGGCGTGCTCGTGCCGCAGCAGGTCCGCCAGCAGCGCGTGCGTGCGACGCACCGCCGCCTCTGCCCCCTCCTCCCCCACGCCGATCCGCACCGGCAGCGTGTTGATGAAGGGGCCCATCACCCGGTCCGTACCTTCCCCGCCCTGCATGCGGCCAAAGAGCAGCGTCCCGAACACCACGTCGCTGCGGCCCGAGACCCGCGCCAGTACCTGCGCCCACGCCAGGTGGCACAGGCTCGCCACGCTCACCCCCAGCGCCCGTGCCCGGCCGCGCAGCCGTGCCCCCAGGTCGCCCGCCACCGGAAGCCACGCCTCCGCGACCCCGCGACCCTCGCCCCACACGTCCAGCAGCCCGAACGGCGCGGTGGGCTCGTCGATGTCGCCCAGCATGCCGCGGAAGAACCGCTCGTGCTCCTCACGGCTCACTCCCAGGCGCGCCTGCGCCACGTAGTTGCGGAACGGCAGCGGCGCGGGCAGCTCGGACTCCCGGCCCTGCAGGTGCGCCGCGATCTCCTCCTGCATCACCTCCAGCGACTCGTGGTCTTCGGCCAGGTGGTGCCAGAGCAGCAGCAGCAGCCACCGGCCGCGCACGCGGTCCTCGGCGATGCACGCCCGCATCAGCGGCGCCTGTCCCAGGTCCATCCGGAACCGCCGGGGGTCGTAGCGCTCCCACAGCTGCCTGGGCGCATCCTCCGCCTCCGCGCCGGCATCCAGCTCCACCTCGTCCACCGGCAGCGGCGCGTGGCGCCAGACCACCTGCACCGGCTCGCGCAGCCCCTCCCAGGCCACGGCCGTGCGCAGGACGTCGTGTCGATCGATCACCGCCTGCAGTGCCGCCAGGTACGCGTCCAGGGGCGCGCGGCCGTCGAACACGGTCAGGTACGACAGGAGGTACGGATCCCCGTCCTGTGACAGCAGGTGGTGGAAGAGGATTCCCTCCTGCAGCGGGGCCAGCGGGTAGATGTCCTGCACCTGCGCGGCTCCGCCCGGCACGTCCGCCACGATCCGGTCGATCTCCGCCTGGCTAAGCTCCACCAGTGGCAGCATCGGCGGCGTGATGGATTGGGAGCCCTCGGGGATCGCGTTCGCGGGGACCTTTACCTCCGAAGACGCTCCGCCCACGGCCAGGGCCAGCTCGGCCAGCACCGGCGTGGTGAACAGGGCCCGCACTTCCACGTACAGCCCCGCGCGACGCATCCCCTCGATCAGCCGGATGGCCAGCAGCGAGTGTCCGCCCAGCTCGAAGAAGTTGTCGCGGCGGCCCACCCGGTCCAGCCCCAGCACCTCTGCCCAGATCCCGGCCAGCGCCGTCTCGATCTCCCCCAGCGGGGCCTCGTAGCTGCGCCGCGCGTATGCATCGCCCTCCGGCGCGGGCAGCGCCTTGCGGTCCAGCTTGCCGTTGGGCGTAAGCGGCAGCTGCGGCAGCACCACGAACGCGGCCGGCACCATGTACTCCGGCAGGCTCTGCCGCAGGTGCGCGCGCAGCGCCTCGGCTTCGGCGTCGCCGACGATGTACGCCACCAGCTGCTTGTCGCCCGGCTGGTCCTGGCGCATCATCACCCGGGCCTGGCGCACGCCCGGATACGCCGCGATCGCCGCCTCAACCTCCCCCGGCTCGATGCGGAAGCCGCGGATCTTCACCTGGTCGTCCAGGCGGCCCATGAACTCCAGCTTTCCATCGGCCTTCCACCGCGCGCGGTCGCCGGTGCGGTACATCCGCGCGCCCGGCTCCGCGGCGAACGGGTCGGGGACAAAGCGCTCCGCCGTCAGCCCTGGCCGGCCCAGGTAGCCGCGCACCACGCCGTCGCCCCCGATGCACAGCTCGCCGGGCACACCCACCGGGAGCGGCTGGCCCGCCGGGTCCAGGACGTAGGCGCGCGCGTTGGGGATGGGGCGGCCGATGGACACCGTGGCCGCGCCCTCCTCCACCTCGTCCACCTCCTCCAGCGTGCACCACACCGTCGCCTCGGTGGGCCCGTACTCGTGCAGTACGCGCGCGGGCTTCCCCTCGCGCAGCATCGCCCGCACGCCCTCCGTCCCCACCGCCTCGGCCCCGAACACCAGCTGGCGCAAACCTGCGTAGACATCCACCTGTCCGCGGACGTGCTGGTTGAAGAGCGCGGCTGTCTGGTAGAGGTGCGTGATCCCCTGCTCGCGCAGCGCCTGCCCCAGCAGCGGCGCGGAGAGAAGGACGTCGCGGTCGATGCCCACCAGCGTGGCGCCATGGACGAGCGCGCCCCAGATCTCGAACACCGCCGCGTCAAAGCTGGCGTTGGACGCCTGCGCCACCCGGTCGCCGGGGCCGATCGGCATCGTCTCCGGCAGGCAGGCGGCGTACTGCACCACCTCGCGGTGTCCCATCATCACACCCTTGGGCCGCCCCGTGCTGCCGCTGGTGTAGAAGACGTACGCCAGGTTCCCCGCCGACACGCCGGTCGACAGCGGGTGATCCGGGTGGGCGGCGAGCAGTTCCTCGGCTTGGTCCAGACGGATGACGTGCAGACCCGGGGCGGCGAGCTCCCCGTCGGTCAGCAGGACGCGGACGGCGCTGTCGGCCAGCATGAGCGCCATGCGCTCGGCCGGATAGCTGGTGTCGACGGGGACGCAGCAGCCGCCGGCCTTGAGCACGGCCAGGGTGGCGACCACGTTGGCGACGCTCCGCTCCACCCGGACGCCCACACGGCTCTCCGGCCCCACGCCCAGCCCGGCCAGGTGGTGCGCCAGCCGGTTCGAGCGCGCGTCCAGCTCGCGGTACGTCAGCTCCTCCGCGCCCCAAACCAGGGCCGCCGCACCGGGCGTGCGCGCCGCCTGTTCCTGGAAGAGCTGGTGGATGCAGGCCCGCGGGAACGGCCGCTGGGTGCGGTTCCACTCCACGACCACCCGGGCACGCTCCCGCGGCCCGGCGAGCGCCAGCCGCGAAAGCCGCACGTCCGCGTCCGCGGCAACCTGCTCCAGCACGCGCGCGAAGTGGCTGAGCATCCGCTCCGCCGTATCGCGGTCGAAGAGGTCGGTGCTGTAGTTCAGCACGCCGCGCAGGCCCTGGGAAGTGGCCGCGAGCGTCAGGGAAAGATCGAACTGGGCGACCTCCATCGCCGAACCGGCGCCGCCGACCTTGAGCCCCTGCAGCGCGCCTCCCCCGCCCCCGGCCTCCTGCAGCTCGAACACCACCTGAAAGAGCGGCGAGTGGCTAAGGCTGCGCTCCGGCTGCAGCTCGGCGACCACCCGTTCGAACGGCACCTCCTGGTGCTCGTACGCGCCCAGCGTGGCCTCGCGCACGCGCCGCAGCACCGCGCGAAAGCTGGGATCTCCGCCCAGGTCGGTGCGCAGCACCAGCGTGTTGACGAAAAAGCCGATCAGCGCCTCCACCTCGCCGCGCGTACGTCCGGCGATGGTGGTTCCCACGACGATGTCGTCGCTGCCGGCGTACTTGCCCAGCAGCACCTGAAAGGCGCCCAGCAGCGTCATGAACAGCGTGGCGCCCTCGCCGCGACCCAGTGCCTGCAGCCGCTCCAGCAGCTCCGGGGAAAGCTCCAGCGGAACCGAGGCGCCCCGGAACGTCTGCACCGGCGGGCGGGGGTGGTCGGTGGGCAGCTCCAGCAGCTCCGGCGCGCCCGCCAGGCGCTCACGCCAGAAGGAGAGCTGCCGTTCCAGCGCCTCGCCCGCCAGCTGCTCGCGCTGCCACACCGCGTAATCCGCGTACTGCACCGGCAGCTCCGCGAGCGGCGACTCCCCGCCCTCGCGGTACGCCGCGTACAGCGCCGCCACTTCGCGGAAAAGCAGACCCATGCTCCACCCGTCGCTGACGATGTGGTGCATCGACAGCAGCAGCACGTGATCCTCGGCATCCACCCGCAGCAGCGCCGCGCGAAAGAGCGGTCCCGCGGCAAGGTCGAACACGCGCCGCGCCTCCTCGCTCGTCCGCCGCTCGACCGCCGCCTCGCCCAGCCCCGACAGGTCTTCCACCGGCAGGGCAAACCCGCTGAAGGGCGCCACCACCTGCACCGGCGCGCCGTCGGTCTCGGCGAAGACCGTCCGCAGCGACTCGTGGCGCCGGACGACCTCACCCAGCGCGCGCTCCAGCGCCACCACGTCCAGCGCCCCCCCCAGGCGCCGCGCCACGGGGACGTTGTAGACGGTGCTCCCCGGCTCCAGCCGGTCGATGAACCACAGCCGCTCCTGCGCGAACGACAGCGGCAGCGCCCCCGTGCGCTCGATCGGCACCACGGGCGGCAGCCCCGGCGCCCCCGCGCGGCGCATCTCCTCCACGCGCCGGGACAGCTCCGCCACCGTGGGTGCCTCGAACAGCGCCCGCAGCGGCAGCTCCACACCGAACGCGTCGCGCACCCGTGACACCACGCGCGTGGCCAGCAGCGAGTGCCCGCCCAGCTGGAAGAAGCTTTCCTCCACCCCAACGCGCTCCAGCCGCAGCACCTCCGCCCAGATCCCCGCCAGCACCTCTTCGGCCGGCGTGCGCGGCGCCACGTACCGGTCCGCGCCGGCCGCGAACTCCGGCACCGGCAGCGCCTTGCGGGCCAGCTTGCCGTTGGCCGTCAGCGGCAGCGCGTCCAGCCGGACGAATGCGGCCGGGACCATGTACTCCGGCAGGCTGCGCCGCAGGTGCGCGCGCAGCGCGTCGGTCTCCACGCCGCCCACCACGTACGCAACCAGCCGCTGCTCGCCCGCATCCGCGCGCGCGATCACCACCGCCTCGCGCACGTCCGCGTGCTCGGCCAGCCGCGCCTCGATCTCGCCCAGCTCGATGCGGAAGCCGCGGACCTTCACCTGGAAGTCCAGGCGACCCAGGTACTCGATGGCACCGTCCGCCCGCCATCGAGCGCGGTCGCCGGTGCGGTAGAGGCGCGCACCCGGCTCCGCCGAGAACGGATCGGGGACGAAGCGCTCCGCGGTCATCGCCGCGCGGCCCTGGTAGCCGCGCGCCACCTGCACCCCGCCGATGTACAGCTCGCCCGGCACGCCCACGGGAGCGGGCTTGAGTGCCGCGTCCAGCACGTACAGCTGGGTGTTCCACACCGGCCGGCCGATCGGCACCACGTCCGCCGCTTCTTCGCGCGCGCACGTCCAGCAGCTCACGTCCACGGCTGCTTCGGTGGGGCCGTACAGGTTGGTGAGCACCACGGGGGCGGCGAAGCGGTCGTAGAAGCGATGCACCAGCGCCGGCGGCAGCGCCTCGCCGCTGCACACGACGTGGCGGAGCGACGCGCAGCGGCCAGGCTCAACCGCCTCAACGAACGACTGCAGCATGGAGGGGACAAAGTGCAGCGTCGTCACCCCCTCAGCCTCGATGATCTCCTGCAGGTACAGCGGATCGCGATGCCCGTCCGGCCGCGCCATCACCAGCGTAGCCCCCTGCTGCAGCGGCCAGAAGAACTCCCACACCGACACGTCGAACGAGAACGGCGTCTTCTGCAGCACCACGTCGTCCGCGGACAGGCCGAAGTGCGCCTGCATCCACACCAGGCGGTTGACCACGCCCCGGTGCTGGTTCATCACACCCTTCGGCCGGCCGGTGGAGCCGGAGGTGTAGATGACGTACGCCACGTTCGACGGCGTCACCACGGGCGCCGGATTCTCCGCGCTCTCCCGTGCGATCGAATCCCACGCCGCATCCACCTCCAGCGCCGGCAGTTCGGAGGCGGGGAGGATGCCGCGCAGCCGCTCCTGCGTGAGCAGCACGGCCACGTCCGCATCCACCAGCATGTACGCCAGCCGCTCGGCGGGTAGGCCCGGGTCCAGCGGCACGTAGGCTCCCCCGGCCTTGAGCACGGCCAGGAGGGAGACCACCATCTCCAGGCTGCGCTCCATCAGCACGCCCACGCGCACCTCGGGGCCCACACCCAGGCCGCGCAGGTGATGGGCAAGCTGGTTCGCGCGCGCGTTCAGCTCCGCATAGGTGAGCGACGCGTCCTCGAAGCGCACGGCCACCGCGTCCGGCGTGCGCGCAGCCTGCACCTCGAACAGCTCGTGGATGCACAGGGCCGCCGGAACCTCCGCTTCGGTCCGGTTCCACGCCTCCAGCACCAGCGCGCGCTCCGCATCGCCGAGCAGTTCCAGCTGCGAAAGCCGCACGTCGGCATCGTCGGCGACCTGCTCCAGCACCCGCTCCAGGTGGCCGAGCATCCGCTCGATCGTGCCGCGCTCGAACAGGTCTGTGCTATAGTTCAGCGCGCCGCGCAGGCCCCGGGGCGTCGCCACCAGCTCCAGGGAGAGATCGAACTTGGCGACCTCCATGGCGGGGCCGGCTCCGTTCGTCTCCAGCCCGGCGGGAGCGCCGCCCCCGCCCCCGACGCCGGCGTTCTGCAGCGTGAACATCACCTGGAACAGGGGCGAGTGGCTCAGGCTGCGCTCCGGCTGCAGCTCGGCCACCAGCTTCTCGAACGGGAGCTCCTGGTGCGCGTACGCGCCCAGCGTCGCCTCGCGCACGCGCCGCAGGATCTCGCGGAAGCTGGGATCCCCCGATAGATCGGTGCGCAGTACCAGCGTGTTGACGAAGAAGCCGATCAGCCCCTCCACCTCGCCCCGCGTGCGTCCGGCGATCGGGCTGCCGACGACGATGTCCTCGCCGCCGCTGTACCTGGACAGCAGCACCTGAAAGGCGCCCAGCAGCGTCATGTACAGCGTCGCGCCCTCGCCGCGTCCCAGGGCCTCCAGCCGCTCCAGCAGCTCCGGGGAGAGCTGCACGGGGATCGACACGCCCCGGTACGTCTGCACCGGCGGGCGCGGATGGTCCGCGGGCAGCTCCAGCAGCTCCGGCGCGCCCGCCAGGCGCTCCCGCCAGTACGCCAGCTGCCGATTCAACACGCCCGCCAGGTGCTCGCGCTGCCACACCGCGTAGTCGGCGTACTGCACCGGCAGCTCCGGCAGCGGCGAATCACGCCCGTCACGGTACGCCGCGTACAGCGCGCCCAGCTCGCGCTGCAGCACCCCCAGGCTCCACCCGTCGCTGACGATGTGGTGCATCGACAGCAGCAGCACGTGCTCATCCGCGCCCAGGCTCAGCAGCACCGCGCGAAAAAGCGGTCCCGCGGAAAGGTCGAACGTCCGCCGTGCCTCCTCGCCTTCCCGGCGCCTGAACGCCGCCTCGCGCTCCGCCTGGCCCAGGCCGGACAGGTCTTCCACCGGCAGCGAGAACCCGCTGAACGGCGCCACCACCTGCACCGGCGAGCCGTCCACCTCGGCGAAGACGGTTCGCAGCGCATCGTGGCGCCGCACGATCTCGCCCAGCGCGCGCTCCAGCGCCGCCTGGTCCAGCTCACCCGCCGGGCGCCAGGCCACGACGGGAAGGTTGTAGACGGCGCTTCCGGGCTCCAGCCGGTCGATGAACCACAGCCGCTCCTGCGCGAACGAGAGCGGCAGCGGGCCCTCACGCGCGGCGCGCTCGATCGGCGGAAGCTCCGACCCCTCGCCCACCAGCTTGCGGGCCCGCGCCATCTTCATCAGCTCCAGGCGCTGAGCCGGCGTCAGTTGGTTGAGCGTCGCGGTGGGGTTCATGACCTGGAGAACTTGGATGACTCGGGTATGTGGAACACGCACGGCTCCCCTCGCGCCCGGCAAAGCGGCGGGACGAGGGAAGGACGCCGATGCCGCGGGTGGATTCCGCACGGCGGGGCGGCGGGGCACGCCGAGAGCCGGCCGCTCGCCGCCCGGTCGGCGAACCGCCCCGCTCGATGCGGAGCGCGTGAGGAAAGCGGGAGTTCGTGCCCCGCGAACTGGCGGCGGAGCGCGAGCAGCTACGCCATCGGGTCCGGGTCCACCCGGGCGAGATGGGCGTCCATCACATCCTGGGGAAATTCCTGAGCACCGGCCGGGTGAACGGCTCCACCGACCGCACCTTCACCTGCATCCCCCGCGACTACCTTCGCGCGCGAGAGCGGCGCCGCTCCGGGCTGAACAGGCGTCCCCCGTCCGGCCGGGCTCCACCTGTCCCGTGGCTCCGCGCAACGCCGGAACGTGCTGCAGGAGGCGAAACCGCGCCTTTCATCTTCCGCCTCGAAACTGAACCGGAGATCGATGCGCTCACATGGGGCCCAACCGTTCGAAACGATTTGGGTTTTTGTAGCCGCGGTGTCCGAAAGGAAGCTACGCTATGATAGCGCTTCGCCTTATGTTTAGTCAACGTCCCACTCCGAAAAAGTGGGAGTAAAAAGTGTTGAATTTGTACCCGGGAAAGGCAGGGAGCCATGGCCGGGCGCGGTCCCGGCAGGCCGTCAGCACGGAGCCGTGCCGAAAAGGAAGGGGCGGCACGCACGGCCGGAGACCCAGCGCGTTACCGTCCGGATAGGATTGTGCCCGCGCGGACAGGCCCTGGTTCGGCGTTTCCCTGGGCGAAGGACCCTACCCCTCCACCTCGCGCCATCACTTCGGAAATCGCCCCCCCATATCCCGCTCCCCCACCCGCCGCTCGTCCTCAGGGGCGCGACGATGATGCATCGCTCCCTTTCGGCCAGGAACGATTAGGGATGCCGCAGCGCCTGGCGCCGCATTCGCCCGCGTGCGGTGTCCCCATCACCCCGCGCATCTCCGGCTCGCTGGACGTGGGGGCGCTGGAGCGCGCGGCGGGCGAGATCGTCAGCCGGCACGAGACCCCGCGCGCCGTCGCCACCGGCGCGGATGGCGTTCCGACGCACCGCATCCTCCCGTACGCCAGCTCCCGTCTCCCCGTGCGCAGCGGACGGGGAGACGGAGAGATCGAGCGAAGGGGAGGCGCCGCGCGGCACTGTGCCCCCCCTGCGGGCGCGGAGCGCGGTCAGGTCATGCGATGGAGGACTCGCGGAGGAGCGCGAGCATCTGCGCCATCTCCTCCGGGTCCACCTGGGCGAGCTCGGCGTCCATCGCTTCCAGCGCAGCGTCCACGTGCCCGGCCAGCTCCGCCACCGTGGGCCGTTCGAAGAGCACCCGCAGCGGCACCTCGACCCCGAACATCTCGCGGACCCGCGACACCACCCGCGTGGCCAGCAGCGAGTGCCCGCCCAGCTCAAAGAAGCTGTCGTGCACGCCCACCCGCTCCAGGCGCAGCATCTCGGCCCAGACCTGCGCCAGCGCCTCCTCGGTGGGCGTGCGCGGCGCGACGTACCGGTCGGCATCGGCCGCGTACTCCGGCGCCGGCAATGCCTTGCGGTCCAGCTTTCCGTTTTGCGTAAGCGGCAGCGCCTCCAGCAGAACGAACGCGGCGGGGAGCATGTGCTCCGGCAGCTGCCCCCGCAGGTGCTCGCGCACCTCGTCCACCGCCACCTCGCCGGCCACGTACGCCACCAGCCGCCGGTCGCCCGGCTGGTCCTCGCGAACCACGACCGCGGCCTCGCGCACGCCCGGCCAGGCCCGCAGCACGGCCTCGATCTCCCCCGGCTCCACGCGAAAGCCGCGGATCTTGACCTGCGTGTCTACACGGCCCAGAAACTCCACCGTGCCGTCCGCCCGCCAGCGAACCCGGTCGCCGGTGCGGTACAGCCGCGCGCCGGGAAGGTACGGGTCGGCCACGAACGTTTCCGCCGTCAGCTCCGGCCGGTTCAGGTAGCCCAGCGCCAGCCCCGCGCCGCCCGCGTACAGCTCGCCGGCCACGCCCACCGGCGCCGGCCGCATCCCCGCGTCCAGCACGCGCACGTACGTGTTCGCGATCGGCCGGCCGATGGGGATGCTGCCCCCCTCCCCCGGCGCCTGGACGACGCGGTGGCAGCAGGTGAAGGTGGTGTTCTCCGTGGGCCCGTAGCCGTTGATGAGCACCGTCTCCGGCAGCTCCGCCAGCACGCGGCGCACGTGGGGGACGGAAAGCACGTCGCCGCCGGCCAGCAGCTGGCGCACGCCGCGCAGGACCTCGATGCGCTCCTCCACCACCAGGTGAAAGAGGCCCGCCGTCAGCCAGAGGATGGTGACACCGTGCTCCGCCAGCGCCCGCCCGATGCTCTCCACGGAGGGCTGTTCGGGGGGATGGATGGCGAGGCGGGCGCCGTTCAGCAGCGGCCCCCACAGCTCCAGCGTGGCCGCGTCGAACGAGGCGGGCGCCAGCTGCAGGAACACGTCGGAGGAGTGGATGGATACGTAGTCCTGCCCGCGCACCAGGCGCACGACGGCCCGGTGCGACACCTCGACGCCCTTGGGCCGCCCCGTGGAGCCGGAGGTGTACATCACGTACGCCGCCGCTTCCGCATCCGTCCCCGCGACCAGCGCGTCCGCCGATTCCGCCGCGATCGCCCCTGCGTCCGCGTCCACCCGCACCACCCGCGCGGCGTGGGGCGGCAGGCGGTCCGCCAGCGACGACTCCGTCACCAGCACGGGGACGGCGGTGTCGGCCAGCATGAAGGCCAGCCGCTCCGCGGGATACGAGGGGTCCAGCGGCACGTACGCGCCGCCCGCCTTGAGCGCGGCCAGGGTCGCCACGACCATCTCCGGCCCGCGCTCCAGGCACACGCCCACCCGCGCTCCCGCGGCCACGCCGGCGCGGCGCAGGTGGTGGGCAAGGCGGTTGGCGCGGGCGTCCAGCTCCCCGTACGTCATCCCCCCGCCGTCCCACACCAGCGCCACGGCCCGCGGCGTACGCTCCGCCTGCACCTGGAACAGCTCGTGGACGCACCGGTCCGCGGGGTACTCGGCCTCCGTGTGGCTCCACGCCTCCACCACCATGCGGCGCTCCGCCTCCGGCAGCACGTCGATGCTGCCGATCGCCCGCCCGGGAGCCACCTCCAGCGCCTCGACCAGCCGCTCCAGCGCCGTGTGCATCATCCCGCACACCCGCTCCGCCTGGCCCGGGGCCGCCACCTGCGCCAGCACCAGGAAATCATCCCCCAGGTCGTTCACGGAGAGCGTCAGGGGGTAGTTGGTCCGCTCCTGTACGCCGATGTCCCGCACGCCCTCGCCCGCCTCCCCCGCCCCCCGCGAACGCCCCCTCCCGCCGCTGTAGCGGTAGTTCAGCAGCGAGGTGAACAGCGGGGCGGGTGCCGCCACGCCGCTGCTGCGCTGCGCCAGCGACAGCGAGGCGTGCTCGTGCCGCAGCAGGTCGGCCAGCAGCGCGTGCGTGCGCCGCACCGCCGTCTCGGCCTCTTCGTCGCCCACCCCGATCCGCACCGGCAGCGTGTTGATGAAGGGGCCCATCACCCGGTCCGACCCCTCCCCGCCCCCCATGCGGCCAAAGAGCACCGTACCGAACACCACGTCATCCCGGCCGCTCAGCCGCGCCAGCACCTGCGCCCAGGCCAGGTGGTACAGGCTGGCCGCGCTCACCCCCAGCGCCCGCGCCCGCCCGCGCAGCCGCGCGGCGACGTCGCCCCCCACCCGCAGCCGCGCCTCCCCGATCCCGTGTCCCTCCCTCCACACGTCCAGCAGCCCGTACGGCGCCGTCGGCTCCTCCACGTCGCCCAGCATGGCGCGGAAGAACCGCTCGTGCTCCTCGCGCTTGACCGCCGAGCGGGCCTGCGCCACGTAGTTGCGGAAGGGGAGCGGCGCCGGCAGCTCCGACTCAAGCCCCAGCAGGTGCGCCGAGATCTCGCCCTGCAACACCTCCAGCGACTCGCGGTCGTCCACCAGGTGGTGCATGAGCATCAGCATCAGCCACCGGCCGCTTGCCGGGACCTGGGCGATGCACGCCCGCAGCAGGGGCGCCCGCCTCAGGTCCATGCGGTAGTGGCGGGGGTCGTAGCGCTCCCACAGCTGCCTGGCCGCATCCGGTGCCTCCGCATCCAGCTGCACCTCGTCCACCGGCAGCGGCGCGTGCCGCCAGACCAGCTGCACCGGCTCGCGCAGCCCTTCCCAGGCCACGGACGTGCGCAGGATGTCGTGCCGGTCGATCACCGCCTGCAGCGCCGCCAGGTACTGGTCCAGGCGCGCGCGGGTGTCGAACTCGGTCACCGTCGACATCAGGTACGGGTCGCCCTCCTCCGACAGCTGATGGTGGAAGAGGAATCCCTCCTGCAGATGGGTGAGCGGGTAGATGTCCTGCACGTTCGCGGCGCCGCCCGGCACCCCCGCCACAATGCGGTCGATCTCCTCCTGGCTCAGCTCCACCAGCGGCAGCATCCGCGGGGTGATGGATTCGGAGCCCTCCGCGATCCCGTTGGCGGGGACTTCCATCTCCAGCGACGCGCCGCCCACGGCCACGGCCAGCTCGGCCAGCACCGGCGTGGTGAACAGGGCCCGCACCTCCATGTACAGCCCCGCCCGCCGCATCCGCCCGATCAGCTTGATCGCCAGGAGCGAGTGCCCGCCCAGCTCGAAGAAGTTGTCGCGGCGCCCCACGCGGTCCAACCCCAGCACCTCTGCCCAGATCTCCGCCAGCGCCGTCTCGATCTCCCCCAGCGGCGCTTCGTAGCTGCGCCGCGCGTACGCATCGCCCTCCGGCGCCGGCAGCGCCTTGCGGTCCAGCTTGCCGTTGGCCGTCAGCGGCAGCGCGTCCAGCGAGACGAACGCCGCCGGCACCATGTACTCCGGCAGGCCCTGCCGCAGGCGGTCGCGCAGCGCCTCGGCCTCCGCTTCGCCCACCACGTACGCCACCAGCCGCCGGTCGCCCGGCGCGTCCTCGCGCACCACCACGGTGCAGTCCGCGACGCCGGGCGCCTGGCGCAGCGCGGCCTCGATCTCGCCCAGCTCGATGCGGAAGCCGCGGATCTTCACCTGCTCGTCAAGGCGGCCCAGGTACTCCAGCGTGCCGTCCGCCAGCCACCGCACCCGGTCGCCGCTCCGGTACAGCCGGCCCTCGCCGAACGGGTTGTCCACGAAGCGCGCCGCGGTCAGCTCCGGGCGGTTCAGGTACCCGCGCGCGACCCCCGCGCCGCCCACGTACAGCTCGCCCGGCACGCCGACCGGCACCGGACCCCGCGCCGGGTCCAGCACGTACAGCCGCAGGTCGGGGATCGCCCGGCCGATCGGGCTCCCCGATCCGCCGAATACGTCCTCGCGGCCCAGCACCCGATAGGTGACGTGTACGGTGGTTTCGGTAATCCCGTACATGTTCACCAGCCGCGGCGTCTCCGTGCCCCGCCGCTCCACCCACTCGCGCAGGGAGGCGGGCTCCAGCGCCTCGCCGCCGAAGATCACGTTGCGCAGCGCCAGGTCGCCGCCCCGCTCGCCATCCACGCGGATGAACTGGCGGAAGGCGGAGGGCGTCTGGTTCAGCACCGTCACGCCCTCATGCTGCACCAGGGCGTGGAACGCCTCGGGATCGCGGCTCACGTCCACCGGCACCACTACCAGGCGGCCGCCATAGAGCAGCGCGCCCCAGATCTCCCAGACGGAGAAGTCAAACGCATAGGAGTGAAAGAGCGTCCACACGTCGTCCGCGCCAAAGCCGAACCAGGCGTCGGTGGCGCTGAACAGGCGCGCGACGTTGCGGTGCTCGATCAGCGCGCCCTTGGGCGTGCCGGTGGAGCCGGAGGTGTAGATGACGTACGCCAGGCTCTCCGGCGTGGCCCCGCTGGCGGGGTTCTCCGCGCTTTCCGCCTCGATCTCCGCCTGCGCGGCCTCGAGGCTGATCAGCTCGACGCCGTCCGGAACGGCCAGCAGCGCACGCACCTTTTCCTGCGCCAGCACCACGGGGACGCCGGCGTCGGAGAGGGTAAAGGCCAGGCGGTCCGCGGGGTACGCGGGATCCAGCGGCACGTACGCGCCGCCCGCCTTGAGCACGGCCAGGATGGAGACGATCATCTCCACCCCGCGCTCCAGGCAGAGTCCCACGCGCACCTCCGGCCCCACACCGCGCCGCCGCAGGTAGTGGGCGAGCTGGTTGGCGCGGGCGTTCAGCTCCCCGTAGCGCACCGCCTCGCCTTCGTAGACCACGGCCACCGCCATCGGCGCGCCCGCCGCCCGGGCCTCGAACAGCTGGTGGATGCACCGGTCCGCCGGAACCCCGGCTTCGGTGCGGGTCCACGCCTCCAGCACCCGCGCGCGCTCCGCCGCGCCGAGCAGCTCCAGCCGCGAGAGGCGCACGTCCGCGTCGGCGGCGACCTGCTCCAGCACCCGCTCCAGGTGCCCCAGCATCCGCTGGACGGTGGAGCGGTCGAACAGGTCGGTGCTGTACTCCATCACGCCGCGCAGCCCCTGCGTGGTCGCCGCCAGCTCCAGGGTGAGGTCGAACCGGGCGCTGGCGAGATCGGCTCCCACTTCGCCCACCTCCAGCGCCGGCAGACCGCCTCCCCCGCCCCCGGTGTTCTGCAGCACGAACGCGACCTGAAAGATGGGCGCGTGGCTCAGCGACCGCTCCGGCTGCAGCTCGGCCACCAGCCGCTCGAACGGCACCTCCTGGTGCTCGTACGCGCCCAGCGTGCCTTCGCGCACCCGGGCCAGCAGCTGGCGGAAGGAGGGGTCGCCCGAAAGGTCGGTGCGCAGGACGAGCGTGTTGGCAAAGAAGCCGATCAGCTCCTCTACCTCCCTGGTCGTCCGCCCCGCGATGGGGCTGCCCACGACGACGTCCTCGCTGCCGCTGTACCTGGACAGCAGCAGCTGAAAGGCCGACAGCAGCACCATGTACAGCGTGGCGCCCTCGCCGCGGCCCAGCGCCTGGAGGCCGTCCAGCAGCGTGCGAGGCAGCTCGAACCGCTCCCGCGCGCCGCGGTGCGACTGCACGGGCGGCCGGGGCCGGTCCGCCGGCAGCTCCAGCAGCGCCGGGGCGCCCGCCAGCCGCTCCTTCCAGTACGCCAGCTGCCGATCCAGGGCCTCGCCCGCCAGCTGCTCGCGCTGCCACACGGCGAAGTCCGCGTACTGCACCGGCAGCTCGGGCAGCGGCGAATCGCCGCCCTCGCGATAGGCCGCGTACAGCGTGGTCAGCTCGCGAAAGAGCACGCCCGACGACCACCCGTCGGTGACGGCGTGGTGGATGCACAGCAGCAGGACGTGCTCTTCCGCCGACAGCCGCAGCAGCGCGGCGCGAAACAGCGGGCCCCGGGCAAGGTCGAACGGACGCGCCGCATCTTCCCGCGCGCGCCGCAGCACCTCTGCCTCGCGATCCGCCTCGTGCAGCCCCGACAGGTCGTCGATGGGGAGCACGAAGCCGGCAAAGGGCGCGATCACCTGCACCGCGGCTTCGTCCACCTCGTGGAACACGGTGCGCAGCGACTCGTGGCGGCGAACGACCTCGCCCAGGCTGCGCTCCAGCGCGCCCACGTTCAGCGCGCCGTTCAGGCGCAGCGCGGTGGGCATGTTGTACTGCGCGCTGCCGCCCTCCAGCCGGTCGATGAACCAGAGCCGTTCCTGCGCGAACGAGAGCGGGAGGGGACGGTCACGATCCACGCGCACGACGGGCGGCAGCGCCGGCAGCCCCGCGCGGCGCACCTCTTCCACGCGCACGGCCAGCTCCGCCACCGTGGGCCCCTCGAACACCGCGCGCAGCGGAAGCACGACGCCCAGCGCGTTCTGCACCCGCGCCAGCAGCCGGGTCGCCAGCAGGGAGTGCCCGCCCAGCGCGAAGAAGTCGTCGTCCACGCCCACGGATTCCCGGCGCAGAACCTCGGCCCAGATCTGCGCCAGGATCTCTTCCGTGGGATTGCGCGGCGCGGCGGGGCGCGCGTCCGCCGCGGCGGATTCGGGCTCCGGCAGCGCGCGGCGGTCCAGCTTGCCGTTCGCCGTAAGCGGCAGCCGGTCCAGCCGCACGTACGCCGACGGCACCATGTACTCCGGCAGCAGCGCCTTCAGGTGCGTCCGCAGCGCGGCGGCATCGGGCTCGGCGGATCCATCAACAGGAACCCAGTAGCCGACCAGACGGCGGTCGCCCGCCTCACCCGTCTCGCGCGCGAGCACGGCGGCCTCGCGGATCGACGGATGCGATGCCAGGGCGCTCTCCACCTCGCCCAGCTCCACACGGAAGCCGCGCACCTTCACCTGCTGGTCGGCGCGGCCCACCGGCTCCACCTGGCCATCGAGGCGGTAGCGGCCCAGGTCGCCGGTGCGGTAGAGACGGTCGGCCGGATCGCCCGTCCACGGGTTGGGGACGAAGCGCGCGGCGGTCAACTCCGCGTCGTTCAGGTAGCCGCGGGAGAGGTACGGGGTGCGGACGGCGATCTCCCCCCGCTCCCCGATGCCCGCCAGCGTTCCCGACGGGGTGACGACCAGCAGGTCCACGCCGTCGATCCCCCGCCCCACGGGGACGGCCGGGCCCACCTTCGCCAGGTCGGCGGGGAGGCGGAACCAGCCCATGGCCTGCGGCGTCTCGGTGGCGCCGTAGAAGTTGACGGCCTGCGCGTTGGGCGCGGCGGCACGCAGCCGCTCCACGTCCGCCGCGCGCAACACGTCGCCGCCAAAGCAGGCCAGCCGCAGCGCGGGAAGCTCCGCAGCCGCGGAGGACGCGACGAGCTGCGCCATCGCGGGGGTAAGGTGGGCGACGGTGATCCCCTTGTCCCGCATCCACCCCGCCAGCCAGCCGGGCGTCCCGATCTCCGCCGGATCGGGGATGATGATGCTGCCGCCCACCGCCAGCGGGGCGAAGACGTCGCGCAGCAGCGGGTCGTGCGCCAGGCCGGAAAGGAGGGAGACGCGGTCCGCCGTGCCGATCCCAAGCTCGCGCGCGTACCAGCCGAAGAAGTGCGCCAGCGGCCGGTCCGTGCCGGCGATCGCCTTGGGCGTGCCCGTCGTGCCTGACGTGAAGGCGACGTACGCCAGGTCGTCGGCTGCGACGGAAACCGCGGGCGCGGACGATGGGAATCCGTGGAGCCCGTCGTCGTTGCCGTCCGCCGCCAGAACGACGGTGAGCCGGGTGCTCTCCGCGAGCGCGGCGGCCACTTCAGCCGGCACTTCGCCCGCGGCGGAGATGCGCAGCAGGGCGGCGGGACGCGCCGCGCCGGCCTGCGCCGCAAGACGAGCGGGCGGATACGCCGGATCCAGGACGGCGAACGCCGCGCCGGCCTTCCACGCGCCCAGTAGCGCCCGCACCAGCGCCGGCGAGCGGTGGGCGTAGACCGCCACCACGTCGCCCGGCCGCACGCCGCCGTCGATCAGCCGGTGCGCGATGCGGTTGGCCGCCGCGTCCAGTTCCGCGTACGTCCACGTCTCGCCCGCGGCGGAGATCGCCAGCGCGTCCGGCGTCGCCGCCGCCCGCGCGGCGAACGTCTCGTGCACGGCGCCCTGCCACGCTTCGGCCTCGATCGGCCGTGCCGGGTCGGGGAGGACGCCGCGCGCCGCGTCTGTCGCCAGCGCCAGCGCGCCGATGCGGGTTTCCGGCGCGGCCACGGCTTGGCGCAGCACCCCTTCCAGTTGCGCCAGCAGCTCGCGCATCCGCACCGCGTCAAAAAGGTCGGCGGCGTAGACCAGGTTGAAGTCGATCTCCCCGTCCCGCTCGCCCACGTACAGCGTAAGGTCGAACTTGCTGGCCACGTCGCCGCCCCCGCCGCCCCCCACCGCCTCCAGGCCGTCGGCGCGAAAGGCCCCGTCCTCGACGTTGTCGAGGTTGAGCATCACCTGGAACACCGGCGCGTGCGCCAGGCTGCGCTCCGGACGCACCTCCTCCAGCACCCGCTCGAAGGGGAGATCCTGATGCGTGTACGCGGACAGCGTGGTCTCGCGCACCCGCCCCAGCAGCTCGCGGAAGCTGGGATCGCCCGACAGATCGGTCCGCAGCGCCAGCGAGTTGAGGAAGAGGCCCACCATTCGGTCGGTCTCCGCCCGCGTCCGCCCCGCGATCGGCGTCCCGATCACCACGTCCTCCTGCCCGGCCAGCCGCCCCAGCACCACGTCCAGCGCGGCGAGAAGGACCATGAACAGCGTCGCCCCCTCGCGGCGGGCCAGCGCATGGATCCCCCCCGCCAGCCCGGCGGAAACGACCAGGTGCTCCAGCGCGCCGCGGTGCGATTCCACCGGCGGGCGGGGACGGTCCGTCGGCAGCTCCAGCAGCGCCGGCGCGCCCTCCAGCTCGCGGCGCCAGAACTCCACCTGCCGCTCCACAGCTTCGCCGGTCAGGCGCTCGCGCTGCCATACCGCGTAGTCCGCGTACTGCAGCGCGGGCTCCGGCGGCGGCGACGCTTCGCCGCGCGAAAAGGCTCGGTACAGCGCCGAAAACTCCTCCAGCAGCACCCCCAGCGACCAGCCGTCGCCGATGGCGTGGTGCAGGTTGAGGAGAAGGCGGTGCTCCTCGTCGGCGACCTGGACCAGCGAGGCGCGGAAGAGGGGTCCGCGCGCCAGGTCGAAGCGGTGCGCCGAGGCTTCGGCCGCCAGGCGGCGGGCCTCGGCGGGGCGCTCGCCCTCCGGCAGGTGCCGCAGGTCGGCCACCGGCAGGTCGAACGTGGCCGGGGGTGGGGCGATCCGCTGCACGGGAACGCCGTCCACGGCGGGCAGCGTGGTGCGCAGCGGCTCGTGGCGGCGCACCAGCTCGGCCAGCGCGCGGCGCAGCGCGTCGGGGTCCAGACGGCCGGTGAGGCGGTACGAGAACGGGATGGAGTAGACGGGGCTTCCCGGATCCAGCGCATCCACGAACCACAGCCGCTCCTGCGCGAACGTCGCCGGCAGGTCGCCCTCGCGCGCGGCGGGGGCGATGACGTCGGCCCCGGCCGCCCCGCCGGTGCCGCGCAAACGCTCGATCTCGGCCGCCAGCTCGGAGAGGACGGCGCGCTCGAAGACGGCGCGCAGCGGGATCTCCACGCCAAAGACCGTGCGGATGCGTGCGGCGACGCGGGTGGCGAGCAGCGAATGCCCGCCCAGCTCAAAGAAGCCTGCCTCCGCGCCCACCCGCTCCACGCCCAGCACCTCTGCCCAGATCCCCGCCAGCACCTCTTCCGCCGGCGTACGCGGCGCTACGTACGCCTCGGACGACGCGTACTCCGGCGCCGGCAGCGCCTTGCGGTCAACCTTGCCGTTGGCGTTCAGCGGCAGCCGGTCCAGGGGGACGATCGCCTGCGGGACCATGTACTCCGGCAGGCTCTGCCGCAGGTGCGCGCGCAGCGCCTCGACTTCGGCATCGCCGACGACGTACGCCACCAGCCGCTTGTCGCCCGGCTGGTCCTCGCGCATCATCACCCGGGCCTGGCGCACGCCAGGGTACGGCGCGATCGCCGCCTCCACCTCGCCCGGCTCGATGCGGAAACCGCGGATCTTCACCTGGTCGTCCAGGCGCCCCATGAACTCCAGCTTCCCCTCCGCCCGCCACCGCGCCCGGTCGCCGGTGCGGTACATCCGCGCACCCGGCTCCGCGGCGAACGGGTCGGGGACGAAGCGCTCGGCCGTCAGCCCCGGCCTGCCCAGGTAGCCGCGCACCACGCCGTCCCCGCCGATGCACAGGTCGCCAGGGACGCCCACCGGGAGCGGTTCGCCCGCCGGGTCCAGCACGTAAGCCCGCGCGTTGGGGATCGGCCCGCCGATCAGCACCGTGGGCGCGTCCTCCGCCACCTCGTCCACTTCCTCCAGCGTGCACCACACGGTGGCCTCCGTGGGCCCGTACTCGTGCAGCACGCGAGCAGGCTTTCCGGAGCGCAGCATCCGGCGCACGCTCTCCGTCCCCACCGCCTCCGCCCCGAACACCAGCTGGCGCAGCGAGGCGTAAACATCCACCTGCTCCCGCACGTGCTGGTTGAACAGCGCGGCTGTCTGGTACAGGTGCGTGATCCCCTGCTCGCGCAGCGCCTGCCCCAGCAGCGGCGCGGAAAGGAGCACGTCGCGGTCGATGCCCACCAGCGTGGCGCCGTGGATGAGCGCGCCCCAGATCTCGAACACCGCCGCGTCAAAGCTGGCGTTGGACGCCTGCGCCACCCGGTCGCCGGGGCCGATCGGCATCGTTCCGGGAAGGCCGTCCGCGAACTGCACCACCTCGCGGTGGGCCATCATCACGCCCTTGGGCCGTCCCGTGCTGCCGCTGGTGTAGAAGACGTACGCCAGGTTCCCCGCCGCCACGCCGGTCGACAGCGGGTGATCCGGGTGGGCGGCGAGCAGCTCCTCGGCCTGGTCCAGACGGATGACGTGGAGGCCCGGGGCGGCGAGCTCGCCGTCGCTCAGCAGGACGCGGACGCCGCTGTCGGCCAGCATCAGCTCCATCCGCTCGGCCGGGTAGCTGGTGTCCACCGGGACGCAGCAGCCGCCGGCCTTGAGGACGCCGAGAGTGGCGACCACGTTGGCCACGCTGCGCTCCACGCGCAGCCCCACGCGGCTCTCCGGCCCCACGCCCAGCCCGGCCAGGTGGTGCGCCAGCCGGTTCGCGCGCGCGTCCAGCTCCCGGTACGTCAGCTCCTCCGCGCCCCACACCAGGGCGGCCGCCTCGGGCGTGCGCCGGACTTGCTCCTGGAACAGCTGGTGGATGGAGGCCTCGCGCGGGAACGGCCGCTCCGTGCGGTTCCACTCCACGACCACCTGCGCACGCTCCCGCGGCCCGGCGAGCGCCACGCGGGAGAGGCGCACGTCGGGGTCGGCGGCGACCTGCTCCAGCACCCGCGCCAGGTGGCCGACCATCCGCTCGGCCGTGCCGCGGTCGAAAAGGTCGGTGCTGTAGATCAGCACGCCGCGCAGGCCCCGGGGGGTCGTCGTGAGCTCCAGGGAGAGATCGAACTGAGCGCTCGCCTGCTCCGCCGAGGCTCCGCGTGCGCTCAGCCCCGGAAGCGCGCCGCCCCCGCCCCCGGCCTTGTCCAGCTGGAACATCACCTGGAACAGGGGCGTGTGGCTAAGCGTCCGCTCCGGCTGCAGCTCGGCCACCAGCTTTTCGAAGGGCACGTCCTGGTGCGCGTACGCGCCCAGCGTGGCCTCGCGCACGCGCCGCAGCGTCTCGCGAAAGCTGGGATCGCCGGAAAGGTCGGTGCGCAGCACCAGCGTGTTGACGAACAGGCCGATCAGCTCTTCGACCTCCTTTCGCGTGCGCCCCGCGATCGGGCTGCCCACGACCACGTCGTCGCTGCCGCTGTACCTGGACAGCAGCACCTGAAAGCCGGCCAGCAGCGTCATGTACAGCGTGGCGCCCTCGCCGCGCCCCAGTGCCTGCAGCCGCTCCAGCAGCTCCGCGGAAAGCTCCACGGGGACCGTCGCGCCCCGGTACGTCTGCACCGCCGGGCGGGGATGGTCCGCCGGCAGCTCCAGCAGCTCCGGCGCGCCCGACAGCCGCTCCCGCCAGTACGCCAGCTGCCGGTCCAGGGCCTCGCCCGCCAGCTGCTCGCGCTGCCAGGCCGCGTAGTCGGCGTACTGCACCGGCAGCGCGGAGAGCGGCGACGCACGCCCTTCGCGGAACGCCTCGTACAGCGCCCACATCTCCCGCAGCAGCACCCCCAGGCTCCACCCGTCGCTGACGATGTGGTGCATGGAGAGCAGCAGCACGTGGTCCGTCTCCCCCAGCCGCAGCAGCGCCGCGCGAAAGAGCGGCCCCGCCGAAAGGTCGAACGGCCGTGCTGCTTCCTCCTGGATGCGCTGCCGGGCCGCCGCCTCGCGATCCGCCTCGCCCAGCCCCGACAGGTCCTCCACCGGCAGCACGAACCCGCCGAAGGACGCGATCACCTGCACCGGCGCGCCATCCGCCTCGGCGAAGACCGTGCGCAGCGCCTCGTGGCGGCGGACGATCTCGCCCAGCGCCCGCTCCAGCGCCGCGTGGTCCAGCGCGCCGCCCATCCGCACGGCGTTGGGCAGGTTGTAAAAGGCGTTCCCCGGCTCCATGCGGTCCAGGAACCACAGCCGCTCCTGCGCAAAGGAGAGCGGCGCCGGCCCCGCTCCGCGCGCGGGAATGGCGGCGGGAGCGGCCCCGGACTGCTGCGCGCGCCGCAGCTCCAGCAGCTTGCGCTGCGCGGGCGTAAGCTTCGCCAGGCGATCGGCCAGCTCAGTCATGGCCGTTCTCCTCCGACCCCGCCGCCAGCAGCGCCTCGATCTCCTCGTCGCTCAGGCCTTCCACCCCCGCCAGCAGCGCGTCCAGCCCGTCGTCCGCGGCCGGGGCGTCCACCACCGCCGCCAGCGCGGCCACCGTGGGTGCCTCGAACACCGCGCGCACGCCGATCTCCGCGCCCAGCTCAGCGCGGATGCGGGCCACCAGCTGCGTCGCCATCAGCGAGTCGCCGCCCTCTCCAAAGAAGTCGTCATGCAGCCCCGGCGCCGCGCCCAGCAGCGTCTCCCAGATGCGCCCCACCGCCCGCTGCGTGGCCGACCATCCTTCCCGCGGATCGCCGGCCGCCCCGTCCGCCCCCGCCTCGTCCGCGATCGTCGCCGGCGCCACGAAGCCGGACCGCGGCGCCCGGTCGACCCAGAAGCGCTTGCGCTCGAACGGGTAGGTGGGGAGCGGAACGCGGCGGCGCGCCTCGCCGCCGTGCACGGCGCGCCAGTCGACCTCCGCCCCCGACGCCCAAGCGCGGCCCAGCGCGCCCAGCAGCACCTCCACGTCGTCCGCCGGGTCGTCCGCGTGGCGGATGGAGTGGATGGACACGGAGCCGGGCACCTGCCGCCGGACCAGCGACGACAGCGTGCGCCCGGGCCCGCACTCGATGAACACCCGCTCGCGCCCCTCCGCGGCCAGCGTGGCCACGCCGTCGGCAAAGCGGACGGCCCCGCGCAGGTGGCGCGACCAGTAGGCGGGATCCGTCGCCTCGTCCGGCGTGATCCACGTCCCGGTGAGGTTCGACACCCAGCGCAGCGCCGGCGCGTTGCGCACGGTGCCGGCGACGCGGGCGGAAAAGGCGTCCAGGATCGGGTCCATCATCGGCGAGTGAAACGCGTGCGACGTTTCCACCCGCTTCGCCTGGATCCCCCGCCCCAGCAGCTCCGCCTCCAGCCGCGCGATCTCGCCGCCGGGCCCGGAGACCACGCAGCGGTCCGGCGCGTTGATGGTGGCGATGGAAACGGCGGGGACCAGCATCGGCTGCACCTGGGCGGCCGGGAGCGGGACGGCGAGCATGGAGCCGGCGGGAAGCGACTGCATCAGCCGCCCGCGCTCGGCGACCAGGGCCAGCGCGTCTTCCAGCGAAAAGACGCCGGCCAGGCAGGCGGCCACGTACTCGCCCACGCTGTGGCCGATCATCGACTCCGGCACGACCCCCCACGCCATCCACTGCCTGGCGATCGCGTATTCCACGGCGAACAGCGCCGGCTGCGTGAGCGCCGTCTGCTTGAGCCGGTCCGCGTCATCCGAAAAGATCACCTCGCGCAGGTCCAGCCCCAGGTGCGGGCGCAGCAGCTCCGCGCAGCGGTCCAGCTCGGCGCGAAAGACAGGCTCGCGCGCGTAGAGGCCGTGCGCCATCCCCGCGTACTGCGCGCCCTGGCCGGGAAAGAGAAAGACGACGGCGGGCGCCTCGCTCCCGGCCTGGCCGGTGGCGCCCTTTGACGCGTCCGCCAGCGCCTGCGCGGCCTGGGCATGCGTTCGCGCCACGATGGCGCGGCGGTGGGCGAACGCGCGCCGCCCCTGCTGAAGCGTCCACGCCACGTCCGCCAGCGCCTGATCGGGATTCTGCTCCAGGTGCGCCGCCAGCCGCCGCGCCGCCGCGTCCAGCGCCGTCTCGGTGCGGGCGGAAAGGACCAGCAGCTGCTCCGTGCGCGACGGCGCGGGCGAGGGCGCCACGGCGGGCGCCTGCTCCATCACCACGTGCGCGTTGGTGCCGCCCATGCCGAACGACGAAACCCCGGCCCGCCGCGGCACCCCGGCGGGCGGCGTCCACCGGGCCAGCGTGGCGTTGACGAAAAAGGGGCTGGACGCGAAGTCGATCTGCGGGTTGGGCTGCGTATAGTGCAGCGAGGGCGGGATTTCGCCCGTGCGCAGCGCAAGCGTGGTCTTGATGAGGCCCGCGATCCCCGCCGCCGTGTCCAGGTGGCCGATGTTGGTCTTGATGGAGCCCAGGGCGCAGAAGCCCGTGCGGTCCGTCCCCGCGCGAAAGGCCCGGGTAAGCGCCTCGACCTCGATGGGGTCGCCCAGTTCCGTCCCCGTGCCGTGCGCTTCCACGTAGGTAATGGTGGCGGGGTCCACGTCGGCGGCGGCGTGCGCGGCGCGGATGGCGGCGGCCTGCCCTTCGACCCGCGGCGCGGTAAAGCCGATCTTGGCCGAGCCGTCGTTGTTGATGGCCGACGCCAGGATCACCGCGTGCACGGTGTCGCCGTCCGCCAGCGCGTCTTCGAGCCGCTTGAGCGCGGCGATGGCCACCCCGCTCCCGCGCACCGCCCCCCGCGCCCGGGCGTCGAAGGCGCGGCAGTGGCCGTCCGGCGAATGGATGTTCCCTTCCTGGTAGAGATAGCCGGTATTCTGGTTGGCCTCGACGGCCGAGCCGCCCACCAGCGCCATGTCGCAGTCGCCGCCCAGCAGCCCCTGGCAGGCCAGGTGCACCGCCACCAGCGAGGTGCTGCACGCCGTCTGCACCACCACGGCCGGGCCTTCCAGCCCCATCTTGAACGCCGCGCGGGGGGCCAGAAAGTCCTTGTCGTTGCCCATGTACACGGCCATGTCGCCGGCCGCGGCGGTCACATCGGGGCGGGTGAGCAGGTTCAGGTAGTAGCTGCTCATGCTGGTGCCCGCGTACACGCCCACGCGGCCGGGGACGCGCGCGGCGTCGTAGCCGGCGTGCTCCAGCGCCTCCCACGCCACCTCCAGGAACAGGCGCTGCTGGGGATCGGTGACCTGCGCCTCGCGCGGGGTAAAGCCGAAAAACGCGGCGTCGAAAAGATCCACCTCCGCCAGCGCGCCCCCCGCGGGGACGTACGCGGGGTCGGTGCGCAGCGACTCCGGCACCCCCGCGGCGGCCAGCTCCTCGTCGCTGAAGCGGCGGATGGACTCCACTCCGGCGCGCAGGTTGGCCCACAGGGCGTCCACGCCGGGCGCGCCGGGAAAGCGCCCCGCCATTCCCACGACGGCGATCTCCAGCCCCGTGGGCTCGTTGGTGTGGCTCATCGATCGCTCGAAAGCTTGTTTATCGTTCATCGTGGATAGGGTTGCACGCCGCGCATCGCCGGAAACCGCGGCGAGTTCACCACGCGCACCACGGTGTCCCCGCACATCCGTCGCGGCGGGGCGCACCGGGCTTCCCTGGAGACGCAGGAAACGGCAGCCGGATGGAATCGCGGCAGGGGGCCATGAGAATTTTTTTCACGAACCCCAGGGTGTTCCGGACCGCTCCACAACCCATCATTCCGGCTTTACCTGATGCGCGATCCCGTGAACCGTCCCGTGCCACGAGCGCAGCGTGAACGCGCTGGCCTTCTCGCGCTCCGAGACTCTGCAAGATCGCGCATCAGGTGTGCGTGGAGGCTGGGTTCGGGCCGCTTGCGGCACGCATCGCCGACGGCTGATGAGGGATCGGCATGGGGGGACCCTGAAAAAATTCACATGGCCCCCTGCCGCACGTCCTCTTTTGCACCCACCCTCAGCTTCGCCTGCAGTCGGCATCCCGTCGAACGCCGGCTGAACAGCGTCCGAGCACCATCACTCGGCTCGCCTGCAACCAGAGCGACGAAGATCCTTGTTTATTCGTCGTCAAAAAACGGAGAACAGAGCAACAGCCCGCTCACCCCGCGACCCCTGGAGGCGCCAGCGTACGTATCTCGTCCGAAAATCCCCTGTGTTTTGTCCGGCCGGCGGCGCCAACCGCGCGAGACCCCAAGCCGCGGCCAACGCCGAACCTTCGGAGTCGGCGTTTACCCCTACACCCTTACACCCCTACACCCTTACACCCCGTTCCCCCGTGCCCCCGCCGCGCCAGCCCGCCCCCTCGCCCGCAGCCTCTGCCGCCCGTCCCGCACCCGCGCGTCGTCCGCCGGGGCGGCGGCCGGCTCCGGCGCGGGGGCGTCCAGCGCCGCGGCCAGGGCACTCACCGTAAGGTAACGGAAAAGGTGGGTGATGGGCACCGGCTGGCCGAACGCATCCCGCAAGCGCGCCTGCACCCGCACCAGCAGCAGCGAGTGGCCGCCCAGGTCAAAGAACCGGTCGTGCGCGCCCACGCGCTCCACCCCCAGCACCTCACCCCACACCGCGGCCACCGTGCGCTCCGCCTCGGTGCGCGGCGCCACGTACCGGTCCGCGCCGGCCGCGTACTCCGGCGCCGGCAGCGCCTTGCGGTCCAGCTTGCCGTTGGGCGTCAGCGGCAGCGCCTCCAGCCCCACGAACGCGGACGGGACCATGTACTCCGGCAGGCTGCGCCGCAGGTGCTCGCGCAGCGCGTCCGCCTCCACACCGCCCACGACGTACGCCACCAGCCGCTGCTGGCCCGCTTCCGCGCGCACCACCGCCACGCAGTCGGTGACGCCCGGGTGCCGGCGCAGCACCGTCTCGATCTCACCCAGCTCGATGCGAAAGCCGCGGACCTTTACCTGGTGGTCCAGCCGCCCCAGGTACTCCAGCGTCCCGTCCGCCTTCCACCGCACGCGGTCGCCGGTGCGGTACATCCGCGCGCCGGGCCGGGCGCTGAACGGATCGGGGACGAATCGCTCCGCCGTAAGCGCGGGGCGGCCCAGGTAGCCGCGCGCCAGCCCGCGGCCGCCCAGGCACAGCTCGCCCGGCACCACCGCCGGCACCGGCTGCATCCGCGCATCCAGCACGTACGCCCGCGTGTTCGCGATCGGCCGGCCGATGGTGGCGCGGGCGCCCGCCTCGCGCGGCGTAAAGGTGCTGTAGGTCGTGTCTTCGGAGGGGCCGTACAGGTCGATGACCCGCTGCACGCCGTGGGCGTACAGCGCGTCCACCAGCTCGGTGCGCAGCGGCTCGCCGGCCAGGTTCACCGTCCGCACCCCGGACGGGATCCCGCCGCCCTTGAGCAGCGCGGCCGCGGCGGAGGGAACGGTGTTCAGCAGCCGCACCTGGTCCGCCGCCGGGGCGGAGGGCAGGGCCAGCGCGTTCTCGACGATGATCACCCGCCCGCCCAGGCTGAGCGGAAGGAACAGCTCGTAGACGGACAGGTCGAAGGAGATGGAGGTGCAGGCCAGCATCCCGCCCAGCTCCTCGGCCGTGTGCAGCGCCTTTGCCCAGGTAAGGAGGATGACGGCGCTCTCGTGCTCGATGGCCACGCCCTTGGGGACGCCCGTGCTCCCCGACGTGTAGATCAGGTAGCCCAGCCCGCGCGGCGACACGGGCAGGTCCAGGTTTTCCGCGCTCTCCCGCGCGATCTCGCCCGCGGCGTCCGCCGCGTCGACGCTGACGACGCGGACGCCGTCGGGCACGGGGAGCACGCCGCGCAGCGACTCCTGCGTCAGCAGCACGCCCACGCGCGCGTCGCGCAGGGTGAACTCCAGCCGCTCGGCGGGATAGGCGGCGTCCAGCGGCACGTACGCGCCGCCGGCTTTGAGCACGGCCAGCATGGCAATCAGCATCTCGATGCCGCGCGCCAGCCCGATCCCCACCCGCGCCTCGGGCTGCACGCCCAGGCGCACCAGGTACCGGGCCAGGCGGTTGGCCCGCGCGTTCAGCTCCGCGTAGGTAACGGACTGGGTGTCGTGCGTGGCCGCGAGCGCCGTGGGCGTCTGCGCCGCCTGCGCCTGGAACAGCGTGTGGAGGGTGGCGTCCGCGGGATACGCGGCCTCCGTCCGGTTCCACTCGTCCAGCACCAGCGCGCGCTCCGTCTCGCCCAGCAGCTCCAGCTCCGAAAGCCGCACGTCCGGGTCGGCGCCGACCTGCTCCAGCACCCGCTCCAGGTGGCCGAGCATCCGTTCGGCCGTTCCGCGCTCGAAGAGGTCGGTGCTGTAGTTCAGCTCGCCGCGCAGGCCCTGCGGGGTCGCCGCGAGCGTCAGGGACAGGTCGAACTTGGCGACCTCCATGGCCGCGCCGGCGCCGCCGGCCTTGAGCCCCGGAAGCGCGCCCGCTCCGCCCCCGGCGTCCTGCAGGGCGAACATCACCTGAAAGAGCGGCGAGTGGCTGAGGCTGCGCTCCGGGCTCAGCTCCGCCACCAGCTTTTCGAACGGCACCTCCTGGTGCTCGTACGCGCCCAGCGTGGCCTGGCGCACCCGGCCCAGCAGGGCGCGGAAGCTGGGGTCGCCGCCAAGGTCGGTGCGCAGCACCAGCGTGTTGACGAAAAAGCCGATCAGCTCCTCCACCTCGCGGCGCGTCCGCCCCGCGATCGGGCTTCCCACGACGATGTCGTCGCTGCCGCTGTACTTGCCCAGCAGCACCTGAAAGGCGGCCAGCAGCGTCATGTACAGCGTGGTCCCCTCGCCGCGCCCCAGCCGCTGGATACGCTCCAGCAGCTCCAGGGAAAGCTGCACCGGGACGGTCGCGCCGCGGTACGTCTGCACGGCCGGGCGCGGATGGTCCGTCGACAGCTCCAGCAGCTCCGGCGCGCCGGCCAGCCGCTCCCGCCAGTACGCCAGCTGCCGATCCAGCGCCTCCCCCGCCAGCTGCTCGCGCTGCCACACCGTGTAGTCGGCGTACTGCACCGCCAGCTCCGGCAGCGGCGACTCACCGCCCTCGCGGTACGCCGCGTACAGCGCCGCCAGCTCGCGGTACAGCACCCCCATGCTCCACCCGTCGCTGACGATGTGGTGCATGGTCAGCAGCAGCACGTGCTCCTCCGCATCCAGCCGCAGCAGCGCCGCGCGGAAGAGCGGGCCCGCCGCGAGGTCGAACAGCCGCCGCGCCTCCTCGCCGGTCCGTTGCCTGACCGCCGCTTCGCGGTCCGCCTCGCTCAACCCCGACAGGTCCTCCACGGGCAGGGCAAACCCGTCGAAGGGTACGATGACCTGCACCGGCGATTCGTCCACCTCGGCGAACACCGTACGCAGCGCCTCGTGGCGCCGGACGATCTCGCCCAGCGCGCGCTGCAGCGCCGCCTGGTCCAGCGCACCCGCCAGCCGCAGCGCGGTGGGACTGTTGTAGGTGGCGCTCTCCGGCTCCAGCCGGTCGATGAACCACAGCCGCTCCTGCGCAAAGGAGAGCGGCAGCGCCCCCGTGCGCCCCGCCGGCACCACCGGCGGCAGCACCGGCAGCTCCCTCCCCCGCTCGTCCTCCACGGCCCTGGCCAGCTGCGCCACCGTGGGTCCCTCGAACAGCGCGCGCAGCGGCAGTTCCACGCCGAACACCGCGCTCACCCGCGACACCACCCGGGTGGCGAGCAGCGAGTGCCCGCCCAGGTCGAAGAAGCTCTCCTCCACCCCCACCCGCTCCAGCCCCAGCACCTCTGCCCAGATCCCCGCCAGCACCTCTTCCGCCGGCGTGCGCGGCTCCACGTACCGGTCCGCATCGGCAGCGTACTCCGGCGCGGGGAGCGCCTTGCGGTCCAGCTTGCCGTTGGGCGTCAGCGGCAGCGCCTCCAGCGGCACGAACGCGGACGGCACCATGTACTCCGGCACGCTCTTGCGCAGGTGCTCCCGCAGCTCCTCCACTTCCGCATCGCCGACCACGTAGGCCACCAGCCGCGTATCTCCCGGCTGATCCTCGCGCACGATCACCTGTGCCTCGCGCACCCCGGCGTGCGCCGACAGCACGGCCTCGATCTCTCCCGGCTCGATGCGGAAGCCCCGGATCTTTACCTGAAAGTCGGTGCGCCCCAGGTACTCCAGCGTGCCGTCCGCCCGCCAGCGCGCCCGATCCCCCGTCCGGTACAGCCTTGCGCCGCCTTCCGCGGAGAACGGATCGGGGACGAAGCGCTCCGCGGTCATCCCGGCGCGGCCCAGGTAGCCGCGCGCCACCCCCGCCCCGCCGATCAGCAGCTCGCCCGGCACGCCCGCCGGCTGCGCGTTCCCCAGCGCGTCGCAAACGTACAGGCGCACGTTGCCCAGCGGACGGCCGATCGGGTGCCCCTCCACGCCTCCGTCTCGCGGGACGGGATGCACGGAGGCCAGGATCGTCCCCTCGGTGGGGCCGTAGAGGACGTGCGTCTCCGCGCCGGGAAGCGCCTGCCGCATCTCCGCCAGCAGGTCCGCCGGCACCCGGTCGCCACCGACGAAGGCGCGCCGCAGCCGGGCGAGCCGGGGCGTCTCGCTCTCCACCAGGACCAGCTGCCGCATCAGCGCGGGGACGGCGTGGACGAGCGTGGCGTCCGCGATCTCCTCCGCCAGCGCGTGCGCGTTCATCACCCGCTCGCGCTCTACCAGGCGCACCGCGGCGCCGGAGGTCAGCGGCAGCAGCGCCTCGAAAAGCCAGATGTCGAATGCGTACGACGCCAGCGCCGGCATCACGTCGCCCGCGACGACACCGAACACCTCGCGCGTGGCGGCCAGCAGGTTCGACAGGGAGCCGTGCTGCACCTGCACACCCTTGGGACGGCCGGTGGAGCCTGAGGTGTAGATGACGTACGCCAGGCTCGCGTCGGACGCGGGCACCTCCGGCGCCGCGTCCGTCGTATCCGACGCGATCTCCGGAAGCTGGTCCACGCGGACGACCGTGGCGCCGTGCTCCGGCAGCACCTCCACCGTGCTCCCCGTGGCAACCACCACCGGGACGGCTGCGTCGGTGATGATCCACCCCAGCCGATCCGCCGGGTAGCCAGGATCCAGCGGGACGTAGGCGCCGCCCGCCTTCCAGATCCCCAGCACCCCCACCAGCAGCTCGGGGGTGCGCTCCATGCACAGCCCCACCGGCGTCTCGGGCCCGACGCCCAGCGCGCGCAGCCGCCGGGCGAGGACCGCCGCGCGCCGGTCCAGCTCGCCGTAGGTCACGGCTTCGGGGCCGTCCAGGAGGGCGACGGCCTGCGGAGCGCGGCGCGCCCACTCGGCGAAAAGCAGGTGGGCCGGCGGATCGGCGTATCCGCGCGCCGTCTGGTTCCACGTCCCCAGCACCTGCTCGCGCTCCACCCCGCCGAGCAGGTCCAGCTCCGATAGCCGCACGTCCGCGTCGGCGGCGACCTGCTCCAGCACCCGCTCCAGGTGGCCGAGCATCCGCTCGATCGTGCCGCGCTCGAACAGGTCGGTGCTGTAGTTCAGTCCGCCACGCAGGCCCTGCGCGGTCGCCGAAAGCTCCAGGGAAAGATCGAAGTTGGCGGCCTCCATGGCCGCACCGGCTCCGGTCATCTTCAGCCCCGCGAACGCGCCTGCGCCCTGCCCGGCGTTCTGCAGCGTGAACATCACCTGGAACAGGGGGGAGTGGCTTAACGACCGCTCCGGCTGCAGCTCGACCACCAGCTTTTCGAAGGGCACGTCCTGGTGCGCGTACGCGCCCAGCGTCACCTCGCGCACGCGGCGCAGGGTTTCGCGGAAGGACGGATCGCCTGACAGGTCGGTGCGCAGCACCAGGGTGTTGACGAAGAAGCCGATCAGCCCCTCCACCTCCCCGCGCGTGCGCCCGGCGATCGGGCTTCCCACCACCACGTCCTCACCCGCACCGTACCTGGAAAGCAGCACCTGGAACGCGGCCAGCAGCGTCATGTACAGCGTCGCGCTTTCGCCGCGCCCCAGCGCCTGCAGCCGCTCCAGCAGCTCGGCGGAGATCTTTACCGGGACCGTCGCGCCCCGGTATGTCTGCACCGGCGGGCGAGGGTGGTCGGTGGGCAGCTCCAGCAGCTCCGGCGCACCCGCCAGCCGCTCCCGCCAGTACGCCAGCTGCCGGTCCAGCACCTCACCCGCCAGCTGCCCCCGCTGCCACACCGCGTAGTCGGCGTACTGCACCGGCAGCTCGGAAAGCGGCGAATCACGCCCGTCGCGGTACGCCTCGTACAGCGCCGACACCTCGCGCGTGAGCACCCCCAGGCTCCACCCGTCGCTGACGATGTGGTGCATGGACACCAGCAGCACGTGATCGTCCGCATCCAGCCGCAGCAGCGCCGCGCGGAAGAGCGGCCCGGCGGACAGGTCGAACGGCCGCCGCGCCTCCTCGCCGGCGCGCCGCCGGATCGCCGCCTCGCGATCGGCCCCGCCCAGCCCCGACAGCTCCTCCACCGGCAGGGTGAACCCGCCAAAGGGCGCAATCACCTGCACCAGCGAACCGTCCGCCTGGGCGAACGTGGGCCGCAGCGCCTCGTGCCTGCGGACCACCTCGCCCAGTGCGCGCTCCAGCGCCGCCTGGTCCAGCGCGCCTTCCAGGCGCCATGCCACGGGCCGGTTGTAGTGCGTGCCTCCCGGCTCCAGCCGGTCGATGAACCACAGCCGCTCCTGCGCAAAGGAGGTGGGCGCGGTCCGCGTCCGGCCGATCTTCTCCAGGAGCATCTTCCGCAGCAGCTCCTGCTTCTCGCTGAGCGAGAGCGTGCCGGCAGGCTTGGGGGGGACGGTCATTCCAATCTCTGGTTCTTCAGAATTGCGCGCTGAGGAGGCGATCCAGCTCTTCCTCCGACAGCTCGTCGAGCTGGGCGAGCAGGTGGTGCGCGCTGGCCTCGGGGCCGGGCGCCGGTTGGGCCACCGGTCCCGCCATGGCCACCTCCCCCCGTTCCGCCACGACGCGGGCCAGCTCCGCCACCGTGGGCCCCTCGAACAGGGCCCGCAGCGGCAGCTCGACGTCGAACACCGCGCGCACCTGCGAAACCACCCGGCTGGCCAGCAGCGAGTGCCCGCCCAGCTCAAAGAAGCTGTCCGTCACCCCCACCCGCTCCAGGTGCAGCACCTCGGCCCAGATCCCCGCCAGCACCTCCTCGGTGGGCGTCCGCGGCGCTACGTACGCGTCCGTGCCGGCGGCGTGCTCCGGGGCCGGCAGCGCCGCGCGGTCCAGCTTGCCGCTGGGCGTAAGCGGCAGCGCCTGCAGCACGACGAACGCGGACGGGACCATGTAGTCCGGAAGCTCCCGGCGCAGGTGCTCGCGCAGGATCGCCGCGTCCACGTCACCCACCACGTACGCCACCAGACGGCCGTTCCCCGCGCCGTCCTGGTGCGCGACCACCACCGCCTCGCTGACCCCCGCGCACCCCAGCAGCCGGGCCTCGATCTCTCCCGGCTCGATGCGGTACCCCCGCACCTTCACCTGCGTATCCACACGGCCCAGGAACTCGACCGTCCCATCCGCCAGCCACCGCCCCAGGTCCCCCGTGCGGTACAGCCGCGCGCCGGGCTCGCCGCCGAACGAGTCGGGAACGAAGCGCTCCGCCGTCAGCGCCGGCCGGCCCAGGTAGCCGCGGGCCACCCCCGCGCCGCCCACGTACAGCTCGCCGGGGACGCCGACCGGCACCGGCTCGCCGCGCGCGTCCAGCAGGTAGACCCGCGTGTTGCAGATCGGCCCGCCGATGGACGCGCCCGGCGCCTCGCCCTCCGCGCCGATCGTCCGCGCCGTGGAGGTCACCGTCGCCTCCGTGGGGCCGTACTCGTGGTACAGCCGCGCCCCCGGAAGCCGGGCCCGGAGCTCCGCCACCATCCCCGCGGGAAGGGACTCGCCCCCCAGGACGATCCGCCGCAGGCTGGAGCAGCCCTCCAGCCCCGGGTGCTCCAGGAACGCCTGCAGGTGCGAGGGGGTGAGGACCATGGTGGTGACTTCCTGGCGGCGGATGACCTCCACCAGGTAGTCCACCTCCCGCTGTCCGCCCGGCCGCACGATGACCAGGCGGGCGCCCGCCAGCAGCGGCTGAAACAGCTCGCGTACCGAGACGTCGAAGCTGAGCGACGTCCTTTGCAGCAGCGCGTCGCCGGCCGCGAGCTCCCAGTGCCGTTCTCCCCAGGCCAGCAGGTTGATGACGGCGCGGTGCCGGTTCATCACCCCCTTGGGCTGCCCCGTGGAGCCGGAGGTGTAGATGACGTACGCCAGGTTGTCCGGGGTCGGCGCCCCGCGCACGGGATCGGAGTCCGGCTGGCCGGCCCAGGCGGATGCATCGCCATCGAGCACCTCCATGGGAACGCCCGATCCGTCGAAGCGTCCCGCCAGCGAGCGCTGCGTCAGCAGCACCACGGGCGCGCTGTCCTGCAGCATGTAGCCAAGCCGATCCTCGGGATACTCCGGATCCAGCGGCACGTACGCCCCGCCGGCCTTGAGCACCGCCAGCACGGCGACGACCATCTCCGTGCCGCGCTCCACGCACAGCGCCACCCGCGCCTCGGGACCGACACCCCGGTCGCGGAGGTGGTGCGCCAGCCGGTTGGCCCGCGCGTTCAGCTGGGCGTACGTCACCTCCTCGCCTTCGTAGACCAGCGCGGTCGCGCCAGGCGTGCGCGCCACCTGCGCTTCGAAGAGCTGGTGGACGCAGACGTCCCGCGGCACCTCCGCGTCCGTGCGGTTCCACGCCTGCACCACCACGCGGCGCTCCGCCTCCGGCAGCACGTCGATGCCGCGGATCGCCCGGCCGGGAGCGACCTCCAGCGCCTCGACCAGCCCCTCCAGCGCGGCGTGCATCATCCCCAGCACCCGCCCGGCATCCGCCGGCGCCGCGACCTGCGCCGCCAGCGAGAACGCATCTCCCATGTCGTCCACGGCGAGCGCGACCGGATAGTTGGTGCGCTCCTGAACGCGGACGCTCTTCCCTTCCCCGCCGGGGTGCGCGCCCTGCCGGGCCGCGCCGTAGCGGTAGTTCAGCAGCGAGGTGAACAGGGGTGCGGGCGCCGCCACGCCGCTGCTGCGCTGCGCCAGCGCCAGCGAGGCGTGCTCGTGCCGCAGCAGGTCCGCCAGCAGCGCGTGCGTGCGCCGCACCGCCGCCTCGGCCGCCTCCTCGCCCACCCC
>NZ_JBMDXM010000075.1:0-6016 GCF_048594345.1 Longimicrobium sp.
GGTGAACGGGTGAACGGGTGAACGGGTGAACGGGTGAACGGGTGAACGGGTGAACGGGTGAACGGGTGAACGGGTGAACGGGTGAACGGGTGAACGGGTGAACGGGTGAACGGGTGAACGGGTGAACGGGTGAACGGCGCGTCAGAGATGATGGCGCGGCGGTCCGGCATCACGTCGGCGGTTAAAACCGCGGCTGGAAGTTCACGAAATCCGCCTTCGCGGATTGGGTGCGGCGCACGTCGGCAGGTTCGCCGCACCACCGCCCGTTTCCATTGTTCGGGGGAGGGATGAACGTCGGCGGAAAACACGGTCCACGCAGGTGGACCTTGTGATTTTCCAGCCGCGATTTCAATCGCCGAGGAAGATGCTGGACCGCCACACCATGCCCGACGAAACCGCGAACCCCGCGGCTGCCCCCGCCGACGCCATCCGCCGCGCCCTGATCGACGCGGCGGAGGCGGCGTACGAGGATGCCGGCATCCAGGGCCTGTGCGCGGAGGGTCGCTGGGAGGCGGCGGTGTCCGCGATGCGCCGGGTGGATGTCGAGGCGGTCGCCAGAGGAGCGCTGCAGCCGTCCACATCGAACGAGTTTACTTCCTCATCCGACCGATCCGCACCTCCGGAATCCGCTGCATCTGCTTGATTCATCAGGTAGATGGCGCGATTCACATCAACCGGATTCGTGGGCTGACCTCTTTGGCACGCAGGTGACCGGAATTGCGCGGATGGTGTATCATTCCATCCTGTTGATTCCGATCGTCTGCACCGTGCGCGTTGATGTCCACCGAAGCGTTCAGCACCCTCGACGCAAAGCTCCGCACCCTCACGACCCAGCCCGGCGTGTACCTGATGAAGGACGCCGAGGGCGTGATCATCTACGTGGGCAAGGCCAAAAGCCTGCGCTCGCGCGTTCGCTCGTACTTTCAGGGCGGGGCGCAGCACGGCATCAAGACGCGCGAGATGGTGCGGCGCGTGACGGACTTCGACACCATCGTGGTGCGCAGCGAGGCCGAGGCGCTCATCCTCGAGAACAACCTGATCAAGGAGAATCGTCCGCGCTTCAACATCAACCTGCGCGACGACAAGACGTATCCCTACATCAAGGTCACCAGCGAGCCGTTCCCCCGCGTCTACGTTACCCGCAGCCTGCGCAAGGACGGCAGCCGCTACTTTGGTCCGTACACGGACGTGCGGCGGATGCGGCAGTCGCTGGAGGTGGTGAAAAAGCTGTACACCGTGCGCAGCTGCCACTACAACCTGCCCAAGGAAGTGCCGGCGCGGCCGTGTCTGGACTACCACATCGGCCGCTGCAAGGCGCCATGCGTGGCGTTCCAGACGCCCGACGAGTACCGGGGGATGATTGAGGAGATTACCGAAGTGCTGGGCGGGCACACGCGGCTGGTCGCGCGCCGGCTGCGCGAAGAGATGCAGAAGGCGGCGGAGGAGATGAACTTCGAGCGCGCCGGCGAGCTGCGCGACTCCATCCGCCAGCTGGAGTCGCTCGAAAGCCGGCAGCAGATCATGGACGTGTCCGGCAGCGACCGCGACATCGTCGGCTTTGCGCGCGACGGGGCGGAGGCGTGCGGCGTGGTGCTGCAGATCAGGGAAGGGAAGCTGCTGGGGCGCGAGGCGCAGTTCCTCACCAACCTGGAGGAAGAGGGCGACGCCGAGGCACTGTCGACGTTCGCCACGCGCGTGTACGCGGACCGTCTGTCGCGCGACCCGGAGTCCATGCCGCCGGAGGTGTTCTTCGGGATGGACTTCGAGGACCGCCCGGTGCTGGAAGAGCTGCTGCGCGCGCAGGCCCGGCGCGCGGTGCGCCTGCACGTGCCCCAGCGCGGCGAAAAGGTGCAGCTGGTCGGCCTGGCGGACCAGAACGCCCGGCACCTGCTGGAAGAGCGCAAGCTGATGGGCAACGTCGCGGCCGAGCGCGCACCCGACGCGCTGTACGAGCTTCAGGAGGTGCTGGAGCTGCCGCTGGTGCCGCGCACCATGGTGTGCTTCGACATCTCGCACACGCAGGGGACGGAGGTGGTGGCCTCGGCCGTGTTCTTTGAGAACGGCGCGCCCGCCAAGGGCGAGTACCGCAAGATGAAGATTCGCGGCGACTGGGGAAACGACGACTTTGCGTCCATGCACGAGGCGGTGACGCGCTGGTTCAGCCGACGCGTGGAAGAGGGCAAGCCGCTGCCGGACCTGGCGGTGATCGACGGTGGCAAGGGACAGCTGGGCGCGGCGCTCAAGGCGCTGGAAGCGCTGGACTTTCCGCAGCAGGCGGTGATCGGCCTGGCCAAGAAGGAGGAGGAGATCTTTCTCCCCCGCCGCTCGGACAGCATTCGCCTGCCGCGCCGCAGCCACGCCCTGCGCCTGCTGCAGCGCCTGCGCGACGAGGCGCACCGCTTTGCCATCACCTACAACCGCAAGCTGCGCACAAAGCGGACGATCCGCTCGGAGCTTTCTACCATCCCCGGCGTGGGCCCGTCACGGCAAAAGGCGCTGCTGGCCAAGTTCGGCTCCATGCGCGGCGTGATGGCGGCCTCTGAGGCGGAGATCGCGGCGCTCCCCGGCTTCGGCGCGTCGATCGCGCGCAAGGTCAAGGAGGCACTGGCCCCGGCGGACCCTCACCCGCTCGCGTAGGCTCGCATCCTCTCCCGCAAGGCCGGGCAGCGGGAGGGGGATCTGCGTGACGGTTCGCTCCGGTTGCGGAGCACGCCTTAGGGGCCGTCGGGGTCTTGACGCGCCGTTCACTCTGTTCTACTTTGAGAGGCGTCGTGAACGCTGCTGGTCCTGGTGGTCCACCCCTTTCCGAGGGTGAGCAAATGGTGATGATCGAGTCTCTGCTCGACGAGGTGCAGGCCACCAACGACCGGTTGAACAGGTCGATGGATGACTATCTTGCCCAGATGACCGCCTTTCGGGATTGGGCGCGTACCGTGGGATATTCGTCTCCCACAACAACCTCTGACGTGAGTACCGATGAGCGGCCTCACCGAGCTGGGCCAACGCGTCGCGGACCTGTATAAGGAAATCGTGACCACGACGGTCAGGTTCGAGAGCCTGAGCCGGGAGACGACCACCGACATCGCGGAGGCCAGGACGGCGATTCAGCGGATGGACGAGCGGATGCAGCAGATGCAGCTCGACCACGTTCGGGAACGCGCGGAGCTGTCCAGCCAGATCAAAGCCCTCGATGCGCGTCTGGACGCGCTCAGCGAGAGCGCCCTTCACGCCGTCGCGCGTGATGCGGCCCGGCAGGCGATGCACACGATCCTGAACGACGGCGAGGCCACCCACGCGGCGCTCCCCCCGTCAGCGGACGGATTGCCCGGAGGCGCAGGCCGTCTGCTGCCCGTCGGCCGCTAGAGTCAACCCGGACTTTACCTGCGCGAGAAGTTGAAGCCCCGTCCCAACGTCGCGTCAGCGTCGTTGGGACGGGGCTTCTCGCTTTCCCAGCAGCGGGTTTACCCGCTCATCCCGTTGCGGGGGCTGAGTCTTACGGGATCCCCGCCAGGTACGATGAGCGGTGCGCCTTCAGCCGCCGACTCCCGCCAACTCCGGCACGCGTGTGAGCCAGCCGTGCGTGTCCGCCGCGCGACCGCGGGCGATGTCCAGGTAGCGCTGCTGAAGCTGGCGCGTCAAGGGGCCCATCTTGCCCTCACCCACCGTGATGCGGTCCACGCTGCGGATGGGGGTGACCTCGCTGGCCGTGCCGGTAAAGAACAGCTCGTCGGCCGTGTACAGCCACTCGCGCGGCACCGCCTGCTCGCGTGTGGGAATGCCCAGGTCCGCGGCGATGCGCAGGATGCTGTCGCGGGTGATGCCGATCAGGTTGGTGCCGTCCAGCGCCGGCGTGATCAGGATGCCGTCGCGGACCAGGAATACGTTCTGCCCCGTCCCCTCGCTCACCAGCCCGCCCGGCCCCAGCGCGATGGCGTCGGCGTAGCCGTCCTCGATGGCCTCCAGCCGCCCCAGCTGCGAGTTGAGGTAGTTGCCGGCGGCCTTGGCGCCCGACGGAAAGGTGTTGGGCTCCTGCCGCTGCCAGCTGGACACCTTCACGTCCACGCCGTTCTCCAGCGCGCCCTCGCCCAGGTACGTGCCCCAGGGCCAGCACGCGATGTACACGTCCAGCGTGCTGCCGACGGGGGACAGGCCGGCCGAGCCGTAGCCGCGCACCACCATGGGCCGGATGTAGCACTCGCGCAGCCCGTTGCGCGCCACGATCTCGCCGCACGCCTCGGCGATCTCGGGGATGCGGTCGCCGATCTCCATGCGGTAGATCTTGGACGAGTCGCGCAGGCGGCGCAGGTGCGCGTCCAGCCGGAAGATGGCGGGGCCGTCCGGCGTATCGTAGCAGCGAACGCCCTCGAACAGCGACGAGCCGAACTGGATTGAGTGGACAAGGACGTGCACGGTGGCGTCCTGCCAGCGGATCCACTCCCCGTCCTTCCAGATCCAGTCGGTCTGGGGCATGTTGTGCGTGACCATCAGATTCAGCTCAGCTTGTAAAGTGTGCTCCCCGCGCTCCAGAGGTGCGACAACATGCGTTGTATGAGTCTGCGGGGCCAGTCCATGCGGCGCCGTGAGCCTGCGGGAGCGGCTGAAGCCGCCGCAACCACGGCGGAAAGCCTCGCGAACTGCGCGAGGCTTCAACTGCGGGATGTGCGGATTCGGAGCGTCGGGGCACTCCAATCGCGGAACGTCGGCAGCGGACGCCCAAGTGCTTGGGAGGCCGCACACACCTGGGCCGCCGAGTCCGCGCAGGCGGACTTTGTGACTTTCCAGTCGCGGTTTCAACCGCCCATCGAGAGTCCGGCCAAGCGGCTCGTGGCCAGACACTCGCACGCCGCGCGGTCGCAGATGCACCCGCTGGTCAGAACCTGCCATCCTGACCCGTTTGCCCGCGTACGCTTCGTGCGGTGCGCACCCCGTCGAGCCGAAGATCCAGACGAATGACGAACCGGGAGATGGGTGGATGAAGATCGCCGTACTGATGGGCGGGACGAGTGCGGAGCGGGAAGTGTCGCTGGCGTCGGGACTGGCGATCGTCAAGGCGCTGCGCGAGCGCGGGCACGAAGTGTGGACGGTGGACACGGCCGCCGGCTACGTCCCTCAGGACGAGGAAAGCGACCTGCTTCCCGGCGGGGTGAAGAGCGCCCCGCCGGAAAGCCTGGAGAACGCGCTGCCGCTGATCGACCTGGCGCAGGTCAAGGAGCTGCGCGGCGCGGAACTGGCCTTTCTGGCCCTGCACGGAGGCGACGGCGAGGACGGCACCATCCAGGCGCTGCTGGAGCTGGTCGGCATTCCCTACACGGGGACGGGGCCGCTGGGCTCGGGGATCGCGATGGACAAGGACGTCACCAAGCGCCTGCTGCGCGACGCCCAGGTGCCCACGCTTCCCTGGCGGGTGGCGCGGGCGCCGGAGTTCACCTACGACCCCGACATCATCGAGGACCTGGTGGGGCTGCCGTGCGTGGTAAAGCCGTCGCGGCAGGGCTCCAGCGTGGGCATCCACATCGTCTCCGAGGCCAGCGAGCTGGAGGCGGCTGTGCGCGACTCGGCGCAGTACGACACCGAGGTGATGATCGAGCGCTTCGCCAAGGGGCGCGAGCTGACCGTCGGCATCCTGGGAGATCAGGCGTTCCCGGCCGTGGAGATCCGCCCCAAGAAGGGGATCTACGACTACGAGAGCAAGTACACGCCGGGGATGACGGAGTACCTGTGCCCCGCGCCGCTGGAGGAGGAGGTGATGGCGCAGGTGCAGGCGTACGCGCTGCGCGCGTTCAAGGTGCTCAAGCTGCGCGGATACGCCCGCATCGACTTCATCCTGGCCAAGGAGCAGCTGTTCTGCCTGGAGGCCAACACCCTGCCGGGGATGACGGCCACCAGCCTGCTACCCAAGGGCGCGGCGGCCGTGGGGATCGACTTTCCCGAGCTGTGCGACCGCATTGCGCGGCTGGCGGTGCGCTGACGGCTGCGCGGACCGGAGTGGCGGGACCGGTGTAGATGAGGAGGCGCG
>NZ_JBMDXM010000076.1:0-11114 GCF_048594345.1 Longimicrobium sp.
CCTAGCAGCGGATTGATCCGCTCATCAGACGGCGGCTTATCATCAACCCACCCTCACACTTCCGCACTTCCGCACTTCCGCACTCACACCCTCACACCCTCACACCCTCACCCCCTCACACCCTCACACCCTCACACCCTCACTCCCGTTCACCCGTTCACCCCCTCACCCTCCCTCCCGCTGCCTGAACCCCCGCCGCGTCCAGATCACCACCGTGCCGCACTGCACCCACCGCGAGCTGAACTCCGCCGGCGTGTCGGCCTCGCCGCGGTACACCTCGATCCCCTCGATCTCGTCCGGCTGCACGTAGTCGTCGATCGCCAGGTCGTGCCGCAGCGTGGAGCGAAGGCCGGACGTCGACGGCTGGTTCACCCGCATTCCGTCCACAAAGAACACCACCGCGCACCGATCGGCGTTGCTTCCCTGCGTAAGGCCGGGGCCGGTCGTCGTTCCCATCCCCGGCGGCGTGGGGCGCAGGTTGGGCAGGTTGCGCAGCATGTCGGTCACCCGCACCGGGTGCCGCGCCTCGATTTCTTCGCGGGTGATGAAGCGGCCCAGGCCGTGCTCCATCCGCGAATAGAAGCCGCGCAGCACCGGGCTCACGTCGCGCGTGGAGCGTGAGGTGACCGTCACCGGCGCCAGCACCACCGCGGCCACCGCCATCCGCACCTCCACGTCCACCACCGAATCCGCCGTCAGCACCAGGTCACCCACCGCGTCGCGGTAGCCCAGGCGGGTGGCGCGGAGGCGGTACGGCCCGGGGCTTACGTCGGGGAACTCGAAGCCGCCCACGCTGTCCGTGCGCAGCGCGCGCTGCCAGCGGCCGCGGTTGGCCGAGATCACCACCGTGCCCTGGGGAAGGGGGCCGCCGCTGGCGGCGTCCAGCAGAATGCCGCGGACCAGCGACTGGGCGGGCGCGGGAGGCGCGGCCAGCAGCAGGGCGGCGGCGAGCAGGCATACGCGGTGGGCACGCACGCGGTCCTCCTGGCGGGTGGGCGGAGGGGGCCGGACGGGAGGTCGGAGGACGCTCCCGGGAGTGGAACGGGCGCGCCAGACCCGATTCTGACGCGCCGCAATCGCCGGACCGCGCCCAGGGAGGCGACACGACCTCACTTCCACGGACACCGCGAGATCCGTCATCCTGAGGGAGCGCCGGGCGCAGCCCTGATCTACACCAGTGCCTGCGCGCGACCGAAGGACCTTCTCTCCGGCATCGTGAAGCACGCTCCGAGGCAGAGATCCAGCCCCACGGCCATGCCGGCAAGGTCCTTCGGTCGGCGCCAAACTCCTTCGTGAAAGCCAGATACGACGCGGCGCCTCCCTCAGGATGACTCTTCGCGAGTCGGGGTTGGCGACACCCTCTCAGTGTGTTTAAGAATCTGCTCTTCCGACAACCCAACGTTTGATTTCTGAGGGAGCGCCTCCTCAACTTTGAATCCACTCGACCGCTTAGCCGCGACCGAAGGATCGTCTCGGCGATAGCGAAGCACGCTCCGAGGCAGAGATCCAGTCCCACGGCCATGCCGGCAAGGTCCTTCGGTCGGCGCCAAACTCCTTCGTGAAAGCGGGATACGACGCGGCGCCTCCCTCAGGATGACTCTTCGCGAGTCGGGGTTGGCGACACCCTCTCAGTGTGTTTACGAATCTGCTCTTCAGACGACCCAACGTTTGATTTCCTGAGGGAGCGCGCCTCCTCAACTTTGAATCCACTCGACCGCTTAGCCGCGACCGAAGGATCTCGTCTCGGCGATAGCGAAGCACGCTCCGAGGCAGAGATCCAGCACCACGGCCATGCCGGCAAGGTCCTTCGGTTGGCGCCCAACTCGTTCGTGAAAGCGGGATACGACGCGGCGCCTCCCTCAGGATGACTCTTCGCGAGTCAGGGTTGGCGACACCCTCTCAGGACGACTGGCTTACGGCGTCGGGAAGGGGGCGACAGCTTACGATCAGTCGAACATGTCCCAGGCGCGCTCCAGGTCCTGCTTGCTGTAGACCCGAAACGCGGTGAGCGTGTTGGTGCGCTCGATCCCCGACACCTGGGCGATCTCTTCGGTCACGATCTCGGCGATGCGGTCGTACTCCTTCACCCGCAGCACCGCGATCAGGTCCCAGTCGCCCGAGACGGAGTACACTTCGGCCACGCCGCCAATACCGGCGATGCGGCGGGCCAGGGCGGGCACGTCGCCGGGAACGGCGCGAATCAGCACGACGGCGGCAACCATCAGACTCCCTCCGGTGCGGGGGTTAAGACGATCGGATCGGCGCGGCGGGGCAGCAGCCACAGCCCAACGGCCAGCAGCACCGCGCCGCCGGCCACGGTGGGCCACGCCAGCGACTCGCCGCGAAACGCCAGCTTCTGCACGGCCGGCTGCCAGAGCAACATCACCACGAACGCGTTGTTGATGAAGTGCATCAGCATACTCGCGAACAGGCTGCGCGAGTGCCAGACCACCCACCCCATCAGCAGGCCGATGAAGGCCGTGGGCAAGAAGCGCAGCGCCGTCTCGAACGAGAGATGAAAGGCGCCGAAGACGGCGGCGGAAAGCACCACCGCGCGCCATCCCCGCATCTCACGCCCCAGCGACTGCAGCAGCACGCCGCGAAACACCAGCTCCTCGCAGATCGCCGGCGTCAGCGCGGCGATGAAGAAGAGCCAGAGCGCGCGCCGGGCGTCCGCGGCCGTCAGCATCTCCTGCATGGGCATCAGGCTTTCCAGCCCGCCGTCAAACAGCTGCAGCTCCAGCCAGACCAGGCTCCACCCCACGGGAATGCCGCCCAGCGCGATCAGCGCCGCCGCCAGCAGCGCCCTTGCCGGCGGGGGGCGGATCGCCAGCGTCCGCCGCCAGTCGTACGGCCCCAGCGTGGCAAAGGCGATCGCGGGAAGGGCGAGCAGGAGCCACTGCGAGGCGAGCAGCCCGCGCTCCCCCAGCGACGCCTGAAAGCGCCCGCCCAGGTGAAAGAAGAGGAGCGCGATCAGGGCGATGAAGGCCATCGCCTCCGCGGGGAGCGGAATCCCCCGCTCCGCCAGGCGCCAGGCGCGGATGCGCTCCTGCCATCCCCCGCCCCTGGCCGCATGTCCCGACCCGCCGCCGAACAGCACCTCCTCGCGCCCGAACGCGCGGGAGGCGAAGACCAGCGCCAGCCCCGCGTACGCCGCGGTGGAAAGGACGGCGAGTGTGGAGGCCAGCAGCGGCGCGTCCCCCGTCATCAGCTCGCGAAAAAACATCGCCAGCCCCACGACGGGAAAGAGCGCCAGCGCGGGGGTAAAGTCGATGCCCGGCATCGTCACCACCAGCAGCGGCAGCGTGGCGGCCAGCTGCGCGGGGGTGAGCGCGTTCTGCGCCTCCTTGAACGACTGCGCCCGCAGCGCCAGCCCCAGGAACGTCGCCGCGAACAGCACGGCGAGCGGGATCAGGGCGACAAAGACGAGCAGCGCGGCGCCCGGCGGCAGGGTGAACTTGAGATCCATCCCCGCGCCCATGCGAAAGATACCGGACTGAAAGGTCAGCAGCATGCTCAGCAGGTTCGCCACCGCCGCCGCCATCCCGATCAGCGCCACCGCGGCGAACTTCCCCGCGACGATCTCCGCCGCGGGGACGGGCGCCGTCAGCAGCGTTTCCAGCGTGCCGCGCTCCTTTTCCCCCGCGGCCATGTCGATGGCGGGGTAAAAGGTGCCCAGCAGCGTCATCAGCACCAGGATCAGCGGAAGGAACCGGCCCAGCGTGTATCCGCCCGCCTCCTCCGCCGTGGCCACGGACGAGTCCGCCACCGCCAGCGGCGCGGCGAAGGTCGCGGGGAGCCCGGCGCCGCGCAGGCGGGCGGCCAGGAGGGTGTCGCCCCACGCGTCCAGCCGCGCCGCCGCCAGCTCCTGCGCGCGGCGCGAGCGGTCGTCCGTGGCGTCGAAGAGGATGCGGGCCTGCCGCGATCCGTCCACGGCCACCGGCGCGGCACCCAGGACGACGGCCGCCTCCACCTCCCCCTCCCGCACCGCCGCCACCGTGGCGCTCTCCGCGCTGAAGACGCGGATGGCGCTGTCGCCGTCCATGAAGCGCACCAGCGCGGGATCCGCCCCCGCCATGGCGACCTTGGCCGGCGCCGCGCTCAGCTGCCGCTGGCCAAAGATGGCGATCTGCTGGATAAGGACGAGCATCGCCGGGTACAGCAGCGTCGGCAGCACCAGCATCATGAACAGCGTGCGGCGGTCGCGGATCGTCTCGCGCAGTTCCTTCGCCAGCACCGTCCGCACGGTCGCCCAGCGCATCACGCCGCCTCGCGAGCGATGCGCAGGAACGCGCGCGCCAGGTTGGGCTCGCCGCTGCGCGCCACAATCTCGTCCGCCGTTCCTTCTTCCACCAGCCGCCCCCCGGCCAGGATCCCCACGCGGTCGGCCAGCAGCTCCACCTCGCTCATGTGGTGCGTGCTGAACAGGACGGCGCGCCCGCGCGTTCGCGCATCGGCCACAAAGTCGTAGATCGCCTGCCCGCTCAGCACGTCCAGCCCCAGCGTGGGCTCATCCAGCACCAGCGCGGGTGGATCGTGCACCGCCGCGCGGGCGATGCTCACCCGCTGCCGCTGCCCGGTGGAAAGCCGCCCGCACAGCCGGTCCGCGAACGCGCCGATCCCGAACCGCTCCACCATCTCCTCCACGCGCCCGTCGATCTGCCGCTCATCCACCCCCTGCAGCTGGGCAAAGTAGCGCAGCAGCTCGCGGGCGGTGAGGCGCGCGTACAGCCCCATGGACGCCGCGAGGAAGCCGAGCCGCCGCCGCACCTCCAGCGGCTGCGTGCGTGCGTCGTATCCCCCGATGCGCGCCGTGCCTTCCGTGGGCGTGAGGAGCGTGGCCAGGCAGCGCAGGGCGGTGGTCTTGCCGGCGCCGTTGGCCCCGAGCAGCGCGTACACCTCTCCCGGCGCCACGCGCAGCGACAATCCACGCACCGCGACAAATTCGCCGTAGGCCTTGGAGAGGGAATCGAACTCGATCAAGGAGGGGCAGCGCGTGAGTGCGGGAGTGCGAGAGTTGGTCCGGCGTGTGGGGAAGATATGTCGCGGCGCGTGGAACGGCGAGGCGGGGTGGTGAGAGACGGTGACGAGGCGCGTCTGACGGGCCCTCTCCCCCGCCGACTTCGCCGCTCGTTCCTCGCGGCTCGCGGCGACCCCTCCCCCAACCCCGGGGGAGGGGGTGGGTGTTACCTCAGGGCGATCAGGCGGCGAACAACCTCTGCCCTGCTCCAGAGATCGGGGAGCCACTACCATCCCGGCACCCACACAAACAACCCCTCCCCCGAAGTTGGGGGAGGGGTCGACCGCCGTTGCGAGGAACGAGCAAAAGGCCGGTCGGGGGAGAGGGCCCCCGAGGGTCGCGCCACACCTTCCCTTCACCATCACACCCGCTCACCCGTTCACCCGTTCACCCGTTCACCCGCTCACCCGTTCACCCGTTCACCCTTCACCCCGCCGCCGCGATCGCCCGCACCACGTCGTCAATCCCGGCCTTCATCCGCGCGGTCGGCTGGCCGGAGCTGTTGACGATGATGCAGAAGATGATCTCGCGCCCATCCGGCATGGTCACGATCCCGCTCAGCGAGTCCGCGCCGCCGATGTACCCGGTCTTGGCAGCCACCCGCCCGCGCAAGTCCGTCAGCCGGCTGCGCAGCGACCCGTCCTGCGCGCCGGAGACCGGCAGCGCGCGGCGCACGATCGCCTGGCGCGGGGTGCGGCGCACGTAATCCAGCAGCCGCACCAGCGCCCGCGGCGTCACGCTGTTCCCCGCGGAGAGCCCGGAGCCGTCGCGCAGCACGAAGTCCGCGGAATCAATCCCCACCACGCGCGTCAGGAACTCGCGCTCCACCGCCAGCCCGGCGCTCCAGCTCCCCTCGCCGCGCACCTCCTTGCCCAGCGTCTTTACCAGCAGTTCGGCGAACCAGTTCTGGCTGTTCATCAGCACCGGGCCGATGGCCTGCGGCAGCGGGGGCGAGCGCCACTCCACGATCGGCGTCATGGTGGCGACGGTGGATTGGGACGGGGCCGAAACCACGCGGACCGGATCGCGCGCCACGGCGATCCCCTTGCGCTCCAGCACCTCGCGAAAGACGGTGCCGGTGAAGCGCGCGGGGTTGTCGACCGCGAACGATTCCGTGTCCACGCCCGTGCCCAGCGGGATCTGCCCGTACGCGCGCACCGCGCCAGGCGCCGAGCCGCGCTCCAGATCGAACGTGTGCGAGCCGCCGCGGGCCACCGTGCGCGACGCGTTCTCCAGCGTCCACGCGCCGCTCGCGGGGGAGCCGGTGATGCGCGCGGGGGAGCCGGCGGACGCGCCCGGCTCGATGCGGAAGTCGATGGAGTTGTCGTTCAGCCCCAGCGCCCCTACCGGTGCCGCGTACCACCAGCGCGTGTCATACGCCTCCCAGTCGGCGCGCACCTTCTCGCCGTCGAACCAGCTCTCGTCCGCCACCACACCGCCGGAGATACGGCGGATGCCGCGCGCCAGCAGCGAGTCGGCCAGCATCTCCAGCACCGCCGTGCGCGTGGGAAAGTATCGCGCGCTCATCATGGGGTCCCCGCGGCCGTACAGCACCAGGTCGCCCTCCAGCGCGCCGTCGCGCACGGCGCCCGCGGCGTACAGGCTGGTGCGGAAGCGAAAGTCCGGATCCAGGTGGTGCGCCGCCGCCGCGGAGACGATCAGCTTGAGGTTGGAGGCGGGGATCAGGGGCCGCGTGGCGTTGCGCGCGTAGAGCGTTTGGCCGGTCCCGGCGTCGCGCACCTCGATCCCCCACGTGGCCCGGGACAGGTTGGGGCGCGCCAGGATGGAGTCGATTCGTGCGGCCAGCCGCGCGTTCGCGGGCGCGGAAGTAGCGTACGGCCGGGAAACTGCTACATTGGCGGCACGCGGGGTCTGCGCCGCCAGCGGCACGAACGCCGCAAGGGCCAGCAGAGCGCCGATGCGGCGCGGGATCATCACTCGGAGAGCAGGCACGGATGCGATCGGGTTGGGTGGGGGCCGGATGAGCGAAATCCTCTTCGCGGACGACGACGACGCGCTTCGCCGGATGATCGGCGAGCTGCTTCGGCACGCCGGGCACTCGGTGCGCCTTGCCGAAAACGGCCACGAGGCGCTGGCCGAGGTGCGCCGCGCCGCGCCGGACCTGGTGATCCTGGACTACCGGATGGGGACGCCCGACGGGTTCACCGTCTGCCGCACCATCAAGGACGACCCGCGCGTGGCGCACGTCCCCGTCCTCATCCTCACCGGCGAATCGCGGATCGAGGACCGGCTGGGCGGCTTTGAGGCCGGCGCCGACGACTACCTGGCCAAGCCGTTCGACGCGCGCGAGCTGCTGGCCCGCGTGACGGCCCTGCTGCGCCAGGCGCAGCGCGCGCTGGACCGCAATCCTACCACGGGGCTTCCCGGCGGCGTGGCCATCGAGCGCGAGATCGACCGGCGGCGCGCGGACGGGGCGCCGTTCGCCATGGTCTACTTTGACCTGGACGACTTCAAGCCCTTCGCCGACCGCTTTGGCTTCGCGGTGGCCGACGAGGCCATCCGCGAGGCGGGCCGCTCCATCGCCGCCACGGCCGAGGGGCGCACCGACACCTTCGTGGGCCACGTGGGCGGCGACGACTTTGTCCTCGTCTGCCCGGCGGAAGACGGGCGCGAGCTGGCCCGCATCGCCCGCGCCCGCTTTTCCCAGGCGCTCCCGCACCACCTGCCCAAGGACGCGGTGCGCGCCGGCGTGTACACCGCCGCGGACCGGTCCGGCGTGGAGCGCGAGTTCGCCCTGACGCGCCTTTCCGCCGCCGTCATCCGCGTCGATCCCGCGCGCTGGACCAGCCTGGAGCACCTGGGCGAGCGGGTGGCCGAAGCCAAGCATCGCGCCAAGACGCCCGGCTCCGCCGGCATCGCCGAGGCGGAGCTGTAGCGCGGATCCGCCCCGCAATCTAATCGCCCCCGCTGATCCCCGGAAACCCGGGCCGGCGGGGGCGATGCTCGTTCACGCCCATTCCTCGCCGGGAGCTTTGTCGCGACTCCGCAAAAAGATGGGCCTCACACGGAGTCAACGGCGTCAACGGAGTTCGTTCGTGCCGGGTCCTCTGGGCTCAGGGTTCGGCAAATGATTGGCCTCACACAGAGTTAACAGAGTCAACAGAGTTCGCTCGTGCCGTTTCCGTATGTGCGGTCCGACGCCCGATTCCAGGTGTCGGGTGGAGGAGGGACCGTCGACACGGCATACTCTTTTGTAGAGATTTAGGGAACGCGAAGGAGATGGAATGCGGCAGGGGGCCATCCGCGTTTTTTCAGGAGGGATGGTGATCGGTGGATCGTGTCCGCAAACGCACTGGAGAGTGTCGATCACGCCACCTGATGCACGATCTGGGAAAGCACGCCGCCCACCTCGAAAACCGGGGTGGGCGGCGTGTTTCCATGGCACGACAAACTCCACTCTGTTAACTCTGCTGACTCTGTGTGAGGCCATTCTTCTGGCCGAACCACAAGCGCAGGGGAAGCGGCACGAGCCACCTCCGTTGACTCCGTTAACTCCGTGTGAGACCTGTCTTTAGCGGAGCCGGAATCCCGGAACCAGACGTGCCGAAGCGGACGCGAAGACGGCGGGATCCCGCCTCCACGTCCACGCTTTCGCTACGGCGCCGTGACGACGATGTCGGTGGGCACCCCGACGGCCTGCATGTCGGCGGTATACGCGATGCTCACGTTGTTCATCCAGTCCACCGCGCGAACGTAGCTCACCCGCCACGTCCCCACGTTACCCTCGCCAAACGCCAGCCCGCAGTGCATCTCCTGGTACCAGTACGACTCGCGGTTGGGAGCGTTCATCAGGCAGCGGCGCTGCTGCGTGGGGTCGTCCGTCCGCGCGAACAGCACCTCCAGCCGCCGCACGCCGCTCTCGTCCACCGTCTCCTCGGCGGCCAGCATCACCGTCACCGTGTCCGCGCCGTTCCCCGCCACCGAATCCGCCGAGATGGAGAACGCCGTGAACTCGGGCCCCACGGTGTCGGCCTGCGTGCCGGTGACCTCGAACTGCGTCTTGAACCCCCGCGCGTCCATCTCTGCCCGGGTGACCGTCCGCCGGTTTCCGTTCAGGTCGAACAGCCGCAGCGAGTCCAGCACGAAGGTTCCGCTGTGGTAGTAGTACGGAATGCCGTCCCGGTACTGAAAGGGCGTGCGCCCGTCCACCGGCGTCAAGCCTTCCCCCGCCAGCAGCAGGACCGGGTTTCCGGCGCTGCGGATGTACGCGTGCGCCCGGTTGGTGTGCATCCGGTCGCGCGTCCACACGTTCATCGCAAAGCCCCCGCTTCCGGGCCCGGCGGTGTCGGTGTGGATCACCAGCGAGTCCAGCGTGGGCCCGTCGCGGTCCACGTCCGGCGTGTGGACGTGGATGTACGCCGGCACACCGGCCGCCAGCAGCTCCGCGTGCAGGATCGTCCGCCCGCTGAACTCCACCCGCTCGATCTGCCAGGCGCCATCCACCATCCCGTCCGCGAAGCCCGTCTCGCACCACATCTCGCGGTTGTCGCCCACCCAGCCCATGTTGGTATGCGACCGGCACTCGAAGCGAAGGCCCGTGGCGTGCCGCACGATGACGCTGATGTACGGCGAAAAGCCGCCCGTGCCGCGGTACTCCAGGCGCACCTTCACCAGCTCCGCGGGCTGCCCGGAGGTTACGGACTCCCCTTCCACCCGCACGTTCAGGAACGTGGGCGGCGCGAGGGCCGGCGACGTGGGCGGATGCACCAGCACCCGCACACTCCCCGTGCGCCCGGCACCCGTAGCCGTGAGGGTCGCCGTCCCCGCCGACACGCCCGTCACCACCCCCTCCCCGTTTACCGTGGCCACCGACGGGTTCGAGGTGGTCCACGCCACCGCGTCCCCCGCCACGCCGCCGGAGGGCGTCCGCACCGTCGCCACCACGCGCTGCGTGTCGCCCACCGCAACCGCCGGCGCGACGGGCCGCACGGCGATCCACCCCGCTTCCGCGCGTACCGGCGCCGCCACGTACACGCTGAACCCGAACGACGTTACGGTATTCGGCAGGGTAAAGCGCCACTCCTTTGCCGCGCTGGTATCGCCCGGGGGCAGGATGCCGTCGTACTGAAAGTACTTCTGCCCCGGCGCCATGAAGATTCCCTCGCCGTCCGCGTTCTCCACCTCCACGGACCCCTCGCCGCCGGTGGCGACTGGACCCGAGTGCAGAAAGACGCGCACGCCGTCCGCCGAAGGCGTTCCCCCGTCGCCCGTGCCCAGCGCCTGGCCGGTGAGGTTCTCCACCGTCACGTCCATGCGGAACGTGCCGGTGCCGTCGTAGTTCATCCCCGTGGACCGCAGCCGCACGCTCTCCCCCTGGTTGCCCAGAATGGCGGCGGATGCGCCCGGCCCGGCGCCCGCGGGCCCGCACGCCAGCGTCCCGGCGCGCACGGAAACCGTGCACGACATCGCCACCAGCGCGGACGGCGGCGCGGGTTGCGGGCCGGCGGGGGCGCCCAGGGGGCTGCGGTCGGTGCACCCCGCGGCCAGCAGCGACACCGCCAGGATTCGGAAGAACAGGACGGGCGAGCGCATCCGCGAGGCGGCGGCGCGGGAACGGAAACGACGCACGGTACGGGCTTTCAGTGGCAGAATGGGATGATTCCGCAGGCGACCATCCACCGTTGCGGGAGGATGCGTTGCCTGCGGAGCGTCAGGATCGGAGTGCGGAAAGGATGTCGCCGGAACGGGATGCGGGAGCGGGAGATCCAGCCGCCGCGGCCGCCGGCGCGGGGATGCGCCGGCGCGAGACCGCGACGGGAGAGTGCTCAGCGGCTCAGCCTCAGCGCTCAGGCTCAGAGGGTGTTGAGAAACCTCGAATCGTGCCAGTCATCCTGGGAGAGGCGCCGCTCCACAACCTGCTCCTACACAATACTCTGGCGCCGACCGAAGGACCTTGCCGGCAGAAGCGTGAGGCTGGCTTCATGCCCCGCAGCTGGCCTCACGGCGGCGGAGAGAAGGTCCTTCGGTCGCGCGTAAGCTATTGTGTTCCTGAAGGTTCCGCGCGGCACTCCCTCAGGATGACCGTACGCTGCCGTACGAAGAACCGAGGTTTCTCGACACCCTCTCAGGCGCG